>ONFR01000041.1 GCA_900317125.1 uncultured Bacteroidales bacterium | reverse complement strand
TTAAGCCGATTTTTACAAAAACCTTTTGAATCGATCAAAACGCCTTCTGCTCCTATATTCAGACTGTGTCGCAGCCTGCAAAATGACTATTAGACCAAATACTATCTATGCCGTTGCCCCGCAGGGCAACGGCATTTCTATGTAGTAATGTCGTTCAAACGCCGTTCGTTCCACGTTGCTAATCCATTCTAATGACCGATTCGGGTTGAAGGGAGTTAGGGAGGGGTAGGGGATAGAAATGTTAAATACTGGTCTGGTGGAATTTTTTTTGCAATAAGTGTTCGTGTATATTGTTCAGTGTATTAGTTTGTTGTGATTGTACTAGGTGGGTTGTTCGTGAATTTAAATGTTAAATTTTTATTTTTGTTCTTGCTTATTCAAAAAAGTGTTGTACCTTTGCAGTGTATTAGTAAGGTAATACACTATAACAACATAACGGATAAATTGTTGAAATACAATAAAGAAAATAAAAATAGAAACAATAAAAAATTAATGCAGTTATGATAGAGATTAGAAATTTGGACTTTTCCTACAAGAAAACGGCGGTGTTCCACAACATCAGCCTGACATTTGCCCCGGGTAGCATTTACGGCCTGCTGGGCGAGAACGGCGTGGGTAAAACCACATTGCTTAAATTAATCTGTGGTCTGCAAAGTCCGCAGCAGGGTAGCTGCACGGTGGACGGTTGCGTGAGTTTCGACCGCGAGCCGGAGATGCTGCAGAACATTGTTTTCCTGCCCGACGAGGTGACCATACCCGACAACGCCACACCGTCGGATTACGTGAAAGAGTTGGCTCCTTTCTATCCCAAGTATGCCTACGGCACATTCCTTCATCTGATGCAGGAGATGGAGGTGGAACCCGAAAGGAAGTTCAAGGAGATGTCGTTCGGACAGCAGAAAAAGTCGTTGATAGCCTGCGCGCTGTCGTTAGGTACGGACTATGTGCTGCTGGACGAGCCGACCAATGGGTTGGACATCCCTTCGAAAGCCGACTTCCGTACACTGCTGTCCAAGCGTGCCACCGAGGGCACCACGATCATCATCTCCACCCATCAGGTGAAGGATGTGGAAAATCTGATTGACCCCATCATCATCCTGACGCACGACGATGTGCTGTTGAATGCCAGCATCGACCAGGTGACCCGCAAGCTGACCTTCTCGTATGACACGGCACCTGTCGACGGCGCTCTGTATACCGAGCAGATGCCCGGCGGTTGCATGAACGTTTGTGTGAACAACGACGGCAGCGAGAGCAAGGTGAACATCGAGGCACTTTTCAACGCTGTGCTTCGCAACAAGCACTTGATTAAAGAACTCTTCAAATAAAGCATCGGATTACTCAGATTATTCAGATTATTCAGAAAAAACCTTTTAATAATAAACCGTTATGAATAAGACATTTGATTGGTCCCGTTTTGGGAAATTGGTCCGTAAGGATTTCAGCAATATATGGCAGAATGCGGGTACATCGCTTCTGATTATTACCTTGTTGCCATTGGGTGCATGGCTGTTTTGGTGGGCACTCAGTGGAGTGAAGGACTTGCCGGCAATAGTGCCGGAGGTGCGCTGGATTTTCATCGCTGGTGTGATATATCTGTCCATGATGGTGACACCGTCGCGTATGCACCGTACGTGCAACCTGCAGAAGGAGGGTATATACTTTGCGATGTTGCCCGCGTCGAAACTGGAGAAGTATTTGAGCATGTTGCTCTTCTCGGTGGTGATATGCCCGTTGATTTGCTTCCTCGGGAGCATGGTGCTCGACTATTTCCTGACGCTACTGCCTTTCGGCCCGTACAGAAGATGGCTGTGGCAGACCGACTATCTGGCCAGCGGATTGGATTACTACAGATTGCTGGTGTCGGGAGATGTCCCCAATGTGGATTCAGAGGAAATAAGGGTGCTTACCGAGGTAGTTACTCCGGGCAAGGGAGTGCTTTATGGTTTGTTGTCGTACCTGAGCACGGTGGCACTGTTCTTGTTCACCAACACAATCTTCAAGAAGCATAAGGTGTTGCAAACCCTGTTGTGGACATGGCTTATCAGTTTCGCAATTAATCTTGTCTGCACTCCCATCATGGGTGCCATGGTGCTCAACGGCAACTGGGTGGAGGCAATCCTTCAATCCGTCGACCCGGTGAGAGGTTTCAATATTGCATATTGGGCCGCAACAGCATGGGGCATCCTGCTGACCATGGTGTTCCTCTGGTGGACGGCTTATAGGCTGAAACGCATGAAATATTAAAAAGTTGAAAATTGAAAGTTGAAAATTGAAAATTTTGGAATCATGAAACACATAGGAATTTCAATAGCATTGGGTCTGGCCTTGATGGGCGCAATGACCATGAGCGGTTGCAAACTCAGCACCGGAAAGACTGTCGATGAGTTGATGGAGGAATTCGGTCAAGTGCATCTGGGTAATAAAGACAATGAGAACAATTATGTCATAGGCTCGGGACAGACCAGTGTATGGCCTGTGGAGAAGTTGACCATAGATTGGATGTATGATTCAGTGACCATTGTTGCCCACGACCATAATGGAGTTGAGTTTAGCGAGACTGCCGACAAACCCCTTAACGACAGCACCATGATGTATTACTCTTTTGGTCACGACGGTGAACTGAATATCACGTTTGGCAAGCCTGGCATAAAGCTGGATAAAAAGGATCTGCCTCACAAGCGCCTCATTGTCCGTGTGCCGCGTACGTACAAACTGGATGAGATTGTCATAAATGGTGTTGGCCATACCTTCAGGATGGACAGCGTGCCATGCGAGCATCTTGAACTGAACAATGTGGCGAACCAGATCGTCTTGAACGAGTGTGAGGTGAAGGAGATTGAGGTGAATTCGGTGAGTTCCGATGTGGAAGCCACTTTCAGCCGTATGCCGGAGGATATTGAGCTCAACAATGTCAGTGGCAAAACGGTGCTATATGTGCCAAAAGATGCCGGCATGACTGTGGAAATGGCTGGTGTAAACGACGACTTCTACAGCGAACTGCCCGTCGGGAAAAAAGGCGGCAAGAAAGTGATAGGCAACGGCACCTGCAATATAGAGTGCAACTCGCTTAGCGGCGACCTGAAAATAAAAAACAAAAAGAGTAACTAATAAAAAGTTGTTGAAAGATGAAAAGCAAGTCTTTAATATTAGCAATGGTTTTTACAGCGACAGGGCTGCTGACGCTGAGCGGCTGCAAGCTTAGTATGGGCAACCCTATGGAAGATTCGGATGAAGTCAAGGCTCGTTACGAGAATGAGGACGGTGATTTCCAGATGCCCGACAATGGAGACGGCGCACGTTTGGCGATGGGCGGACTTACCATAGGAAGCAATAAGGTGAAGGCTTTGAGCATTGATTGGATTACCGACACGGTTACTATCGAAGGATACGATGGCACGGATGTGGTAGTCAGCGAGGTCTCGGATGAGGAACTCAATGATTCGAACTCGATGTACTACAGTCTGTCGCCTGAAGGGAAACTGAGCCTTTTATTTTGTAAGCCAGGGATTGTGATTAAAAAAGGTACGGTACTATCCAAACATCTATTTGTTCGGGTACCACGCACGTTGAAGATGGATGAATTGGTGGTTGACGGAGGAAGCCGTACTGTACAGCTGGATGGTGTGTCGAGCAAAGAAATGGATGTGAAAGGCCTCGTGAACTCTGTGCAAATCAATGAGTGCGAGTTGGGGAATATGAAAGTTGACATTGCCTGTAGTCCGGCAGTGGAAGCCCGGTTCACACAGATGCCCGACAAGATAGAGTTGAATAGCAGCGGATGCCATGCAGTGTTGTATGTGCCAAAGGATGCTGGCATTTCGTTCGACGTTGACGGTATGGTGAAGAAGTTCGACTGCGATTTGCCAGTTACCCGAAAGGGCAAGGCAAGGGTTGCAGGCGACGGCCATTGCAAGTTGGTCATGAACCAGCATTGTACTTTCCTTAAGGTCAGAACAGAAGAACCGAAAGAGTGGGGCGCTGAGTTGTGGAATTGGTAGATGTTGAGTATGACTGGACAAATGATTGATTCATATTGAAATAATAGGTAATAAAACATGATAATATGGACTTCAAGAAACAAAAACCGATATACCTCCAGATAGCCGATACGCTGTGCGAGCGTATCATGGCTGGAGAGTGGCAGGTGGACGAGCGCGTGCCGTCGGTGCGCGACGTGGCTGCCGAGCTGGGCGTGAACCCCAACACGGTGATGCGCACCTACGACTACCTGCAGAATGCAGAGATAATCTACAACCGCCGCGGAGTGGGCTACTTTGTAGAGCCCAAGGCGGGAGAACGCATCCGCAAGATGCATAGGCAGGAATTCCTCGACGACGAGCTGCCCTATTTCGTGCAGCGCATGAACATGCTGGGGTTTACCTGGGAAGAACTGATTAATGAAAGCAAAACCATACAGAGATGAAAAGATTAATGTTATTAGTAATGGCATTGACTGTCATGACGGTCTCTGCAATGGCACAGAACGTGAGTGTCAAAGGCACGGTGCGCGACGCCAAGACAGGCGAGGTGCTGCCCATGGTGAATGTGGGACTGATGCGCGTGACAGACACGGTGTTTGTGCGCGGTGCCGCCACCGAGTTCGACGGCACCTTCCACATCAAGGACGTGAAGCCCGGGAAATACCTGCTGCAAGCCAGTTTCGTGGGCTACGAGAAGTATCTAGTCAATCTAGAAGTACTAGGTAACCTTGACAAACTAGAGATTGCGCTAAAAGGTGGCACCACGCTCGGTGAGGTGAAGATTGTGGCCGAGAAGCCCCTCTATGTGATGGACGGCGAGAAAAACATGTACAACGCCAAGGAGGATGCCTCCATCCAGACGGGTACCGCCAGCGACGCCCTGCAGAATGCGCCGGGCGTGGAGGTGGACGCCGAAGGCAACATCACCCTGCGTGGAGTGAGCAGCGTGGAGATTTGGGTCAACGACCGCCCCTCGCACATGAACGAGGAGGCGTTGAAACAGTACATCAAGCAGCTGCCCGCCAACGCCATCGAGCGCATCGAGGTCATCACCAACCCCTCGGCACGCTACTCCACCACAGGCGGTGTCATCAATATCGTCACCAACCAGAAGGTTACCCGCAACGAGCTGTTGTGCGTAGGTGTCCGGGCAAGGACGTCTCCCAGCGTGTCGCCTTGGGCATCGTATGTGTGGGCCAACGAGAAGGTGGACTTCAACTTCTATATCAATGCCGACTACTCGCACCACCGCATGGAGGGCGACGGCACCAATACCCTTTTCACAGCCAATGGCGACACCAGCCGCTTCCAAAGCAGCAACCGGAAGACCGAGGCCAACAATCTCGGTGGCTACACCGGACTCAACCTCAACTGGAACATCACCGACAAGACCCACCTCTCCACCTGGATGGGCGTGTATCCCTATTGGGGTCGCAACCACAGCGACATCGACCTCCAGTATCGTGAGTATTACCCCACGCTGCGCAACTTGGGCTACCATTACACGATGGACAACGGCGACGGCTTCGGCTGGGGCGGCTATGCAGGTGCATGGTTGGAGCATCGCTTTGACACCACTGGCCGCAAGCTCTCCTTCAGCTTCAACGGCAACACATGGAGCGACCGTGGCACGGGCAGCGAGACCTTTGCTTATTACGACCCCGCACGCGACACCCTTGTGCGCCGCACAGAAAATAGAAGTAGCAATCCGTCGGGCAGCCTGTCGCTGGACTACACCCACCCGCTGAAGAACCAGTTCGAGTTACAGGTGGGTGCGGAGACGGAGTTTGGTGGCGGCACAGAGTATATATGTCTCGACACCCTCAATGGTTCCGTCTATGAACAGGTGCTGTTGCGCTCTCGCGAAGGCGTGGAACGTGGCACAGGTCTCAGCGGCTATGTCACGTTGCAGAAACGCTGGGGTGGCTTCACCGCAAAATTGGGTCTGCGTGGCGAACAGGAGTGGAAAAAGAGTACATGGAACTACCTGAACGGAACAGGTTCCAACGTGGTGGACACCGCCTTCTTCGGTCTTGTGCCCAGCATCCACCTGAGCTATCAGACCAAGACCTTCACAAGCTACAGCTTGAGTTACACCCGCCGTCACAGAACACCCGGCATGACGCAGTTGTCTACCTTCCGTCGCTTCGACGACTACAGCTACGAGACTGGCAACCCCAACCTCCTTATCAGCTATACCCACAACCTGGAGGCCGCCTTCAACAAGTACATCATGGGCTTCGGCAACATCGGCATCAACGCCTATTACCGCGCCAACACCAATGAGATAGGCACTATGACATACGCTGACTATGCGCCTGAGTATTTCGGGCAGGTGCTGGTCAACTACACCATGCCTGAGAATATCGGCAGCAGCCACACCGAGGGCTTGGAGGCAAACATTACCTACCGCCCCACAGGCTTCCTCAATGTGCGTCTCAATGCTTCGGTGTTTAACTATGCCTACAACTACAAGGATTTCTCCGACAGCAAGGTGAGCTGGAGCGCCCGCCTCAACGTGTGGGCCAAGTTGTGGGGCTGGCTGGAAGTGTTCGCTAACGCACACTACAGCTCTCCTCGTTTGGGCCTCTACAGCATGAGTGTCGCCAACAAGGGCGTGGACTTCGGCGTGAGCAGCGATTTCTTCAACCGCAAGCTGAGCGTGAACCTCAACGTCCGCGACATCTTCGGCATGGCGCAGTGGGGCAACAATACCACGGCACCCAGTTATCAAACCACCGGCAGCCAGCGCTACGACTCGCGCTTTGTCAGCCTCGGCCTCACCTGGCGTATGGGTAAGATGGAGCTGGAAAGCAAAGCCCGCCAAGGTGCCACCGAGAGCATGGGAACCCCGCAATTGAACTAAGAACTATAAGCTACAAAGTAATGAAAACTCCTGTATTGATAATCTCTTTGTTACTATTTTCCTCCCTTTCTTCTATTTCGGCGCAGGAGGACTATCTGACCCTTCGCGGGCATGTCACCGACCGTGACACCCGCGAGGGGTTGCCTGCCGTCACCGTCTATGTGGCGGGGCAGGCCATCTACACCCAGACCAACAACGACGGCGAGTATGTGCTGAAAGTGCCTGCCGAGCATCGCGACGGCAGCGTGGTGTATGCCCTGATGGGTTACCTTCGCGACACCGTCGGCATTGCCAATGCACAACGCAAGCCCGACGTGGCTCTTGCCTCGGACGGCGGCCGTTGGCTGAAAGAGGTGACGGTGACAGAATACTCGCCCAAGGCGGCGGCTCAGCTATTGATAGATGCGGTGAACCGAATACCGCAGAACTACCAGACCGACAGCGTGGTGGGCACATGGTTCTACCGCGACGTGAGGATGCTGAACGACGAGCTGTTCCTCTTTGACGAGATGGTGTTTGATGCCCTGCGTGTAGGCTACGACAAGCACCATACACTGAAGAAACTGAATAACGGTGAAGAGCCTGGGAACATCGCTCGGTATAGTTACAAACGTCCCATTGAGAGTAACTATACCAGCATCCGCCACGACCGTCTGCTGCTGTGCGACACGGCTTATGTAAATAAACAAGTGTCAAGGGAGGTGTCAGGCGATTATATCGGTTACGAAGAGAACGAAGTGCTGTACGACCCAGTGGAGATTCCGAATGCCACGACTCGCCTGTCGCTGAAACGCTTGGAGAAGGCAAAGAAGCACAATAAATATCAAGTGTCGGAAATGACCGATGCCGAAGGACATCAGTATTATGTCGTCACCTCAAGATATAATGGTTCAGGCGGACCGTTCCGTGGTCATGGCTCTTTTCGCATCGTGATTGCAAAGGGAAGTCTTGCCATCACCTGTATAGAAGAAACGAACTACTTCGCGATGCGCCCATTCTTTCCCTTGAAGAAAGTATTCAAAAAGGCAGGTGTTGACTCGTTGGCAAGGAGAGAGCATGTGGTGTATCATTATGGCATGGTGGAAGGCAAGTACACTTTGACATCTTACACCCGCGATGAGGGTACGGACTTTTATTGCAATGCCACGAGTCCCATGGGGGCAGGGTTGAACGCTATGGATAATCATTGCCAGTGTGTGCTGACTAATGAACATAAGGAGGGAGCATCCTTCTTGAAGAATAACACCATCCAGCCACCGGGAAGCGTGCTGGTACCACAACGCCGTGCCGACCACAAGCAGTACGACGAAGCCTTCTGGCAACAGTACAATTTCATCCCCCTCGAGGCCTCAATACGTCAAAAGCTGGAGAAAAAGCTTAAAAAATATTAAATATCACCACCCCTGTGAAGGTTTTTGCCATCTTAAACGTTTATTAATTATACACGAATGAAAATACAAAAGGGGACGTCTATCAATCACCTCGAAGAGGTGAGACTATTAATAACACGGTACAAGCCGAAGGCACAGTGCCGTGACACTCAGACATCAGTGAACTGCGTCCAGACGGGACGCGACAATGAAAACAAATAAATAAAACACACCAATAAAATAATAACATGAAGACAACACTAAAAACTTTAGCCATCGTTACGGTGGCCGCATCCTTGGCCTTTGCCGGTTGCAAGAAAGAAGAGGTTGAACCTATCACCCCTGAAACCCCTGTAGCCCCAGAGGTGGAAACTCCCGAGAACATCTATGAAGGCACTTCGTGGATTGCCCACATGGAGAACACCTATTATTACGAGGGCATGCTGCAAATGGATGTCACCTACGACCTGTCGCTCGACTTCCTCGACTCGGTAAGCGGAGAACTGTTCCATGATCTCGTTATCAATGTACCCGACTACCCCGCAGCCTCCCAGAACCAGAACATGACAGAAGCGTTCACCTACACCTTCAGCAACGACAGCGTGATATTGAAATGCCATTATTACGACGATGAGCTGGGCGACACAGCCTACTATTCCTACGAACTGGTTTACGACACGGTGGCAAAAACACTAACCCTTGATTTCGACGACCCCGACATGGAAGAGATAATGGGAACCTCAGTGGTGGTGTTCACACAGGTGCCTGTTGAGCCCGCCAAGGCCCTTATCCCCGGTGCCAAGACTGCAAAAGGCAAGATGAGCTGGGGTAACATTGTGGGCAGAATCGTCCGTGCTTTGAAAATTTGATAACAGAGTATTGCTATGAAACTGAACAAGGTATTATTACTGGCTGCAGCGGTGCTGATGCTTGGCACCGCTGTCGCCGCCCCAGTGAATCCCAAACGGGCTGCCGCTCTTGCGCAGTCTTTCTTCTCCTCGCAGACCGGTGCCAAGAGCGGCAACAGGCTGGCGGTTGTCCCCACCGAGTGGCAGTACAGAGGCATCTATCTCTTCGAGGGTGCCGATGGAGGCTTTGTGCTCGTGGCTGCCGACGATGCGGCGCGTCCCATCTTGGGCTATTCTGCTACGGGTGCGATGGACACTGCCAATATGCCTCCAGCCTTACAGGAGTGGCTGAAGGGATATCAGAAGGAGATCGACATCTTGCGCGAGGCAAAGGGCTTTCCTCCCCATGCTGAATGGTATGCCCTGGAACAGGGTATCACCCCAAAAGATACCGTGTGGGAAGGTGTGGAACCCATGCTTACCACTTTCTGGGACCAGGGCTATCCATATAATGGCTACTGCCCCGGCGGGTCGGTGACGGGCTGTGCTGCCACGGCACAGGCACAGGTGATGAATTATTGGAAATACCCCGCCTTTGGACAGGGTAGTCATAGCTACACTCATGTGCGTTATGGTGTGCAACAGGCCGATTTTGGACACACGCTCTACGACTGGGAGAATATGCCAGTTGAGGCAACAGCCAGTTCGCCTATGGTGGAGAAAGAGGCTGTGGCTTTGCTGATGTACCATTGTGGCGTGAGTCTTGAAATGGATTACTCTCGCGACGGCAGTGCGGCAGCTGGTTTGGCCGGCATCTCTGGCTATGCCAGTATCGACAACTCGTTGAAGGATTACTTCGGCTACAGCAATCAGATGCGGGTTGTGCACAAGGACTTCGGCTATGGTAACGCGGAATGGCGCGACATGATTATCGCCGATTTGGACTTGGGGCACCCCATCGTTTATACTGGTGCAGCAGAAGAGGGCGGTCACGGCTTTGTCTGTGACGGATACGACAGCCGTGGCTATATGCACTTTAATTTCGGTTGGAGCGGCCGCGGCGACGGCTATTTCCCTGTCGACTCCATCAGCCCTGGTGTGGGAGGTGTGGGTGGCAATGTCACCTATACTTTCAATATGTCTAACGCTGCCTTGTTGGGCTTGGTGCCCGACTACCGTTTGCGGGTGAGCGACACGCTTTTCTCCATGAACCGTGACGGCGGGGCCGATTCACTTCTGTTTGCTCCCAATAGTGCAGTGAACACCGTTTGGAGTATGGTGTGCGATGCCGATTGGCTCACCGTGCAAGTGGACACCTTTGCCCATGCTTGTCGGGTGCGTTTCATTGTGCCGGAAAACAACACCGGTGAAGAGCGTGTTGCCACAATAACCTTCGCGCAGGGTGGCGAGCGTTGCTTGGTGCGTGTGGTGCAGAGTGCTTATAATGAAGAGGAAATGTGTCCAGTAACCGTGGTGATGGAATGTACCCATGGTGAGACTTGGCAGGGTGGTGCTTATCTGTCGCTTCAGTCGGCATCGGGTTATATCTATGGCACTGCTCGCCTGGAGCGGGGTACCATGGACTCCGTCGACATTGCCGTGGCGCCTCACGATGTCTATGCTGTATGGCACAAAGGCGGTGGTACCGACCGCTATGTCAACTACACGATAAAAAACCGCTACGAAGAGGCGCTGGTGTCGGTGAAGAACGCATATCGCAACGGTGGAAGCCACTTCATTGAATGGCCCTGTGCCCATTTGGATATCGAGGAAGTGCCTTCGGAAGGAGTGGTGAACGTATATCCTAACCCAGTGACCGATGTGCTGAACATTCAGGCTGATAATGTACAAAAGGTCGAGCTGATGGACATGAGTGGACGCCGAATCCTTACCACAGACAAAGCGCAAATAGACGTGAGACAGTTGCCCGCAGGGGCATACTTTGTCCGCGTTATTACCTCTCGCAACACCACCATTAAACGTGTTGTGAAGAAGTAAGAACAGGAACACTCAAAATAAAAAGTGGCTGACGCACCTTTCTGGAGTGTCAGCCACTTTTCTTGGTGATAGAATGGCTATAGCCGGATAATCTCTTCAATGATGCCCTTTATCAACTGGTCGATAGTGGCGTCGTCGCAGCTGTAGTTGTTGCAGAGGATGGAGAAACTGAACACCTGGTCCTCCTGGTTGGTGAAGTAACCTGCAAAGTTGCGCACGCCGGGAGCCACACCGCTCTTGATGCGGAGCGAGCAGTCCTCCGGCACACGGGGAATGATGTCGTATTCCGGCACGCGGTTGCTGATGCCGAGGGCACCGGCATAGTCGAAGAAAAACTGTTGGCGCGCCACAGCGTCAAGGAACTGGCACACAAAGTAGGCGGTGACGCGGTTGTCGCGCGACAGACCGCTGCCGTCCACCATATTCACCCCCGAGGTGCTGAGGTCGAGCTCCTGGAAATAATCGTACATAAACCGGCGGCCGGAGCCAAAGGTGCCATGCCCGTCGCGCAGGTAGCCGAGGAGCTTGAAAAGACTTTCGGAGGCGATGTTGTTGTTGGTCTGGGTGGTCAGTGCAGTGGTGGTGAACAGGTTGAAAGCGGTGTCGGTATAGAGCTTGCGGTATTGTTTGGGCATGGTGAAGTGTACGTCGGGTTCGCCCGAGACGGTGATGCCGTGCGAGCGCAGATACCGCGTGAACGCCGTGGCCATGCGCATGGCAGGCTGCGGCAGCGATGCACGGAAGTGGGTGTCGGCGGTGCCGAGGGGGATGACACCGCGGCAGGTGCGGTTGTTCTGGTGCGGAGCGCCGTAGAAGCAGACATCGAAGACCGTGTCGCGCGGGCCGGTGACCACATTGTTGGTGATGGGAATGTCGGGGTTGGTGCTGGTGATCACCGCTGGGTCGCCCACACGTCGGCCGGCCTTGAAGTGGACATCCACCGAGTTCTCGTTATAGTTGATGCCGCAGGCTCCGCTGGCGTGGCAATTGCCTATGTCGTCCCAACGCCACGAGGGGTGAACCATGTCGCCCTCGAAGATGCTGGTGTCGGCGTAGATGTGTCCGCTGATGCGTTTGATGCCCTTTTTGCGGATGGCATCGGTGAGGCGGTAGAAGGTCGAGTCGGTGTGGGGGAAGCGGTCCGAGCAGAAGAAGGGGTCGCCGGCGCTGGCGATGATGATGTCGCCCTGCAGGGTGCCGTGGCGGTCAATCTCGCCCGAATAGTAGAGGTGGTTCTCGAAGTAGAACTTTGGCCCCATGCGGCTGTAGGCGGCGGCGGTGGTGAAGAGCTTGTTGATGGCTGCAGGAATCATGGAAAGGTCGTCGTTGCGCGAATAGATGGTGCTGTCCTTGGTGATGTTGTGGACGCACACCGCGAACGAGGCATGCCGCAGGGCGGGCTTGAGGGTGGTATGTCTGACAACAAAGTCCAGACGGTCGGTGTTCTGTGCCGCCGCGGCCATCCAGAGCATTGTGCAGAGTGTTGCCAGAAAGATTTTCTTGCAATGGGTCATGTTCTTGTTGCTTATAGTTTATTATTCCGTTGGGGGTCATTGGCCAACAGTTGGTTGATTTCGTCTATGCGGTCCAGCAGTTTGTTGCGGCCAGTGCGTGTCACCGACGAGGTGAGTATCATCTCCGGCAGCTCCTCCCAGGTCTCGGACAGCACACGCTTCATGTTGTTCACCGTGGCGGCCGTCTCGCTCTGTTTCTGCTTGTCGGTCTTGGTGAAGATGATGATGAGCGGCACGCCGTGGGCGCCCATGTAGTTGATAAACTCGATGTCGATTTTCTGTGGCGGGATGCGCGAGTCGATAAGCACAAACAGGTTGGCCAGGGTTTCGCGGTTGAGGATATAGTCGTTGATCATCGCCTGCCACTCCATCCGCGACGCTTTCGACGTGCGGGCATAGCCGTAGCCCGGCAGGTCGACGAGATACCACGCTTTGTTGATAAGGAAGTGGTTGATGAGCTGGGTCTTGCCGGGTTTGACGCTCGTCTTGGCCAGGCTCTTGTTGTTGGTGAGCATGTTGATAAGCGACGACTTGCCCACGTTGCTGCGCCCAATAAAGGCATATTCGGGCAGCCGGGTGTCGGGGCACTTGCGGTAGTCGCTGTTGCTGACAACGAAGGTGGCGTTTTTTATCTCCATCGTTGGTAGGGGTTCGTTTCGGGGTTGTTATTCCTTTGTGCGTGGGGCGGTGCGTTTCTTCCTTCTTTTGTGCGACTTGCTCTTGCTGCTTTCAACTACACTTTCCTTCAGGTGTTTGAGCCGTTTCAGCTCCATCCGTTCGGTGTCGTTTATCTGTTTCCACCAAGGCAGTTGCTTCATGTTGATGCGGAACAGCTTGATGCGGTCCAGCACGCGGTTCTTCGTGTCGTACGACTCGATATAGCGTTTGCGCTTCTCGGGCACAATGTCGCGCAGGGTGACAAGGATGCCCGTCTCGTCGGTGTTGCCGAACTCGGTGTTGATGGCTGTGCCGAACGACCGCATGGTGGGTGTGAGGTTCATGTATGCGTTGATCATGGCCGGCACCGTGCAGCCCAGGGCGCGCACGTTGCGCACCAGTATCTGGTAATCCTCCTTGTAGTTGCGTCCGTCGAAAAGCGCGTGCAACTCGTTCAGGTCCGACTCAATCTTCAGCCGTGTGTAAGGCCACACCAGTCCCTCGGGGTCGGGGAAATGTTTCTGGTAGAAGTAGAGGATAAGGTCTTTGGCGCGGCGGTTCATCTGCGGGTACATTGTGATTTTGCCGAAGAAGTAGAGGGTCTCCGGTATCTCCAGGGCGATGGCTCCGAGGCCGTCCCACAGGTTGTCCAGCGAGTAGAGCCCCTTTCTCAGGTTGTTGCCTGGCTGGAAGTCGGGCTGCACAAAGGCGCGTCCCAGCTCCACGGTGTAGGGGAGGTAGTTCTCGATGAATTGGTCCGAGTACTGGAACAGCTCCGACGTGGGGGTGGCAATGGTGCCGTCCTCGCGGTGCATCATGTTGCTGCCATGGATAAAGCGGTAGCCGCCCACAATCTCCTCGTCCTCGGGGCTCCACACAAACAGCTGCTTGAAGCAGTACGGCTCGGGCATCGTGTCAAACTCGTCGATGTCGCAGTCCTTGCCCGTGCCGCCGCCGTCCAGGGCGAAGCTCAGCTCGCGCAGGCGCCCAATCTCGCGCATGATGTTGGGCGACAGGTGCGCCGTGGTGATATATATCTCCTTGTTCCCGCTGTTGGTCTTGCGGAGAAAGTTCTTGTGCTTCAATTCGGCCTTTATCAGGTCGCGGGATACCGGTGGGATGATGTACGAGGTGTCGATTTCCATAGCTACTTGCGATTTTGATAATGGTGATACCGATAGGACGTGGAGGCTGTCTACAGCAGCTCCTCGAACCGGGCTTGGGGATTGTCTTTCAGTTTATAGCAATACTCCTTCACCAGTGCCGCCCACTCCTTGGCGGTGTGGCGGTTGTCGAAGGTGGTGTAGGGGATGGGGTTGCCAACGGTCAGGTGCATGGTCTTGCCGCGCTGGGCGAACATCTCGCCGGGCAGCAGGGCCATCTCGAAGTTGAACTTAATGCCCAGCCGTTCGCGCAGGCGGGCGATGTTGTAGAACCGCTTGCGGTTGCGGGCGTCGAAGAAGAAAGGCACCACGTCGCGGTGGTAGCGAACGGCCTTCTTGATGAAGGTGGGCTTCCACTCCAGGTCGCGGATGTCGCCGCCCTTCTGCTTGCGCGAGCAGATGCCCGCCGGGAAATAGAGCAGGCAGTTCTCGCCCGCAAAGGCCTCCTCCAGGGCGTTCACATTGGCCGTGTTGCGGTTCACCTTGTCGATGGGCACGAACAGGGGTGCAGGGCCGGGCAGATAGAGCAGAAAGTCGTTCACCGGGAACTTGATGTCCTTGCGGTAGCGCCCCACGGCAGCCATCACCGCCAGCCCGTCTGGGCCGCCCAGCGGGTGGTTCCCCGCCACGATGGGATACCCCTCTGCAGGAATGTGCTCGGGGTTGGTCACCAGTATCTTGGCGTTCAGGTCCTCGGGATGGTCGCCCTCAAGGAAAGCGTGTACAAAGTCCAGCCCGAACTTGTCGCGCAGCCGATAGATGACGGAGTTGATCTCGTCGGCGTGCAGCAGCCGTTCCATCATGCGTACTGCCCAATGGGGCAGCTTCACCCCTTTGTTGGCAAGAATCTTTTGTATGTCAACATGTTTCGTGGTGATTTCCCTCGGGTCCATGTGCGGTCTTTCTTCCATATTGATAAGCTGTTTAGAATTTGCAAAGATACGAATAAAAATCCATACCAACAAAAAATATATCAAACACTAAAGGGGACAGCCCTTTACGGCTGTCCCCCTTTGTGTTGTGTGGTGGTTTGGTCCACTGTTATTGTATCGCGATTTGCTGCGACTTGGCCTGTTTCTCCTCGTCGGTGAACTTGGGCAGGGTGACGGTCAGGATACCGTGCTCCACCTTGGCGCTGATGGCTTCGCGCTTCACGTTTTCGGGCAGGCTGAACATCTGCTTGAACTGGAGCGAGCTGAACTCGTGGCGCAGGTAGTGGCGGTCTTTCTTCTCCTCTTTCTTCTCCTCCTTTTTCACCATCTCCACCACCAGATTGTTCTCGCTGTCAACACTCAGGCTAAGGTCTTCTTTCGACAGCCCGGGCACCGAGAGCTCAATCTCGTAGTTCTTCTCGCTTTCGGTCACATTCATCTTGGGCATCGTGGCGTGTTCGTCGTAGGTACCGCAGTTCCAATTGTTCCAATTCATCAACTCGTTAAAGAGCGAGGGCATGAAGTTCTGATTTCTTGTTGTGAGTAACATGGTTTTAATCTCCTATTTTTTTATTGTTTTTTATCTTTGTTGTTGGCTGGTTGCTGTTGCAACCCGTCTTTGTTTCTCTGTCTGCGGTTCCTTACGTCCGCCGACACCCTATATCCTGCAACCCTCGTGCCATCATTGGAATACTGACAAAATGACATAAATCATGCCTTTTTTGCGTTTTTATCCATGACAAATTGTCTCGATAGCGTCGTATGGTGGCTCATGCTTGAATGCGTGAATCGATTAACGAATTAACACATACGGTGAGGGGCCGTTCAATCCTGCTTCGTGATAGTATCGTTATAGCATCGTTACTCGAAATGATAACGGAAAACAAGCCGGGAAGCAGGCAGCATCGAGCCGTGATCGGTAATTCATGTTAAAATAAGAGGTAAAACATGAATTCTCATTACCAAGCAATGTATTATTTGGATAATTATTGGAGGTTGCCTTCAGAACACGAATGACACGAATCAAACAAATTGTTATTCGTGCCATTCGTGTTAGTCAATATAAGTGGTTGCATAAAGTGAACAGTGCATCTGTAATTGGATACACTTCTTGACCTCTACTTATTGCAGGATGAGTTTCTGCGAGGAGGAGCCTTGCGGGGAGGAGAGGGAGACGAAGTAGGGGCCGGCGGGGAGGTCACGGAGGGGGAGGGTGGCATTTGAGGAGCCTGCTGGGAGCGGGAGGGACAGGACGGTGTGACCGGAGGCGTCGAGGAGGGAGAGGGAGCAGCCGGGGCCGCAGGGGGCGGCAAGGGTGACGGTGACGCTGGTGTGGGCCGGGTTGGGTGAGAGGGTGAAGGGTGCAGGAGCGTCGGGGGAGGAGACGGACGTGGGAGCCCTGCGAGGTTTGAAGTGGGCGACGAAAGTGGTGTCCTGCGTGACGACGAAGGAGTGGGGATTGTCCCTGAGGCTGTCGTTCCAGTGAGAGAAGATGCTGTCGGCCCCGAGGTACTGAATGAAGATTTCGGCGGAGTCGCCCTCGTTGTACAAGCCCTCGCCGCGGGTGATGACATTGGGGTGCTCGCTGACGATGCGGACCTCATGTGCGGGCCATGGTGAGAAGAAGGCGGTGAACGAGGTGTCGCTGGTGAGGAAGACGGTGCGAGGGTTGTCGGAGTTGCCGTCGTTCCAGTGCGAGAAGTGGAAGCCGGTCTTGGGGGTTGCTGAGATGGTCTGGTAGGACGAGTCGGGGTAGTAGGCAGTGTGATGTGCCGTACCCTGCGCCGTGTCGGCGGGGACCACCTGCAAGAGCCGCAGGCCGTCGACGATGGGGCCGAAAGGGCTGTACCCGGCAGGGTGCAGGAAAGGATACCATGGACCGTATTGCCTTGTTTGGCCCAAATAATAATTGGGGCTATCTCCCATGTGATCAATGGCGTAATAGTAAGTGGGATAATAGATTGTGTTACTGCCGACAGTGTGTTCAGTTCTGTTGCTGTTTACGGAACCAGCGATGAAGAATTCGCCCTGGATGGTGATGGTGGAGTCGAACATCACCTCGAAGAGGTGGCAGTAGGCGTGCAGGCTGTCGTTGCAGTCGAGCGGAAGGCAGAGCATCCTGGGCGTGAGGGTGTCCCAACGGATTGAGTCAATTACAATAAGATAGTTCAAGGTGTCAAACTGATGTGCATGCCGGTCGTACAGGTCCCAGTCGGCGTATTTGGGGTCGCGAACCATAAGGTATAGATATTCTGGGGCCCGGTAAGGGTTCATATAAGTATGCCTTCTCGTTAGATTGCCGAGGTCTGGCTCACAGGCGCAATTGACCATAGCCCATATCCCGTTGACGCGCAGGGGCTCGGGTGAGTATTGTCGCCATGCAACCATTCTGAGGTCTCTTGGCCCGGAATAAGAGTGTAAATAAGGTTCATATGAGTATGCCCCGAATACCCAGGGATCGTCTGGGTTGTTGAACCATTCGGTAGTGTCGTACCAAGAGTTGTAGAAATAGTTGCGCTGCCGTGTGACGCAGGGCAGGGTGTCCGTTGAAGGGGTGGGCTGTGCCTCCGCTATAGTGGAAAGCAGCACGGCCACAAAAAGGATTTGGAATGACTTTTTCATAGTGAGACGATTTTTAATTGTTTGTTATCGGTTAGTAGCATTTTATGCAGACGGTGTCGGGTGCGGCCTCCACTTTTTGGGTTTCGGCCTTAACCCAATCAATTCTATCTTTCGAAATTGCTTTCCATTCGGTCAAGAGCAAAGCCCCCTCCCTTTCGGGGAAGACACTGTAATTGCAGTATTCAATATTATAGCACGACGGCCTCAATGAATAAGGAAAAGCCTGCTCGTAGAGATTGTAGTTAAATGTACCGTTATGGCCCGAGATGACGGCGTCGGTGGTATTGCTTATTTTGGAGACAGAGTTGAACAGTTGCCCGCTGGCTGTCATTTTGGTGACCTGACCCAGGTCGTCGGGCAGCGACAGGAAACTGACAATGCCCAGAGGGTGGTTGTTGTCTCTTGAGAGCATGAGCAAGTCCCCGCGCCACCAGAGGTTGCCGACATCGCAGACGGCGACCTGTTTCCCTGTGCGGTGGTAGATGCAGCTGTCGTACTTCCAAATATGGCGGAATGGGAAAAGACGCAGGCCACCCCACTCCGACCCGTTCTCCTTCACCCCGTAGACCACTGCAAAATCGCTCTCGAAAAGATTGCTCAGTGCCATGGGTGCGTTTTTGTAGTGGAAATTGCAGTCCTCGTTGGCATCAATCAAGTAGTGCGCCATGTAGTGGATGCCGCCGGGGAGGATGTCGTTGTGGCAACCGTAGCGGCTGAACCTGTCCAGCATAAAAATCTGGTGCGCCATTTGGTATCCCTCGTTGCCATAGGTGATGTCGTTGCTGCAGCGGTATTGCGCCAGCAGTGTGACGCTGTCCTCATTCGACAGAATGTCCGAGAAAAGGATGTCGGGGTTGTTGTCGATGTAGCTTAGGTAGGCATCGGTACCTCCGCCAAGGGCAATCCCGATTTCAGCAAGGCAGGCCTTGTGGTCGTAGTCCATCTCGCCGATGACGCTGATGAGGTTGTCGTATTGGCTGTTATGGGTTATACAAAGGCGTGTCAGGCTTGTAGTGAAATCAACGTCTGCGTATTTGATGTCTCCAGCGCCGGACATGAGCGATGCGGGGTTGAAATATCCCACGAAGCCGTGCCTTTCGTTCTCGTTGGTGATGAAGTTATGCGTGTAATTGAAATAGATGGTGCCGCAGAAGAAACACTCGTCGTGGAATATTTCCATATCGGTAATGTCTATTTTATACTCAGTGTAGTCCTGGGCATTGAAATAGGTGGAGATAAATATTTCGGCGGGCTCGTTGAACCGTTTAATGTGGAATGTGTGTTTCAACATACCGTTTTGGGATTCCCAGTATTGAGTATGTACAACCATGTATCTGTCGTTGCTCCGTACAATACTTCTTTCCTCTTTGATGGAGGGATAATTGGACCAGGTGCTGTTGCATCCGTGCGGTAAAACATTCGGATTCTGCGCAAAGGTGCAGTGCGACAGGAATAGCATTAACAGTGGAGAGAGCCACCATCTTATTCGTTTTGTTATTATTGTTGTGTTCATAGTTTTATACAGTGAGGGCGGGGTTGTTGTTGTTCCGGGTCAAGGCAGATGCCCTCGTTGCGCTGACTTGCCCGATGGGAGAATATGGGTTGGGGAGTCGCTCCTACACAATAAAACTGTCGTATGTGCGTTGTTTGGAAAGGAGCGACCGCTCCGTGCCCGGGTGCCGGCGGCGTGGGGGATGGACATTGGCACATGCACACCCCGAGCCCCGGCACCTTT
>ONFR01000012.1 GCA_900317125.1 uncultured Bacteroidales bacterium | reverse complement strand
AGTGATTGACATGAATGGACGGACACTTATCCGCCGCACCTGCGAGGACATGACACAGAGTGTGACACTCGACATCAGCCATCTGCCAAGAGGCACCTATGCTGTGAGGGCGAAGACAGACCGGACCGCTGCTATCGAGAAACTGGTGGTGGAATAGCCGTGCCCCATGCGGCACCGCCTTTGCCCAACACCGCCGGGGTGACAGGCAGTATTGAACCCATATTGGTCATTGGATTGTACCTGCTCGAAATCTCCTACGGAGAATATGTCTGTATGACATCATGATATGCTATTAAACCCCTACGGGGCAGAGCGATTCCCCACGCATAGCACGATTCGGCAGTTACTCCGTAGGAGTTTTAGCTTAATAGCCAACATATTACCCCTTGTCAACCACTCCGTAGGAGTTTCCGGAATCCTAATGACCGTTTTGGGATAAAGGAGAATAATATCTGGCCGGTGAGTAAAGTATGCAATAAAAAGCCAGGTACCGCGTTATTAATGCATAAATAATTAATTCCAATACCTATGAAAGGAAGTAGCATACCGTTCAAAAAGAACATGATTCAGGGCGTGAGCATTGTGCTCGCAGCCTTTGTGTTGGGTTTGATGTTGGTCTGCGCCGTGCGGACACTTAAATCTTTCGACGACACCGTCAAGGTGCGTGGTCTCTGCGAGAAAGAGGTTCCCGCCGACCGCGTGGTGTGGCGTATCCGCTACAGTGAGAAGGACAACTCGCTGGCCGACTTGCGCAGCACCGTACAGCGGAACAACAACATTATTGTCAGCAAACTGCGTGAAGCAGGTTTCAAGGATGATGAAATCAAAGTGGGGAATGCAAGTTATGATGACCGTTACACTTATGCCAATAACGTGTCTCAGATAACATTCCGCTATCAGGTCGACCAGACGGTCACTGTCTTCACCAAAAATCTTGACCTTGTGCGCAAGTTGCAGCAGACACTTGAGACTGACCTTGTGAACCAGAACATTCTGGCCAACAGTTGGGCTGACTATCAGTATCTCGGACTCAACGACATCAAGCCTGCCATGATAGCCGAGAGCCTTGAGAACGCCCGAGCTGCTGCCGACGAGTTCGCTAAGAACAGCCACAGCAAGATTGGCAAGATGCGTACTGCCTCGCAGGGTTATTTCGAAGTGGAAGACCTTGACGAAAACACCCCGCAGGTGAAGAAAGTCCGCGTGGTTACTACTGTGGAGTATTATCTGAAGTAAACCCTTGATGAGAAAACTCTTGCTCATGGGCATCCTGCTGCCAACTATGTTTTTGGCAGGAGGATGCTCTTTGATTGTCAAGGCTGCTTTCGGCATTGATGAGATAAAGGAATATCGCGAAGAAGATGTGCAGTCTTTCCTTGCGGAAAGTCAGGCAAAGATTCCCTGTCGGCAGATTGTTGCCACGGTCGAACAGCAAGATGAGCTTATCCGGCTTGACTCGGATACTACCATGATGCAGCACCGTGGTCAACCGGTACAGGTACTGTACTTTGATGGTGACTCCTTGGTATTCTATCACATCAACTGTTATACGCAGTCGGGCTTTCTCCGTTTCGACTGGAACAACAAGGGTTCTTTCGACTCTTTCCCACCCTCTCCGACAGTGGTGCCTGACTGGCACGGAAACATGACGCGAAGCAATTATTGCCGCCATCTGTCTGTTCCTATACCGCAAAGCCGTTACACGGTGCTGATTCTTTGGAGTAATGTTTTGCGTAAAGTGTCAGCCAAAGCAGTTGATGTTGTAGTTGACAATGTGGCTGGTCGCAACGATTGTACAGTTTGGTTGGTGAACATTGACAAGTGGATGGCCAACTATATGAATAATAATTAATGAGCAACAATGGTTCACAGCAATTCGAGTTCCATCCTTTAGAACTGTCGCAACTCGATGCGGTTCTTGCTTTGGAACAGGAGGTTCTTGACAATCTGGAACGTCCTGACCTTTTGCGACGTAATACGCTCGACATGTGGCACAAGTGCCTTCAACCCCCACACCTGTGTCTCGGTGCATGGGTTAGGGGTGAATTGGTCGGTTTTGCCGTTTTGTATGTCCCGGCAAAGGGCGATGCTGAGGATCTCTCTGCTCTCTTGGTGCAGGTGGATGCTACTCCCTATATTTCTGCCAATTTCAAAATCTGTATCGTCCATTCTCGATGGCGAGGGAGACATCTACAGGTGCTTTTGGGCAAACATTTGCAACAGGAGGCTACGAATAGGGGCATAGAACTTCTTTGCGCCACCGCCTCACCATACAATCAGGCCAGTGTTAAAAGCTTGATTCGGTTGGGCTATTGTCCCGATCATTCTTTGCAGAAATACGGTTACGAACGGATGCTTTTCTATCGATTTGTAAATCAATGTTAACGATAATTATATCGCAGAGTGTTTTTTCATTGTAATGGATATGGATTATGAGTTTCAATAAGCACGATATTTCACGCAACCAGTGCCAGCTGTATGGCAAGCAGGCACGTTGCGGCTACGACTGGTGGTGGCACAGCCTGACAGCATACGATGCCGAGACGGGTCTTGCGCGGCCTTTCTTCATCGAGTTTTTCTTGTGCAATCCTGCCAAAGGAGGCACCGCACCTCAACTGGGACAACTGCCTGAGAACAGGACTGCCGGGATGCAGCCGTCGTATCTGATGGTGAAGGCGGGCGCCTGGTGTGGTGCCGACAAGGCTCAGCTGCACCGCTTCTTTGGCTGGAAGGAAACGGAGGTTGAGATGGGAGTGCCCTTCTCTGTCAAGGCTGGCGATTGCCATGTTTCCGAGACTGAGATTTGTGGCTCGATATCCATCACGTCCGAGCAGGCCAAATCACACCCTGAATGGATGTGCGACAGCGGCGAGCTGTCGTGGAAACTCCGTATCAGCAAACAGGTGGCCTTCAATGTGGGCTATGGTGCCAGCCGTCCGATGCGCCGTTGGCAGCTGTTTGAGATGTTCTGGCATGCTGAAGGGATGAAGACCGCCTACGAGGGGGAGATTGTCTTCAATGGCAGGCGATATGTCGTCCGTCCCGAAGACTGCTACGGCTATGCCGACAAGAACTGGGGACAGGATTTCACCTCCCCGTGGGTGTGGCTCTCGTCGTGCAACATGACAAGTGAGTTGACGGGGCGAAAGCTAACCGACAGTGTCTTTGATATTGGGGGCGGCAGACCCAAGATTGGACCGGTCGCCTTACCGCGGCAGCTGCTCTCCGCCTTCTGGTATGAGGGGAAAGCCTTCGAGTTCAATTTCTCGAAGTTCTGGACAGGATGCCGCACCAAGTTCAAATGCTACGAGACCGACACGCAGATTGTCTGGCATGTGGAACAGCGCACATGGCGCAACCGCATGGTGACGGACATCGTGTGCGAGAAGTCGGATATGCTGCTGGTGAACTACGAGGCTCCCAATGGCCTCAAACTTCACAACCGATTGTGGAACGGCGGCAACGGGCGAGGCACAGTCTGCCTATATGCCGGCGGGAAACTCCTCGACCGCATCCGTGTGGAAAACGTCGGCTGCGAGTACGGCGAGTACGACACCCTCGAGCCGTACCGATAGGCGGTGGCAAATACTGCGCGGGATGTCATTTGCTGCGGTGATACTTTGCAATTTTATACTTTCGTCGCGGGATACCAATAGGAAACTGTTTTGATAACAGATGCTTGTTAGATCTGACTTGAAATCACTTTATACCACCAATCCCAAGAATAACCCGTAGAAGGGTGATACACAGCAATACAGCGAGACTTCTCTCCATTTTTTAGTTGATAATATCCGTTCTTAACATGATAATCATCTATTACTAAAGGAGAGCCTTCGACCCATCGTTCTTCCGGTAAGTTATAAAATAATCTACCTACTCCCCATACTATGATTAATTCTGGCAGTAACTCATCTATTACTTCAAGAAATGCAGTTTGACCTTCTTTGTAGTCTTTATTAGTACCAGCTTTTCGAGACTCAGTAATGGCTACTTGTAGAAAATTAAAAAATGCTATTGATTGCCATATGATTTTGGAATCTTCTAGGGTTGTCTCTTTATTGACAAGCGAACGTTCAAATTTCCTGTAAGTAGAAGTCCATTTGCCGCCACAACCATTCAAATAATCATTAACAACTATTGTTGTGGTTAATTCTTTACATTCAGAGGAATACTTTATTCCACACTCATTTTGACATTCTCCTCCACAAACATGTCCTTCTCCAACTGCAAGGATTCTTTTGTTAAAGATTCCACCAGTTTGGTAATCTTTACCAACCCAAGGTTTAAAATACACGTGTCCCATTGATAATTATGTTTTTTTTATAAATAACATCAGTGCTTCTCGTGGCAAAGTGTAGTCTATTGGTTGCACTTTGATGATTCTTGTGCATACTCAAATTGCGATGCAAAGATACACATTTTTTTTCAATTGGCAAAATCCCGCTGCATTTCAGGGCTGCGACGGCTTGGTTTGATTGGTTTGGATTGTCGAAAAACAGCATTTGTCAGGAAAAAGTAGTATCTTTGCAGTGTCGCTGGGGTGTGCGGAATGGCACACGGATCGGTGCAATGGTCATAGTATGAAACATTTGGGACAAAAGATTATGGTTTCGCTGGCATGTGCAATTATCATGCTGCATGCCGTTGTGCCACATCATCATCATGACTGTTGCGAAGCCAAGGGTTTTGTTTTTGAAACAGAGGTCGCTTGTCACTGCGAGTGCAACCACCACGAGTGCGACCATCGCCATTCTCACCATCCTTTCAACACCTGTTGGCTAGAGGAAATGTTGTCGCACTTGGTGATTTCCACATACGATGAGACAAACTATGTGGCATATATTCAAGCAGAAGCGCACAATAGTTTTATCCTGACTGTTCCGCCTGTGGTGGACGACATGTGCACTCTTGCTGTAACAGGAGGACAGTCGTGGTGGAGCCGAATTACTGTCCCGCTTGTAGAAGCACCCGTTATGGGTGCCCTTTCTTCGCGAGCCCCTCCTTATGTTTCGTAAGGCTGATTAACGTATGTCCAGCCTATTGTATGCAGCTGTGCGGGAGAGTGTTTCTCCGCATAATGGCTGTTTTTATTTTCGAAAAGGGACTCTTTCCCCCATATTGTCATTTAATTTGAATCAATAAGATGAAAAAGATAGTTTATTTATTGGCACTGGCTTTAACGATAGGCCTTGTGCCATCGTGCCATCACAACGAACATAATCACGACCATGAACACGTCCATAGTCATGAACACGAGCATGAGCATGACCATGACCACGACCATCACCATGAGCATGACCACGACCATGAGCATCATCATCACGACCATCATGGCGTCAATGTGATACAGTTTTCCGAAAGTCAGGCCAAGAAAGTGGGTTTGGCGTTGGAGAAAATCGAACCCCGTTGCTTTGGGCAGGTTATCAAGTCTTCCGCTCAGGTTATGCCCTCGCAGGGCGATGAGCGCGAGGCGGCGGCTACTGCTTCGGGCATTGTGAAATTCACCAATCACAATCTGGTGGAAGGCACTGCCGTCAAGGCAGGACAGACGCTTTTTGAGATTGAAAGCAGCGGAATGGTGGACAATAATGTCAGTGTCCGGCTTCAGGAGGTCACGGCACAATACAATGCCGCCAAGACGGCATACGAGCGCAAGCGGCAGCTGGCCGAGGACAAGATTGTGTCGCAAGCCGACCTGGAGCAAGCCCGTGCGGCGTATGAAAGCGCCAAGGCTGCCTACGACAACTTGAAGGGTAATTTCTCCCAGCGTGGTGCTGTGGTGCGTGCCCCCATCAGCGGCTATGTGCAGCAGATTCATGTCAGCAACGGAGCCTTTGTCGAGGCAGGACATTCGGTTGTGACGGTCTCGCAAAACAAAGATTTGCAGCTCCGTGCCGAAGTTCAGCCACGCTACTATTCATGTCTGAAGAACATCGAAACCGTCAATGTGCAAATACCTGGCGACAACCATGTCTATACACTCAAGGAACTCGGCGGAGCGCTAATCTCGTATGGCAAAGCCACCGATGCCGACTGTCCGTTGGTGCCGGTCGTCTTCCGTGTCCGCAACACAGGCCACCTCCTTAGTGGCAGTTTCGTCACGGCTTACATTGTCACCCGTGGCAGCCAGGAGGTTATCACTGTGCCGCAAACTGCTCTTGTAGAGGAAATGGGCAACTTCTTTGTCTTTGTCAAAGTATGCGATGAGGAGTATGAGAAGCGTCTCGTCACGCTGGGTTCCACCGACGGTGTGCGCACCGAGATTACGTCAGGGCTTTCTGCGGGTGAAACAGTTGTCTCCCGTGGAGCCTCGATGGTGCGTCTGGCGCAGAATTCCGCAGCCCTCGACCCTCATGCCGGTCATGTTCATTAAATGTGACATGAATGTGTTAATGTGTTAATGCGTTAATTCGTAAGTCATGTCAACGCTCTTGCACATTCACCAAACCTTTAATATGTATTAGAAATGAAGAAGATAATCATAATATTGCTGTTGATTGCATGGGCTTTGCCCGCCCGGCTCGACGCACAGACCCATTATGCTCAAGTGCTGAAAGACGTGGAAGCCAACAATCCAGTGCTCCTTGCCGCCCGTAAGCGGGCGGAGGCGCAGCAGACTGCAGCGCACGTTGGAGCGCTTCTGCCCAACCCTGAGGTCGAAGCAGCCTATTATTGGGGCGACCCTTCCTCTGTCGGTATTCGGTGGGATTTGGGCATCTCCCAGTCCTTTGAAATGCCTTCCGTAATGGTGCGCCGTGCCCGTCTGCGCAAATTGCAGGAACAGGCCGCCGGCCTTGACTATCAAGTGGTACGAAACGCTACCCTTCTCGAAGCACAGCTTACCTGTGCCGACATCATATATTACAGGGCGTTAGGTATGATATATACCCGCCGTTGTCAGGCTGCCATCCGCATTGCCGACCTCTATCAGCGGCGTTATGCTGCAGGCGACTGCTCCATCCTCGATTACAACAGGGCACAGATGAACCTGGCCGACGTCCAGAACCGTGCAGCCGAGATAAACCTTCAAGGCGACCATGCAGTACACGACTTGCAGCGGCTTGTGGGAGGGGCGAGCTACTCCTTCTACCAGGGTGAATACGAAGAGGTGAGGGTAGAAACCTCTTTCGAGTCGTGGTACGAGCAGTTGGAGATGCAAAATCCCTCCTTGCGTCTGCTCGACAACCAGGTCGAGACTGCCCGCTATCAGCGGCAGCTCAGCCGTGCACAGTGGCTGCCAGAGATGTCGGTGGGCTATGCTTCCGAGAATGTCGTCGGCCAGTCTTTCCGTGGCGTAAAGGTAGGGCTCTCCCTTCCGATATGGAGTCAGCAGCGTGCCGTAAAGGCATCACGGCTGGCCGAAGCTGCCGCTACCGAGGAGCTCTCTTCGCAAAGGACAGAATGGTTCTCGCGTCTGCAGTGCATGTTCCACCGCCACGAGGCACTGATCCGCAATGTCGGCAACTTGAGAGAGGCATTCCAGCGGTGCAACAGCATCGATTTGCTTGACAAGGCTCTGGATGCTGGTGAAATCTCGTTAGAGCAATACCTGCTCGAAGCCGACTACTACTACAATATTGAGATGCAGATATGGGACGTTGCCCACGAACTGGAGCAGTTGCATCTACACCTTTACTCCATCACACTTTAATCCAGTGTAAACAACATCAAGTAATAAGAATAGTATGTTAAACAAGATAATCAAATTCAGTCTTGACCATAGGCTGTTCATCATACTGGCCGCCATTCTCTTGATGGTTGCCGGTCTATGGTCTGCCAACCGCACTGACATCGATGTCTTTCCCGACCTCACCGCTCCGCAGGTGGTGGTCATGACCGATGCTCACGGCATGGCCGCCGAGGAGGTGGAACGTCTGGTTACCTTCCCCATCGAGACCGCCGTCAACGGAGCCACCAATGTGCGCCGTGTACGCTCCACCTCTATGCAGGGGTGCAGCTTTGTTTTTGTAGAGTTCGACTGGGGTATGGATGTCTTCCGTGCCCGTCAGATAGTGAGTGAGAAGATGACCACTTTGGCCGAGCAGTTGCCCGACGGCATCACTCCTGTTCTCGCGCCTCAGAGCAGTGTCATGGGTGAGATTCTCTTTGTGAGTCTGCAGGTGGACAGTACTGCCGTCGACCACCCCACCACTCAGCAAGAACTCCGCACCCTGGCGGAATGGGTGGTTAAACCCGCCATCCTTGGTACCGGCGGTGTGTCGCAGGTTACCATCATCGGCGGCGATTATAAACAATATCAGATTCTTGCCGCCCCTGTCAGGATGCAGGCCTATGGCATTACCATGGCCGACATCGAGTCGCTGGGCAGTAGTCTCAGCGGCAATTCCACAGGCGGAATCATCCGCGACTATGGCAACGAGTATGCCCTGCGTGGCATTGGCCGCACATGCGATGTGGATGAGTTGGGCCGCACCTTTGTCGCCATGCACAATGGCCATCCCGTCCGTCTCTCCGACGTGGCGGAGGTGCGCATAGGCAATGCCCCCAAGCAAGGCTATGCCTCTTGCAACGCCACACCTGCTGTCATCCTCTCCATTTCCAAACAGCCGAACATCAATACCCTACGTGTTACGGAGAAGATAGAGGCAAACCTCGAGAACATCCAGAAGACGCTTCCGCCCGATGTCAAGATGAACACGAAGATATTCCGCCAAGCCGATTTCATCCAGTCGTCGGTGGGCAATGTGGGAAAAGCCTTGCTCGAGGGTGCGCTGTTCGTCATCATCATCCTCTTCCTCTTCTTGGGCAGTTTCCGTACCACGCTCATCTCCATTATCTCCATCCCCCTGTCGTTGCTGGGCACAGTGCTGTGTCTCTATCTCATGGGGTACGAAATCAACACGATGACCCTTGGCGGCATGTGCATAGCCATCGGCTCGCTGGTCGACGATGCCATCATCGATGTGGAGAACGTCTACAAACGTCTTCGCCAAAACCACCAGTTGCCTCCCAAGCAGCGCGACACGGCCTACAGTGTGGTCTTCCATGGCTCGTCCGAGATACGAAGCTCCATCATCCATGCCACCCTCATCATCATGATAACCTTTGTGCCGCTCTTCTTCCTTGACGGGTTGGAGGGCCGTATGCTCAAACCCCTCGGCGTTGCCTACCTTGTGGCGTTGTTCATGTCCCTGTTGGTGGCCATGACCCTCACACCGCTCCTCTGCAAGCTGCTTCTTTCCAACGACGCCTACCTCGACCGGAGGCAGAAGGACAGCCCCGTGGCCGCGTGGCTCACCAAGGGCTACCGCCGTGCCCTCGACTGGACGCTGGCACACAAAAAAACTGTTGTGGGTTCTACGTCTGTACTGCTTGTCCTTGCTGTCGTCATGTTGTTCACCATGGGGCGCGACTTCCTGCCTGCTTTTAATGAAGGTTCGTTGACCATAGCGGCTGTCGCCAAACCAGGCATCTCGCTCGAAGAAAGCAACAAGTTAGGAATGATGATTGAGCAGGAACTCCTCTCCATCCCAGAGGTGACCGCCACCTCGCGTCGCACTGGGCGTGGAGAGCTGGATGAACATTCCCAGTCCACGAACGGTGCCGAGATAGATGTCAATTTCAACCTAGACAAGCGTAGCAAGGAGGCCTTCCTCTCCGACGTGCGGGCACGATTGGCCGCGATACCCGGCATCGTCACCAGTGTGGGACAGCCACTCGGACACCGCATCGACCACATGGTCAGCGGTACCCAAGCCACCATTGCCATCAAGGTGTTTGGCCCCGACCTTAGTCATCTCTATATGCTGGGCAATCAAATCAAGGGTGCAGTGGGCGGTATCGAAGGACTTGTTGACGTCAGTGTCGAGCAACAGACCGAGACCCCGCAGCTCCAAGTGCGTGCCAACCGCGACATGCTTGCCCAATACGGTATCACCATGGAACAATTCAACCGCTTCGTCGAGACTGCCTTCAATGGAGAAAAGATAGGCGATGTCTATGAGGGGCAACGCAGTTTCGACCTCGTTCTCAAACAGCGCTTTGTCAACGACACACTTACCATCGACGATGTCAAGGACGCCCTCATCGACACCTACAACGGAGGGAAGGTTCCTCTTGGTGTAGTGGCCGACGTGATCTCTGTGGGCGGTCCCAACACCGTCTCGCGCGAGAACGTGCAGCGTAAACTTGTCGTCTCGGCCAATGTCAGTGGTCGCGATGCCATAGGTGTTGTGGACGACATTAAGAAAGCCGTGAATGAGAAAATCAAGCTGCCTGAAGGCTACCGTGTGGAGTACGGCGGGCAGTTCGAGAGTGCCCGCACAGCTACACGTACCCTGGTGCTGGTCTTTATCCTTGCGCTGGTCATCATCTATCTGCTTCTCTATACCGAGTTCCGAAACCTCTCCCTTTCACTCATTGTGCTCCTCAATCTGCCTCTGGCTCTTATCGGTGGTGTATTGGCCGTCAAACTGGGTGCCGACAGCCTGAGCATCCCGGCCATCATCGGTTTCATCACCCTCTTCGGAATAGCTACGCGTAACGGTATACTCCTTGTTGCCAAATACCAGGCGCTCACAGCGCAGGGCCTGCCCTTGAACGAAGTGATACGAAAAGGTTCTGCCGACCGGTTCAACCCCATCATCATGACAGCCCTCACCACTGCACTCTCCCTTGTCCCCATGATTCTGGCTGCCGACCATCCAGGCAACGAGATTCAGGCTCCCATGGCCGTCGTGGTGCTGGGTGGACTTATCACCTCCACAATGCTCAATATCTTTGTCATTCCCATCGTCTATGCATGGTATGTAAAACGCTCACAAAAATCACTTCAACCATGAAACAGACCACTTTGTGCTATCTGGAGCGCAACGGACAGTACCTGATGCTTCATCGCGTTAAGAAGCAGAACGATGCCAGTCACGACAAATGGATAGGTGTGGGTGGCAAGTGCGAGGCTGACGAAAGCCCCGATGAATGCATGTTGCGTGAAGTGAAGGAGGAAACCGGGCTTCAGGTACAACGTTGGCGCTACCGGGGTATAGTCACCTTTATCAGCGATATATGGCCCTGTGAATACATGCATCTCTTCACCGCTTCCGACTGGAGCGGTGAAGAGTGCCCCTGTGATGAGGGCGATCTGGCATGGGTGGATAAGACCCGTCTGTTCGACCTCAACCTATGGGAGGGCGACAAGATATTCCTCCGTCTGCTGATGGACTTCGACAGACCATTCTTCTCCCTGAAACTTGTCTACCATGGAGACGACCTCGTCGCTGCCAAGCTCGACGGTAGTCCGTTGGCAATATAAATTTGGCAATATGGATATAGTCCTTCCTGCAGCACTTTATCTCCGACATCGTAGAAATAGAATGCCCATATCGGAAATGCTAAAAAGTGTTATTTTTGAATAAAATAGTGCTATATGGAAAAATATCTGTATATTTGCTACTTTAATGAGATAAATTATTAATATTAAACTAACTGATTATGACGAGAAAAGTATTATTTTCCGTGTTTCTGATGAGTTGTGTTGTACAGCTCTGTGCACAGAACATCACGGTGATTTCGGCAGCAGGTGAGACTCCGAATGCCTTTGTCAACAGAGCGTTGGCAGGCAAAGGTGTTTACCTGTACAATGCCAAGTTCAGTAACAGCTCTTCCCCTATCAGCACAAACCAGATAGGTGTGTTCAGGAGCAATGGTTTTCCTGATTTCCAGATGGACTCCGGGATCGTAATGACTACTGGAGAAATTTATGTGGCACCCGGTCCTAACACTAGTTACGGTGCATCGCAGGCAGTGGATGGTTTCTACTCCGACCCCCAGATGGAACTGCTTGCCACAAACACTGTAAATGGTTGCGCCACACTGGACTTTGACTTTGTGGGATTGACGGACCATATTTCGTTCATGTACACATTTGCTTCGGAGGAGTATCCCGAGTATGTCTGCTCGAACTTCAATGATGTATTTGCCTTCTTCATCACGGGTCCTGACCCGGAGACTTTGGAAGAGCGCACGTGGAATGTGGCTATTATCCCAGGTACCGTTACCGACAGTACCCCCTATGGTATTGCCGTGGCTATCAATTCGGTCAATCCGGGAGTCCCCGGTTCTTCTGGTGGAAGTGGCTCAGGATGCTACTATGATTATGCTTCGTACTATATCACCAATTCCAGCGATACGGCTGGTGTGCAGTATGACGGCTACACCGCAAAGTTGATGGCTGAGGCCACTATCGTCCCTTGTGCCGAGTATCACATGCATCTGTCGGTGTGTAATGTAGGCGACAATGCTTACGACTCGGGCGTATTTTTGGAGTATGGCAGTTTCACCAGCCCAAGCACTCAGCTCGGATTCGAGCAGGATGTAAGGGACACGGTGCGCATTGGCTGCCCCACCACAGTCCCGTTTGATATCAACGAGACGGCTTACGACGACGGTTGGGTGCATGTGACCTATGGAGGTAATGCTGTCTATGGGGTGGATTTCGAAGTGGTCAGCGATTCGGGTGTGGTTATGGACGGCACTCGTAGCTTCTATATTGCCAAGAATCAGTTGCACTACCTTGAGATTGCCGGCCTTCCCACTGCCAATCTCTCCACTACCAAATACATCGAACTCTATCTCGAGACAAGCGTATGCCCCGAGTATCCCGCTCTGAAGGTGTATGATACCATGCATTTTGTGATGACTGCAAATGCTCGCCTGACGGTGCACGACACCAATATCGTAGCCGACTATCTCTGCACACATGTGGGTGTGACAGTGGAGTCTGGTACGGAGCCTTTCACCTACAGGTGGATTCCTGCCGACAATCTGGATAACCCCTATGCTCCCGAGACAGATGCCTTTATCACTGAGAACTCGGTGTATAAGGTAATTGTTACCGACCGCTATGGCTGCAGCACCGACACTGCTACCGTGAACATCACCATTAATCACCCCGTGGTAGGCATCGACAATGCTGGTGTGGAAGAGGTGAAGATTTACCCCAACCCCGCCAGTGGCCTGTTGAATATCGACACCGAGGGATTGAAGGAGGTGGAGATGTACAGCGTGAAAGGCCAGAAGGTGTTCGCCACACAATGCAGCGGCAACCATGTGGCCATCAATACCGAAGGCATAGCTGCAGGCATGTATTACCTGCGTATCAGCACCACCAACGGCATTGTCACCCAGACAGTGGTCGTGAAGTAACTCATAGACAGTTTTTATACAACTTAATACCTTTAAGTCATGAAAAGATTCTTATCTATCATATTATTGGTTGTCGCATTGTCGGCAACTGCATGGGCACAGTGTGACCCAGGCCAGACAGACTGCTCTATCACAGTGACCGGGTACGACCAGTATTCCGATGGTTGGAACGGAGCCAGTTTGGCAATTTATCAGGATACTATTCTCAGGGGGACGTTTACGCTCACCTCGGGTAGCTATTTTACACAGACCTTTCCTGCCTGCTCAGGTCCCATCAGTTTTGTGTGGACAGGCGGCTCATACGACAGCGAGTGCTCTTTCACCATCACCGACTCTTTGGGCGTGGTGCTCTACAACTGCACTTCGGCTTCCGGTCTTTCCGGCACTTTTGCCACCTCTTTTGCTTGTCCGTCGTGCTTGCCCCCAATGAATATCGTTTCTACCCCCATGTCGGATAGTGCCATTGTCTCATGGTCGCTAAACGAAGATGCGATAGGCTATTTCTACCAGTGCCGTACAGGAAACTATCCTACCGGTACCTGGGAGTTTACCACCGACACCACCATTCTGCTCACAAACCTTTCGGCCAATACCGAATACAATCTGTTTGTCCGTACCTATTGCGGTGTTGAAGACACTTCGACAATCTCACTGCATACTTTCCGCACCCTGTGTGGAATGATGACTGTTCCTTTCAGCGAAGGCTTTGAAAACTATGGCGCTATGCCCGCCTGCTGGACATTGTGGGAACATACTGCTTATGATAGCTACGGATATATGTATTATTATCCTCAGATTAATTCCTATAACAATCATTCAGGTAATTATTGCTTGGATTTGTATAGCGATTATGGCCCCAATTCCATTGTCTCCCCGCTGGTACCTCTGCCGGCCAACCAAGTGGAGATGACGTTCTGGGCGTATGGCAACTATGGCTATATTCAGGTGGGTTATACTTTCACCGACGATTCGGCTACGGCAGTGTTCCACCCCGTAGAGAATGTGGCGCTGAGTGATGCATATCAATTGTACACCGTAAGTTTTGATACTGTGAACACCACCGATTCGGTGTATGTGGTGCTGAGGGTGGCCAACAACCCCTCCTATACCTATATCTATCTCGACGACATCACCATCCGCCAGCGCAGGTCCTGCCCGTTGGTGGATTCTCTCACGGCGGTAGAATCTGCTCACAACCAAGTGACGCTGGGCTGGGTCTGTCCCTCCGGCACAGCTTGGGAAGTGGCTTATGGCCCCACTGGATTTAATCCCGACGAGGACACGACCCGTGTAGCCGTCACCACCAACCCCGTTACCATTACAGGCTTGTCGGATAGCATGGTGTATGATTTCTATGTCCGCTCAGTTTGCGCCACGGAGAATGGCTATTGGTCGCTCCCCGTTACTGCCCAGCCTAATGTCTACAACATGCACGAGTCGGGTGATGATACCATTTTCACTTGTGGCATGGCCATCGCCGACCCTGGCGGAGTGGCTGCCAACGCCCCCTATTATTGCAACAGCACGTTAATTGTCTATCCCGACGATAGTACGATGTCTGTTTCACTCTCGGGTTTCGTCAATTTAGGCGGCGGCACTTTGGATATCTACGAGGGTGCCGGCACCGACGGTCGCCAGCTGGCTCATCTCACTGGAAGTAACAGCAATGTTGAAGCTGTTTCGTATGTAGGTCCCATCACATTGGTTTTGAACACTTCGTACTATAGCTATGAGGGCTTCCTTTTCTATACTCAATGCGTCCCGCTGGCTACATGTACTCCCATTTACAATGTCGCCATGTCCAATATCAGTGCCCGTTCGGCAACTATCAGTTGGAGCTACGACAATCACACCACTCCTTCCGAGTTCAACATCATATTGACCGACACTGCAAACGAGAACGTCCTGACTTTTGTTGCTCCCGACTCGGCCCGCAGCATGATGCTCACTGGCCTCAATCACAATACCAATTATCTGGTCGACATCCATGCCACATGTGATGGCGGTGACACTTCGGAGAATGTATCTCTGTCGTTCCTCACTCCCTGCCTTGCCGGCGGCGAAGTGCTGATTGGCGATGCTACCTCCACCTCCTCCTCAGCTTATCTGCCGGACTACACCTATTATAACAACAGCTACAGCCAACAGATTTTCGACTCCACCGAGGTCGCCGGTTTCGACTCTATCTTCGGTCTGAAGATAAACATGGTGTCTGGTCTTTCTTCAAGCCGCCAGATAGATGTGTATATCGACACCACAAGCCGTAGCAGTTATAGCGTTGCAACAGATCTTGTCCCTCAGACAATGGCAAACCGTTACTTCTCGGGCACATTCACTGTTTCATCTGGCTGGAACGAGTTGAGGTTTGATTCTGCTTACGTTTACCCGGGACATGGTAACATCATCGTTACATTCGACGACAATACCGGTAGTTATGTTACATCCTATAGTACACAGTCTCATAGCACTACTGAGCCAAAGTCCATCTATGCTTATGCCGATAATGTCAACTTCGACCCATCCGACAGCACAACCATCGGTTCTGTCTGGGGTTGGGGTATTATGTCCGAACGTACCAACATGATATTCATTACACCCTGCGTCGATGCCACTTGTGTCGCTCCCAATGTCACAGTTGCCAATGTCGATTCTTCAAGTGTCTCACTTGTTTGGGTGCCTGGCCTTTATGAGGCAGAGTGGAGCGTAGAATATACCCCCGTTGACGATATTAACTGGCAGTTCCATGCCTCCGCCACCTCTCTCGACTCGGCTATTGTCTCTGGCCTTACTCCGGCAACGGCTTACCGCTTCCGTATCGGTAGTCTGTGCGGCGATACTACGGTCTACACTACAGTAGAGGCCACCACCGCTTGCGCTCCCCTTTCAACGATTCCCCTGGTGGAGAATTTCGACAATTTTACTGCTGATTTCAGTACCGATGCTATGCAGAGATGCTGGGGCCGTTACACGAACTATTCCTCGGAGTACTCTACCTACTTTTACCCCTATATCTATGATTATTCGGGCTATGCACGCAGCGGCTATTCCTTGTACTTTGGCAGCTATGTCAACAACTACTATAGCCAATTGATTCTCCCCGAGATGGCTGTGCCTGTCGACACACTTCAGGTCTCCTTCTACATAATGGGCACTTACACTGCATACTACACCTATAAGTTGAAAGTCGGTGTTCAGACCGACCCCTACAATCCTTCCACCTTTGTGGCAATTGATAGTGCTGTCTTCAGCTTGAATGATTACGATTGGCAACTGGTCGAGGTCGACCTTTCCCGTTATACCGGCAACGGCCGTTTTATCTGCATCCGCACTGATGAGGATGAGAGCGACGGATTCTATCTCGACGACCTCCGTGTCGATTACGTCAACCCGTGCAAGAAACCCATCAATCTCTACGCCAGCAACGCAACCACCCATTCTATTGAGCTCTCTTTCACCGACACCAATAACGTGGGTAACTATACCGTCTTCTATGGCACTGCCGATAGTCTTGCCGATGCCACTGATTCAGTAAATATCACTGCTTCGCCCTATACCCTCGACAGTCTTACTCATGCCACGGAATACCATGCTTGGTTGCGCGTCAACTGCGGCGCGGGCCTTTATAGTTCTATAGTGGAGTTCCCCGCTTTCCACACCCGTTGTTTCCCCGTTGTTGTGAACGATACCGTCAGCTATGAATACGATTTTGAGCCTGATCTTGATCCTTGCATGACCCTTGAACGTATCGATGGCCGTATCGACTGGGAATGGGCTACCACCACCACCAATCCTGCCGGTGCCTATAGCGGCGGCCATATCGCTCAGTTCTATGGCGGCTCTCGTACCGGGTCAGGCATGCTCATCCTCCCCACTTTCGACTTCTCCGCACTTACCTCCAACGCCGAGCTCACTTTCTATCTGGCTCAGGTGGCATCGGGCGATGCTCAGGATAAACTCTATGTTGCCTATCGCCTCTCCAACAATACCGACTGGATTGTGATTGATTCATTCACCAACAATATCACCTCATGGACTCGTCAGTATGTGTCGCTTCCTGCTTCGGCCGGCAACGCCAACTACCAGACAGCCTTCATTGGTGTCGCCAACATGGGCAACGGTGTTAAAATTGACGAACTCAGCGTTCATGCTGCTCCCACCTGTGCACGTCCCACTGGACTGACAGTCACAGCTGTGACCAACAGCACTGCCGACATTTCTTGGAACAATTCCGCTCCTTCTTACGAAGTGAGATATAGAATTGAAGGCAGTTGGTCCTGGCACAGAACGATTGTCCATACCAATAGCGTCACCCTGACCGACCTGCAGAACCTCTCCAACTACCAAGTGTGTGTCCGTGCCCTCTGTTCAGCCTATGACCGCAGCGAATGGTGCGACAACGCCAGCTTCGTCACCAACGCCTGTATCTATCCCATCGTACACTATAACTACGACCCCGCCACGGCTGTTCCTGCCTTGTCCAACTACGCACCGTCCGATGGCTATTATCCGTATACCTACTCCGAGGTTATTGTCGATGCCTCCACCCTTGCCGGTCTCGACAACATCATTGCCATCGGCTTCAACCCCACCAATACTGATGTAGGGTCTCACTACGGCAATGCCGACATTTATATTGGCAGCACCACCGACACAGTGCTCAACAACTTTAAGTTCGACAGCTCTTTCGTGCATGTGTTCCATGGCAGCCTCAACTATGCTTCCACAGGCTGGAAATACTTCCGTCTCGATTCCGTTTATGCCTATGATGGCACTAGCAACCTCGTTGTAGCCGTCAGTTGCTACAGCGGACAGTATGGCATGTATGGCTCTAACGCAGCCTTTGAAGGCCATGTAAACAACTGTGTCAAGACCCTCTACGCTCAAGACTATTCGGGCCCCATCAATCCGTTCACTGCCGCCTCTCTCCCTGTCTACTCTCGCACATCCGACACAATCTCGCCCAACTATGTCTTCCTCTCCTGCGGACCCTTCTGCGAAGATCCTGAAATCGTATCCACCTCTGCCACCTCCACTTCTGTCAGCCTCGGTTGGAATGCAGGCAGCCGCAACGCCGAAATCTGTTACAAGCAAGAATCCGAGTCCGACTGGTCCGACCCCATCCAGGTGGATGGCTACGGCTACACGGTGACGGGTCTCAATCATTCCACCGTCTACCAGTTCCGTATCCGTCAGAACTGTAATGCCGACAGCCTTGGCTATTCCAACTGGGTATTCGCTTCCGAGACCACCGGCTATGTCTGCAATGTCCCCACCAATGTTCAGGTGGCAAACATCACCAACTCCCGTGCCACAATCTCTTGGACTGCAGCCCCGACCGACGATGCCTGGGAGGTCAGAGTGTTCAACAACTCCTTCGACCAGACCTTCCGTGCTACCACCACCTCCTTCGAGGTGACTGGTCTTACTGCCGGCGAGCGCTACCTCGTTCAGGTCCGCACCCTCTGCGGTCCCCTTCACGGGGTGGTTGGCGATTTCACCGAGTCGGTTGAGTTCTACACCCTCTTCTGCGGTGCTGTAGGTGCTGTTACTGCCGAAGTCCATGGCAATGCCGTCAAGCTGACCTGGGTACCGGGCGACTACAACCAGTTCTGGGAAGTCCAGTATGGCCGCCAAGGCTATGCCCCCAACGAGGTCCTCGGCACTGTCCTTGTCCCCGACACCCATGCGTTCATCACCAATCTTGTACCCAACTTCACCTATGGGTTCCGTGTCCGTGCCCTCTGCGGCCTGAACAGGAACAGCGATTGGACCGACAACGAGGTGGTTGTCACCACTGGCGAGCGCACAGGAATCGACGACGCCGACCAGAATTTCGAATGCTCCATCTATCCCAACCCTGCCAAAGACATGGTTAGCATCAATGTGGCAGGTGTCGACGGACGCATCACCATCTCTGTTGTCGACATCAACGGCCGTACCGTGGCCTCCGAGACCCTCGAGTGCTCCTCCGACTGCAACAAGCAGATGGACGTCTCCGGTCTGAGCCAGGGCGCATACTATGTGCGCATTGTCGGTGACAATGTGAACAGTGTACGCAAACTGATTGTGAAATAACAAGTTTCATCCATCATCTTTCGGGGGTGGTCCAAAGTTCGGGCCACCCCTTTTTCTGCAATCAGGTCATCCCTGCCTACCCGCTGGGCAATAGCAGAGACAATGACGATGAACTAATCTAATCTATTCTATCCCCTCTATCAAATCTATCCCCTCTATAGCATCCCGTATTGTAAACGCATGGTTATGAAGAAGAACTGGTACAAAAAACAAAAGAGCCGCCGAAGCGACTCCTTTTATTGTTCGAAGCAGGGCACTCTGTTTGCCCGGCCAGTACCGTTACAACTGCGATTATTCGGCGTTGATGACGGCTTTGTGGACAGCGTTCCAACCAGCTGCGGTAATGCCCCAATTGTTGGTGGAATTCTTGTTCACATTGATTCTGACCTTTCTTCTTTTTACTTTTTTATTGGCATTGATACCCATAGTTTTGAATATTTTTTATGTTTAACTTCTTGATTTAATGAGTACAAAAGCACTTCTGTACCCTCCGAAAAGATTCTGCAAAATTACGAAGATATTCTGACATATCCAACTTTTTTTTGCAACAGGACTGTTTTTTTCTCAAAAGGTTGCTATATGAAAAAAAAAACATATCTTTGCATCTTGAAATTTTCCGCAGCAAATGCGATATATCAAAGTATCATAAAATTTTAGAATTATGAAGAAAACTGCTATTGTGATTCTGGCCATTGTCGGTCTCCTTGCTGTCTGCTTCCTTTGGGGTGTAGGCATCAACAACAAGCTTGTCAACACCGAAGAGAATGTCTCCTCTGCATGGGGGCAGGTAGAGAACGCCTACAAGCGTCGTGCCGACCTCATCCCGCAGCTCGTGGCCACCGTTCAGGGTGCCGCCAATTACGAGAAAGGCACACTCACCGAGGTTATCGAAGCCCGTGCCAAGGCCGGTTCTGTCCAGGTCGACGCCAACAACCTCACCGAGGCCAATGTGGCCCAGTTCCAGAAAGCCCAGGATGCTCTCTCCAGCGCCCTTACCCGTTCCATCAACGTGGTGGTTGAACGTTATCCCGAACTTACTGCCACACAAGGTTTCCGCGACCTGCAGGTGCAGCTTGAAGGCACCGAGAACCGCATCGCCACCGAGCGTGGGCGTTTCAACGATGCCGTTAATGCCTACAACAAGATGCTGCGCCGTTTCCCCAACAACATCATCGCTGGCATCTGCGGTTTCGAGAAGAAGGGCTATTTCACTGCCCCCGAGGGTAGCGAAGAACCTGTTGAGGTGAAGTTTGACTTCTGAACCGAATGAAAAAGCTCCTGCTATTCCTGTTCCTGCTGCCGGCATTCCTCGTGCCGGCACAGGATTTGTGGTGTCCCGAACCCACCAACCGGCTGGTGAACGACTACTCCGGCATGCTTACAGCCGGCCAGTGCGACAGTCTGGAACAGCGGCTGGTGGCTTTCGACGACAGTACCTCCAACCAGATATTGGTCATCATCACCCCCTCGCTCCACGGATGTGAGATTATGGAGCTTGGCACACGCATCGGCACCACTTGGGGTGTCGGTCAGAAAGACCTGAAGAATGGCTTGGTCATACTCATCAAGTCCAAGACCGAGGAAGAACCCTACGGCGATGTCGCCCTCCTGCCTGGCTATGGCTTGGAAGGAGCGTTGCCCGATGCTTTCTGCCGACACATTATCGACGACCAGATGATTGAACCGTTGGGCGCCGGCGACTACTACAAGGCTATCACCCAGGCACTGGATGTGATAGAGCCTGTTTGCAGGGGCGAGTATAGCTATGCCGACTACCGCAAAGAGGAGCAGCGTGCCCTGTGGTTCCTCCTGGGATTCATGCTCATCATTGTGGTGGTGTTGCTTCTGGCGCACCGCTACGATAAGAAACACCATAAGGACGACCACGGCGACCATTTCAGCGGCAGTGCCGGTCGCGGCTCGGGACCTTATTGGGGCGGCATCTTCTTCCCACGGGGAGGCTCGTGGGTCGGCGGAGGTTTTGGCTCCGGCGGCATTGGCGGCTCAGGAGGTTTCGGGGGCTTCGGCGGCGGCAGCTTTGGCGGCGGCGGCGCGCATGGCCGCTTCTGAACGGTAGGATGTCCCCTATGTATTCGACGACGGCTTCAGGGCCGTCTTTTTTTTATCCCAAATAGGACGATAGAGCTTATGAAGGATTGGTATTCGTTCCGTACGGTTTGGTCGAAGGCATGGCGGGGCCACATCAAGGCTGGAATGGGGACGTGATGCACAACGGAATACAGATATGTCTCGAGCAGACCATGCCCAAGCGTGGTGGAGAGAATCGTCGGCCGAACGACCTGTTCGGCTTGGCTGTAAGTTCGTTCAATCAAGCCTCCTTATAGCTTTGTTATAACCTCGTTTCTCGTTACCGTAAAGGATAACGATAGGAGAACGATGCTGTAAGGATGCTGGATTGAAGGGCGTCACATCATTCCAGAGGGAATGAAACGGATGTAAAAAAACAGCCGGCCGCATTGTATGCAGGCCGGCTGTATGGTAGTGAAAATGAGCGTCAGGCTTCGAGATGCTCTTTGCGGAGCAGGTCGTTGACGGTTTTGACGGGATTGAAGGTGGCAAGCGGAACCTCGACGAAGAGGGTGATCCAGTTGGCCATGGCGCCGTTCCACAGTCCGGGGAGCTCCTGCGATTTGAGAATGGTGGCGCCTTTGCTCTTCTTGCTGATAAAGCCAGTGGCGGGGTCGATGAACTGACGGAGGTCGAAATAACGGCCGCGGTAGTTCTTGGTGGAGCAGACAAGGTCGACGGGGTTGAAGTGGGTGGCGCTGGCGAGGATGGCTTCCTGCTTGGGGTCGTTGCGGTTGATTTGTGCGGTCTCCACAATCTGTAGGCTGTTGACGCCTTGTGTGTTGCAGGTTACGAAGGGACCGCCGCCGGGTTCGCCCTGGTTGCGTACCATGCCGCAGATGCGCATGGGGCGGTTGAGGAGGGTGTGGAGACGGGCAGCCTTCTCGCTGCTGTCGAGGCTGCTGTAGTCGGCGGGCAATTCGAGATGGAGGTCGCGTTGGATGAAGTCCTCGATGGCTTTGAGCTGCGCGGGCTTGACACCTTTGTCGAGCAGGCGGAGGCTGTCAAAGCATTGCTGCTGAAGTTTGAGGAGCAGTCCGGCAAGCACTTTCTTGTAGATGATGGTGGTGTGCTTCATCCAGTCGGGCACCACGTTGTCGATGTTTTTGACAAAGATAAGGTCGGCGCGCTGTTCGTTGAGGTTCTCGATGAGTGCACCGTGTCCGCCGGGACGGAACACCAGCCGGCCGTTGTCGTCGCGTACGGGGTTGTTCTGTTCGTCGACGGCAATGATGTCGGTATAGTGTTTCTGTTCGGAGAAGGTGATGTGCAGTTTCACATGGAAGGCATCCTCGTAGTAGCGTTTCACTTCGGCCACTTTCTTGCGGAAGAGGGCGCGGTGTTCGGGCGACACGGTGAAGTGGAGGTTGACAGTGTCGTCGCTCATACGTGCGTACTCGGCGCCTTCGACGATGTGCTCTTCGAGGGGCGTGCGCTGCAGATGACCGTATTTGTGGAATTTGAGCAGGCCTTTGGGCAGGTTGCCGTAGCCCATGTACTGGTCCTTGAGGAGGAAATTGATGACGGTGGAGAAGTCGCCACGGTCCATGTAGTCGCTGAAGTCAGCCTGGTGTTTGGCCATGCATGCCACGAGGTCGTCGAAAAAGGCGAAGGTGCGGATTTTTTCGAGGAACTCTTTGACGGAGGGGTGCTCTTTCTCGATTTTGTAGTCGATGCCGAAGTAGGTGGCAGTGAAAGAGTAGAGGTCTTTGAACATGCGGGTTGCAGCACCCGAGGCAGGGACGAATTTGAGGATTTTCTTGCCTTTGGATGCTTCGCGGTAGAGGGCTGCATAGTGGTTTATCTGGTCGTCGTCGAGACGCAGGATGCCTCCGTTCTCGACGGTGGCGGCCTGGATTAACTGGGTCTTGGGGAACCCTTTGCGGAAGTTCTCTATCTGTTTCTCAACGTCGGCTTGGGTCAGCCCAAGGGCGGCTATCTGTTTGAGGTCTTCGTTGGTGAAGGTTGTTGCCATGGTGTTGTGGGGGTGTTGGTTTAGATATCTTGGAAGTCGGCGCGGCCGAGGGTCTTGTCGCCTGTGACTTTGACGGTGCTGGTGACTACTTCACCCTCTTTCAGGCGTACGGTACGCATGCCTTGGCGGTAGTAGTACTTGTGGTTGAGGGTGTCGGGTTCGTCGATACGGGCCATGATGGTGAAGATGGCAGGGGCGGCGAATTTGGTTTTGGCCACACCGCTGTTGTCGCACTGGGTAGTATCGGAGATGGTTCCGACTACACTGCTGGCGGGGTCGTCCTCGTTGTATTTAACATATTGAACTTTGACCCATGCACCCGCAGCGGGCTGGTTGTTGTTCTTCGAATCCAAGACGGTGACTTCAAGATAGCACCATGTGTCCTTGTCGCAGGAGGTAAAAGCGACGGTGGATAATACACTGATTAACAGAAGGCCGAAAAGAGGCAGGATTTTTTTCTTCATAAATTTTTCTTTTATTTTGTGCTTATATGAATTTTTTTGATTACTTTTGCATCTGCAAAGATAGTAAAAAAACACGGTATGACGACAAAAAAAATTTGTTTTCTTGTTGCTTTTCTCGCTTTTCTGGCAGGAATCAATGCGCAAACTGTTGACAAACAGAACGGAAAAGGGGAGAAGGTGTATTATGTAAAAATTGAAACTTCGTATGGCGACATGGTGGTCAAACTGTACAATGAGACCCCAAAACACCGCGATAATTTTCTAAAATTGGTGAAAGACGGCACCTATAATGACTTGCTCTTCCACCGAGTTATCAATCAATTTATGATTCAGGGCGGAGACCCGAATTCGCGCAATGCGAAGCCCGGACAGATGCTTGGCGACGGGGAGTTGGGCTACACGATCCCTGCCGAGTTTGTGCCGGGGCTGTACCATAAGAAGGGTGCGCTGGCGGCAGCCCGTCAGGCTGACCAGGTGAACCCCGAAAAGCGTTCCTCGTCGTGCCAGTTCTACATTGTCCAGGGTAATAAGTGGGACGCCGCCAAGTTGAAGATGGTTGAGCAGCGCTACGGCAAGAGTTTCAGCGAGGAACAGGCCAAAGTGTATGCCACCTTGGGCGGCACGCCTTTCCTTGACGGTGACTATACTGTCTTCGGCGAGGTGGTGGAAGGCCTTGAGGTGGTGGATAAGATTGCCGCTGTAAAGTGCGGCCCGATGGACCGCCCGGTGGAAGATGTGAAAATGAAGATGTCTATTATTGAAAGATGAGCATACTATACGACAAAATTCAGGCCTATATCGATGATATACAGGCCACTCAGATTGAAAACATCCAGGACAGAGCTGCGCGGATTGAGATGTTCCGCGTGAAGTATCTGGGTAAGAAGGGCGTGATTAACGAGCTGTTTGAGCAGTTCAAGTCAGTGCCTAACGAGGAGAAAAAGGACCTTGGCAAGGCTCTCAATATGTTGAAGAACGCCGCCACGAACAAGATCGAGGAGTTCAAGGCTTTTGTTGAAGAGCATCAGGCTGAGGAAGATTCCGGCGATTTGACTATGCCGACGGATTTCCAGGAACTTGGAAGCCGTCATGTGCTGTCGGTGGTGATGAACGAGATTATCGACATTTTCTCGCGCATCGGGTTCACTGTCGCCGAGTCGGTGGAGATTGAGGACGACTGGCACCTTTTCTCGGCACTCAACTTCCCCCACGACCACCCCGCCCGCGATATGCAGGATACCTTCTTCGTCGAGAAGGAGGAGGGCAAGCAGGAGGTGGCACTCCGCACCCACACTTCGTCGGTGCAAGTGCGTGTGATGGAGAACAATAAGCCTCCTATCCGTATCATTGCTCCGGGACGGGTGTTCCGCAACGAGGCCATCAGCGCCCGCGCCCATTGTATCTTCCATCAGGTTGAGGCTTTGTACGTTGACAAGAATGTTTCGTTTGCCGATTTGAAGCAGACGCTGTTGTACTTTGCCAAGGAGATGTTCGGCGAGCAGACCCAGATTCGTCTCCGCCCCTCGTATTTCCCCTTCACCGAACCTTCGGCAGAGATGGATATCTCATGCGGCATTTGCGGCGGCAAGGGCTGCAATATCTGCAAGGGTACCGGTTGGCTTGAGATTCTCGGCTGTGGCATGGTCGACCCCAATGTGCTGAAAGCATGTGGTATAGACCCGAATGTGTATACCGGTTTCGCCCTTGGTATGGGTGTTGAGCGCATGGCTATGCTGAAGTATCAGGTGCGCGATTTGCGTCTGTATTTCGAGAACGATTTGCGTTTCCTGAAGCAGTTCGAGGATATTGTTTAACTCGGCATACTGCAATGCCTGTCACCGATGAGGTGGCAGTGGCTGGCACAGGCTTCCGCAAGGAGGTGTGTGCCATGCCCTTTAGCAGTTTGCCCCGATGGGTATCAGCAATGAGTAGAATTACGCTTAACGGAATGAGTTTCTATGCTTTCCATGGCTGTTTCGCCGAGGAACAGGCCATAGGTACGCATTTTGTATTGGACGTGGCTTACGAGACGGACACGACAAAGGCCCAGCTGTCGGACAATATTGCCGACACCGTGAGCTATCTTGATGTGTATCAACTTGTGAAACGCGAAGTTGAAAAGCCGTCGCACTTGCTTGAGCATGTAGGGGAGAGGGTGGCGGACAGGCTGCTGAACTCGTTCCCGACGATGGATTGGGTTCAGGTCAGGGTGACGAAGATGAATCCTCCATTGGGAGGCCAGGTAGGGTCGGTTACGGTCGAGATTACAAAAGACCGTTCTCGCTGAAGCTATAGTAGTCGGGTTTGCCTTCCGGCAGGATGCCGACAATCAGATGCTCGATTAGTCTGATGTTTAGTATTTTGCCTGCCTCGGCGATGCGGCGGGTGAGTTCTTTGTCGGCGGTGCTGGGTTTGAGGCTTCCCGAGGGATGGTTGTGGGCCACGCCAACGGCTACCGCGTTATGCTCTAGCGCCGCCCGAAAGATGATGCGAAGGTCGACGGTGGTTTGCGTCAGTCCACCCGAACCGATACGCTGTTTCCATACGACTTTGTTGCGCTGGTTGAGGTATACAGCCCAAAACTCTTCGTTGGGGAGATCCATGATGGAGGACCCGATGTAGAGGAAGAGGTCGTGGCTGTTTTTGATGATGTCGTCCTTGCTTTCCTTCTCTTCTTTCAGCATCCGGTTGCCCAGCTCGAGGGCGGCAAGTACGGTGATGGCCTTGGTGGTGCCAAGACCTTTGTGGCACCGCTGCAAGTCGCTGACTTCCATACGGGCAAGCTCGGTGAGGCGGTTGTCGGACTGCTGCAGGATGCTCATGGCGATTTCGATGGCGCTGGCACCGGGGATGCCGGTACGGATCAGAATGGCCAAGAGTTCGCTGTCGGTAAGGCTCTTTTTGCCGGAGGCGAGCATTTTTTCACGTGGGCGGTCTTCTTTCGGACGCTGGGTGATGGGTAGGCTGTGGGAGCCTGTATAGTCATTGTCGTGGCTCATGTTTGTTCTATTTTTTTGCAAAATTACTGCTTTTTTTTGGAAAAATGCTTGTTGAGTCGATAAATTTTGTTATCTTTGCATGTTCAAAATGTGTAATAACTAATTAAAACTTTAACACGTAAGATATGCAGAATAAAGGACTTATTAGATTTCTTACATGGGCATTTGTCTTAGTATGTTTGTACCAATTGTCGTTCACTTTTGTTACAAGCAGGGTTGAGAAGAACGCAGCAAAAGCGGCAGAGGCCTATGTTCAGAGCACAACAGCACAAAATTTAATCACCCAAAAATCGCACGGTGATGCTCTGTATGCTCAGACACTGAAAGACTCACTTTTGGTTGACCGCGAGGCCAGATATTTGGACTCGATGGCCAGCGAGAAAGTTTATCTGGGTTACACCTACCGTCAGTGTCAGGCTCGTGAGATTAACCTCGGCCTTGATTTGAAGGGCGGTATGAACGTGATGCTTGAGGTTTCCACGGTCGATGTGGTTCGCGCATTGGCTGGGCACACCGAGGATTCCGTTTTCAACAAAGCCATCGACATGGCTATCGCCACTCAGAAGAAGACCACCAACAGAGACTTTGTGTCGCTGTTCTACGATGCAATCCGTCAGGTCAATCCCGATGTGCAGCTGGCATCCTACTTCAACACTCAACTGCGTGACCGCATCAAATTGAATGATGATAACGATGCTGTCATCAAGGTTGTCAAGGAAGAGGCTACAAGCGCATACGACCGCACCTATGAGATTCTCCGTCAGCGTATTGACAAATTCGGTGTTGCTCAGCCGACTATCCAGCAGTTACGCGCCTCCGAGCGTATCCTTGTTGAGCTCCCCGGTGTGAAGGATCCCCAGCGTGTCCGCAAGCTTCTCCAGGGTACTGCCCAGTTGGAGTTCTGGTTGACCTACGACAATGCCGAAGGTTACAAGATGCTCGAACAGGTTGATTCGTACATCGCTTCTATCGGTGGCGTTGAAGGTAATGCCGACGCAGTGGCAGAAGTGGTTGACACCACCGCTCAGCCGATGAACGAAGGTGACTCCCTGTTGAGCGCTCTCGGCGCCGACAACAATAAGGACGAAGCTTCCAACAGTGAACTCGAGAAGAGTCACCCGCTCTTCAGCGAGGATATGTTGATGCCCAATATCAATCCCCAGGGTGGTTTGATGGAAGGCCCCGTTGTGGGTTACGCCCATGCCAAGAGCCGTGAGGCTATCAGCCGTATGATTAATGTTGCTTTCGAGAAGCGCGTTATCGACAGCCGTACGGTGAAGTTCCTCTGGAGTGCCAAGCCTGTACAGGATGGCTCGGATATCTATCAGTTGTTTGCCATCCGCATCAATACCCGCGACGGTGCCGCTCTGCTTGACGGTAGTGTCATCACCGACGCCCGTCAGGATTTCAGCAATGCCGGCGGCAATGAGATTTCCATGACGATGAACAGCGAAGGCGCCCGTGACTGGAAACGCATCACTGGCGAGAATGTGGGCAAGTGCGTGGCCATCGTCCTCGACGATCTGGTGTACTCGGCTCCTGTGGTCAACGGCGAGATTGCCGGTGGCCGTTCCTCCATTACCGGTAGCTTCACCCTTGAGGAGGCCAAGGACCTTGCCAATATCCTCAAATCTGGTAAACTGCCTGCACCTGCCGTCATCGTGCAGGAGGCTGTGGTTGGACCTTCGCTCGGTCAGGAATCCATCAACAGAGGTTTGATTTCATTCATCCTTGCATTTATAATTGTTCTTATTTATATGGTTGTGTTCTACAACCGCGGCGGCTGGGTTTCGGCCATCGCTCTTGTGACCAACATCTTCCTGCTGTTCGGTGTACTCGCTTCTGTGGGTGCAGTTTTGACGATGCCTGGTATTGCCGGTATTGTGTTGACTTTGGCTATGGCAGTCGACGGCAACGTTATTATCTACGAACGTATCAAAGAAGAGTTGCGTGCCGGCTCAAGTATGGCTAATGCCGTTTCGGCAGGTTTCAGCAACGCTTACTCCGCCATTATCGATGGTCAGGTGACTACATTCCTGCTGGGTCTCGTGCTTATCATGTTCGGTTCCGGTCCTGTCCAGGGATTTGCTGTAACACTCTGCATCGGTATTGTTACCTCTCTCTTCACTTCTATTTTCATCACCCGTCTCTGCATCGACTGGATGCTGAATCACAAGAAGAAAATCAACTTCTCTTTCCCCTTCTCCGAGAACTTTATGCGTAATGCCAATGTCGACTTCATCGGCAAGCGCAAGACGTTCTATATTATCGCAGTCTGTGCAGTTGCTATCTGCTTGATTGGAATCTTTGCTCGCGGTTTGAGCCGTGGTATCGATTTCACTGGTGGCCGTACTTATGTTGTACGTTTCGACCAGCCTGTCAATGCCGTGGAGGTCCGCTCCGCTCTCGATACCGAGTTCGGCGAGGCTCCCGAGGTGAAGACTTATGGTCCCAGCACTCAGTTGAAGATTACCACGAAGTACAAATTCAATGAGGACGGCGAGGCTATCAACAACGAAATCGCTACTAAACTTTATAACGGTACAAAGGGTTTCTTCTCGAATGCTATTTCTGAAGACGAGTTCCGCAGCACCGAGAGCAATCCTCTGGGTATTATCCAGTCGGAGCAGGTGGGTGCTTCTATCGCCAACGATTTGGTGAGAAACGCTTTCCTGGCCGTTATCGGCGGTCTGTTGGTCATGTTTGTTTACATTGGCCTCCGTTTCCGCAGCTGGCGTTTCGGTGTCGGTAGTGTTGTGGCTCTGGCTCACGATACCATTTTGGTCATCGGTGTGTTCGCCCTGCTTCACGGCCTGCTCCCCTTCAATCTTGATGTGGACCAGTCGTTCATTGCGGCAGTATTGACGGTTATTGGTTATTCTATCAATGCCACCGTGGTTATCTTCGACCGTGTACGTGAATACCGCAAGCTCTACCCGAAGCGTACTTTGAAATCGCACATGAATGATGCAATCAACTCGACCTTGGCTCGTACAATCAACACCAGCGGTACCACATTCTTCACATTGCTGATGATGTTCATCTTCGGCGGTGAGGTTATTCGCGGTTTCGTGTTCGCCATCTTGGTTGGTGTGTTGGTTGGTGTGTTCTCGTCCGTGTGCATTGCCTGCGCTATTGTCTTCGAGATCTCCCGTCGCGAGCAGAAACAGCTTGAGGCATAATTAATGTATTGATATAATGAAGTATCTTCTTCTCATAATTGGTTTGGTCCTCTGGGTCGGGATTCGTTCGCGCAAAGCTGTGCAGAAACAACTTTCCGACCTTGAGGATGCTGCCAATCGTCAGCAGACTGATTCGAGACCTGCTTTTGAGTCCTTGTTCGAGGACCGGCAGGTTTCGAATACCAGTTTTGCCGAGGAGGAGAAGGCCGCAGGCTATTTCACTTACGAAACCCAGCCTGTGTATACCGACCAGACCGTTGCCAGCGCTAAAGAATCTACTGATAAGGCTAAGAATGTGGTGTTAGGTAAAGAGGAGGAGTCTGTCGGTTCTGGCTTCGATTTGAGACAAGCAATTGTCTATAGCACTATTCTCCGGGCAAAGTATATCCCCGAGACGAACAATTCTGTAATTAATTAATCTTATGTTAGTAATAATACCTAAAAGAGTATGTTTAAAAAAGTACTAATGACAATCGGTCTGTTGCTGATGGCGCATGTCGTCCTCGCGCAGGGTACTATCAAAGGTACCATTATCGATTCGAAGACAAAAGAGCCAGTGCCTTTTGCCAACGTCGTTGCTAAGCAAGACGGAAAACAAATCAAGGGTACACAGACAGACATGGATGGTAATTTTACTCTGAAGCCCCTGAATGTCGGACAGTACGAGATTCAGGCATCGTGCGTGGGTTATAATACCTACACACGTGAGGACTTCACGGTGAAAGCATCAGGTTTCTCTGTATGTAACATTGAACTGTCAACTGCTTCCAAGACTCTGGAAACTGTTGAAATTAAAGAATCCAAAAACCCGATTATTGATATTGGATCGCCCGAGTCTGGTGCACGTGTCTCTAGCGAGGATATTGCGCACATGCCGGGTACTTCAGTAGAGAGCATTGTGGCCGCCGTCGGTGGTGTAGGTTATAACGATGGTGGTACCAGTACCGCCCGTGGTGAGAGTGGCATGGTCACGAACGTTGGCGGTGTCCGCAAACGTACGGGTGTAAACGTCCCTAAAGAGGCTATTGCTGAGATTCAGGTTATCCTTGGTGGTACCCCTGCAAGCATCGGTGAGGCTATCGGTGGTACTCAGATTATCACCCTTAAACCTCCTACGAGCCAGTTCAAGGGTTACTTCAGCTTGGAGTCCATCCTCGACTACAGAATGTGGAATCGTCTCACTGCCTACCTTACCGGTCCCGTCATCAAGAAGAGCTTGAAGGACGAGAACGGTAATGTGACCGGCGACCGCACCCTCGTGGGTTTCCGCCTCACAACTCAGGGCATTTATCAGAACAATGGATTCTATCGCCCCAGAGACCGCCGTTACCTGGTGGTTAATGATGCATTGGTACGCCAGTACGAGCAGGCTCCTATCAGCTATGACCCCGTTACTGGAACTACCAACTACTCCGCCGAGAGAGGCCTTTCCAGAAGTGACTTTGTCGAGATTAGAAATCTGACCAAGAAGGATTTCGGTGGCGACGCCAACCGTGTTCCCCACACCAGTTCCTATGACATCAAGAACAACCTCGCTTTCGATATCCGCTTCTCGGATTATGCCACTTTGGCTGTTACCACCGAGTTGAACTTCAGCTATGGTCCCAACAGCTCTTTGATGCCTCTCAATATGAGCCGTTGTGCTAACGATGTGTCGCGCGACCTCGACTGGTCTGTGACTGTCGACTTCACACAGCGTTTCCCCGATGAAGAACCCTCCAATGTTGACAATGCCGAAGGCTCCTCCTCTGCAGGAAAGGCTATCAAGAACGTAATGTATAATATTACTGCCATGTTCGAGCGCGACCGTGCCCGTCGTTATAACGAGGTGTTCGGTGGCGATATCAAAGACGTTTTCAAGTATGGTTATTATGGTCGTTTAGAGACGAACCAGCAGCCCAGCTACGAATTGAATCCCTCTTTCAACTATATGGGTATCAGCAGACCCGCCATGGTCCAGAACAGCTGGTACGACATTATTGACTGGAGTACCTATGAGCCCTATGCAGGAAACCAGGTTTTGGCTAACTACAATCTGCAGCTGCTTGGCATCCCCGGCTTCTCCTCCACTTTGCAGAATATCGATGTTCTCCGTTTCTACAAAGGTCTCGCCAATGGCGACAGCCCCGACAACATTTACGGTCTGCTTGACAATGTAGGTGTCCAGGGCACTTCGTTCGCAATGGCTCAGAACGACTATATTTATGTTGCAGCCAAGGCTTCGGCCGAAATCAAGGGCCATGCCCTCGAAATTGGTTTCCAGTACGACCGTGTTGATCAGTCCCAGTACAGCTTGAGTGCTGTTCCTTTGTGGACCATCATGCGTCAGAATGCCAACCGCCACATCTTACAGATGGATTTGGGTAAACCTAATTACCGCTGGGAGGGTTCGACCCTCTATGTCGATTACGACCGTCTGCTCAACCGCGAAGGCCAGTCTTATTTCGATCGTGCCATGCGTGATTACCTGGGTTGGTCCGGTAATGAAAAACTCGAGGTCAATTATCTCGATATCGACCGTTATACCCCCGAACAGTATGTTGAAGCCGGTGGTATGGACATGTTCTCCTCCGATGAACTCTTCAACAACGGTTCTCGTTTGGTTAGTTACTATGGTTACGACCATACCGGTAAGAAATACAATAGCAGCAACTGGAGTCTGAAGGACTTCTTCACCCCCAGCAATCCCAAGTATCGTTACAGCCCTGCCTATACACCCACCTACATGGCCGGTTATATTCAGGACCAGTTCTACTTCTCCGACCTTATCTTCAATGTCGGTGTCCGTGTCGACATTTTCGATGCCAACCAGAGTGTGTTGAAGGACCCCTATCTGCTGTATGAGTCCTGGACAGTGAAAGACCTGAAGGCTGGCAAGGCTCCTTACCAGGGTGACATCTATTCCGGTGCCGGTGACAACTGGACCGTGTATGTCGATGCTGCCGAAAGCGACAATCCCACCATCTACGGTTATCGTAACGGTTCTGTCTGGTACGATGCCAACGGTGTTGAGCTTAGCTCTCCCAACTCCATCGCCGGTAAATCAGGTAAACCTACTCCTTATCGTACCCCCAATGGCCAGAAGGCTTACAACAACAGCTCTGTTGGAGTTGAATCTTTCGAGGACTACAAACCCCAGGTGGTTGTCCAGCCCCGTATCGCCTTCTCCTTCCCCGTCGGTGAGAATTCACAGTTCAAGGCTAGTTACGACATTATCGCCCGTCGTCCTTCTTCCAACTGGCGTGCCGACTACTTCACCTACCTCTATATGCTCCAGACCAACTGGTTCAACAACCCCAATCTGAAACCCGAACGTATCACCAACTACGAGTTAGGTTTCCAGCAGGCTCTTAACAAGAACAATGCTATCAGCATCAGTGCCTTCTACAAAGAGACCCGCGACCTTATTCAGGTTGTCCAGTATGTGGGCGCCGACCCCAACCCCAACTACTACTCCTACGACAATTTGGATTTCAAGACCACCAAGGGTCTTACCGTCAGCTACGACCTCCGTCAGTCGAAGAATATCCGTGTCAACGCCAACTATACGCTGCAGTATGCTGAGGGTACTGGTCTGCCCTCCGCTACCATGCAGGAGCTTATTAAGGAAGGTTACACCACTCTTAAGATGCTCAATCCTATCAGCGACGACCGCCGTCACGAGTTTAAAGTCAACTTCGACTTCCGTTATCAAGGCGGCAAGCGTTACAATGGTCCCACCATCACCCGCAAAGTCACCGATAAAGAGACCGGCGAGTCCCGTCAGGAAACTGTCAAGCTCCTCGAGAACTTCGGTATTGACATCGTTGCTGTCGCTCAGTCTGGCCGTCCTTACACCAAGGCTTTCAGCAACACCCAGTCTACTATCGTTGGTGGATACAATGGCGCCCGTCTGCCTTGGGGATTCTATCTCGACTTGATTGTTGACAAGCGCTTCCCCATCAAGGTCGGAAAACGCGAGACCAACCTCATCGTCTCCCTCAGTGTTACCAACCTTTTCGATATCCGCAATATCACGAGTGTGTGGCCTGTTACAGGCAACCCCGATGACAATGGCTATCTGACCGACCCCGAGACCCAGGCAGTTATCGAGCGTTATCTCGACCCCGCCTCATTTAGGGATCTGTACACCATTTCTCTGGGCAACAACTACTGGAGATACTCCACTCCTCGTCGTTTCCTTGCCACAGTCGCTTACTCATTCTAATTCATAACGCGAAAAAAATATTTAGATATGAAGAATATATTTAGCAAATTCGTATTGGTGGCTTTCCTGTTTGCTGCCTTGTCGGGGACCTCTTATGCAGAGGATTGTAAAGTCTGCAAAAAGAATTCCTCTCACAAGTCTGCAGTGCAGTCCAAAGCTGCCGTGTGCAAAAGAGCACAGAGTACCGCAGAGCTGAATGTCAACAATGTCCGAGCACTCATTAATGGCTACGGCAACATGTGGTACGACGGTAGTGTGGCCCAGTACCACCTGCCCAAAAACAGTAACACCTGCCCTCTCTTCTGCGCAGCATTGTGGATCGGTGGTACCGATGTTAACGACCAGCTCCGTATTGCTGCTCTCCGTTTCGGTTCAGGTGGTGACGACTATTGGCCCGGTCCTCTTGAGCTGAAGACCGCTTCTGTCGACCTCCCGGTCTGTAACTATTTCGATAAGCACTACATCATCACCAAGAATGAAGTTCTTGCATTCATGTCCATGTTCGACTATAGTGATGCCGGTGCAACTCCGAATGATACCTACTCTCCCGATGCCGTCCCCGCCACTATTAAAAACTGGCCCGCTTCCGGCATCAACGCCAACCAGTCTCCCTATCTTGCTCCTTTCTTTGATGCCAATCATAATGGTGTCTACGAATGGGAAGAAGGTGACTATCCTTACTACGATTTCAACAATGCACTTTGCCCCCGTACACTGAAAGCCCAGTGGGGTCGTGATTACACCTCGCATGTGGCCACCACTCTCGAAACTGAGGCCAACATTGTTACCGGTGGTCTGCTTTCCGACCAGGTGTTGAAGGGTGACCAGACTATCTGGTGGGTCTTCAACGATATGGGTAATGTCCACACCGAGTCTCTCGGCCAGCCTATTGGTATGGAAATCCGTGCACAGGCTTTCGCATTCTCCACAAATGACGAAATCAACAACATGACTTTCTACACCTACGAAATCATCAACCGTTCTACTTACGAACTCCGCGAGACCTACTTCAGTCAGTGGGTTGATGCCGACCTTGGTTACGCTTTTGATGACTATGTCGGATGCGATGTCAAGCGTGGTCTTGGCTATTGCTACAACGGTGACGAGGTTGACGGTCCCGGTTCCGGTTCTTACACAGGCATTCCTCCTGCAGTCGGTATCGACTTCTTCCAGGGTCCTTACATGGATCCCGATGGCAAGGACAATCCCAAGATTGATATTGCCAAGATGCGTGCTTACTATCCCAAGCAGCTTGAACATTATTTGCTCCCCGATGGTACTTACGACACCATCAGCCTTACCGACGATGCCGACCTTTATTACCCCAACGCTTGGTATTTCGTTCCTGGCGATGCCATTGGTAACTGCGCTATCAATGGTGTGAACTTCGGTAACAACATTGTTGATGATGAACGTTTCGGTATGCGTCGCTTTGTGTACTATGACAACAGCTCAAACGCCATCAGCGGTGAACCTGGCAAGGCTACTGACTACTATAACTACCTTCGTGGATATTGGAAGAATGGTCAGCGCATGAAATATGGTGGAAACGGTATTTCCACTAATACCACCGATTTCGATTGCGACTTTATGTTCCCCGGCGACAGTGATCCTCTTTTCTGGGGTACCAATGGCAACGCCGTTGAAAATTGGACCGAGGTTACTGCTGGTAACTCTCCTGATGACCGCCGTTTCATGCAGTCCGCTGGTCCTTTCACTCTGAAGCCCGGTGCATTGAACTACATTACAGTTGGTATTCCTTTTGCACAGGCTCCTTCTGGAAAGGCTTTCTCCTCTGTTGAGTTGCTCCGCGAAATCGATGATGTTTGCCAAGCACTCTTCGAGAACTGCTTCAAGGTTCTTGATGGTCCTGATGCTCCTACACTCGTTGCCCAGGAAATGAACAACGAAGTTATCCTCTATGTTAAGTACGACAACCCCGCTAGCAATAACTTCGGTGAGAAGTACTCTGAGGTTGATCCTGCTATCGTCCGTTCTTTCACCGATGCAGAAGGCAACACTCAGTTCTATTCCGATGAGCAGCGCAGCTACAAATTCGAAGGTTATCAGATTTATCAGTTGAAGGATGCTAATGTCTCCATTGCCGACATCCGCGACATCACCAAGGCCGCTCTTGTTGCCCAGTGCGACGTCCGTAACTTCTACGATTCGATTGAGAGCGTCACCTACGATTCTGTTACCAGAGTTTACGACACTGTCTTCAACGATAATCCCAGTCTGCCCATTGGTACCCTTGTCAACTACACTCGTAACAGTACCACAGGCCTCATGACTCCGACCATCATGGTTGAAGGTGCCAACCAGGGTATCAAACACGTGTTCCGCATCACTACCGATGCTTTCGCTACAGGCCGTAACACCAATCTTGTCAACAACAAGGAGTACTACTTCGTCTGCGTTGCCTACGCTCAGAACCGTTATAAGGAGTTTGCTATCGAAGCTGACAAACTCGACGGTCAGAAAGAACCCTATCTTGCCGGTCGTAAAGATGAGTTTGGAAGAACCATTACTCCTGTCGTTGCTATCCCCCACAATCCTTCGTCTGAGAATGGCGGCACCGTCGTGAATGCCGAATTCGGCATGTGCCCCAACATTACCCGTATCGAAGGCTATGGTAACGGTGGCTCCGTCCTTCGTCTCTCTAATGAGTCGATTGAGGAACTCATGGGTGCCCCTGGTAAGCCCGGCAAACCCGCTGGTAAGTTCCGCGCTGATGGTGCAGGCATGCTGAAAGATCCCTGCCAGATTCTGAATCCCCGTTATGAACAGAACCACGGTCCTATCCGTGTTGAGGTTATCGACCCGCTTAACGTTAAGGCTGGTAAATATCTCATCAAGTTCGACCAGACCGAGAATATCGTTGATGGTAACTGGACTATTTCCAAGTCCCCCGAGGATCCCACCTACGCTGAGAATCCTTACCTCTATGACGAAGTCATGAGCGTGAAATCCGACTTTAAGATTGGCCGTTTCAACGAACAGCTCTTCCTCGATCTTGGTATTGCCGTTGCTTTGAGCAATCCTCAGGAGGTTGCCTCTCCTCTCGTCATCACCACTCAGTCGAGCGAGAACTTCCTCTCACGTTATTGGGGCGGTTTCGTTAACGACAAGGCTCTCTTGTCCTCTTCTGTTACCTACGCCGATAATGCTACACCTTGGTTGACTGCCATCCCCGATGATGATAGCTACTGGGTGCAGAACTGGGTTCGCTCCGGTACTCAATTTGCCGCTGGTACCCGTAATACTTTCACCGCTACCACTGGTGAAATCAGTTACTCTGAAACCTACATCGATGAGGACTATTTCAAGAGCATGCAGACCAACATGAACGGTAACCCGTCGCACCTTGGTGTCGACCGTTACCAGGTGTTCGAAGATGTGGCTGGCTCCTGGGCTCCTTATGGCCTTGTGTCCACACTGCCGATGCATCCTGGCTTCGGACTCCGCTATTATGTTGCTGACGACCATATCCTCGATAGTCTCTGCCGTATAAGCACCGTGTTCGCACGTACCTATAACAAATGGACTATCACCCGTAAGGCAATGGATAACTTCCGCAACAAGTCGCTTAACTTTAACGACCTCTCCAAGCTTCCCAGTGTCCAGATAGTTTTCACAAGCGACACTTCCAAGTGGACTCGTTGCCCGGTTCTGGAGATGTGTGATGACCATACTCAGTCTGAGGGTCACGCCCGTCGTTTCCAAATCCGTCGTCATGCTTCTGTCGACAAATTGGGTCGCACTGCCGCTGAGGCTGGTGTCACTCCCGATGCTGAAGACATGAACAACCCCGCATTCGTCCATGAAACAGGTATGGGTTGGTTCCCCGGTTATGCCATCAATACTTCGACTGGTGAGCGTCTCAACATCATGTTCGGTGAAGACTCCCGCTATATCCAGTACAATGGTACCGATATGCTCTGGAATCCCACATTCGATCTTACTGAGGGTACTCAGAATTATGTCATGGGTGGCCGTCACTTCATCTATGTGTTGAATTCCACCGACCAGATCTTCTACGACATTGTCAACAACAAGAATTCTGTTGTCACCTCTTACAAAACTCCTTCTTACGATTATGGTCGTTGGGCCTACAGCATGCTTTCCTCACTTGAGCGCCTGATGGACTTTGTCCCCGAATCCGACGTCGACCGTCTCCGCTGCAACCACGGTATCCTCGATGGTGAAAGTACCACCCTCATCCCGCAGCGCGACTCTGCCGCTCTGCTCTTCGCCTCGGTTGCTTGGGTCAACATGCCGTTAGTCAGTCCCCGTTTCCAATTCAAGAACCCTGTTGACATTCCTTGCGATGTCACCATCAATCTTGACGTGAACACGCCTTATGGACGTTATCTCTCGCCCAATGGTTCGTCTGTCCGTCTGTTCGATGCAGATGTTCAGAATTCGAACTATCCTATGTACATGTTCGAGTTGACATCCGACATTGCCACCATTACTGGCAATGCTACAGCCGATAAGTCTACCAAGTCCTACAAGGATTCCATCCTCAGCCTAATCAATGTCGTCCCGAACCCCTATTACAGCTATTCTACCTATGAAACCACCAGCCAGTTGGAAACCAAGGTGCGCTTTGTCAACGTCCCCGTCGGAACTGTAGTCTCCATCTACACTATTGATGGTACTTTGGTCCGCAGACTTGGACCTACCTCTGGTACTGCCACCACGCTCGACTGGGATCTCCACAACCACACTGGTATTCCTATTGCAGGTGGTGTATATCTTATCCACTTTAAAGTTCCCGGCATTGGCGACCGTGTTGTCAAGTGGTTTGGCACCATGCGTCCTGTCGACCTGAACTCTTTCGGATTCTAAGCACTGTTTGTTAATCTTTAAAAATGACAGAAATGAAAAACATATTTAGAATATTTGCTGTAGTAGCCATCATGGTACTCGTGTCTACCGAGTCCGTTTGGGCTGGTAACGACAAGCGTAGAGGTACTGCTGGAGCCACGGAGTTGCTTATCAACCCGTGGGCCCGCAGCACTGGTTGGGGTAGTGCCGGCGTGGCCAATGTCCGTGGTCTGGATGCTTTCTATTCGAACATCGCGGGTCTCAGTTACGTCAATAACTTCGAGTTCACTTACACCAACACTATGCTCTATGGTGGCAGAAGCGGACTCAATAGTGGCGCCTCCATCAACGCTCTGGGTTTGGCTGTCCGCCTTTTCGACCGTGGTGTCATGGGCTTGAGCCTCATGTCTATGGGTTTTGGCGATATTGCCATCACCACCGAGGAGAGCCCTGAACCTATTAATGGTACTTACTCCCCCACGTTGATGAACATCAATGTTGCTTACTCTCATATTTTCACCACTTCCATTCGCGGTGGTGTCAACTTGAAAGTCATCAGCGAGTCCACTGCCAACGTCTCCGGTAGTGCCTTCGCCATTGATGCCGGTATCCAGTATGTCACAGGTCGTGACGATGAACTCAAATTCGGTATCAGCCTGAAGAACTGGGGCCCTGCCTTCAGCTTTGACGGTACCGGTTTGTCCTTCACCTTCCCCAACGCAGCAGGCAACAATATGACTGCCGAGTTCCGTTCGGGCGAGATGGAGCTTCCCACCTGCCTCAACATTGGTGCCTCTTACGACTTCCTCATCGAAGCCTTAAGTCAGCGTATCACCATTGCCGGTGCCTTCACCTCCAATGCCTTCCTCAAAGACAATTTCGCCTTGGGTCTTGAATATAGCCTTCTCAATATATTCAGCCTCCGTTGCGGTTATGTCTACCAGACTGACATCTTTGACAAAGACCTCCGCACAACCGCTAACACAGGTATCCATGCCGGAGCTTCTGTCGATGTTCCTCTGGCCAAGAAAGGCTCCGATAGTAACACTGCTCTTACCGTCGATTATTCCTATCGCACTTCCGCCAATCTCCGTGGCACTCATGCCATCGGAGCAACGTTCAAGTTCTAAGAGCTAGATTACATATTAAACTATTAGGAAAGGCTTTCCAAGCCTTTCCTAATTTTTAAACGCATTCAATAACACATCAAAACCAATCATGTCAGAAATCAAGTATTATAGCGAAGAGGGGCTCCAGAAGCTCAAAGACGAACTCCACCACCTGATTGCTTTCGACCGTCCTGCCGCCTCGGCGGCCATTGCCGAAGCCCGCGACAAAGGCGACCTCTCCGAAAATGCCGAATATGACGCCGCCAAAGAAGCTCAAGGGCATCTCGAAGCACGCATCTCCAAACTGCAGGAACTTGTCGCCAACGCCCGTCTGCTCGACGAGTCGAAAATCGACACCTCCAAAGTCCTCCTCCTCTCGAAAATCACTATCCGTAATATCAAGAACAATGCTAAGCAAGTCTATACCATCGTTCCGGAGAGTGAAGCCAGTCTGAAGGAAGGCAAGATTTCCGTCACCTCTCCCTTTGCCCAGGCCTTCTTGGGTAAACGTGCTGGCGAGCAAGTCGACGTAGTGGTCCCTGCCGGTACCATGCAGTTTGAAATCCTCACCGTCGAACGATAGCAGTTCGTCTATCAGCCAAGGATATTACTTGATATATCCAACGTAACAGGCAAGCCTTGTTTTTGCAACGGGTAAGTAGTTGAAGGACTATTTCACCTTTAATGCAAGAGCTCGACGCTAAACAGATAATAAGTGCCCCGACAACTATGCCGGGGCACTTATTTTGCCTTTATCACCATCAGATTGCTTATTTTGCTCACTGAGAGGTTCTGATGATTCTTTCGATAGCAACCCCTTAAACCAAAATCGGTCGTTAGGAAACCGAAAACTTCTATGGTCTAACTGCCGAATCGTGCAATGCACGGGGATAAACCCTGCCCCGTACCTTGTTCTGCCTACCCGCCCTGCGCCATGGAGCGGCAACGTTTTCCCCTCGCTACGGAGAGGGGTCGTTCAATCCTGCATCGATAGAGTATCGTTATAGCATCGTTACTCGATATGATAACGGAAAACAAGCCTATAAGCAGGCAACATCGAGGCGAGATTGAACGGCCCAAGTGGGTCATGCGAGCCGTCCGCTGAGTGTGGTTATCCCGATTGATAAGTTGGCTAATGACCGATTTGTGTTAAACGTTGATTAGGAATCCGGAAACTTGTATGGAATGAGTGGTGGGCAAGCGTGACACCTGAATAGGGCATTGTCCCGTAGACTTTCGCCTAAAAGTATATCCGGTTGATTGATATGATATTATTCCGTAGGTGATTATGAGTGGCCACATTCTAATGACCGATCTGGGGTGAATAAAAAACAAGAGAAACACCGTCAAAATGTAATGTAATATGAGGTGTATGACTGATTTGAGAAGATGGGTTGGGTAGGGGGCATAAAAAGGGGGGATACACGTTGGTGCACCCCCCCTTATTGTTTGGGATAGTTGTGCTATTCGATGGCGTTGGCTATCTGTTGTGCCAAAGCAGCCATTTCAGCGGGTTCCATCTTGATGTGGTGATGGAAATTGAGGTCGGCTTCGGTCTGCATGGGGACAAGGTGGATGTGGGCGTGGGGCACTTCAAGGCCCAGCACGGCGACACCTACTTTGACACAGGGACAGGCTTTTTTAAGGCCGCGTGCCACGCGGTGTGCAAAGCGCTGCAGTTCGCAGTAGAGGTCTTCGTCGAGGTCGAAGATGTAGTCCACCTCTTTTTTGGGGATGCAGAGGACGTGGCCTTTGACTACGGGGTTGACGTCGAGGAAGGCCAGGCAGTTGTCGGTTTCGGCTACTTTGTAGCAGGGTATCTCGCCGGCTACGATACGTGAAAAGATTGATGCCATGGTGTTATGTTTTTAATTGTTGTAGATGAATGTGCCGTTCTCGGTGGCGACAGTTACCTGTGGGGTTTCGCTGGCCTCCACGTGACCGATTATCTGTGCTTCGATGTTGAATCCGCGGGCGATGTCGATGATGCCTTGTGCGGTGTTTTCGTCGGTGTAGATTTCCATGCGGTGGCCCATGTTGAATACTTTGTACATCTCTTTCCAGTCGGTGGCACTCTCGTCATGGATCATGCGGAACAGTGGGGGTACGGGGAAGAGGTTGTCTTTGATGACATGTAGGTGGTCGATGAAGTGCAGCACCTTGGTTTGAGCGCCGCCGCTGCAGTGAATCATGCCGCTGATTTGAGAGCGGTATTCATCAAGCACGCGACGGATGACGGGGGCATAGGTGCGGGTGGGGGAGAGCACCATTGAACCGGCGTCGACGCCTGCCACCTCGGTGGGGTCAGTCAGTCGGCGGTTGCCACAGTATACCACGTCGTCGGGGAGGTTGTGGTCGTAGCTCATGGGGTATTTGCTGGCGTAGATTTTGGAGAATACATCGTGGCGAGCCGAGGTGAGGCCATTGCTGCCCATGCCGCCGTTGTAGCGGTCTTCGTAGGTTGCCTGACCGTAGGAGGCAAGGCCTACAATGACGTTGCCGGCGTGGATATGGGCGTTGTCGATGACGTCGGCACGGCGCATGCGGGCGGTGACGGTGGAGTCGACGATGATGGTGCGGACGAGGTCGCCCACGTCGGCTGTCTCGCCGCCGGTGAGGTAAATGCCGATGCCGAGGTCGCGCATCTGCTGCAGGAACTCTTCGGTGCCGTTGATGACGGCGCTGATGACTTCACCGGGGATGAGGTTTTTGTTACGCCCGATGGTGGATGACAGGAGGATGTTGTCGACGGCGCCCACGCAAAGAAGGTCGTCGAGGTTCATGACGACGGCGTCGATGGCGATGCCTTTCCATACACTCATGTCGCCGGTCTCTTTCCAGTAGAGGTAGGCGAGAGACGATTTGGTTCCTGCACCGTCGGCGTGCATGATGTTGCAATAGTATTCATCGCCGCCGAGGTAGTCGGGGATGATTTTGCAGAAGGCTTTCGGGAAAAGGCCTTTGTCGATGTTTTTGATGGCGTTGTGTACATCTTCTTTGGATGCTGAGACGCCGCGAAGGTTGTATTTCAATGTATCCATGGTATCGTGGAGTGTTTATTTTGTTGTTGTCTCATTCTTTTGGCCGAGCACTTCGGCGGTTTTGACGCTGTCGTCGATAGCTTCGGAGATGTTGATGATGTAGTCGCCGAGCTTTTCGTAAAGGGCGTAGAGGGAGCTATAGGCGTTGCCAATGGCAAAGTCGTAGACGCCGAGTTTAAGGGCGTCGAGGTGGCGTGCACGGAGTGTGTCGCGGTATTGGTTGATGTCCTGTTCGGCTTTGTAGGCTGCATCGAGGTCGATGCGGTGGTAGTCGTTGCGTATGTTGTTGTCCATGATGTCGAGAGCATGCTGGACAAGCTGCGTCATGTGGGCGAGGTTGTCGTTCAGCTCTTGGTCGAAGTGGACTGCGGCTTCGCGTTTGTTTTTGCGCGTCATGGCTATCTGGTAGATGATGTCGCCCACGCTTTCGAGGTTGTCGACGATGCGGAGCATGGAGGAGACGCGCTGTGAGCCTTCGGCGGAGAGGTCGGCAGCGGCCTTGGTGAGGTATTTGGATATTTCCATCTCCATGCGGTCGGCAATGCTCTCGTATTTTTCGATATGTTGCAGCACCTGGTTGAATTCATCGTCGTCCTTGGCAGTGCGAAGGTTGGGCAGAAAAGTGAACATGCGCAGGATGCGTTTGGAGTAGTTCTGTATCTCGTTTTGGGCGGCCTGGAGGTTGAGTTCGGCGGTGTTGGTGAAGCCTCCGCTGATGTAGCGTAGGCGGAAGTCGTCGTCGGTCTCCTCGGGCGACGGTTTGACCATCAGATTGACGATTTTGATGTATTGGGGGATGAAGAAGGAGAGGATGATGGTGTTGGCGACGTTGAAAAAGGTGTGGAAGAGGGTGGTGGCCAAGGGAACAATGGCTACTGGCAGTAGGCGGTAGTTGAAGGCCGGAGTGATGCCGGATAGGAGTTCGGCCAGATAGGCTGTGAGGTTGAGTACGGGGTAGAGGACGATGAGGGTGAGGAGGGTGCCGACCATGTTGAAGACGAAGTGGGCACGGGCGGCTTTTTTGCCGGCGGTGTTGGCTTTGGTGGCGGCGATGTTGGCGGTAAGTGTGGTGCCGATATTCTGCCCCATGACGATGGCTGCTGCGATGTCGAAGCCAATCCATCCGTTGGCAGTGAAGAGTAGGGTGATGGCCATGACGGCCGAGGAGGCTTGATTGAGGACTGCAAGGGCTGCTCCGGCAATGATGAAGAGGGGGATGACCCAGAAACCACTGTCGGACCAGCCGTGCATCATCTGCAGCACAGCGGGGTGCTGGGTGAGGTCGGGCATGGTGTGTTGGAGGAATCGCAGGCCGACCAGCAGGATGCCGAAGCCGATAACGAATTCGCTGATGGACCTCGCCTTGTCGCCTTTCATAAGCAGCAGTGGGGATGCCAAGGCAAAGACGATGAGGGGGAAGGTGTACTCGGCTGCACCCACGCTCATGCCGAGCAGGATAATCCAGGAGGTGATGGTGGTGCCGATATTGGCCCCCATGATCACGGCGATGGCGCCAGCCAGGGTGAGGAGGCCGGAGTTGACAAAACCGACCACCATGACAGTGGTTGCTGTCGAGGATTGGACGGCTGCCGTCACAGCGGCTCCGGTGATGATGCCGTGGAACCGATTGCCGGTCATCCGGCTCATAATACTGCGCATTTTGCCGCCAGCGGCCTTTTGCAGCCCCTCGCTCATCAGCTTCATGCCGTAGATGAACACCACGACAGCACCTGCAAATTTGATAAGAATCAGTATTATGTCACCAAAATTCATTAGAAACTGGATGTACTTGTTTATTTTTGCAAAGGTACATACTTTTTTTTATTCCATTGAAAAAAAGATTGTTAATTTTTTGTGGAGTGTCCAAACTTTCCTAACAAAAGTTAAAATTGGATTTTTTTTGAAGAAAAAGCTTGCATGTGAAAAAAAAGTTGTATTTTTGCAATCGAATTCAGAAGAACAAAAAACGAATAATATAACAACAGTAGAAAGAACAACATGTATCTTACAAAAGAAAAGAAGGAAGAGATTTTCGCCGAGTATGGTAAAAGTGCGAAAGATTCAGGTTCGGTTGAGGCACAGATTGCCCTGTTCACCTACAGGATTCAGCATCTCACTGAGCTGATGAAGAAGAACAAAAAGGATCAAGTGAGCGAGCGCGCTCTGGTGGGTTTGGTTGGCAAACGTCGTCGTCAGCTGGATTATCTGAAGGATGTAGACATCGAACGCTACCGCGCCATCATCAAGAAACTCAACTTAAGGAAGTAATAGTTTTTCATATTTATTTGGTTATGGTTGGCCTCCCTGGGTTCTCTGGGGAGGCTTTTTTGAAAAAGCCTAAAGTTTTGAAACTAAATAGTGCTTTGCTATGGGAGGCCATGGCTGACCCTGTGCATTGCAAGAGACGCGGCGCACGGTGCGTCGCGTAGCGGAAACAGAAATAATAAAGGAAAAAATGAACATTATCACAAAGAAGTTCGATCTGGGCGATGGCCGCATGATCGAAATCGAAACTGGCAAACTTGCCAAGCAGGCTGACGGCGCTGCAGTAGTAAGAATGAACGACACGATGCTTCTTGCCACTGTGTGTTCGAAGAAAGAAGTGGGGGAGAACGTCGACTTCATGCCCCTGACCGTTGATTACCAAGAGAAGTATGCCGCCATGGGCCGTTTCCCTGGTGGTTTCTTTAAACGGGAAGCCCGTCCGTCGGAGCATGAGATTCTCATCGCCCGTCTGGTCGACCGCGCCCTGCGTCCCCTGTTCCCCGACAATTTCCATGCCGAGGTGCAGGTGCAGATTACCCTTATCTCGGGCGACAAGAACACTATGCCCGACCAATTGGCTGCCCTGGCCGCCGCTTCGGCTTTGGCAGTGTCCGATATTCCCTTCAACGGGCCTGTGTCCGAGGTGCGTGTGTCGTACCTCGACGGCCAGTATGTCATCAACACCCCGATGCAGGACATCGAGCGTGCCGACCTCGACTTGATTGTTGCCGCCACCGAGGAGAATATCATGATGGTGGAAGGCGAGATGAAGGAAGTGAGCGAGGAGGTGATGCTGAATGCGCTGAAGGCCGCCCACGAGGCCATCAAAATCCAGTGCCGCACGATTGCCGAGTTGACCGTTGAGGCTGGCAAGACCGTGAAGCGTGAGTATTGTCATGAGGTGAACGACGAGGAGCTGCGTCAGCGTCTGCACGATGCCGTGTATCAGAAGTGCTATGACTTCAGCAAACGGGGCATCGCCAACAAACATGAGCGCGAAGAGGGTTTTGAGGCCATCAAGCAGGAATTTATCGATGCAAACTATACCGAGGAGACGCTCACCGACGAGGTGAAGTTTATGATTGACCGTTATTATCACGACACCGAGCGCGAAGCCATGCGCGACATGGTCCTCAATGAGCGCAGCCGTCTCGATGGTCGCCAGCTGGACGAAATCCGTCCCCTCTGGAGCGAGGTGAACTACCTGCCTTCGGCTCACGGTAGCGCCATCTTCACCCGTGGCGAGACCCAGTCGCTGAGTACTGTCACGCTCGGTACCAAACTTGACGAGCAGATTATCGACGGTGCCGTCATCGAGGGTACTCGCCGTTTCCTGCTTCACTACAACTTCCCGGGATTTGCCACCGGCGAGGTGAAGGGCAACCGCGGCCTCAGCCGCCGCGAGGTGGGTCACGGCCATCTGGCTTGGCGTGCACTTAAAGAGGTGCTTCCCGCAGAGTCGGAATGCCCTTATACCATCCGTGTGGTGTCCGACATCCTCGAATCCAACGGTTCCAGCTCTATGGCCACCGTCTGTGCCGGTTGCTTGGCACTGATGGATGCCGGTGTGAAGATTCGCAAGCCTGTTGCCGGTATCGCCATGGGTCTTATCAGCAAGGGCGACAAGTGGGCTGTGCTGAGCGACATCCTGGGTGATGAAGACCACCTGGGCGATATGGACTTCAAGGTGTGCGGTACCCGCGACGGTATCACCGCCTGCCAGATGGATATCAAGGTTGATGGCCTCAGCTATGATGTGCTGGCCAAGGCTTTGGAACAGGCTCGTCAGGGACGCCTGCATATCCTCAACCATATCGAGAGCACGATTCCCGCTCCCCGCGAGGATTACAAACCCTTCGTTCCCCGTATCGTGCAGATACTTATCCCCAAAGACTTTATCGGTGCTGTTATCGGCAAGGGTGGCGAGGTCATCCAGAAAATCCAGTCCGAAACCAACACCATCATCAATATTGAAGAGGTTGGTGACAACGGTGTTGTCGATGTCGCTTCCCAGGATAAGGAGAGCATCGAGGCCGCCCTCAAGTGGATTAAAGACATCTGCACTGTTCCCGAAGTGGGACAGATATATGATGCCAAGGTGGTCAGCATCGTCGATTTTGGTGCATTCCTCGAGTTCCTGCCCGGCAAAGAGGGCCTGATGCATATCAGCGAATACGATTGGAAACGTACCGACACACTGGAAGGTCTCATCGAAGAGGGCGACATCATCAAGGTGAAGATTATCGCTGTCGACGAGAAGAACGGAAAGCTGAAGCTGAGCCGCAAAGCCCTGCTGCCCAAACCCGAAGGCTATACCGAGGACAAGCCTGCCCGTGGACCTCGCCGCGAAGGCGGTAGCGGCCCCCGTCGCGAAGGCGGCGACCGTGGCGGTTCACACCGCGAAGGTGGCGAGCGTCGTCGCAGCGGTGGCGAACGTAGAAGATAAAAAATTTTTCCACCCGATGCAATAAATAGGCAAAAGGTTAGTTATAGGGGGTGTCTGTTAAGATGACAGCATCCGGCAGACACCCTATATGCGACAGTAGCTCAGTTGGCAGAGCGGCGGCTTCCCAAGCCGCAGGTCGCGGGTTCGAACCCCGTCTGTCGCTCAAAGCAGCAAATAAAAATCCATGAGAGTATCTACTTTCATGGATTTTTTTTGTTCCTGTGATTCGGCAAACAGGCTTGTCAGCAGTCTTTAGGCAGTGAGGCGCTGATGTAGGGGGCTGTAACTGAATGTGGCGAATCGAGGATGGTGTCGGGCGTTCCACAAAACAGCAGTCTTCCGCCGTTGCCACCGCCTCCAGGCCCCAATTCAATCAAGTAGTCGGCCTGTTTCATCACGTCCAGGCTGTGCTCTATCAGAATCAGCGTGTTCCCGGCATCGGCCATCTCGTCAAACAGCTCCATTAGTCGCCGCACGTCGTCCAGATGAAGCCCGTCGGTAGGCTCGTCGATGATGTACGTGTGTCCCGACGACAGGCGTGTCTCGGTGGCCGACAGATGGATGGCTGTGCTGTAGAGACGGTCGGCAAGCTTCACCCGTTGCAGTTCCCCGCCGCTTAGTGTGCTCATGCTTTGGTTCAGATGCAGATACCCCAGCCCGACCTTCTCCAGCATCTTCAGCTGGGGCAGGAAGGCCATGCTGTCGAAGAACACAATGGCTTCCTCCACGGTCATTCCCATCACCTCGGCTATGGTCTTGCCGTGGTAGCGGTATTGCAGCGCCTCGTGGCTGTAGCGGCTGCCGTGGCATTCCTCGCAGACTGTCTCGATGCTCTCCATAAAGGCCATATCCGACACGATGACCCCTTTCCCCTTGCAGGCAGGGCATGCACCTTTGCTGTTGAACGAAAAGAGCTGGATGGAGGGCCTTCCGTTCTGCTCTCCGTCCACGGTACCCTCCTTTGCAAACAGTCGGCGTATCGTGTCTGCAATGTCGAGATAGGTGGCCGGCGTGCTGCGCAGGTTGATGCCGATGTCTTTTTGTCCAATGAAGACGAACGGCTTTGTCGCCTGCTTCATGAAAAACTCCATCAGCGAGCTCTTTCCCGACCCGGCCACGCCTGCCACCACTGTAATCACCCCCATGGGGATGTCCACGTCGATGTGTTGTAGGTTGTGCAGGTCGGCATCCTTGATATGGTACCACCCCGTAGGTGTGCGGAAATGGCTCTTCAGCGCGGTGACGTGGTGGAGCATCCTGCCGGTCACCGTGTCCGAGGTCAGCAATCGGTCGTAGTCGCCCTCGAACATGATTTTCCCGCCGTGGTCTCCTGCTCCGGGACCCATGTCCACGATGTGGTCGGCCATGGCGATAATCTCCCGGTGGTGCTCCACTATCAGCACCGTGTTGCCGTGGTCGCGCAGATGACGCAGGGATTTCTTCAGGCGGCTGATGTCCTGTGGATGCAGTCCCACGCTGGGTTCGTCCAGCACGTATGCCATGTCCGTCAACGGCGAGTTGATATACTTGGCAATCTTGATACGTTGTGCTTCGCCGCCGCTCAGGGTCCCAGTGCCGCGGCTCAACGACAGATACCCCAACCCGATATCACATAGGGCTTGCAGTCGTTTGCCCAGTTCTTGTTTCAGGTCGGCGGCCAGTGGGTGGTCAATGGTGGCAACGAACTCACGCGCCTCGTCAATCGGCATAGCCACCACGTCGGCTAGATTCTTCCCCATGATTTTGCAGCTGCGCACACGCTCGTTCAGTCGTGTGCCATGGCATTCAGGGCACTCCATCGTGCAGGTCATCCCGTCCAGCACCTTTTGCTGCCGCTTCCCCTCCTTGGTGGTGATAATGCTGCGGTACATCCGTGGGTAGAGCCCCTCGAACTTGGCCGACTTGGGCCAGTTGTCGGGAGGGGTCTTCAACCGGATTTGTGGCGAGTAGAGCAGCAGCTCCATCTCCTCGGGCGTGTAGTCGCGTATCTTCTTGTTCAAGTCAAACAAGCCGCTGTAGGCATATCGTTTCCACCGCCACGCGCCGGTGGTGAATGTGGGGAAATGAATCACATCCTCGTCGTTCAGACATTTGTCGAAATCCACCAGCTTGTGGATGTCCAAGTCCGTCACCACGCCCAACCCGCTGCATCGCGGACACATGCCCGACGGGTGGTTGAACGAAAAGGTGTCGCTGTAGCCCACAAATGGCTCGCCAATGCGCGAGAAGAGCAGTCGCAGCAGGGCATAAATATCCGTGTATGTCCCGACAGTCGAGCGGCTGTTGTTGGCAGGCTTCTTCTGGTCGATGACGATGGTCACGGGCATGTTCTCTATCCGCTCCACCTTGGGGCGGCCGTACTTGGGCAGATATTGTTGCACAAAGCTGGGGAATGTCTCGTTCAGTTCGCGGCGGCTTTCGGCGGCGATGGTGTCGAGACACAGCGATGATTTACCCGACCCCGACACCCCGGTGAACACCGTAATCTTACCCTTGGGTATCTGCAGCGAGATGTTGTTCAGGTTGTTCTCTGTGGCTCCGACGATGTTGATATTGTTCATGTGTCTTTGTTCTTGGCGAGTAGTAACGGAATGCAAAGATACGAATTCTTTTGGTTCTGTCAAGAAATAACTTGTTTCCCCCTGCCCGATTCATCCCCAAAGGAGTTGCCTGATGTTCGTCTGCGGGGCAAAGCCCTAAACTAATTCCCCGTTGTGGGCAAGGTGGAAAAAAACGATGGCGACTGCCGCCTGGAGCAATTCCAGTGACAGTCGCCGTAGTACAGCCTCCTGTGATTTAGATATCGCGGTGGAACACCAAGGGGAAGCTGATCGTCGTATCCTCATCTTCGGCGTTGGCGAAGAGAAGGTTGATGGTTATGGTGTCGTCGTTATCGCTGTAGGTGAAGGCAATTTGGTAGTTGATGGGGTTGTTGTTTTCGTCAACGCCTGCAGCAGTGAGGGTGCCAGAATGGGTGGCGGGGTCATATACATAGGCGAAGTTCATCTGCTCGATCTGCTCGATGCTGTATTCGCCGGCGATCTCGGTCACGTTGGTAACGTCTATGTTTTCCGAGAAGGTGAGGTGTGCATAGTTGGAGTCAAATTCGATGTGGAAGACTAGGGCGGAGTCGAAACCGATAACGGTGTCGCAGCCAAAGTCGCTGAGGTTCATGCCAGTCATGGCATACAGCAGGTCGGTGAGGTTGAGGTTGGCAGTCCAGTTAGTATTAATCAGGTCTGAGGTAGAGTTCACCAGCGTGTTGGTCATAGGGGTACCAGGATTACTGGGATTGTTCGGGGTGATCTGTTCCTTTTGGCAGGCGGTCATGCCGAGCAACATGGCGGCGGCAGCGATGATGAAAAGTTTCTTCTTCATGGTTGTGCTTTTTTTAATTTGATTAATAAATTTGATTGTTTAATTGTTTTGCTTGATTGATTTCGCCCATAAGAACGTAACAAGTCGATGAAAAACTACAGATGGGCGTATTTTTTTTTATTTTTTTGTTGTAGTCACCGCATCGAACTGCAGCTGGTAGAAATAGTTCCCGTCGTCGGTGCCGAGGTCGCTTCGCGAAAGAATCATGCTGTAGGGGGAAATCCAGTTCACATTCCAGTTCACGCCGTTGGGCAGCATCTCCGAGCTGAGTTCACCGTCGGATGTGAGGCTCCATGTACCCGAGTCGGTGACGCTGTCGATACTGTTGACAACAGATATGGTCATCGAGCCGTCGTTGTAGAACCGGTAGTACATCGTGCTGCCCTCTAAGGGAGCAAACAGGTCGCTATTCACCAGTTGGTTATTTGCGTCAGTCTGGGTCACCACCATGCAGTTCAAGCGCCACGTGCCTATAATCATTTCGGTGGTGTTGGTGGTCGGTGCGGTGGCGTAGGCTTCGCCGTGCCAGGTTCCGGTGGTGTCGTTGTAGGTGACCCTCACCGTGAGTCCCTGCTTCTCCATGTCCTTCATCCATTTCTTCATCTCGTCACGGCTGGTGGTGTTGATGGTTCTGTTGGTCTTGGAAGTTCCTTTGCTTTGGATGTAGGTCGTTTGGTTCATATTGTAGAATACCACTTCGCTGCCGTTCTGTGCCTGGTTGCAGAACTGGTCCAGCATGGCATCCCATTCGCCGTCGGTGTTCAGGGTCTTGCGGTTTTCGGTTTCACCTACCGAGTAGACGATGGTGCGTTCTTTCGGGTCGCTGTTGTTGTTGCCGTTCCCGGTGGGGTTTTCGGGTTTCTCGCAAGCTGTGGTGAGGAGAACTAAAGCCGCCAGCAACGTAGTGAGTTTGAATGTGCTTTTCATAATGTTATTATTACTTTGATTGTATTCCTTTTTTTGTTTTCTCAAGTTGGTAATCCACTATGGCGTCGTACTGCGTCTCGTTGTCGATACGGTAGATGCCGATGGTGTGTTTGTCGAGCGAGGCGATGACGCGCATCACGGGTATGCCTGTCCATTGTGTGCGGAGGGCGGGGTTGTCCGAATCGCCGAGCCAGCTCACCGTCCCCTCGTCGCCTTGTATGTTGAACTCTTCTTTCAGCTGTTGCCAGGCATTCTCGTCGTCGGCTTCCATCAGTATCACTTCCACACTCACCGAGTCGCTGAGGCTGAACTGCTCGACCTGTGCAACTTTCAGGTTCTGGCGTTCGGCATAGTGTTGGTACAGCTCGCTCGCCGAATACTCCTTCTTCTCGTGGGAGCAGCCGGTAAGCAACGCCAGCGGCAACAGTACTATCAATAATAATCGTTTCATAACTTCATCATTTTTTTTATCAGCTATTCATCAGCAGTTCGTCTGCCATGTTGGCCCAGTATTGGTCGGCGATGTCTGGGCGGTTGCAGTAGGCAACGGTGTAACCCTCCTCTTGGGGGGCTGGCTGGAGCGATGTCTGCCACAGGGGCAGGGCGATACCCACTGCTGCCAGCGTCAGCATGGCCATGCCGACCATGCGGTTGCGCCGTGTCCGCCAGGCGGGATACTCTGCCGCCAGCCGCTGACCGTAATGCTCAGCTTCTGCTCTCTCCCAAATCTCTTCAAAACGTTCTTCGTCCATAATATCTTTTATTTTGTCATTTCTTTTCTCAGTTTGTCTTTCACGCGCACCAGTCTCACACTCACGTTCTTCTCGGTTGTGTCCAGTTCTTGGGCAATCTCCTTGTACGAGTACCCCTCCAGTTTCATAGTCACGATGGTTCTGTCGGGCTCGTCCAGTTGGGCTATCACCTCGTGCAGCTCTTCCACCAGCGAGCGGTCCTCCTCCCTTTGGTCGTAGCTTTCGGGCAGTGCCTCGCTGTCCTCTATTCGTCGCAGGGTGTCGATTACCGCGTTGCGGGCGATCTTCCAGGTCAGTGCCGCTTGCGAAGGACCGCTCAGCGACAGCAGCCGCTCTCTATTCCTCCACAAGGCGATGGTCGCCTCTTGTATCAGGTCATCGGTATCCAACCCCCTGTGGCGAAACCGGCTACAGAGGGAAAACAGCAACCCGCGGTAGCGGTGTAGCAGTTCGTCAAATGGATCCTTTGTTCTCACGCCCATAATAACGCAACAAGACGGGAAAAAACTACATCGTCCCGAAATTTTTTTTTCGCCCCATGAGAAAAGGGGAGAACATACGGTGTGCCTTCGCCTTTTCTCCACCCTAACTCCACTCCAGCTATCACTTAAGTCCCCCAATCACACTGAGGGAGTTTTCGGTTTCTTTACGGACAATTTTGTTTTCGTGTCGCGTCCTTATCGGGACGCACTGCGTTGCCACAGATGGTCACCGCACTTCGTACGGCGTTATTCATATCTCACCCCATTGGGGTGATTATTAGAGAATCCCATTATGGTGACTTCTATAAATTACCTCGGAGAGGTGGCACTCAACTATCAGGGAGCTGCGTCCAAAGGGACGCGACATAATATTTATAGAATCCACTTATATTATTTGCACCACAAGCAAAGAGACAAATCTTGGGGTTGTGTCCATTGTGTAAATACATGGTTTCGGCTATTTTTATATAAAAAGTCATTATACCGAATAACTTTCGTAACTTTGCATTTTCCGCACCTTTGGTGTGGAATAGTACAACACGCAATAAAACAACACGATAAAATAACTTAACGCGAAATGGAAAAGAAGAACTTAAAGCAAGAAGTGTTTGCTTACATGCTCTTGATTCTCGGCAGCGCCCTCTTTGCCGTGGGCGATGTGATGTTTGTCAACCCCTATCTGATGGCCCCTGGCGGTACCTATGGTCTCTCCAACGTCTTCAGCACCCTCTGGGGTGGAAAGATCTCTGTTTGGGCCATCTGCATGGACGTCCCCCTGCTCATTATCGGCACCTGGATCCTCGGTCCCAAGTTTGGTGTCAAGACCATCATCTCCACCTTCCTCATCTTCGGCTTCACCTATGCCATTGAGAGCTGGATATGGGGCTACAACCCCGTCATCCACGACGGTCCCATCGTCGCCAACGCCATCGAAGGTCTCAACATGGTGCAGACCCACGACGGCATGTGGTTCGTGCCCGACTACTTCCTCAACACCGTCGTCGCCGGCCTCATCTACGGTGTGGCAATCGGCATGATATTCCGCAGCGGCGCCACCAGTGGCGGCAGCGACATCATCTCCATGATCCTCCACAAATACACCAAAATCTCCCTCGGCACCCTGGTCACCATCGTCGACGGCATCATCACCCTCTCCACCCTTGTCGCCTTTGGCGACATCCGTCTGCCCATCTACTCCATCATCATCATCTTTATCGAAGGCAAGGTAATCGACCTTGTTGTCGACGGCATCAAGAGCTACAAGACCGCCTTCATCGTCACCGACAAGCACGACCTGGTCAAGGAGTACATCCTCCACGAGCTCAACCGTGGTGGCACCTGCATTACTGGCGAGGGCCTTTACAACGGCACCGAGCGCAAGATAATCTATGTCACCATGGAGCGTGCCGACTTCGTCAAACTCCGTTCCAACCTCCGCAACCTCGACCCCACTGCCTTTGTCAACGTCATCGACAGTGCCGAGATCATGGGTAAAGGCTTCAAAGCCCTCCCCACCGAATAGTCCTATGTTTGTTGCCGTTCTGTCGGCACTTCTCAATTCCGAATTTTCAATTCTCAATTTGTAATGAAGGTCCTCCAGCTCTGTAGCAAGCCCCCCTATCCGCCTGTCGACGGCGGCACCCTGGCCATGAACAGCATCACACAGGGGTTGCTGGCTGCTGGCTGCGAGGTGAGGGTGCTCGCCATGTGCAGCGAGAAGCACCCCGTGCTCGAGGACCGCATCCCCGACGACTACCGCCGCGCCACCCGCTTCGAGGCGGTCTTCGTCGACCTTCGCCTCCATCCCCTCGATGCCGGTGTGGCCATGCTCTGCGGCGACTCCTACCACGTGCGCCGTTTCGAGAGCAAGGCCTTCGCCGCCCGACTTGCCCAGGTGCTGCAGGAGGAGACTTTCGACATCGTCCATGTCGAGAGCATCTTCCTCGCCCCCTATGTGCCTGTGATACGCAGGCACTCCAACGCCCCCGTCATTCTCCGCACCCACAATGTCGAGAACCAGATATGGCGGCGTATGGCCATGAGCGAGCGCAACTGCTGCAAGCGGTGGTACATCAAACATCTGGCACTCACCCTCCGGGCCTATGAGCGCGAGCATGTCAACGACTTCGACGGCGTGGTGAGCATCACCGACAACGATGCCGACTACTTCCGTTCCGAGGGGTGCCGCAAACCCATCGTCACCATCCCCTTTGCCATCACCCCTGCCCGGGTCGACGGCGTAGCCGAGCAGCCTGGCACCCTCTTCCACCTCGGCTCCATGGACTGGTTGCCCAATCAGGAAGGGGTGCGTTGGTTCCTCGACCGCGTGTGGCCGTTGATACACAGCCAGATGCCGTCGCTAACTCTCCATCTGGCCGGGCGCCGCATGTCCGACCAGCTTCTCAACTTGAAGCTCGAAGGGGTCCACATTGTGGGCGAAGTGCCCGATGCAGCCACCTTCATCGCCTCCAAACAAATCAATGTCGTCCCGCTCCTCAGCGGCAGCGGCATCAGGGTGAAGATTATCGAAGCCATGTCGCAGGGCAAAGCCGTGGTCACCACCACCGTCGGTGCGCAGGGCATTGGCGCCGTCGACGGCCGCCATCTGCTCATTGCCGACACCCCCGAGCGCTTCGCCACCCAAATCAGGCGCTGTGTCGACGACCCCGCCTTCCGGCAGGCCGTCGGAGCCAATGCCCGGCAGTTTATCGCCGACAACTACGGCATCGAACCCCTCACCCGCCAACTCCTTGCTTTTTACGACAAACGTTTAAACCTTGAATAATTATGAACAAACGCTCATCCAATCCCATGCACCTCTTACGCTGTGCCTTGCCCTTCCTCCTGTTGATGCTCCTCTCCGGCGCAGCCCTTCAGGCCCAGGTGGCCATTCCCGGCACCAAGGTGCAGTACACCTTCCCCAGCAAATGGAACTACCTTACCTCGAAGAAGGTGGACCAGAACACCACCGTCTACCACTACTACTACACCGCCAAAATCCTCGTCTCCAAAGGCGACACCGCGCTTCCCTACCTCCGCATCCGTGTGCGGAAGAACTACACCGGCACCCTCTACGACTACGTCTACGACCGCTATATCGCCGAGCCCTACCAGCCCCTCAAAGACTATACTTCGGGTCTCGGCCTGCCCAAATCCGGCGGCATGGGCTATATCGGTGCCTACACCAACCTCAGCGACAAAAGGGACTACCAGTTCCGCATGGTCTACTTCAAGGTGCAGAACACTGTTGTCGAATTCCGTCTCGAAACCACCAAAGCCACCTATCCGCAGATGGAAAAGGAATTCGAGTCGATATTGGGTAGCCTCACCTTCTAACCCAGCACCCTCCACGCCATGAAGAGACTGACCGCCATCCTGCTGTGCCTGCTCCTCGCCGCCGTGGCCTCCGCCCAGGAAGCCACCCCCGTCGACGACTTCCGCGCCCTCTACGTCACCCTCAGCAACAAGTATGTCAAAAACCCCGACGACGTTGCCAACCTCATCGACCTGGCGCGCTTCCACTCCCGTACCGACAGCCCTCAGTTCAACCTTCCGCTGGCCAACCAATACCTCACGCGGGCCGAAACCCTCTACACCGAGTGGCTGCAGGACCGTGGCCGCTACCGCGACCTGCAGAAGCTCATCCGTCAAGGCATCACCCTCTCCCTTATCCGTCAGCAGCACCAGTCGCTCGACGAGCAGGCGCTGCACTATGTCCGCAGCCATGCCCCCGCCATGGGGCAGGTGGAACGCACCGCTTTCATGGATGCCTTTGGCCGCAGCAACCAGGTGGCCTCGGCACTTCGTGCCAGCCAGCTCGACGAAGATTACCAACGCGCCCGCGCCGAGAACACCGTCAACGCCCTCTACCGTTTCCTGCTGGCACATCCCGGCATCGCACTGGCCGACTCGGTCGAGGGTGCCATCGGCTCCCTTGCCGCCACCCTCTTCTCCTCCATGGGCAGCGCCGCGGCCATCGACTCCGTTGCCGACCGCTATCCCTCCAGCCCTGCCCTCCAGCGTGCCGCCATGCGGCAGAAAAGCCGTATGGCCTACGCCGACGCTTGCCAGACCAACACCGAGGCCGCCTACTCCGCCTATCTCGAGCAGTTCCCGCGTGGCGACAACTATCTCGAAGCCCTTGCCCGTCTGCAGGCACTCCGTGCCATGGACTACGGTCTCCTCCGCACCCCGCAGGACTATGCCGACTTTGCCGAGGCCTTCAGCGACGACCCCCTGGCCGACAGCGCCCTCGCCCGTCTCCGCCTCATGATAACCCGCGACCACAACCGCCAGGCCGCCGACATCTACCTTAGCCGCTTCCCCCTCGACGAGCATTACAACGAAATCTACAAGCTATTCTACAGCTGGTTTGCCGACGACGGCAACCGCCAGCCCATACAGTCCTTTGCCGACGACAACCCCGACTACCCATACTTCATGGCCGTCCTCTCCGACCTCGCCCGCAGCGAGGTCATCGACTCGTTCGACCTCACCAAACCCTTCGTCGAGTCCGACATGCCCCGCATGACCGACTGCGTCCGCCTCTGCACGGGCCGCAAAGCCGCCTTTGTGGCCCTTCAGCGCGTCCTTCAGGGGCAGATAGCCCGCAAGGAGTGGGCCAAAGCGCAGCTCCGCATGCAGGACTTCGCCATCTGTTTCGAGGACCTGAACACCGCCGAATACAACGAACTCGCCGCTCTCCTTGCCGCTAAGGGCACCCCCTCGCGCTCGCTCCTCTTCAGCCACGGCAGTCTGCGCCATCCCTTCGTCAGCCCCGACGGCGACCGGCTCTACTTCAGTCACCCCTCCGGCACCGTGGCCTTTGCCCGCCGTGCCGCCCGCAACCAGGGCTGGCATTATGCCGGCGCAGTCACTGTCCAGGGGGCAGCGGCTGCGGTCACCGCCTTTGGCTTCTTCGACGGCGGCAACAGCGTCCTCCTTGGCATCGGCGGCGATATATGGACCGCCCGTGTTGTCAACGACACCCTCTGGACCGCCCTCCAGCGGCTGCCCCAGCCCGTCAACACCCCCTTTGTCGAGACCGACGCCTCCATGCTGCCCGACGGTAGCGGCATACTGCTGGCTTCCGACCGTCCTGGCGGACACAATGTCCAGCAGTCCGGGGCCTATTTCCATGGCGACACCGCCTTGGCCACCGACCTCTTTTACATCCCTCTTGCCGACGGCAAATGGGGCGAACCCGTCAACCTCGGCCTTCCCGTCAACAGCCCCTACTGCGAGCGCAGCCCGCTGCTCAGCCGCAATATGCGCACGCTCTATTTTGTCACCGACGCCCGCGGCCTCGGTTATGGCGATGTATACATGACCACCCGCACCAGCCTTGCCGACTGGTGCCACTGGTCGCAGCCTGTCAATCTGGGCAAAGGGGTCAACGGCAGCTTCAACGAGGCCTCCATCGCCTTCGCCCACGGCGAACGGCAGCTTATCGTGGCCTCCTCCTCGCCGGGCGGCACCGCCTACGCGGCCTATGCCGCCCCAACAGCACACGACACCGCCTCGGGCCACCGCACCGTCGGTCTGCTCCTCGGCGATTTGGTCGACGTGGCCAACGGCCTCGATGTGATAGACGTCAGCCAGTCGCGTGTGGCACTCCATCTCTCCGACAGCGCACTCGACTCCCTTCAGCCCCTGCGTCTCTACCAAGGCATGCCCTATGTCGCCCTCCTCTCGGCCGACTGGCTTTACGTCCCTGCCGTGGCCATCGCCCCCGCCGCCCGCGGCCCGATTGCTCTGCAAGGCTACGACCTCGACACCCTCCGCCGGCTTGGCCGTCCGCTCCCCCTCGCGCTGGTGGCTTTCCATCCCGGCACCGCCCGCCTGCTCCCCGTGGCACAGCTCGAACTCGACAACCTTGCACGCTTCATGCTTCAGCGCACCGGTTGCAAGGTGAAACTGTCGGTGCATGTCGACGGGAAGGACGACCGGCAGTGCTACGACCTCTCCCTTGCCCGTGCCCAGAGTCTGCGTAACTACCTTGTGTCGCAAGGTGTCGCACGCAGCCGCATCGCCATTGCCGCCTACGGCAACCTCCAGTTCAAGCAGGGCAACACCCCAACAGCCGCCGAGGTGCGTTTCCAGTAGCCTGCACCCTGTAAGGTAGTGACTATTTTACATTCTCCGTTGTGTGCCTTTTCGCTTTACATTGTTTGTCATTCAGAAATAATAGAGAAAATAAGAAGAAATAATTGACAAAATATATAGAAAGTAAATGACATTCTTTCTTCTGATGTACAGCGAGTTGGAATAGCACTATTTTCCCCCAAAAAAAGTGGTCGTTAGAATACCGGGTTGGTTTAGCCCAAATAATCATTAATCGTCATGGATTCTTGATAATCTCGCGTGTTTCTTTTCTCCACGTATCCCGTGTATCACAAGTATTAAGTAACCTCTAATAATTGCCCCCCCCCCTGTAAGGGGCATATGACCATAAATTCATGACAATTAATGATAATTCGTGTTTAAACCCTAATCGGTCATTATGAAACCGAAAATTCCTACGTGGTGATTGATTGGTAATCACAGGGCATTGTCCAGGAGGGACTTCCGCTTAATTGAATATGATGAATTATATTCTTTTCCCGATACTGGACTCGAGGGGGTGGTATCTGAAGTGCGACACGCTGGTGTGTCCGGTGGCGGAGGAGATAGAGCTGTCCACCGCCGAGGACATCGCGTTGCTGAGGAGGGAAGGAGACACGGTGATGTGCAGCAAATGGCAGGTGTCGTACGGGCAGGAGGGCTCGCTGCCGGGAGCGGGACGGGTGCTGAACTGCAACACGACACACACGGTGCTGTATAGCATACCGGATACAGAGAGGTATGTGGCGTATGTGCGGAGTTGCCGAGGCAGAAGCAGTGGACGTGGTGTTGGAGCCGAACCCGGCGCGGGGACGAGTGGGGGTGAAGACGACGGTGGGGATGACGGGATTGTCGGTGTACAATGTGCAGGGGGCCTTGGTTGAGCGTCAGGAGGCGAGGGGCATGCAGGCGGAGATAGACGTGACGGGATGGCCGAAGGGGGTGTATTACGTGACGGTGAGCACGCCGACGGGCGTGGCGCAGCGGAGGCTCGTGGTGCAGTAGTGGGCCGAAGGCCGTCGTGGAGGACTGGAAAGCCGTGAGGGAGAAGAAGAAAGAGAGGTAAAGGATGTTTTTTTGAGAAAAAGACTTGATGGATGAAAAAAAAAGTGTATCTTTGCTTTCTGTAAACTACAAGTAATAGCACCCGATGGAACAACATAAGACTATTGTCTTTGAAGAACATACGTTGCATTATCGCGATGAGGGCAGGGAGCATGAGCAGACGTTGGTGCTGCTGCACGGCTACCTGCAGAATCTCGATATATGGAGTTCGTATGTGCTGTCGTATATGCGGACGATGCACGTCATCACGATAGACTTGCCGGGGCATGGATACAGTGAGTGTTTCGGCGAGGTACACACGATGGATTTCATGGCCCGGGCGGTGAAGGCAGTGCTGGATGATGCCGGGGTGGAGCAGTGTGTGATGGTGGGGCACTCGATGGGGGGCTATGTGGCAATGGCTTTCGCCGACCTTTTCCCGCACCGGCTGAGAGGATTGGGGTTGCTGCACTCGCATGCGCTGGCAGACACGGAGGCCGCCATCGAGCGGCGTATGGCCACTTGCGAACAGGTGATGACCAATCGCGCCAGTTATATTGTGGGATTTATCCCGCCGCTGTTCTGTCCGGAGAACAGGGTGGCCCTGACGATAGAGATAAAGGATTTGCAAGACCAGTGCCTGGAGACGAAGGCAGGAAGTATCATCGCCGCACAGCGAGGCATGGCGGCAAGACCGTCGAGGCTGCATGTGCTTCAGCAGCTGGAGGTGCCTGTGCTGTTCGTCTTTGGCAAGAAGGACCCGCGGCTGCCGATAGAGTTGGCTCTGTCGCAGGCTATGGAGGCCAAGCATGCCGAGATACTGGTGCTGGAGAATGTGGCCCACATGGGACATATCGAGGAGCGGGACTATGTGCGCCCGCGGATACAGAACTTTGTCACGACCTGCTATCTGTAGAGTCTGGGCATAAGCCGGCGCAGAACCGGCAGTGAGTAGGATGGATAAGTGGGTTTTGCTTTTGGAATGAAAACACTTATACGATATGAAAACACTCGGAAGACCCATAGTCCTTGCACCGTTGTATTGGGTGGCATTTGTTTTATGTTTTGTAGCATGCGCTAAAGAACCGTCTGAAAATCATTCTCCGGACTCTCAACAGGATACCAGCACTTCCACTTTTTCTATAGGCTATAATAGAAGGGTGTATTTCTCTCCGGGAAACCTTGACATCCGTGGACGTCTGTTTGTGGGCAGGGAGTGGGAGTATGGCGGCTATTTCGGGTGGGGGACCGGGGATGCACCCGGCACCACATCGATGAATAACGGCGACTATCGGGTCTTCCATGATTGGGGCGATTATCTGGGTTATGTGGAGTCGGGCTGGCGTACAATGAAAAAGTCGGAGTGGGAATACATGCTGCTTTACAGGCGGGATGCCGAATATAAGCGGGGGACAGGGACAGTGAACGGAGTGCATGGCATGCTGTTGCTGCCTGACAGGTGGCAGGCTCCGGAGGGTGTGGTGTTCAGCCCCGGTTGTATCAGTTGGGAGGATAATGTTTTCACCCGCGAGCAGTGGGAGCGAATGAAAGAAGAGGGAGCGGTCTTTCTGCCTGCAGGGGATTATATATGGAACGGGGCTCCGCCACACGAAGGGGCCTCGGGCCTGTATTGGACCGCCACCCCCGTGGGGGACAAGGAGGCTTATTACGTCTGTTTTTACGACGGCCGTGTCTATGCCTCGGTAGTGAATCAGCGTTGTTTCCGTTTGTCGGTGCGGTTGGTCCGTGATGTGGATTGAGTGACGGGGTTTATGAAGAGGCATGGAAGGGGCGCCTGTCGCGGCGGTGCAATGTAAAAGACTGGACTGCACAGGTGTTAGAGTGGAATATGAGAAATTTAACAAAAAAAATATGCTATGTCAAAATAAAGTTGTATATTTGTTACTCCAAAGTAAAACAATTGTTTAATTTAATTAATTAAATATCATGAAAGTAAACGAAATTATGGCTAACCTGGAAGCCAAACATCCGGGCGAAAACGAGTACTTGCAGGCAGTTCGCGAGGTTCTTGAGACCATCGAGGAAGAATACAACAAACACCCCGAATTTGAGGCCAACAAGATTGTCGAGCGCATTGTCGAGCCCGAC
>ONFR01000007.1 GCA_900317125.1 uncultured Bacteroidales bacterium | reverse complement strand
CCTCGACTGCTCCGACACCCTCAACTTCTCTCTCCCCGTCACCCAGTTCACCTTCTACGCTCCCAACGCCTTCACTCCCGAGCGGCCCGACAACAACACCTTCAGCATCTTCACCGCCAACGAGCAGGAGAACTTCGTCATCTTCATCTACGACCGCAACGGGCGGCAGGTCTACCACTCCGAAGACCTCCACTTCAAGTGGGACGGCAACTCCGACAGCGGCATCAAATGCCCCCAAGGCACCTATGTATACGTCATCTACTACCGCCGCCCCGGCACCGAGGACATCGTCAACCAGAAGGGCACCATCACCCTCATCCGATAGCACCTACACACAACACTAAAAGCGTCAGTCATCACAGCACACGACATACTGAAGAAGTACTGGGGCTACAATACCTTTCGACCCCTGCAGGAAGAGATCATCAACTCCTTACTGCAGGGGTACGATACTTTAGCCCTGCTCCCCACGGGGGGAGGGAAATCCATCTGCTACCAGATACCGGCGTTGATGCAGGATGGGCTGTGTCTTGTGGTCTCCCCTCTCATTTCACTGATGAAAGACCAGGTGCAGCAGTTGCACGAACGTGGAATAAAGAGTGCCTGCATCGTTTCCGGTCTCACCGCCACCGAACAGGAAATCATCTTCAACCAATGCATTCACGGGAAGATAAAGATACTCTACGTCTCGCCCGAGCGACTGAAGCAACGTGTATTCATCGAACACTTCCGGCAAATGAAAATTTCCTTCATTGCCGTCGACGAAGCCCACTGCATCTCGCAATGGGGCTACGACTTTCGTCCGCCCTATCTCGAAATCGCCCGCATCCGCATCTACCACAACAACGTCCCCGTCATAGCCCTCACCGCCACAGCCACCCCCCGTGTGGTGACCGACATCCAGCATCAACTGCTATTCCGTCCCGGCCATAAACTCTACCAATCCAGTTTCGGCCGTCCCAACCTTGCCTACATGGTCTTCCGCGAAGGAGACAAAGAAGGCCGCTTGCTGAGGATAGCGCACCACGCCGGCGGCAGCGGCATCGTGTATGTACGCAACCGCCGTCGCACCGGACAGGTAGCACAGTTCCTTGTGGCCAACGGCATCACCGCCACCTACTATCACGCCGGTCTCAGTGCCAAGGAACGCGACATTGCACAGCTGCGCTGGATAAAAGGAGAGACATCTGTCATGGTGGCCACCAATGCCTTCGGCATGGGGATTGACAAACCCGATGTACGCTTTGTCGTCCATCTCGACATCCCCTCTTCCATCGAAGCCTACTTCCAGGAGGCAGGCCGTGCCGGACGCGACGGCCAGAAAGCCTATGCCGTGATGCTCTACGACGAAAACGACATTGAAAGCCTCCACACTACCCACAACCTCAATTACCCCACGCCCAAGTTCATTGCCAGTGTCTACAAAGCCATCTGCAACTACTACCAACTGCCCATTGGCTCGGGCGAGGACTGCCAATTCGATTTCGACATCGAACAGCTATGCAACGCCTACAACCTCAACCCTGTCGCCTTCTACAGCGCTGCACGGTTCCTTGAGCGCGAAGGACTCATCGCCATCCCCGACCGCGAAGAGACCGAATCGCGCGTCCATATCCCTGTCTCACGCGACGACATCTACCGGTTCCAGCTGTCGCAAGACAGACGCTATTCCGACCTCCTGACGCTCATGCTGCGCATGTACGGCGGATTCTTCTCCGACTTTGTTCCCATCTCCGAGCGCGCCATGGCACGGCGGCTGAACCTCACCGAGAAGAAAGTGACGGACATGCTTCACCACATGGACGCCTTGAAAATCATCCACTACAAAGCCAAGACTACCAAACCCCAAATCATCTTCACTGCCCCGCGGGTGAATGTGGAAAGCCTCACACTGACAGAAAGCAACTACAACACCCTCAAACAACATGCCACCGAACGCCTCGAAGCCATGCTGCACTACGTCGACTCCACCCAATGCCGCAGCAGCTATCTGCTCCAGTACTTCGGCGAACAGAGTTCACAGCCTTGTGGCATCTGCGACCGCTGTATACAGTCGCACAGCACCACACCCCAGCCTGCCGTCCGTAACGATTTACGCACAGCCATACTAAAGCATCTGCAGCAACAGCCCCTGAGGGTAGATGAACTATTGGAAAAAATAAGCGGGGTGGAAGAGAGCACCCTCGTCGACACACTCCGCATGCTTGTCGACGAGCGCACCGTGTCAATCAACCAATCCCTTCAATTCTTTGTATAGCCGCGACACGGGCAGCCCCATCACGTTATAGAAACAGCCCTCAATCCTTTTCACTCCTATCATGCCTATCCACTCCTGGATGCCATAGGCGCCTGCCTTATCGTAAGGCTGGTAACAGTCCACATAGTAGCGCACCTCATCCTCCGACAGCTCCCCAAACACCACATCGGTACGTTCTGTGAAACTCCTCATGCGGTCCATTGTCCGCAACGTCACGCCTGTATAAACCTGATGAACCTCATCCGACAGCGAGCGCAGCATCTCCAGCGCCTGTTGGCGGTCGTGGGGTTTCCCCAACACTGCTCCGCCATGCACCACAACGGTGTCCGCAGTCACCAGTATGTCGCCCGGAACAAGCGGCCCACGGTAGGCCTCCGCCTTTTTCAGCGACAGCGTCTCAGCCACCTTGTCGACCGCCACACTGCCTGAAAGCGACTCCTCCACGTCAATCTCCACCACACTGCACGGCAATCCCAGCCGACTCAGCAGCTCGCGCCTACGGGGCGATTTCGACCCCAGCAGCAACCTGCATTGCAGCCACGTTACCCCTGCCTCCTGCTCCTTCACACCTTCTGTCATGGTGCTTAACGTTTCTGTTCCTTCTTGACGGTATTGTCCTGCATCGAGGTCATCTGGCCATCTTTAAATTCGGCCACCACGCCCTCTTTGCCATACTTGTCGTACCATACCCAGCGGCCTTCCTTCTTGCCGTGGACAAAGTTGCCGGTCTCCTCGGGGATGCCTGCTGTGTTGAAACGTTCGTATTTACCATGGCGTTCGCCATTCACATAGTTTTCCGAAATCTCCACCTTGCCGTTGGGGTGGTAGCGCACAGTCCTGCCGTGCTGCAGGTCGTCGTGGTAGTTCATTTCATAACGCACGCTGCCGTCGTCATAGACCCCACGCCACAGACCCTCTTTGCGGCCCTGATGGAAACTGCCGGTGTAGTCCACCTTGCCGTCTTCATACCAAGCCGTCCAGGTGCCCTCCTCCTTGTCATTCACATACTGGCCCTCGTGCAGTTTGCGGCCGCTCTCATACCAGGTGGTCCATAAACCCTGCTTGAAGCCTTTCTCATATCTGCCTTCGCGCCATCGCTCACCGGTCTCGTAATAATAGGTCCATGTGCCGGACTCTTCGCCGTGGACATAACTGCCGCGGATACCCACGTTGCCGTTGGTGCGCCAATAGAAAATCCATTCTCCCTCCTGCTCGCCCTGCACCAGCTGGCCTTCCTGGTCCTTCTTGCCTGTGGGGGTCCACCAGATGGCATTGCCCTCAAGCTCGTCGTCGACATAAGTGCCTTCGAACTTCAGCTGGCCGTTCTCGTGCCACTCGCGGGTCTTGCCCTCGCGCACACCGTCCACATAAGGCACCTCGTCCTTCTGCTGGCCGTTCTCATACCACGACACAAACATGCCCACCTTCTTGCCGTCCACCACCTTCACCTCGCTCTGCTTCTTGCCGCTGGGATACCATGTGCGATTCGTGCCGCTGCCGCTCATCACCGTCTCCTCATGTTTCGTACCGTCGTTGTAGAACGTGCGCCACACACCTGTCTTATGGCCCTGGTTGTCGTATTTTCCCTGCCGGAACACCTGTCCGTTGGGGTGCCACCATGTCCAGTTGCCGATATGCACACTGTCGTCATTCAACGTCCCCGACACATACATCTGATCGGGATGCAGGAGATAAGTCTCCTCGTAATGGATCTGGGCTGCCGCTGTCATAGCGCAGAAGCTCATAATGGCGATGATGATAGTTCTTTTCATAACAGTATATTCTATAATTGGTTGTTCAACAATAAGCAACTACTGTCCATTCTTTTCGGAATAGACGAAGACCACCTTCACAGGGTTGGCGGTTGCCGTGCCGTTCAACACCGTGCGGTAGGCTGTCGAGCGGCGGGCGTCAATATAAAGCTCCGTGCCGTAGTCCACACCCGAGCGCAGCAACTCCTGCAGATGGCGTGTGACACGCATCCGGTAATAACCTTTCTCCTTGTTGTAATAGCCTCCGAAGCCCCCATAGGTATAGGGATTTACCGTAAAGTCGGCGTCAGTGACCATCGTCATGGGGCCCTGCGCGTTGTTGCGGCCAGCCAGCAGCCTCAACGGGCGCTTGGTGTCGTCCACATCGCTCACCGGCAGCTGCAGCTCGGCATAATGCACCACTGCCCAAGGGTGTGCCTTTCGGAAAGAGTTGAGGAACGGCTGCAGATTGAGGCGCACACGGGTGCCGCCCAACGGCTCAAGATAAAGCGACTGGCTGCCTTCCAGCGAGTCGGCCGTGCCGTCCGCTATCGGTGCCAGCACCGTGCCCGAATAGTCGTGGTTGAAATGCATGCAGTGGCCCGTCTCGCTGTTGATGACAAAGGTATAAACCAACGATTCGACCATAGGGGTGTGGTAATACAGCGTCAAGCGGGTCTCGCTGGACGAGAAATCCACCGTCACCATACGGTCGGACCGCTCAGCCAGACGCAGGCTGAAACCCTTCACAATCTTGAGGAATTCCTCCGTCGAGCAGTCTTTCTGCTTCAACACGGGGTAGATACTCTCGTTCATGCGCAGGCGCAGACTGTCGGCGTAATAGGTCACTTCTCCATCGAAAAAGCACACATCGCTCTCCTTCAGATGCTGCGAAGAGAGTGTCATGCGGTAGGATGAATCCATCATGGGCTCATCCAGTTGTTTGATAATCACATGCAGCGGCACAGGTGTCGAGTCGGGCACCGAGGGATAGAGCGTATCAATCACCAATGTCATCACCACCGAGTCAATCACCACCTCGTCGCTGAGGTTGATACCCGTGGTAGTGGGGATGGCAATCTGCGAATAGACCACAGCCTCTGCCTTGCCGAAAACAGCATCCTCGTAATCGCCGAAAATGCCGTACTCATAACCCGCCGTCCAGAGCGAGTCGTCGTATATCGTACACGCGGTCATATAAGCCGTGTCGCGGATGCCTTCATACAGTGTGAAAGGGTCCTGCAAGTCCATGCCCAGGGAGGTTTGTTCCTTCTCGGTGCAAGCCATAGGCACCGTCAGCAACAAGAGCAGACCCAGGGGTAAAGCCAAATGTTTCAACATTTCTACTATTAAGTGTTTCGGGTTAAAAAATATGAAGCCGGGGCATCCCGGGCAGCGGGGAGAGCCTCATGCCGGGCAAACAAATCAATTATTCAGCGAGCTGCCGCACAGTGTCTCGTACAACTTGTTGATCTTAGCATAAAACTCTGTCCTGTCAGGCATATAATCCAGCACATGGCGCTTGTTCTCTTTGGCGAACTGCACCAGCTCGGGGTCAACGTTGGGCGACGAGATCACGATAGCGTTGGCATAGGTGATGGCGGCCTTCATCAGCGTCATGTAATCCAGATTCTGGTACAGCCTTAGGTCCTTGGCCGTGGCGCCGTCGGCACGCATCTTGCGTTCCATCTCCTCGGCGAACTTGCCCTTGAACGAGTCCGCCTCGAGCGAAAAGACCGTGCGTGTGCCGGAGAAGAAAGCATTCTCCTTGTTGATTCGGCGCAGATAGAAAGGCACCATGCCGCTGAACCAGCCCGAGAAATGAATCAAATGGGGCTGCCAAGCCAGTTTGCGCACAGCCTCGAGGGTGCCGCGCCCGAAGAAAAGGATTCGCTCGTCGTTGGACGGCACCAGCACGCCCTTGCTGTCGAACGTGTCGCCAAACTTGGCAAAATACTCTTCATTGTCGATAAAATACACCTGCAGACGTGCCGTGGGGATGGAGCCCACCTTGATAATCAGCTGATGGTCGCAGTTGTTCACAATCAGGTTCATCCCCGACAGGCGGATAACCTCGTGCAACTGGTGCTTGCGCTCGTTGATGTCGGTAAAACGGGGTACAAACACCCTTATCTCACGTCCCAAATCTTGGGTATACTGAGGCAGATAACGGTTCATCACCGTAGCATCGCTCTCTTCCGAAAAAGGAGTAACACCCTGATTTATATATAAAATTCTTCCCTTTGCCATAATTTTTGATACAAAGAATTCAGTATGCAAAGATACGATTTTTTTTTTGATTATCATGAAAAAATAATCCCCAAACCATCCCCTCAGCGCCCTCGGCCAGCATCCGGCGAAACGTTTTACCATTTGCACAAATGACGTTTATTAACAGATTGTTAATAAATAATAATGTTAAAACCATCGGTTGCAAGCGTTTTTTTACTATTTTTGCAACATGGTTCAGAATTTGTCAGAAGAAGAAATGTCGCTGTTAGCCAGAGCAGAACGCTACTGTGCCAATGAGGAGCAATGCCGCACTTCCGTCAGAAAAAAGCTGTGCGACTGGGGTGCCACCCCCGACTCGTCGAGCAAGATTGTCACCCGTCTCATCGACCAGGGATTCATTGACGAGCGCCGGTACGCCCGTGCCTACGTCTCCGCCAAGCTGCGCAACCAGAAATGGGGCCGCCTGAAAGTCATCTACCAGCTCCGCTCGAAGCAGGTGCCGCCCAAATTCATCACCGAGGCTTTGGCCGAAATCCCCGAAGAGGAATACCGCAATATCCTCCTCGACGTAGCCAAGACCAAGTGGGACACCTACCCCGCCACCGAGCCCAACGCCAAGCGCCGCTCCAAGCTGGTAACCTTCCTGGCCTCGCGTGGATACGAATCGCCCGTCATCCAATCGATGATTGAGGAGAACTACAACGCCGAGTAGCCCTCTGCACCTAACACCGAACCCTGTCGTGCCGGTTCGCTTACCGGCTAGTTGATATTGTTCACCACTTCATTCTCCCCGGTCCACCGCCGGGGTTTCTTTTTTTGTGCCACTAAGCTCCCCTGTCCGCCATCCCCTACCACTGAGTCAGCTTCGTGTCCGCCCTTTGAACCTTCCAGCCATCCTCCTCTTTCACTCTCCACTCTGAGTGCGTTTCGACATCATTTTGTTTGTCTTACACAAATAAAAGAGAAAATAAATAGAAAGTAAATAGAAAGTATACGTAAGGAATAACTATATGGCTCTACGAACCCGTAGTGGCCCAAAATCTACCGGCGGGAGGCAGCGGAAAGGAAGCAAAAGGTCAGAGGAAACGGACGGCGATGCTGTCGCGGTATTGTAGGTTGAACATCTCGGCGGCGTTCTCGTAGGGGATGGCCAGCTCGAGGTGGCCGGTGGAGGAGACCGTGAGCATCAGCGGTGCGCGGCGCGGGTTCTGCGGGTCGGTCTCGATATAGGAAGTGAGTATTTTATTGATGCGCACCTCGCGAACCATCATCTCGAACTTGCGGCCTTGGCGGTACTGCTCAAATTCGTCGACGGTGACATTGAGGTAGCAGTTGCCGTACTCGTCGATATAGACCACATGCACCTTGATGCTGTCCCCGAAAACGGCGGTGGTGAACGGGGTGGAGGGGCATAGGCTGTCGACACGGAAACCGAGTTCGTCCATAGGGGTGCCTTGTGCCAGCAAAGCGGCCACCTTGCAGAAAAGGTCGCTGGCGGCGAAGTTGTAGTAATCGGTCTCCTGGCGGATGCCGTCGATGACCACGGCATTGACCCCCGTGGCGCCGAAAAGGGAGGCGGGAAGGCCGTTGTCGGTGCAGATGAAGTACTGCCCGTTATGTTCAACAACGATGAAGGGATGGTCTGTTGTCTGCGACGAGCAGACGTCGATGATGTGGATGGTGCCGGGAGGGAAACCAAGGCAGCCGTGCTTCACCACAAAGGCGGCACGGGGGATCTGGAACGGGGGGATGCCGTGGGTGATGTCCACCACCTGCACCCCGGGGATGTAGGAGTAGAGTTTGCCCTTGACGCTACCGGCAAAGAAGTCGGCATAGCCCCAGTCGGTGGTTAATGTGACAATAGTTGAACCCATGGATAATGTGATTATTATGTTGCGACCCCTGTTTCATGTTGCCGATGCAAAGATACAAAATAATTTGAATATCGGACGGGATTGCAGAAATTATTTATGCACGGGCGTTGAAACAACCGCAGCCACATGCACTTGTCCACTATCAGCCACAACAACCTGGAGGGTCATGACAGCTAGCGGGCAGGCCAACCCGGCACTTGGCGGGCTACGCCCTGTGGTCACTCCACTATCGCCATCTGGTAGCGACGGTGCACGGCTTCGGCGTCCCATTCCAGCGTCGGGTTGCCCGCGTTCAAACCGGCAAAGGCAAAGCCTTCCACCTCGGGGAATTCGAAACGGTTCGTGTCGGTCGACACATTTTTTATATAAAAGAACAAATCATTTCATTCTGCAAAAAGTGCAATTTTGTTGGAGTGTGTGCTGGGAGATTGCGGTTATATCACAAAAAAAATGTATCTTTGTAGTTTGAACCAAATGGAACAATAAGAACTAATATATAAAACAATCAGACAGTTAACTGAAGTTATGGCTTTATTATCTATACGCAATTTGCACGCCTCAATCGGCGACAGGGAAATCCTGAAAGGGGTGAACCTTGAAATCAACGCCGGTGAGGTACACTCTATCATGGGTCCCAACGGCAACGGCAAAAGCACCCTGGCGGGTGTGATTGCAGGCAACACCAAGTATACCGTCACCGAGGGAGAGGTGATATACAAGGGCAAGAACATCCTGGACATGCCCGTGGATGTGCGTGCCTGCGAGGGCATCTTCCTCGGGTTCCAATACCCGGTAGAAATCCCCGGCGTGAGCATTACCAACTTCATGCGCACGGCAGTGAACGAGCAACGCAAGTACCGCGGCCTTGACCCGCTGTCGGGTGCGGAGTTCCTCAAACTGATGGAGGAGAAAAAGCAAGTGGTGGAGATGACCACCAAGCTGGCCAACCGCTCGGTGAACGAGGGCTTCAGCGGCGGCGAGAAGAAGAAGAACGAGATATTCCAGATGGCGATGCTTGACCCCACGCTGGCCATACTGGACGAGACAGACTCCGGCTTGGACATCGACGCCCTGCGCATCGTGGCCAGCGGCGTGAACAAGCTGCGCCGACCGGACAACGCCACAGTGGTCATCACACACTATCAGCGGCTGCTGGACTATATCGTGCCGGACTTTGTGCATGTGCTGTACGAGGGCCGCATCGTGAAGACGGGACCCAAGGAGCTGGCCCTGGAGCTGGAGCAGAAAGGCTACGAATGGATTAAAGAAGAACTGGAAAGCGGAAAGTAGGTGCTATGGAGAAGTTAGTAAAAGACTTACGCGATATCCAGCCCCGTATGCGGAAGAACGAGGTGTGGCGCAACGTGGACTTCACGGCACTGCTGACGGACGAGCTGAGTCTGTCGCAGGGCGAACGCCAGACGGCTGAATACCGCTGCAATATCCCCAACCTCGAGGCCGACCGCCTGGTGGTGGAGAACGGATATTGCCATGAGGCCCTGCGCGTGGACGCCCAAGGGGTGACCTGCGGCAGCCTGCGCGAGGTCTGCGGCAAGCGGGCGGAGTTTGTGAGACAGTATTTCGGCAAGTGCTGCCCGAAAGAGAACCCTTACCTGCAGCTGAACAGCGACCATTACACCGACGGGGTGTTTATTTATGTGCCCGACGGGGTGCAGGTGGAGCAACCCATCCAGTTGCAATCGGTAATCAACGCTGGGCACGGCCTCTTCCTCCAGGTGCGCAACCTGGTGGTGGTGGGCAAAGGCAGCCATGTGAGACTGATACACTGCGACGACTCGTACGACAACGCCCCGGCCTTTGCCAACAACGTGACCGAGGTGTATGTGGGTGCCGACTCGTATGTGGAGCATTACAAGATGCAGAACCTCAATAACCAGACGGGACTGCTGAACCACACCTACGCCACCCTGCAGCAAGGAGCCACACTGCGCTCGGTGGTGGTGACGCTGAACGGCGGACACATCCGCAACCATACGGAGATACGCATGATGGGCGAGCACTGCGAGGTGCAGGCCCACGGCCTTTTCCTCAACGACCAGGAGCAGCAGGTGGACAACTACATCTTTGTCGACCACGCCTGCCCCAACTGCCACAGCCGCGAGCTGTTCAAAGGGATACTCGACGACTCGGCACGCGGCACATTCAACGGGCACGTGCTGGTGCGCGACGGCGCCGTGAAGACCGAGGCCTACCAGTCGAACAACAACATCCTGCTCACCGACAAGGCCGTCATCAACACCAAGCCGTTCCTCGAGATTTACAACGACGATGTGAAGTGCTCGCACGGCAGCACCATTGGCCAGCTGGACGAGCAGGCACTGTTCTACATCCGTTCGCGCGGAGTGAGCGAGCGCACTGCCCAAACACTGCTGCTTTACGCTTTCTGCGACGAGGTGTTGCAGCAGATAGCCTTCGAACCCCTTCGCGACAACCTGGTGGACATGGTGAAGAAACGCCTGCACGGCGAGTTGACCCTCTGCTCGGACTGCGCCCTGCACTGCGGCTCGCCTTGCAACGGTCCCGAAGCCAACTTCTATATCGACCCCTCCAAACTATAACAGCACCATGCGACACGTCGTTCTACTCCTCTCCGCACTATTGCTGACGATCCCGTCGGCGTTGAGCCAGAGCCGTCTGACCTACAAGATGCCCTCGGCGGAGACGAGCAGGATGGAACGTGCAGTGAAAGACTACCAGAAGGGGCGCTACCGTCCGTCGACGGAGGAGCTGCGCAAGCTTGCCGCCCTCTATCCCGACAATCCCGACATCTATTTCTATCTTGGGCTGAACGCTGTGAAGCGCAACTTCAACGTGACAGGCATCCGGCGGTATTTCCCCCAAGTGCTGAAGCTCAACCCCAATTATCCCGATGCCGTGGCACACTACTATGTGGGGCTTATCCACTATACCGACATGGAGTACGACAAGGCTGAGGAGGATTTCAAGCGATACTTCGAGATTGCCAACAGCTCCGGCACCCCGGAGAGCGATGCCATCTACATGGAGGCATCGAACTACTTGTATTGGTCGCAGTTCCTGGCGGAAGCCTACCGCAACCTTGCCCCCTTCGACCCGCATGTGGTGGCAGGCCTCTCGACACCCGAGGAGGAGGCTATGCCCTTCATCACCGTCGACGGACAGCACTGCTACCTGCTGCGCTCCACCTCGTCGACATCACGCACCTCATACTACAGTCGCGAGATAGAAGAGAAGCGTCTGCAGCTCTATGTCTGCGACCGCAAGGACACGCTTTTCGGCACAGGAAGCCTGCTGAAAGCCCCTTTCAACCAAGGCGACCCCGAAGGGGGTGTCACCCTGACGGCGGACAACAGGGAGCTGTATTACCCCGTGATACGTCGTTTCCGTGGCTACAACAACAGCGACATCTATTTCACCTGTCCCGACAGCAACGGATGGCGGCCCATCGTCAACGCCGGCGAGAACGTGAACGGGGCCGACACATGGGAGTCGCAGCCCTCCATCACCCCCGACGGGCAATGGCTCTACTTTGCCTCCAATCGCAAGGGCGGACTGGGCGGCACTGACATCTGGCGCTGCCACCGCAAGGCCGACGGCACCTGGGGCAAGGCTCAGAATCTGGGGTCGGCGGTAAACACCCCCGGCAACGAACGCTGCCCCTTTATCCATGCCGACGGCCACACCCTGTATTTCTCTTCCAACGGATGGCAGGGATTCGGCGGCTACGACATGTATTTTATCGACCTCGACAAGCAGGAGCAGACCAAGCCTATCAACCTTGGCCTGCCCATCAACACCGAGGAGGATGACATCGCTTTCGGGGTCACCCCCGACGGCACGCATGCCTATTATGCCGGCCGCACCTCGGGTCCCGACCGCATGGGCGGCGCCGACGTGCTGATGTTCGACCTCTACGCCACCGCTCGACCCGAAGGAATGGCCCTGCGGACAGTGACCGTCGTCGGTCCCGACGGCAAACCACAGGAGGGCACCATCGAGGTGAACCACGGTTCGCCCTCCCCTGCCCTGTATCGTGCCGACAGCCAAGGCCGCTGCACCATCCTTCTGTCCACCTCCAAAGCCAACACCCTTACCGTTGCCGCTCCCGGACACCGCTCTGCCACCCTCAATCTGCCGCCCTGCAACGGCAACACGACCGCACTACCTTCCACCATCACCCTGCATAAACAATAGCACCCTATACGCCAATCAATCCGCACCCTCATGCACGATATTTGGAGAGTATTCCGTTACATCAAGTTCTACCCCTGGAACATCGGAGCCAACCTTGTCTTCAATATGTTGGCTGTATTCTTCAATCTCTTCACCTTCATCACCATCGTGCCTTTTGTGGAGTTGCTTTTCGGCTCCTCGCAGCCTACTGGCGAGTTACCCCCTTTTGCCCTTAACCAAGAGTATCTCTCGCTTTTCATGACCCACTCACTTGCCACGCTCAAAGTCCGTTACGGCTTGTGGACCTGTCTGGTGGGTTTTGCACTTACCTATCTGGTTTTCTCGTTTCTCTCCAACCTGTGCCGCTATGCTGCGCAGTATGTCATCAGTCCGATGCGCAACGGCATTGTGATGCGGCTCCGCAACGACCTCTACCATCGGATTACCATCCTGCCCGTCTCCTACTTCAATTCGCGCCGCCGTGGCGACATCATCAGCCGCATGTCCAACGACCTCTCCGACATCGAGTGGGGCGTGCTCACCTCCATTATCTCGTTGGGCAAAGACCCTGTCAACATCATTGTCTTTGCCGCCGTGCTAATCTTCATCAGCCCGCGGCTGTTCCTGTATTTCCTTGTCATCATGCCTTTGGCGGTGTGGCTGATAGGACGTATAGGGCGAAGCCTGCGCCGCACCTCCACCAAGGGACAGACTGAACTGGGGCACCTCTTTTCCCTCCTTGAAGAATCGCTGACAGGCATAAGAACCATCAAATCCTTCAGCCGCGAAGACCATAGCGCTCACACCTTCGACAAAGCCAACGACATCTATTCGCGCCGCGTGGTACAGGTGGCCCGCCGCCGTGAACTCAGCAGCCCCCTCTCCGAGGTGCTCCTCACCATCGGCCTGGCCATCATCCTCATCCTCGGCGGGCTGGCCGTGCTGCAGGGCGAAATACTCTCCTCTGTATTCATCCTCTTCATCATCCTTTTCGCCCGTCTGATTCCGCCGGTACAATCCATCGTGCGTGTCTACAACAACCTGCAGAAAGCCAATGCCGCCGCCGCCCGCATCTTTGAGATTATGGATGCCGACGAGACCATCCTCGAACGGCCCGACGCCATTTCCCTGCAAGGCTTTAACAATAACATAGAGTACCGCGGAGTGTCGTTCGCCTACCGTACCGACACCCAATCGGAGCCCGTGTATGTGCTCCGCAATATCGACCTCACCATCCCTTGTGGCAAAACCATTGCCATTGTCGGTCCTTCGGGTGCTGGTAAGACCACCCTTGTCGACCTCCTGCCCCGTTTCTACGACAGCACGGAAGGAAAGATACTCATCGACGGGACACCCATTACCGACCTTAACATCAATAGCCTCCGCGCCCATATCGGCTTGGTGTCGCAGGACTGCATACTGTTTAACGACACTGTGGCAAACAATATCGCATTCGGGCGCACAGACTATAGTATCGACGACGTGAAGCGCGCTGCCACCATCGCCCACGCCGACGAGTTTATCACCCAGCTGCACGAAGGCTACGACACGAATATCGGCGACAGCGGTATCACCCTCAGCGGAGGCCAGCGGCAACGCCTCAGTATTGCCCGCGCCGTGCTGAAGAACCCGCCAATCCTTATCCTTGACGAAGCCACCTCCGCCCTCGACACCGAGAGCGAACTGGCAGTTCAGCAAGCACTCAACCACCTCATGCAAGGCCGCACCTGTATCATCATCGCCCATCGGCTCTCCACCATACGCCACGCCGACCATATCATCGTGATGGAGCAAGGCCGCATCGTGGAACGCGGCACCCATCAGGAACTCATCGGCCACGACGGCCTCTACAAGCGCCTCGTAGAGATGCAGTCATTCCATTAAGCACGTCGTCACCCCCGCGCCGATAGCCATTCCATGAACGTGCATACAGCACTCCATCCACCTGCAACAGATAGCAAAAACCAAATAGAAAAAATATTTCTATCTAATTCAAAAAAAATATCTATCTTTGCATTTTGAAAAGAGGCCCATCACACTATCAAACATCTATATAACACACTTTCCCCCAATACTTTATTTAACCACACCTCAATACGTGGCTAGTGGCGAAACTCCTTTTGATTGGCCAGAGAACAGAAAAAGATCAATTGGTATCGGAAATCAATACATTATACATTATTAATAAATAAAAAAGCAAAAAAAATGGTAAAAATCAAACAGCAAGAGTACACAGAACCGACCGTAAAGGTTGTGGCATTCATTGTGGAAAAAGGTTTCGAAATGTCTGGCGAGCTCCTTGAAAACATCGACGAAGGACAAGACATCTCAGGCAACGACAACGACCCCAATGCATTGGTTCGTTGGCAATAAAAAAAGGCAATTAACACACAAAAAGACAATACAAACATGAAAAGAATATCACTTTATATCATTGCATTAGTCACTCTGGGCGCATCCGCCCTCACATCCTGCAAAAAAGAGTTCAACGGCGACGCTCCCACCTTCACCGCATCATTGGAATACAACGAAAAGACCCAGTTCACCGGAGGTCACCTCTACTGGTCAGAGAACGACCAAGTGGCCATCTATGGTTCCGCAGGCCGCAGCGTTTACAATGTCATACTCACGGGAAGCACTCCTACCACCAACGCCAAACTCCAAATGGCCGCTGACGAAACAGCCCCTGGCGACCCCTCCTACACCGCCATCTATCCCGCAGCTATAGCCCCCGCTACCAACACCGGAATCATCACCCTGCCCGCCACTCAGGCCTCTGTGAGCGGCGAACTCACCGGCTACCCCATGTATGCCCCCGAAACCAGCTCCACCTTCCTGCACTTCAAAAACCTCTGCAGCGTACTGAAGATCACCATGCAGAAAAGTGGTGCCCAAGTCTCCAAGATTCAGATTATCACCGACCAATACATCAACGGCGACTTTGAAATAGACGGCAGCACCAACACACTTGCCTACCACAATGATAACGGACAGGACAACCACAAAAAAGTCACCACCCTGACATTCAGCAACGGTCCTGTCAGCATCAGCGACGGTCACGATTTCTACATCTACCTCCCTGCCAACACCTACGATTATTTCCAAATCAAAGTGTACGACCAGAACGGCAACATGTTCACCCGCACCACCACCTCCGGTCTGACCTTTAACCGCAGCGAATACAACTACCTCACCATCCCCACTTCCGCCATCAACTTCAAACCCGGCGACCTGCTTGGCGAATTCTCTGTCTCCGGCACCCAGAAAGTCTCCTTCTCCAAAGGAAACCTTCTCCAGAGCGGCAGCACCTACAAATTCGCTGACTTACAGTACAACAAAACCGAGTCCGGCTACACCAATCTGTTCAACTGGCACGACGGCAGCACTTCCCAAACCATGAACGAGCGCGGTGCCAACCCCATCAGCAACGGCGGCAATACTGCCAACATGTGGCGCACTCTTACCCAAAGCGAATGGCATTACCTTTTGGCCTATAGTGGGGGACGCCCCGACACTTGGCGTTGGGCTCTGGCCAAAGTCAACAATATCGGCGGCATGATTATTTTCCCCGATGGTTTCGACTGGCCTCTCGACGATAGCAAAAAACCCACCAAACTTAACCAAGCTGCAACCACCGCCTGGAACGGCCAAAACTACACTCTCGACGAGTGGAGCACATTGGAAGCTTGCGGATGCGTGTTCCTGCCCATCACCGGTTACCAAAGTAGTACCTCTTCTTCTGTGTCCGAAACCTCTTATGGCTACTATTGGAGCAGCTCTCCAAAAAACACCAGCGGGAACTACCAAGCTTATTACACAAAATTCAATGCAACCTCAGCCACATTCGTGGCAGGCAATAATAATTATTGGTCCATTAATAACAAGTTGCCTATCCGTTTGGTCAAAGACGTTCAATAAGTCAAACAAACACACTAAAAAGGAAGGTGCCTTAGGGCGCCTTCTTTTTTTATTCCTCACCCGACTCCACCCATGCTCAATTACCCTCACACCACAAACCGACACCCCAACACCACCCGACCCATAGCCGTTCCATACTCATCAATCCCTACCCCTTTATTGGTTCTTCCTTCGCCACACATCTATCAAATACCTATTATATACGTTAAAACCAAATCGGTCATTAGGAAACCGAAAACTCCGTAGTAATTGCCGAATTGTGCAACGCAGGAGATTAGCCCTACCCCATATCCTTGTTCTGCCTACCCGCCCAGCGCCGTGGAGCGGCAACGATTCCCCCTCGCTACGGAGAGGGGCCGTTCAATCCTGCATCGTTATAGTATCGTTATAGCATCGTTACTCGACAGGATAACGGAAAACAAGGCGAGAAGCAGGCAACATCGAGCCGAGATTGAACGTCCCAAGTGGGGTTAACCCAAATCGGTGATTAGGAAACCGAAAACACCGGAGTACCTGCCGAATCGTGCTATGCATGGGGAATCGCCCTGCCCCGTAGGGGCTTTCGTTTAATAGCATATCACGTTGTTATACAGATATATTCTCCGCAGGAGATTTCGAATAGGTATATTCCGGCGACCGATTTGGGTTTATCAGCATGTGGCTTGTCAAACGGATTAGTGTTGCCGTGTGCAGTCAAACCAACTGTGCTGGGGTACTTGTGGTGGGCTCTATATAGTTCTGACATTAAGGCTATCGGCTCGAAACAAATACCAATCTGCCATAAACCCATATGACCGATTTGGGATAATGGGAAACAATTAGGCCGGGACTTTTTCAAATCCCGGCCTATAAATAGAGCCTTAATTGTGCTTAAGAAAAATCCTTATTCGCCTTTCTGCTCTTTCTCGATTTCCTCTTTCAGGCTGGCAAGTACGCTGAGGTCGCCAAGAGTGGTCTTCTCAAGAGTCTCGTTGATTTTCTTAACGGTCTTCTTGGTGGCACGCTCTTTCTTTGCCTCCTCGTTCTCACTCTTCTGACGCTCGGTCTCGATGTTGTCCTGGAAGACGCGGGTGTGAGAGACGATGATTTTCTTGTTCTCCTTGGAGAATTCGATGACTTTGAAGTCGAGGGTTTCACCCTGACGAGCTTTGGATTTGTCTTCCTTTTCAAGATGACGCATGGGAGCGAAACCTTCAACGCCGTAAGGCAGAGCAACGGTAGCGCCCTTGTCGTTGAGGTTGGTGATGGTGCCCTGATGGACAGTGCCTACACCAAAGAGGGACTCGTAAACATCCCATGGATTCTCTTCGAGCTGCTTGTGACCGAGGCTGAGACGACGGTTTTCGGCATCGACTTCGAGGACGACGACCTCGATGCTGTCGCCAATCTTGGTGAACTCGGCGGGGTGCTTGATCTTCTTGCTCCAGCTGAGGTCGCTGATGTGGATAAGACCGTCAACACCTTCCTCAAGCTCGACAAAGATGCCGAAGTTGGTGAAGTTGCGGACAACGGCGGTGTGCTTGCTGCCGACAGGATATTTCTCGGTGATGGTCAGCCAAGGATCGGGCATGAGCTGCTTGAGACCGAGGCTCATCTTGCGCTGCTCGCGGTCGAGGGTGAGGACAACAGCTTCGACCTCCTGACCAACTTTGAGGAAGTCCTGAGCGCTGCGGAGGTGCTGGCTCCAGCTCATCTCGCTGACGTGGATAAGGCCTTCGACACCGGGGACAACCTCGACGAAAGCACCGTAGTCGGCAATGACGACCACTTTACCGTGGACATGGTCACCCTCCTTGAGGTTGGGATCAAGGGCATCCCAAGGATGAGGAGTAAGCTGCTTGAGACCGAGGGCAATGCGATGCTTGGCCTCGTCAAAGTCGAGGATAACGACGTTGATTTTCTGGTCGAGCTCGACAATGTCCTTAGGATCGGAAACACGGCCCCAGCTGAGGTCGGTGATGTGGATAAGACCGTCGACACCACCCAGGTCGATGAAGACACCGTAGGGAGTGATGTTCTTGACAGTGCCTTCGAGCACCTGGCCTTTTTCGAGATGGCTGATGATTTCGGCCTTCTGGGCTTCGATCTCGTCCTCGATAAGGGCTTTGTGGGAGACAACGACATTCTTATATTCGTGGTTGATCTTGACAACTTTGAATTCCATGGTCTTGTCAACGAAGACATCGTAGTCGCGGATGGGCTTGACATCGATTTGCGAACCGGGGAGGAAGGCTTCGATGTTGTCGAAAACGGTGACGATGAGACCGCCTTTGGTACGGCTCTTGACGTAACCGGTGATGATTTCCTGATTCTCGTAGGCCTGGTTGACACGCTCCCAGCTCTTGAGGATGCGGGCTTTCTTGTGGGAGAGAAGCAGCTGACCGTTGGAGTCTTCCTGACTCTCGACATAGACCTCAATCTTGTCACCGACTTTGAAATCGGGATTGTAACGCAGTTCGGAAGCGGGGATGACACCGTCGCTCTTGAATCCGATGTTGACAACGGCCTCACGGTCGCTGATGCTGACGATAGTACCCTCGATTACCTCCTGCTCGGTGAAGGATTTGAAGGTCTGCTCGTACTGTTCGGTCATTTGTTTGACCTGTTCGTTGTTGACTTCTTCTTTTTTATCGATAGCACTCCAGTCAAAATCTGCTATCGGCTGCACATTTTTATAATCCATGTGTGCGTTTTTTTGTAATTTGTGACCCCTGCCGGTCGGGTGAAACATAAGGTAACACACTGAGGGCTATCGTATTGGCAGGAATACGCACCCTCGGTTGTGAGAAGCAAAGATACGGTTTTTTTTTGAATTACAAATAATTGGATGTATTTTTATTGGCTCTCTGCCGAGAAGGAATGCCGTGAATACTACCATTATCCAGCAAGTGGGTCGCGGCCCCTACTGTATCCTCATAGGAAAAAACGTTGATGCCTACACAATATGCGGAAAAGAATCACGTTTGTATAGCAACGTTTGAAAAGAAACATCAAATAATAACTAACAATGGACATCATCAAATTCTTGAACCGAACGCCTATCAAATTGGCATGGCTTACAGCGTCTTTTATTATCATCGGAATTCTGGGTGCTATTCCGATATATATAGTGCAGCACATGTTCCAGACACAAACCATCAAGATTATCATCGTGGTTTCAGGACTTGTTTGGGCCATTGGCACAATAATCTGGATATTCTTTGCATCAAAATATGTGGACCTGTGGAAGAAGCTCTTTAAAGAGCTGCGCGAGGAGAAGATGCACCAAGCCCGGCTGCAGAGCCCCGAATACATGCGGCTTTGGGAACTGTATCCCAGCGCCATGAAACGCCACGAGCACCACTACATGAAACGGAGGCCCAAACTATCATACCGAGAGATTATTGAGAAGGCCTTGAAGGTGAGCGACGAGGAATGGGCCAGCCGCGAGGAGTTTCACCGCCAAAATCGCGAGTTGCGCAATTCATATAACGAACATAAGCCTCCGACGCTGCGCAGGAAAGGTTCCAACAACAATCAGAGGCTTTAGTTCGACGGGCAATAGCCGGAAGTTATTCGGTGGGGATGTCCTTATTGACATTCCTGCTGCCCCAAAGAGCATAGAACAGGATGTAGGCGAATCCGGCAACGGCAATCCAGTAGCTGGGTTGATAGCCGGAAGGTCCGAATATGTCGACGACGGCATTCATGAGCAACGGCAGGATACCACCGCCGCACACCAGCGCCATGAAGAGGCCGGAAGCACGCTCGGTATATTTGCCAAGCCCTTCAACAGCAAGGTTGAAGATGCCACCCCACATTACCGAGGTACAAAGTCCCACACATACGAGCAATGCCGCACTGAGGGGGATAAGGTTCATGCCGAAACCACGGGCGCCGTTGAATCCGGGGAAACTGACCATGGATGTGGCAGGGATGAAGATGGCAAGAACCACCAACGCGACAGCAGCAGAAGCCACCACGGCAATCATCTTGCGGGCAGAGACCTTGCTGCCTACGAGACCGCCGACCAGTCGTCCCACCAGCATAAGCAGCCAGTAGAATGCTGTCACGGAACCTGCAACAGCCTCGGCGCTAACGTCTTCGGCAAAGAAATGCATCTCGGGATTCTGCAGCCATTTATTCAGCACATTGGGAACACCCACTTCGACACCGACATAAATAAAGATGGCAATGGCACCGAGGACAAAATGACGGAACTGGAAGATTCCCTTGAGGGGCACATCGGATGAGGTCGTTTTTTTCACGCCCTCGGTCTCGGGTATCTTGGTGAGCATGATGACCACAAAAGCCACGGCGAAAATGGCCAAGGCCGTGTACATGAGCGGGAACGTGTCGCTAATTTTAGCATCCACAATGTTCGGGATAAGCAGACCGGTGATGACGATAACAGCGGTGCCGCAAAGAGAGTTGAACGTACCGCCGAACTGGATGAGCTGGTTGCCTTTGTTGCCACCGCCACCCAGACGGTTGAGCATGGGGTTAACCACGGTGTTGAGAAGGCACATGCTGAAGCCGGCGACAAAAGCACCGATGAGATACACAGCAAAACTGCCTACAAGTCCTGAGCACAACTGGATGGCCACACCCACAAAACCGACAGCCACAGCAATGAGAGCAGTGGTTTTATAACCTCGTTTCTGCAAGAGGTTGCCGGCAGGGATACCCATGATAGCATAGGCAATGAAATTGGCGAAAACGCCCAACGTACCCTGCCAGTTGGGGATGGTAAACTGGTTCTTAAGAATGTCGCCCATAGGGGAGGCGAGGTTGGTGACAAAAGAGATCATGCCGAATAGCAGGATCATCACAATAATGGGAATGGTGTAGTTTTGTTTCTTTTCCATAAGTGAGTGTTTTGATTGGTTATACAAATAAAAGGCGCATGGGGATTATTGTCCTCATGCGCCAGAAAAAGATGCACACTGTATGCATGGTTTAACCTTTCAGTGCTTCGGAGCCGCTGACAATCTCGATAATCTCGTTGGTGATTGCTGCCTGACGGGCCTTGTTGTAGCTGAGGCGCAATTCCTTGAGGAGTTCGGTGGCGTTGTCGGTGGCTTTCTGCATGGCATTCATGCGTGCTCCATGCTCGGAAGCCAGTGAATCGAGTATGACACGATAGAAATGAGACCTAAGTGTGAGCGGTATCATTTCGCGGAGAATCTCCTCCTTCGAAGGCTCGTAGATATAATCGTTGGCCATGGCCTGATTCCCTTTCTTGACGGCTGCATCTGGCTGGATGGGCAGGAACTGCTCAGTGCTGAGAATTTGCACCAGCGAGTTCTTGAACTGATTATAAACAAGCTCTACACGGTCGTACTTCTTGTCGCAGAACTGCTGCATGATATTGTCGGAAAGCGTGGCGACAGCATCAAACGACACTCCGTCGAGCAACTCGTCATAAGAGCCCACCACATTGTCGAAACGCTTGCCGAAGAAATCGCTGCAACGCTTGCCAATAGTAATCATGGCCAAACGGGCTGGCTGCTCGGACGTGGCAATCGAACGATAGTGGTCGATCCTTGCCTGGGCTTGCTTGATGACATTGCTATTGAATGCACCGCACAACCCCTTGTTGGAAGTCACCACCACCAGCAGCACATTCTCGAGCTTACGCACTTCGTGGTAGGGGGTCTGTATGCCGTCACCTGTATCGATATCCGCGGCAATCTGGCCGAGCTGGTTGGCATAGGGCCGCATGCCCACTATGGCATTCTGCGCACGGCGGAACTTCGCCGCAGAAACCATCTTCATGGCAGAAGTGATTTGCTGCGTGGAGCTGACCGAGGCGATACGGGTTCTGACTTCTTTTAAATTTGCCATAACAGATTATTTTGCATATTTCTCAGCCATGTCGAGGGCGACATTCTTCAACGTTTCGAGGTCTTCGTCGACAAGTTTGCCGTTATGGAGATTCTCGAGTATCCCTGCATGGTTCTGATGGAGGAAGAAGAGATATTCGCTCTCGAAATTGCGAATCTTGTCGGTAGGAACCTTCTGCAGCAGACCTTTGGTACCGCAGAAGATGATGGCCACCTGGTCTTCAACAGCCATGGGGCTATACTGCGGCTGCTTCAGGATTTCCACATTGCGGGCACCCTTGTCGAGCACAGCCTTGGTGGCGGCATCGAGGTCGGAACCGAACTTGGAGAAGGCCTCCAACTCGCGGTATTGAGCCTGGTCGAGTTTCAGTGTACCGGCAATCTTCTTCATCGACTTGATTTGAGCCTTACCACCCACACGCGACACCGAGATACCCACATTGATGGCCGGACGGATACCGGCGTTGAAGAGGTTGGTCTCCAAGAATATCTGTCCGTCGGTGATGGAAATCACGTTGGTGGGGATATAAGCCGACACGTCGCCTGCCTGTGTTTCGATGATAGGCAGAGCCGTGAGCGAACCGCCACCCTTCACCTTGTCCTTCAGGCAAGCAGGGAGGTCGTTCATCTGACGGGCGATGTCGTCGCTCTGGATGATGCGTGCGGCACGCTCCAGCAGACGGCTGTGGAGGTAGAACACATCGCCAGGGTAAGCCTCACGTCCCGGCGGGCGACGGAGCAGCAGCGAGACTTCGCGGTAAGCCACGGCCTGCTTGCTAAGGTCGTCGTAGATGACCAGGGCATTGCGTCCCGTGTCGCGGAAGTACTCGCCTATGGCGGCACCTGCAAAGGGGGCATAGAACTGCATGGCGGCAGGATCGGAAGCCGTGGCGGCCACAACGATAGTGTAGGCCATGGCACCCTTCTCCTCAAGATTCTTTACCATATTGGCGACCGTGGAACCTTTCTGACCACAAGCTACATAGATACAATAGACAGGGTCGCCTGCATCATAGAAATTCTTCTGATTGATAATGGTGTCGATAGCGATAGCCGTTTTACCGGTCTGACGGTCGCCGATAATAAGCTCACGCTGTCCGCGTCCGATGGGAATCATGGAGTCGATGGCCTTGATACCCGTTTGCAGAGGCTGTTCGACAGGCTGACGGAAGATGACACCGGGAGCTTTGCGCTCGATGGGCATCTCAAAGAGTTCACCTTCAATAACGCCCTTGCCGTCGATAGGCTCGCCGATAGTGTTGATGACACGGCCCACAAGACCCTCACCCACACGTATCGAGGCGATACGCTTGGTGCGCTTAACGGTGTCGCCCTCGTTGATGGTGCTGGCCTCGGCCAACATCACCACGCCGACATTGTCTTCTTCCAGATTCTGGACAATGCCTTGCTCTCCGGACGAGAACTCGACCAACTCACCAGCCTGGGCATTGTTGAGGCCAAACACACGGGCAATTCCATCACCCACAGTAAGAACTGTGCCCACCTCTTCCAAAGCCACATCCAGATTGACATCGGCCAATTGTTTCTTCAGAATCGCCGATACTTCGGCAGGTTTAATTTCTGACATATATTATAATGTATTAGTTTATTTCTTACAATTTACTCTCGTACACATTCTTATCGAACTGCTGACGGAGTTTTACCAGCTTGGTGCTCAGGCGGGCGTCAAAGATATTGTTGTCGTATTCGATAGCAAAACCGCCTATAATCTTGGGGTCGGTCTTCGCCACCAACTCAACTGTCTTGCCTGTGTGACGGGCAACCGTCTGGCTCACAATCTCGGTGATTGAAGGATCTACCTCGGCCGCCGTGGTGAACTTCGATAACACGATGTTATGGCTGTCGCGGTAAAGGTCGAGATACGAGGCACTGATACCGCTCAGGTTCACCGAACGGCTTTTACGCACCACAAACTCGAGAAAAGCCATAGTGGTCTTGCAGACATACTGGGCAAAGATGTCCTGCACGATGGCAATCTTCTTCGACACCTTTATCTCGGGGTTGCGGAACACGGTGCTGAAAATCCTATTCTCCAAACTGACCGCATTCACCTGCCTCATGTCCTCGGCCACCCTCTCCTGCTCGCCCAGTTCGTCGGCCAGCATAAAGAGCGCCTTTGCATAATTGATATTGATTCTATAGTCTTGCACGGTGACAGATTAATGATTTAAAACAAAAGGAATTTGTATTAATTCAGATGCACATTTTCAAGCTCTCGCTGGATAAGGGCATCGGCGTTCTGTTTGTTGGACAGCTCGGCCTTCATCAGCTTCTCAGCGATGTCTATCGACAGCGTGGCAATCTGGTTCTTCAGGTCGTGCATAGCTTTCAGTTTCTCGTAATTAATGCTCTCGCGGGCATTCTCTACGATGCGGTCGGCCTCTTCGGTAGCCTTCAGACGGGCATCCTCAACGATTTTCTCGCTTGTCATGCGGGCGTTGCGCAGCATCTCGTCGCGCTCCACCTTGGCCTGTCTCAGCAATTCCTCGTTATGAGCCACCAAGTGCTTCATCTCTTCGCGGGCTTTCTCTGCGGCATTCAACGAGTCTGCGATGGCCTGCTCGCGTTTCTTTAACGACTTGAGCAGCATCGGCCATCCCCACTTGCCAAGAATGAACGCCAGAACTCCAAACGAAATCAGCATCCAGAAGAATGTACCTAAACCGGGATTGATTAACGGATTATTCATTATATTCTTGTTCTAAAATGATTCTGACAAAATAGTGAATAGGAAGGGATGTTGATGCCAATCGCGCCAGCATCCCTTCACTGCTTTTGCGTCGGAGACTACTTGAGGACTACCAGCAAGCAGACAACCACTGCGAAGAAGGCAACACCTTCAACCAGTGCGGCGGCAATAATCATGGTGGAACGGATGTCGCCACCAGCCTCGGGCTGACGAGCCATACCTTCCATAGCACCCTGACCGATTTTACCAATGCCAAGACCGGCACCGATAGTTGCCAGACCTGCTCCGACGGCTGCTCCGAAATAACCCCAGGCTATCTGGGCAGCGGCTTGTAATAAAATGAGTAATGACATAGTTGTGTTTTTTATGTGTTTTATTAATGTATTTATTTATTTTACAATGTTATAAACCCGCTCATCATGGACTTGGCATAGACCACTTTTGAACACGCAAAATTAGACAAAATATTTCATCTACACAAGTTTTTAACATTATTATTTAAAAAATATTTCACAATTCACTGATTTGCAGCTGAATTTCCATCCTCCCACACATGACGGCCACTCCTTCAATCCATCGCTGCAGTCATCATGCCATACCCTCACAGGTTGGAATGCTCGTTTTCTGCAACAACCATCTGAACGTTAGTCCAAAGCATCGGCTATACGCTCCAGACATTCGCTCAAAACTGAGCGGGGGCAGCCCACATTCAGCCTGAACCGACAACGGTAATCGCTGCCTCCGAATGTCGTGCCATCGTTCATCGCCACGACTGCACGGTTGATGAAACGGTCCTTCAACTCATCATGCGAAAAGCCCATGCCACTGAAGTCGAGCCATGCCAGATACGAAGCCTCGGGCAGCACCGCCTCCACTTGGGGCAGCCGACTCGCCAAGAAATCGCGCAACAGCGACACATTCCCGTCGAGGTACTGCAGCAGTTGTCCCAGCCACTCTTCGCCCTTGCTAAAGGCCGCCTCGGCCCCGATAAAGGCAAAGATATTGCCTCCAGCCACCTCATATCCATCAAGATAACCGAAGAATCGCTTCCGCAACGACTCGTTGGGGCAATAGCACACCGAACTGCCCAACCCTGCCATGTTGAACGTCTTGCTGGGGGCGACAAACGTGATGGATATATCGCGGGCATGCTGGCTGACGGTACTGAAACTCACGTGCCTGTGACCCGGAAGGGTCATGTCGGCATGGATTTCGTCGGATATTACATTCACATTGTTACGATAGCAGATTTCGGCCACACGCTCCAGCACCTCTTTGCCCCACACTGTGCCTCCGGGATTGTGCGGATTGCTCAGTATAAGCCATTGGCACTGATGGGCACGCCATTCCAAATCTTCAAAATCTATGGCAAAACGTCCGTCGACTATCTTCAAAGGGCTGCACACCAGCCTGCGGCCACCATTTTGGGGCAGATTGAGGAAGGGGGGATATACCGGTGTGGTGACCATAATCCCGTCGCCGGGCTGCGTCATAGCCTGCAACACAAACGAGATTCCTGCCACAATGCCCGGGATGAAATGCAATTCCTCTCTCTTGCAATCCAAGCTGTAATGGTTCTTCAGCCAGCTACACATCGTCTGCCAATAGCTGTCCTGAGGCCAGGCATAGCCCAGCACCTCGTGCTCGCAACGGTGGCGCAGAGCGTCCATTATGAAATCGGGCGTGCGGAAATCCATGTCCGCCACCCACATAGGCATCAAGTCATCTCGCCCGAAAATCTCTTTCAAGGCATCGTGTTTCACACATCCCGTACCCTTGCGAGGGATGATTTCGTCGAAAAGATATTGTTTCACTAAAAAACAGAATTTTGTGGATTCCAATTCAATGGAGCATTGCCTGCCGCCTCAAAAAGCATCCTTTCACCTGCGACGGGAATCCCCGTTGCGCACCAAGTCGATGGAGTAATGCAACCCCACATTCTCGCGACGGGCTCGTGCCATCTTGATGATAAGATAAGCGCAGGCTATCAGATTGCGCAACTCGCTTAACTCCTCGGTAAGCACCGAGCGGTTGTACAGGTCTTCCGTCTCCCTGAAGATGAGGTTCAGACGGTCGAAGGCGCGTTGCAGACGCAGGTCGCTGCGAACGATGCCGACATAGTTCCACATCAACTCCTGCAGCTCACGCTTGGTCTGGGTGATAAGCACCATCTCCTCGTTCAACACCATACCCTCGGCATTCCAATCGGGCACGGCGTGGCATATCTCGCGAGTCTTGACACGTTCTATGGCGCTCATGGCCGCATTGTGGGCATACACTACTGCCTCCAGCAGCGAGTTGCTAGCCAAACGGTTGCCGCCATGCAGACCCGTGCACGAGCATTCGCCTGCGGCATACAGGTGATGGATGGACGATTCGCCGTTCTTGTCCACCTTGATGCCTCCGCACTGGTAGTGTGCTGCCGGGCGGATGGGGATCATGTCCTTGGTGATATTGATACCCAACTCCAGGCATTTGGCATAGATGGTCGGGAAACCGTTTATCAAACCGTCGCGGCCAATGCCGCGGGCATCGAGATACAAGTGGTCGACACCGGCTATTTTCATCTCGTTGTCGATGGCCCTCGCCACAATGTCGCGCGGAGCCAGCGACAGACGGCTGTCGTACTTCTGCATGAACTCGTTGCCGTTAAAATCCTTCAATATTGCACCTGCACCACGCATGGCTTCGGTGATAAGGAAGGCGGGTTTCTCGGCGGGATTATACAACGACGTGGGGTGGAACTGCATGAATTCCAAGTCACTCAGCACTCCGCGGGCACGATGGACCATGGCCACCCCGTCGCCAGTGGATACGATGGGCGTGGTCGTGGTAGTATACACATTGCCCATACCGCCGGTGGCCAGCAGTGTGACCTTGGCCAGATAGGTGTCAATCTGATTAGTGCGGCAGTCGAGCGCATACACGCCATAGCACTCGATATCGGGTGTATGTTTGGTAACACGCTGACCCAGATGGTGCTGAGTGATAATGTCTATGGCAAACTGGTGCTCCTTCAGTTCGATATTGGGATGCCGGTGTACTGCCTCAAGCAGGCCGCGTTCAATCTCGGCACCGGTATTATCCTTGTGGTGGAGGATGCGGAACTCGGAATGGCCGCCCTCGCGGTGAAGGTCAAAACGGTCGCCCGCACCGCTCATGTCGAAATTGACGCCATACTGCACCAACTCCTTAATCCGGTCGGGGGCCTCGCGGATGGTCATCTCCACAACCTCGCGGTCGCAGATGCCGTCGCCAGCCACCAAAGTATCCTGGATATGCTTGTCGAAACTGTCGCTGTCGTACATCACAGCGGCTATTCCGCCCTGGGCATAGCGGGTCGACCCTTCGGCAGCCTCGCCTTTGCACAGTACGCAAACCTTGCCATACGGAGCCACTTTCAGCGCATAGCTCAGTCCTGCTATGCCCGACCCTATGACAAGAAAATCTACTTCGTATCTCATCTTGCCTTACTAAATCAGATACTGGACACTCGAACTACATCCCTTGCACCATGGGCAGGAGATAGATGGCCGAAAGCAACAGACCTATGGCTGCGGCTATCACCACTAAAATCAACACTACCGAGAGGTAGTGCCACAGTTTCCGATTCTCGCGCAGGAAATTCACTATGGGATACAGTTCCTGACTGACCTTCACCTGTTTAGCCATGCGAACGGCACGGCGCATGTAAACCACTGCGGGGATGATAGCTCCGGCACCGATAATCACGCCGACACCTGCAAGGCCCAGGATATTGTCCAAATAATAAGGTGTAGATTCGTCAAGCATATTGCTGACAAAGAGCATTACAATGCCGCCAGCGGCTAAAAGGAGCATCACAATCACTGAGAGAATGGAAAAAACATTCATCCATCTCCCTACTCGGGTCACATACATCTTGCTATTCTTCAATAGCATAACTTCATTTTCTTCCATAGTAGTATAATATTAATGTATCTGCAAATATAACACTTATTTTTCAATGTGAGAAAAAAATCCGCTCAATCATCAATTTTTTTAACGCTGAACCTAATCAATAGTGACGTCGTTCAATCCAGGATTCATCCAGCATCGTTATCCGCTCGTTACCCGTCATACATATCGAGAAACAATCGAATAAGGAGAGTAATAGGATGCAAATCAGAAAGACCGAACGACGAAACGAACATCACTCCCCTAGCGGATGGCCTGTTGCTTGGGATGGTTTATAAAGGGGTTCGGGGCACTGCTGCAACATATATTCTTTATATATAGAGTTTTTTTCGTACTTTTGCATTTCGATATGAAAGGCTCGTTATGGCGGACTATGGTGCTGGCAATGTGCATTGCCGTAGCCGCCGGGTGCGGCAATGACCACCCGGACGGCAGGGTTGATTTGCGTCTGCGTGCTCGCATCGACCGATTGAACAAGGGGGCTTTCATGAACCGGTTTGACGACCCCCGCCTGTCCATAGACTGCGCCTACCGCGCTGTCGACCTCGTGCGTGACTCGCTGCCAGACTATCACGACGGCCTGATGAGGGCATACAACAGTCTTGCCTTTGGCTATTATATGGTGGCGGAACACGACTCGGCGGCAGCCTATACCGACAGCGTAATGGCCGTGGCGGAAGGACCCGCCGCCCGTTGGAAGCACTCGTTGCACCGCAATGCCGAGGTGGAGCGCGTTATCGCCCAACTGATGCAGGTGAGACTGCTGCAGCGCAGCTGCCGCATCGCCGACTCGTACCAGCTGCTGTACGACATCAACCAGTCGAAGGTGCTCAAGCGCCAGCCCGACAATTACCTCTATTCCTTCGCCCAGATGGAGTATTTCATCACCTCGCTGACGCTGAACTACCACTACCGCAACAGCGCCATGGCTTCGTCGTCGGGCACTACCCTTTCAGCTGATACCAAAGCGGACTTGAGGGCGCTGTTGGAAGAGGTGGAGATGGCACGCCAAGGGCTGAAGTGCGACTATGCCGAGGACATGTCGTTGAACTACGCGCTGGCCCACAGCTACTACCGTCTGGCAGCGGCATCGGGCAGCGACCCCCGACTGCTGGGCAAGGCATACGATTATCTGGCCGACAACGCCAAGCTGCTCTCCATCCCCGGGCAGGGCTGCATTTACCACTTGGCCAATGTCTTCCAGCTACAAGCCTTTATCGCGGCCGACACAAATATCCAGCGCCAGACATACATCTCCGACCCGCATTGCCGCAAAAAACTGGACAGACTGATACAGCTGACACAGAAAGTCCTTCCCACCGACACCACGCTGGCGGCACCGGACTATGGGCTGAGCATGTTTGAAGTGTCGACCGACCTTTTCTTCCAGACCGTGGATCCTTATCAACACCTGGGTGCCGTGGTGGCAGCGGCTGAGTTCTGCCTGCATGTCGGTGCTTACGACCAAGCCTACGCCTATTACTCTATGGCGCTGGACGACACCACCTGGCATGACGGCATGGCTCCGAAGTTCGAGTCGATGCTCTACGACGGTTTGATACGGATGGGCTACTCCTCATCGGCCGAGGACAACACACGCTGGTACAGCCGCGAGATGGAGTTACTGGACTTAATTGGCCGCAACGAAAGTGCCGACTTGATGCTGCAGGACCGCCTCTTCCAGTCCGAGACCCGCAACCGCTACTATATTCTCACCATCGTCGTGGGTGCCGTGTCGCTCGTGGTGTTGACGGTGCTGGTGATGTTGTTACGGCACCGCTCGAGGGTGCTGCGACGGGAGAAGAAAGCTCTGCAGCAGGCCAAACAGCAAGATATTGAACGTATTGCCAACGTGGAGACCTGCCTCTCGGTATTGCGGCACGACATCAATCCTTTCCTCTCCTACCTCACCAACAAGAGCCTCAGCCCCGAAATGCGGCAAGAAGTGCTGGACCAACTCCTACGCACCTTTGCCAACATAAAGAACTGGACCAATCTTTCCATCCCCAGCGGATTGCAGTTTCAAAGCTCGGTCTTCGCACTGGGAGAGGTGTTCGACAACGTTGCTGCGTCGTGCGTAAGACTGCACCCCGACGTCGACCTTGTCTTCTACCCCACCACCATCAACGTGCAGGGCGACAAGCAACTGACCGAAATCCTCATCCGCAATCTGGTGAATAACGCCTTGCAACACACTGCTGCGGGCAAAGTCACCGTCCTTGCCGAGGTGTACGATGCCGACAGCCGTTTTGTCCACATCGAAGTGGCGGACACCGGCACAGGCATGGACAGCGAGACTTTGGAGAACCTGTTCCGTGCCGATAAGAAGGTGCAACCCGACACCGACCCCAACGCCTCTCACGGCACCGGTTTCGGATTGATACTGTGCAAGTATATCATCAAACGCCACGACGACAACACCCTCCGCGGATGCCGTATCTGGGCCGAAAGCGAACCCGGACAGGGCAGCACCTTCCATTGTCTGCTGGCAGGCAGCGGCAACGAGGGCTGGAAGCCGTACCCCTGGCGCATTAAGAACAACAATAACTGACACTCACAACTATGGAACCCATTAAAATCATCATTGTCGACGATGAGCCCATCATACGCAAGGCCCTCAAGACCGAACTCAACAGCCAGCCCGCCAATATAGCATGCGGCATGAACGACGACGGAGAGATAGAATACCGCAGCGTGACCGTGCTGGACACCTATGCCAATGGGGCACAGCTGATGGCCGCCCTCGACAGCCCTGCCACCCACGAAATGCCGGACTATGTGCTCGTCGACATGGAGTTCCAAGGAGAGCCCACCGGCGGTATATTCTTGGCAGACAGGATTCACCAAAAATATCCAAACATCAAGATAGCCATCCTCTCCGGCCGTTTCGACAACCCCCTGCCCAGCGAGGGCAACCGTCACGAGCGCATGCTGGAGATTGCACGCGTGGTGTTCGAATCGCTGCAACACGGAGCCCAGGCTTTCGTCAGCAAGAACGCTGCCGGCGGCTTCTCGGTGGAAAATGTGCTGCGAGCCATCGAGTCGCTCGAACGGGGAGAGAAATACTACTTCAACTACCCCGTCATGCTCACCATCAAAGAAGCCGCAGAGTTGTACCTCAACAACGCCTCACTGCACCGAAACGACATCATTATCAGCGACACCGAACGGCAGTTGCTATTGCTAGAGGCCGCCGGATGCACCGCCTCCGAGATTGCCGCCACCCTCAACGAGACCGACAAAAACATCCAAGAGCGCCAGAAAGACCTGTCGCGCAAGCTCGACATCGTCAACAAGTCCGGGGCACGTATCGCCAAAGCCCTCCAATATGGCCTTATCGACGCCCGCGACATTAAGTTTTTGAAACGCTGAGAATCGGAATTACCAACCATCAGTCCATTATATGGAATATGAATCACTTGCAAGCAAAAGTGGAAAGAATCCACTCAAAGCATGGTCAAAAATTGGGAAAAAGGGATAAAAAGAACAAGAAAAAAGCCGTAAAAAGCCATTGAAGCGAATAGATAATCATCACACAACCAACACATCGCGATGAAAAAGCAAAAAAAATTTTGCCGAATGAGAAAATCTTCGTACTTTTGCAAACGCTTTTAAAGGCAAAAAGGTCGTTTGGCCGAGGGGCTAGGCACAGGTCTGCAAAACCTGCTACTCCGGTTCAAATCCGGAAGCGACCTCAAATTCTAAAGAGACCCAGCAACGGGTCTCTTTTTTTATCCCTCCCTAAAAAAACTATAACCCCAATAGGGGTTCATCTACATGACCCTGTGTTCACATAACGGAAAAGATTACGGTTCAATTTTCAGATGGGGGAATGATAAGATAATTAGTCCCCCCAAAAAAATGACGTCTTTGTGTAGGCTCTTCCTGTCGGGAGGCGTTGAACGCTTCCGACATCTGCATAAACCAAGGAATGTGTTAGTTGCTGCGTTTGCGTCTGATGCCCGGAATCCTCTCGATAATGGAGTTTACTTCGGGGGAGATGTCGAGTTTACGCACAGCCACTGTGACCACTACAGCAAAGACTGATGTGCGGACCAAGGCCTGAACTATCACGACCGCGATGCCTGTTCCCAGACGCAGGAACAAGGGCGAGACAAGCCATTCCCAAAGGGCGTTGAGGGCGAACAACGCAACCGTTAGCAACAGAACGCCCAACTGCTTGCGGCTGAAGAGGGTTACCCTGAGCCGCACCCAAAGCATCGTCAGTAGCGGGACAAAATAGACGATATAGGCCACCAGTGTGGCACATGCCGAACCGGTGACTCCCCACATGGGGATAAACAATATGTTCAGTGTGATGGCCGCAGCCGTGAGCAGCGAGATGAAGAGGAACGAATAGGCAAAATACTTCGAAAAATTAAGGATGTTGGTCGCGATGCTGAGGGTGGAGTTTAGGATATTCGCCATACCGAGGAACAGTACCACACCCATCCCCGACACATAATCCTCCCCATTGGGAATCAGTGCAAACAAAGGCGTGAGGTTTATCCAGATAAAGAATAGCAGCATACAGGCCACCAACAGCTGATGCAGGGACACCTGCTGCCCCAGCCTGTTCACTTCGCACATATCGTCCGCCGCCACGGCTTTCGAGATAATCGGGCTGGAAATGGCTCCCAGCGAGCGGTAGGGAATTTCCACCACATTGGCGATATAGCAGGCTATTGTATAGATTCCGGCAGCAACAAGGCTTTCCTTGGCGAGGAAGATGGAATTGAACAGTTTGATATTGCCTGCCAGCACGGTGGCAGTCATAAAGAGAGTGTAGACCCCCACCTCGCGCAGCAACCCTTTGTCGACAAAATGCCAGTCGGGCTTGAACGTCACCCGTCCCAGCGACAGAAGATAAACGAAGTTGACTATCATCGCCACTGCATACGAGGAGCAGAAGAGTATCACAAACAAGTCAAGCTCTATCACCCTGAAACCATAAAGCAGATAGGCAACGAGATTCAACACCCTGATAAGCACCTCACGCACAAACTTCGGCAGGGCGATATGCAGCAGCACACTGGCATTCGTCTCGAACACCGTCATATACAGCACAAAGAAGGTAAGCGGCAGTAGCAGGTAGGCAAAATCCACCAGTAGCGGAGCCTCCTCGGCATAGTAAGCCACGATATTGTCCTTGAAAATGAAAAAGAGCACCGCCAGGATAGAGAAGCCTGCCAGAGGGAGCAACAACGTCCAACCGAAGAAACCGTGGTCGCGCAACTCGGGATTATCGGGGGTGTGGAAACGTGGATAAAACCTAAGTATCGACGAGTTCGTACCCAGCTGTGCCAGACCGGCAAAAAGCATCGCCGCATCCACCATCACCCTTGTCAGGCCGATTTCCTCCCGGGTGAGCAAGTCCGTCACCACAAAAAACGTGGTGACTGCTCCTATCAGTACCCCCAGATAATTGGCGAGGGCCCCTTTTATACTTTGCTTTGCAATGACTCCCATTTTTCTCTAAGCCCAATGGCCTGAACACTTTCCAGCATTCACACCTTGTTCATCTTCAATGCTCTTTTTTCAATTTTCAACTTCGTATTGATTTGCAAAAGTACTACTATTTTTTTGATATTTCATTATTTCACACACATTTTATTTCATTATTTTCAAATTTATTTGTATCTTTGCCATTCGGTATTTTCGGTGGAAAAGCACCCAGCAAGCCAATAAGACGCTCATCCTCATTGGCTTACAGAATACCCTTATACATAGAAATAAATAACAAAATAAAATAACAACATGAAAGTATACCAGACATCCGACATCCGCAACATCGCCCTCGTGGGCGGTGCCAAATCGGGCAAGACCTCCATGGCCGAAGCCATGGCCTTCTGTGGCGGCCTCATCAACCGCCGCGGCAGCGTAGACACTAAGAACACCATCAGCGACTATCGCGACATCGAGCTCGACCGCAAATACAGCGTCGAGACCTCCCTCATGTACACCGAATTCGGTGGCAAGAAAATCAACATCCTCGATGTCCCCGGCTTCGCCGACTACCAAGGCGAGCTGGCCGCAGCCCTCAACGTAGTCGAAGCCGCCGTTGTCGTGGTCAACGCCCAGAGCGGTGTCGAAGTCGGCACCGAAGTGGCCTACCGCTACTCCACCAAACTCGGCACTCCGATGATCTTTGTCGTCAACCACCTCGACGCCGAAAAGGCTAACTTCGACGACAGCGTCAACCAACTCAAGGACTTCTTTGGCGGCAAATGCACCGTCCTCCAGTTCCCCACCAATCCCGGACTGGGATTCAACCAGATAGTTGACATCGTCAGCAACAAGATGTACACCTTCAAGGACGGCAAAGCCACCGAAGAAGAAATTCCCGCCTCCTATGCCGACAGGGCTGCCGAAATGCGCATGGCCCTGGTCGAAGAAGCTGCCGCCGCTGACGACGAACTGATGGAGAAATACTTCGAGAACGGCGACCTCACTGCCGAAGAACTCACCAAGGCCCTGAAACTCGCTATCGACAAACGCGACCTCTTCCCCATCCTCTGCACCTCCGCCAAGGAGAACATGGGTGTCGGACGCCTGCTCGAATTCATCAGCCAGAACGTTCCCGCCCCCAACGAGGTAGCCGAATGCAAGAAAACCGTTGCCGGCAAAGAACTCAAGTGCGACTCCGCCAACCCCACCGTTGCCTTCGCCTTCAAGAGCGCAAAGGACAAGAACCTCGGCGAAATCACCTATCTCCGCATCTACGACGGCGAGCTGGCCGAAGCTCAGGATGTCATCAACTCCTGCAACCAGAGCAAGGAGCGCGTCAGCCAGGTACTCGTGTGCAGCGGTAAAGACCGCCAGCGTATTGAGAAAGCCTGCGCCGGCGACATCATCTGCACCATCAAACTCAAAGACGTCAAGATCAACCACACCCTCACCACTCCTAAGAACACCGACGACGTGGTGACCGAAATCGAATTCCCCACTCCCGTCTACACCGTGGCCGTCAAAGCCGCCAACAACAACGACGACGAGAAAGTGGGTGCCGCCCTCAAAGACCTCTGCAATGCCGACCGCAGCCTCTCGCTCGAGAACAGCCGCGAGCTGCGCCAGGTCATCCTCGGCTGCCAAGGCGAACTCCACCTCAACACCGTGAAATGGTACTTCGAGAACCAGTACAAGTTGGCTGTCAACTTCACCGCCCCCAATGTCCCCTATCGCGAGACCATCACCAAGAGCGCTGAAGCCATGTACCGCCACAAGAAACAGTCCGGTGGTAGCGGCCAGTTCGGCGAGGTGCACATGCTCATCGAGCCCTACTACGAAGGCATGCCCAACCAGACCAAGTACCCCATCCGCGACACGCAGGAATACACCCTCGACTGGGGCGGAAAACTGGTTTTCAACAACTGCATCGTCGGCGGCAGCATCGACGCCCGCTTCATGCCCGCCATCCTCAAAGGTATCATGGAGAAGATGGAGCAGGGTCCCCTCACCGGTTCCTATGCCCGCGACATCGTCGTCAACATCTTCGACGGTAAGATGCACCCCGTCGACTCCAACGAAACCGCCTTCAAGATTGCCGGCCGTACCGCCTTCCGCGAGGCCTTCAAACTGGCAGGTCCCAAGATTAAAGAGCCCATCTACGACGTTGCCGTCACCGTGCCCACCGAGAGCCAAGGCGGTGTCATGACCGACCTCCAAGGCCGCCGCGCCATCGTCATGGGCATGGACGCCGAAGGCAAATACACCACCCTCCGCGCCAAAGCCCCGCTCGCCGAGATGAACCGCTATTGCACCGCTCTCAGCTCCCTCACCTCCGGCCGTGGTACCTTCACCATGACATTCAGCAGCTACGAACTCGTTCCCACCGACGTCCAGCAGGCCCTTCTCAAAGCCTACGAGGAAGCCGCTGCCGAGGAAGAGTAACCACTATACCTTGCAGACACATAGTCCGCATATACAGCGAGGCCCGCAACTACTGTTGCAGGCCTCGCCCCATTTATGCAATCCCGTCCGCTTATTTTTCTGTTATCAATTTGAGTCGCACTTCAGTCTCAGGCTCGAAGTGGCCGTTGTGGTCACGGATGGCTTGGAAAAGTACACATTTACCGTCGCGACTGGCAAGAATGCGCACTGCGGAATTGGAGCTGACAACAGGGCTAAGGTCGGCCAGCTTCAGTAAATCCCCATTGCCTGCTGCCTCCACAAAGGCTCTGTAATCGTCACCACTTAGATACACCTTCCTCTCCCGCATACGGCTGTGGGTAGGCAGGTAAACTAAGTGGGTCATGGCTCCCGAAAGGTTCATGGCAGTGAGAATAAAGCCAAGGCCGGTGCCGATAATGCCAAAAGTCAGGCAGGTGGCCGACAGTGTGTCGCCCATTCTGGCGGCACTCAACAGCACCAACATGCCAACACCTACTGCCAGTACAAGCAAGGCAGGCAACAATGAGTTCCTTCTGCGGGCGATTTTGCCCGACATTTCTGTTTCAATATATTGTTCAATCGTTTTCATCGTGTGTTATTTTACTTTGTTGACAAAAATTTCTGTGAGGGGGATGTAACGCTTCCCCTCGACGCGTGTGAGTTGTGAATAAAAGATGTGCTCTTTGCGGTCGCTGTAGCGCACCAGTGCCAGTTCGGGTTTGGCCTGCCGCTTGATGACTTCAAGAGCCTCTTCATCGTTGGCCTCCAAAGCTGCCACCAACCTCTTCTCCGACGAAAGAGGATAGTAGGCGTATGTAGGTTCCAACACCGCATGCAGTTCCCTGCTGTATGGACGGCGGCTGTCGCCAAACGCCCAGTAACAGAGTACCGTCAAGAGACTGCAAGCCCCCAAGACAACACCGTCGAGCAAAAGCGACATCACGCCTCCGTCAGCGCCCTCAACCATCAATAATGCCGCACCGCATACGGCGCCCACAGCCGTCAGCGCCCAAGCCGACCAGAGCGGCAACAGCGTGCGGCGTATCTCCGGCCGGGAATAAATTTGTTTTCTGATATATTCCATTTCAGTATAATAATAAATAAATGACATGATGCCGTGGCTTCACCACGGCGAATAAAACAAAAAGGATTACGGCAAAGATGCCGCAGTCTAAAACTTGTAAATGGAATGAATCAAAGTCTGAGACACTGGATAATGTAAAGGTACCCCCTCGTCCTCGGGGCACAGCAACGTGCGGCGCACCGCACATAACGGCAATAGCTGTCCGCCTCGGGCACCGCTTCGGGACTGCCCACGGCCGAGTGGCTGTTCCCGCCCGCAAGCCTGCGTCCCTGACTGGCAAGACGTACAGACGACGGCGCAGTAATGTTCGACTGCCCTTCGACAGCCAAGAGATGCTCCATGCCGAGATCGCTCCATTGAGGACGATTATCGGTCTCGTCGACAATGCTTCGGCACGGCAGGGTGGACGAATACCCTCCGCTCTCGTCTTGCATTGATGCTGCCTGGCCAACATGCTCCAATACGCAGCCCGGCACCGTTGCCGCCGAAGGTTTCGGCGACAGCAGCATTGCCGCTGCAAGCATCATGAATATCAAATGCTTTAAAGACATGAGGTATTCTCCTATGGGTTTGCAAAGATACACTTTTTTTCTCAATTCTCAACTGATACGTGGTGCCAATTTTCATTTTTCAAATTAAAAGCCTATATTTGCATCAGTGCTAAGCCATGACGATGCCGACGCAACATCATGTAATAAAGAATGTTGAACATAGAACACTGGTGCCTCGGATGCCGAATTCAACACATTTTTTCATACCTGATGTCACTTTTCGGCAGCAAAGTGGCTCTAATGCCAATGAAAGAAATGCAAAACACACAAAGGCAGACACCCGTCGGACGGCACGAGCGGTACATGACGCTGCACCGGACATTCAGCAGGCACATCGAGAACTACTGCATCCGCCACAGCAACAGCCGCGAGGAAGCCGAAGACCTTATGCAGGAAGTGTTCATTGCCGTGTGGGAGAACATCGACGGGCTCCACCCCGACAGCTCCCCCAGGCAGATGAACCGATGGCTGCAGAAGGTGATGCGGACAGTGTTCGTACGCCACCTAAGGCATCAGCACATCCGCGCCGACGCGCCGCTGGCCGAAGCCGAAAGGCTGGCCGACACAGCCTCCGGGCCGCCCGGCGACGCGCTGCTACAAGAGCTGGTGGAACACCTGCCACCCGACGAACGCCAGCTGCTGCAGGAACGATTCGACGGCTACTCCAACATCGAGATAGCCCAACACCACGGCCTCAAGCCCAACACCCTCAACAAACGCATGAGCCGCATAGTAGAAAAACTGAAAGAAATATATACCCAACTATACGAACATGAGCCTTGACGAAAAAGACATAGAACTGATGCTGCAACAGCACACACGTCACTGCGCAGAACAGCGGATGCTCGACGACATGCGGGCACACTATGGCAGCTACCTGCGCCGAGCCAACCGCCGCCACTACGCCATAGTGGCCTGTGTGGCGCTCCTGCTGATGCCCGCCCTCTGGGTTGCCACACCCCGCGTCCAGGCGCAGGCCACCAGCCACGGCACCATCGCCGCCAACCGCCAAGCTGTAGCCACCGCCGACAAAATAATACAAAACCTATGAAACGCCGCTGGACCATCACCCTGCTTGTCATCCTCCTCGCCGTCGCTGGCGTAGGCCTTTTCAAATACTGGCCACGCACCATCGACGACGACCAATGCAGCGCACTCTATCGCAGCTATCTGCACTGTCCCGGCATCCAATCCACCTACATCAAGGGCAAACGCCTCAACGACACCCTCCGCATCGACCTCACCCTCCTCCAGGCCACCTCGCCCCAAGGATGGGAGCAGCTGCAAAAAGACTTCAACATCCCCCAGCCCGACAGTGCCACCGCCGCCCTGCTGGAACAAGGCAACCCCGACCTCATCCTCAGCATCCTCAACCACGACAGCCAACCCGAAGCCGGCACCTCCCGCACCGACACCGTCAACATCATGGCCGCCTCGCGCTCGCTGCAGTGCGTCAGCATATTCCATGCCTGCACCCCGCAACAAATCGACGCCATCGTCGACAACCATATCGACCAACTGTCAACACGCTAATCAATTCGCTAAATCGTTGAAAAGTTTATCCGTTGAAAAGTTTATCCGGCTCGCAACATATCAACATCCAACATATCAACATATCAACACGATAACACGTTAACTCATTCACAAGCCACCCAACAATGAAAAGCACCCACACCGCAATCCTCATCCTGGCGCTGGCCAGCCTCACCACCGGCTGCGTCCACGTCACCAATATGGCCACCGAAATCTATTGGAACACCGACAACCCCGTCGCCGCCGACCCCGACCTCACCCTCGACACCCTCTGCGTCGTCAAATATGCCGTTGCCGAGCGCACCGGCCAGACCGTCATCCACAGCCAGAAAGAAATCGACATCCTCCTCTACCAGTTCCTCTTCGACGCCCGCAACAACGGCAGCAGCATCTCCATGCAGGCCAACCGCACCCCGCGCGGCGCCAAACTCCAGTTCGCCGACACCCCTGTCGTCACCTTCCAATCGTCCGATGTAGGCAAAGTGAAAGAATGGGCAAAGCGCATGCTGCTGAAAGGCTACCGCGTGGAGATAGTCTACGACAAGAAAAGCAAAACCTACCACTGTACCGCCCGCCCCAAAAGCTAATCATCTGTATTCGTTATATAATTTTCACATCCACACCTTTAAAACACACCCACCATGAAAAGACAGCACATCCTACTCCTTGCCGCCCTGTTTATCACCTGTGCAGCGCAAGCCCAAATCCACTATTACCACGCCCCTGCTCCATGGACAGGCGACAATGCCTACCTCTTCACCGTCGGGTCGTACCTCCAGCCCGCCCCTGCCTCACTCAATGCAATCGACTACAAACAAGGCGTACCCCTCACCCTCTCCTTCCGCTACGACGGCGAAGAAGCGCTCGGCACCCATTTCGTCATGGGGTTCCAAGCCGAATTGAACTGCAACCTCTACCACACCACCTACACCCTCGACGGCGACACCTATGTCTTCTATAGCTCAAAACCCTATTCTGGCAGATGGGTACACCACGACCAGCACGGCTGGGACCTACTCGTCGAAGTCCGCTATCTGGCGGGCTACTACATCGACGACAACTGGGAACTGCAACTCGGTGCCGGCATCTACTCAGGCCTGCTCTCAAACAGGAAAGACAACATCCACTGCACCGTCAAAGCCACTGGCCAGCCAACTCCATCCACCCACGATAAAGGCAAAACGGCCTTCGACTGGCGGTTGGGATTCAGTGGCCTGTTCAGCGTCAACTACTATTTCAACGACAACTTCTTTGCCACCACTGCTGCCAAAGTACGCATCCCCTTCAAGCAAGACATCGAGACACAAAACAACATCCCCAACTACAGCCTGCTGGTAGGCGTGGGCTACAAATTCATCCGTTAACAGCATCCTTTTGAATGCGTTAATTCGTTATTTCGTTATTTCGTAAATCGACTAACACGATAACACATTAACACGTTAATTTTTTCAATTCTCAATTCTCAATTCAAAAAGATGTCAAAACAATCCAAAATATTCATGCTCACGCTTGCCCTCCTCTCGCTGTCGCTCCGTGGCATGTCGCAGGCCATCACCTTCGACCAGCTTACCGAAGGCAAAGGCATCGTCAAAAACAGCACACCCCTGTTCATCGGCTTCAACGGGCAGGACCTCGTGCTCATCCAACGCCAAGGGCGACTGAAAAACCGCCTGGAGCTGGTACACTACACCGGCGACCTGAAAGAGCAAAACCGCACCATCGTCTCCAACGGTGGCGACCCGACATGCTATGGGGGCTACCTCAACGGAAACCACATCGACCTGTTGCAGGCCACACACACCCCCGAAGGCATGCACATCTACCGCGACCGGCGCAACCTCCAGACCCTCCAACCCGACAGCACACCGCAGACCCTCTTCAAGCGCACCGGCGTGCAAGGGGACCAGTTTCTGTTCAACATAGCAGTGTCGCCCAACGGGAAGCTACTGGCATGTGTCGCCGTTGCCAACCGCATGGCGCAGGGCTTTGAGACAACCGTAGGCCTCTACAACCACCAGCTGGAAGCATACTGGACCCAGACCACCTCGCGGACACCCCCGGACAACATAGCCGTCACCGACGAAGGCGACATCATACTCTACACCCTCGACGAGCAAGGCGACTGCCGCTTCACGCTCTTCGACGGCGAGCAGATACAGGACATCTCGTTCAAGATACCCCAAGGCGACCCCGTCGTCCAGCGCACCCTGCTGCGCTATGGCGACGGCAACATCCTCCTGGCCGATGCCGTCCGACAAGAGAACCATGTGCTCATGCCCGTCGGCACCAACATCGACTGCATCGACATCCACTGCTACAAAATCCAAAAGAAAACCCTCAGCACCGTCCGCCGACCCCTCACCCAGCACGAGGTCAACCGGCTCACCAACCAAAAAGAAGAGACACACCAAAACCGCCTATGGGTACAATTCGGCCGCATCTGCCAAACCCTGCAGGACAGCAGCGGAGCCTATCTCATGCTGGACCAGCAATGGAACCTCGCCACAAACGGCGTCCCCACCGCCGTCCAGCGCATGGGCATGATGGTGATGCGGATCGACCGCAACGGCGAGATACAATGGTCAACCGCCAAAAGGATGACCTCAAGCGCCTCCTTGAACAAGAGCGACTACCTCGGCTACCAATGGCTCACTACCCCCTGTGGCATCATGCTGGCATGGATGGACCATGCCGACAACACCACCTATCCCTACGCCAAACCCGTCAAGCTGTTCGAACCCACCGCACATCCCTCAGCGCTGAACGTGTGGACCCTCACCCCCGACGGCAAGGAAGACCAGAGCTTCATCGAAACCGGACGCCAAGCCTTGGCCGGCGCCGCCCATAGCCTCGCAGCACCCGGCGAATATGTCGTGATGCTCACCACGGGTAGGAAAGACCAACTGACCAAAATCACAATCGAAAACCTATAGCCAGCCATGAAGCACCTCCTCACCCTACTCATCTGCCTCACATGCGCCGCCGCCCTCCACGGCCAGGCACTGCGCAGCTCGGGAGCCGTGCCCGCCGACCTGAAGATGAGCGTGTGGCAACTCTACGACAGCGACATCCAGCGTGCCGAACAATACGCCGGCAAGCGTGTGCGCAACAAGCAGCAAATCCTCGAGGCCTCCTACCATATCAACCGCATGCTGGCCAGTGGCCACATCGTCTACGGCGACCCCATCAGCACCCTCGCCTCGCGCATAGCCGACACCCTGCTCAAAGACCACCCCAGCCTGCGTTCCGAACTCCGATTCTACACCGTCACCTCGCCGGGCGTCAATGCCTTCACCACCCCGCAAGGCATGATATTCATCAACACGGGACTTGTCGCCCAGCTGGACAACGAAGCCCAGCTGGCATTCGTCATCGCACACGAAATCATCCACTACTACAGGGCTCACGGCATGGAGACACTGGTCGGCAACAACAAACGGGGAAAGAGAAACCGCGACAACGACCTCGATGTCGAAGCCGACCGGGCCGGCACACTGCTCCGCCACCATGCCCGCAGCCGCGAGATGGAATACGAGGCCGACTCGCTCGGCATCACCCTCTTCTACGCTGCCAGCCCCTACTGGAAAGGGGTCACCGAGAGTGTGTTCGACATCCTGCAATTCGGCGACCTGCCCTTCGACGATCTGCACTTCGACACCACCTTCTTCAACACCCCCTACTATCAACTCAACGGCTGCTGGCTCGACCATACCGCCCCCGTCACCGCAACCGACGACTACGACGACTCGGAACTGACCCACCCCAACATCATATCGCGCCGCCAACGTGCCGAGCGCATCCTGACGGCCAATAACGGCTCACCGCTCCTAGCCCAAGGCGTCAAATATCTCATCTCCACGCCCGACGAGTTTTCCGCCCTGCGCCATACCGCCCGCATGGAGTGCATCCGGCAGGACCTGCTTCACGGCCGCTACCCACGGGCATTCTACAACAGCTGGATTCTCCTCACCGAACAGGACTCGTCGCCGACAGGCAATACGCCGGTGTCCGGGCAAGCGGCGACCGCCAACGGCACCACCCAACGCTACCTTGCACAGGCACTCTACAGTATCGCTGTGGCCAAATGCAACGAATACGAGTATAACGAATTCGACGATTACCAACGCATCCAGGGCGAAAGCCAGCAAATATACTATGCTTTCCACACGATGAACGCCGAACAGGCCACCCTTGCCGCACTGCACAAAGTGTGGGAATTCCACATGCAGCACCCAACCGACAGCCACCTCACCGCCATGGCATTCCACCTCATGGACCTCCTGCGCCACCCCATCGGCAAATCCCCCTCCGACTTCATCGCCACCCCACCCGACACCACGAAAAACGACACTGCCGCATCCAGTCAGCCAAACACCTCCACCACCAAACTGACCAAGTACGAACGCATCAAACTAAAACGGCAACAACAAGCCCTCCGCAACACCTCCGTCCACATCCTCGCCGACTTGGCCATGGCCGACAGCACACTCTTCCCCACCCTCTACAACCATCTCTCCGCAACATGCCACGACCGACAAAAAGAGAACACCTCCTCCCCGCTTCCGGTCAACACCGCCGACACCAATGCCATGATACTCTACAACCCCTCCTACTGGATAATGGACAAAGACAACCATCTCATTGCCGACCGCAGCTGCAAGCACGAGGAATGGCTCAGCCAGCGCATCGAACAAACCATCCAACACCTGGGAGGCTCCACCTTCGACTTCTCCGACCAAGGAATGCACAACATGACCACAGCCGGGCAGTACAACGACTTCCTCACAGTATGCGAATGGATGAACGAGTTCTGGCTGACCAAAGGCAGTTTCCGGCACCACCGCATCATGCAACCCGCCATGGACAGCCTGCTCACCCGTCTCGGGTCGAACAAACTGACCACCGCAGTCATCCTCAACCACGAGGGCATGAAAGGCAGTGTCCACCCAGCTTATGCCATCATGCTGCCCTTCATTCCGATAGTGGTATCAGCCGCCCTCACCGGCCTGGAACACACCACCATGGTAGCACTCGTGGTGGATGCCCACAGAGGCAGGATACTCTCCCGCCAAGCCCACAAATTCAAAGTGGCCGACCACAGCGCACTGACCGATGCCATGCTCTACGACACCTACATACAATCCGGTATACGAGGCGGGGCGAAAAAAGCCAATGGCTCTTCACCCATCGGATTCATGGGGCGGAGAGTCGGACTGATGGCCGGTGCCAACCTTGGGATGAGCGGATTGCAGACATTCCACACCCCCGACTATACGAAGCTGATCAACCGCAGCCGCCCGCACATCCTTGCCCTCACACCCTGGGCTTCGGTCGAACTGGCCGTGGGCCGACGCACCACCTTAGCCCTCTCAGCCCGCTACCATAGTGCTTACAGCGACATCACCCACACCCACCGCGTCCCGCGCCAGACACCCTACGGCTATACCATGATTGACTCCATCGCCCCCGGCTCGCGCAACATGCTGACCCTGGGTCTTGAAGTGCGGAGATACAAAAATACCGACTTCGCCCCGCTGGGCTACTACTTCGACTTCGGAGCGCACATGGTCCACTTCACTACGCTCACCTCCCAAAACGACGGCAACACCTTCGGCATCCATTTCGGCTTAGGCCGAAACTATATCTTTGCGGGCCGGTTGATGCTCAACTACCAGATAGACTATGCCTACACCTACGGCATACACATGGTGTTTGGATTCATCGATGACACCTTGCCCTACCAGCACTATGCCGACGCCGTCCTGTCAAACATCCTGACCATCAAACTCGGCATCGGATTCATCCCTTTCTAACGGTGCAGGCCGACAACCGCATCAACAGAGTAACGCCCTTCAATACAGGCTCCTTCCAGCATCGTTATCGTATCGTTATCCGTCATAGCATTAAAGAACGAACCTGCAACGTAGCTGCAAGGATGCGGTATTGAACGAACCTACTGCCTGCAGAAAAGAGGCGACACTACACCATTATTATTATGGATAACCGAAGGGCAGCGGCGACGTTGCTTCGCCCTGTTTTTCTCATAGCAGCTCTTATATTCTCCCTTTTCTGTCCAATACTCGATTTACATTTCCCCGATTGTCAGTTTTGGTCCAGATTAAGTCACTTTCTGTTTTTATTACATGATATTACGTTTATATCTATCCGCCATTACTCTTTCCGATTACCTTTTACTTTTCACTTTGAAACAAGGCCTTTTCCGATAAAAAAAGATTTGTATCTTTGCATCCGCAACCCCTAAAAACACGCCTGCCATGCAGATACATATCGGAACCGCCATCCGCGATGAACTTCGCCGCCAAGGCCAAACCAACGCCTGGCTTGCCGAGCAGATTGGCATCACCCCCCGCGCGTTGCAGAAAATATTCAACAAAGCCTCCATCGACACAGAACAGCTCGCCGCCATCTGTCATGCCCTCGATGCCGACCTCTTCCGCCTTTACTCCGACAATCTCACCCAGCCTTAACAACTACAGAACAATGGCAAAGGCCCCAAAAAACGGGCAAACAGCCACTCTCCATCAAGTTCTTTCCCACTCCCAAGCCCTCCTCTGGTTCCGCTTGGACTAACCTTGAAAAGAGAGGTGTGGTATTCCTGCCCGGATCCGGCCACAGACACTACGGCGAAGGTATCATTCGCTCGTGGGGCTACTCCAGCGAATGGAATGGCTATTGGACTATTACTGACTCCGAGGAGTGGGGTGATTACTATGCTTACTTCATGCGTTTCGAAACCACTGGCACTCCCAGCGTCGGACGCCCCAGAGTTTCACACTCGGGTACAGTTGCTTCCAACAAACCCACTGGTCTCTGTGTACGCTTGGTTCAGAATGCCAACTAAGCAACGCTTATAATCCAAAAAAGAAAGAAGGTGTCCTGGATTTTGGGGCACCTTCCTTTTTTTTCAGTATATGGGGCAGGCGTTGCTCACCCTTTGTTGAATGTATGCGGATGGTGGGGTCAGCCGACGCTTTCCTTGAGTTTCTCGGCGTTTTCGGCCAGCTGGAGGGCGTCGATGAGGTCTTGGATGTCGCCGTCCATAAAGGCGGGGAGGTTGTACATGGTGTAGCCGATGCGGTGGTCGGTGACGCGGCTTTGGGGGTAGTTGTAGGTGCGGACTTTCTCGCTGCGGTCGCCGGTGGCGACCATGGTTTTGCGTTTGGTGGAGAGTTCCTCCATGTATTTGTTGTATTCGCGCTCGTAGAGGCGTGTGCGGAGGATGGAGATGGCTTTCTCGAGGTTTTTGATTTGTGATTTCTGGTCCTGCATGGAGACGACGATGCCGGTGGGGATGTGGGTGAGGCGGACGGCGGAGTAGGTGGTGTTGACGCACTGGCCGCCGGGGCCGGAGGCGCAGAAGGTCTCCTTCTTGACGTCGGACATGTTGAGTTCGACGTCGAACTCCTCGGCTTCGGGGAGGACGACGACGCCGGCTGCGGAGGTGTGGACGCGCCCCTGGGTCTCGGTGGCGGGGACGCGCTGGACGCGGTGGACGCCGCTCTCGTATTTGAGCATGCCGTAGACTTTCTCGCCAGTGACGTTGAAGGTGATGTCCTTGTAGCCGCCTGCGGTGCCTTCATTGAAGCTGACCACTTCGATGTGCCAGTGTTTTTTCTCGCAGTAGCGGGTGTACATGCGGAAGAGGTCGCCGGCAAAGATGCAGGCCTCGTCGCCGCCAGTGCCGCCACGGATTTCGACGACGGCGTTTTTGCTGTCGGTGGGGTCTTCGGGGATGAGGAGGATACGGATTTCGTCCTCCATCTTCTCGCGGCGTTCGGTGCATTCGGCGAGTTCGGCCTTGGCCATTTCGCGCAGTTCCTCGTCTTTTTCGGTGGCGAGGAGTTCGCGGCATTCGGCGATGGTGTCGAGGAGCGCCTTATAGTCGTGGTAGGCTTTGACTACGGGCTGGAGGTCTTTGTAGTCTTTGCTGAGCTTGACGTAGCGTTTCATGTCGGATGTGACCTGCGGGTCGTTCATCTGCTGTTCTATCTCCTGGTATCGGGCGTGGATGGCTTCGAGTTTGTCTAACATGGGTTTGAATTCGTTATTTCGTTAATTCGTTAATGTTCTAATTCGTTAATGTGTTAATTCGTTATTTCGTAAATCGACTAACACGTTCACACATTAACACGTTCACACATTCAATCGATTCAAGCATGGGTTTGCGTAGATGGAGAGGAGTGTGTGGCGGTATTGCGGGCCAAGGGGGTAGAGGAGGCAGGCCTGGTCGATGTAGTCGGTGAACTGCTCGGCCACGGGGAGGTGCTGGATGCTTTGGCCTTTGAGCATGAGGGCGGCGGCCTGGTTGGTGTCGTGGATGCAGTAGGCTTGGTTGATGCGGCTGTCGATGAGGGCGGCGACGCTGTGGGGGTTGCCTTGGGTGGCCTGGAGCTCGGCGAGGGTGAGCGGCGGGCAGACGGCAAGGTGTACGTGGCCTTTGTGCTGGGTGATGCCGCTGACGATGCTCTCGGTGTCCTCGCCGGGGGCTTTGGTGTAGGGGCCTTGCTGGCGGAGGCAGAGCTCGCGGGCTTTGAGGGGGGCGCAGGGCTCCCACTGGTAGGAGATGCTGAGGGGGACGATGTGCATGGCGGCAAGGGTCTGCACGGGGTCGGTGCCTGTGGAGCTTATCATCTTGACGAGTGCGGGTTCGGTGCGGTCGATGCCGTCCTTGGTGCGCCCGTTGCGCTGGGCGATCCATACGCTCTGCCCCTGCCCGACAACGAGGCTGTGGAGGAGGGAGGATAGCTGCATGAGGTTGCTGTAGTATGACTTGAGTCCGCCGCCGCGGGGGATGGCTATCATCTTGTTGACTTTGGCCAGTTGGGCCATGAGGGGCATTTCGAAGAGGTTGGCCCCGATGACGATATGGGTGGTGGGGTGTCCGAGGGTGACGAGCTGGTATTGGAGGAGGAGGCTGTCGACAACGATGTCGCGGTGGTTGGAGATGAAGAGGCTGGGGGTGCCGTCGAGGTATTCCTGCCCGGAGCAGGTGAAAGAGCTGACGGTGTTTTGGATGAGGTACTGGCAGGCACGGTACATGGCGTCGGCCTGGAAAGAGTCGACATCATGGTAGGCCTGGAAGTGCTGGTGCAGTGCTTCCGTCGACAGCCCAGGGAAGAGTTTTGCGGCGAGCGGATGCCTTGAAAGGGTGTCCATTATCGCGGCAAACTCCTGACCTTGACAAATATAACTTTCTTCTATTGCTTCCATATAATTCTGCAAAGGTACGAAAAAAAAAGCGATAATTGAAAAATGAAAAATGAAACCTCGCAGGGGCGGGAAATAAAAGTGAAAATTGAAAAGTGAAAATTGAAATCTCGCGGGGGCGGGTAATACTTGTGTTAATTCATAACTTTAATTAACATATTCACAAGTTAACACATTCGAAATAATTTGTATATTTGCACCATGAAAAAATGGGCTGGTTTTATATTTATCATTCTGATAACTGGGTACTTACAATCATTTTCGCAAACCAATGGACAGGGCAGGAAGTCGCTTCCCGTCCGTTCGGAGGACTTTCTGGACAGCAGGCTGTCGGGGACGTCGACGCTTTTTTTCTGGAACGGCGATCTGTGGACGAGCAACGACCATGGGGACATGGGGATTTTCAGTCTGGACACGCTGAACGGTACTATCAAGGACAGCGTGAAGGGATGCCTGCACTTCAACGATATGGAGGAGATGACCCAGGACGACGAGTATTTCTATTTCGGCGATTTCGGAAACAACCACAGTGCGTTGCGCAACGACCTCTGCATCTACCGGATGGCCAAAGCGGACATGCTGGGCGGGGTGTGCCGGGCAGACACTATCCGTTTCACTTACGAGGGCTACAATCCCGATGGGGAGGGCAGCTCGGGCACGCCGGTGACGGACTTCGACTGCGAGGCGATGGTGGCTGTGGGCGACAGCCTGTACCTGTTCAGCAAGCAGTGGACTTCGCAGCAGACGGTTTGTTTCGCCCTCCCCAAGGAGCCAGGGGACCATACAGCTGTCGCGTTGTTCAGGCTGAATGTGAACGGGCTGGTGACGGGTGCAAGCTATTTCCGCCATTCGACTGGTACAAGCAAGGAGCAATGCACGCTGGTGCTGTGCGGTTACAATATGCTGGTGCAGCCCTTCATCTATTTGGTTTACGACTTCCAAGGCACCCGTTTTCTTGAGGGCAAACGCGAGAAGATTCTTGTGAGCAACGAAATAGGATGGCAGACCGAAGCCGTTGCCACGGACGACGGTTTCCACTATTGGATTACCAACGAGTCGCTGAAGCGGATGGGGCTTACGCGACCCGCCCGCCTGATTTCGGTCGACTTGTCGATGTTTCTAGAGGATTACGCCACAACGCCGACCACTACGAACGGCATTGAAGAGGGCGAGGCCCGCTTTCCTGTGCTGGCGCCCAACCCCACCGACGGGATGATGCATCTTGTGCCTTCCGACCCCACGGCTTCGAACGATTTCAGTGTGGAGGTGTGGGACACCCAAGGCCGACGCTTGCCGGGAGTCGTGAAGGATAACAGTATCGACCTGCGCGACCAGTCCGCCGGGGTCTATCTGGTGAAGATATCGACCCCACGGGGCGATATGGCCATCCGCAAGGTGCAGCGCGTGGTGAACAGTTGCGGCCGCTGATTGTGTTATAGAGGCGGCACCCTTTCCACCTTTTTCATTGATTCCAAAACCGCCAGCTGAGCTCGGCCTGCCGGTGGAGCATGGCGCGTCCGTCGCAGACTGCTGCGCCGGCCTGTGCCGCCTGCTGGAGGAAGCATGTGGGCGCGGGGTTGTAGATAAGGTCGTAGCATAGATGGCGCGACGACAATGCACCGGCATTGGGCCATGGGGTCTGCCCGATATGCGGATACATGCCCACGGGGGTGGTGTTGACAAGGAGTAGGCGGGAAGAGATCGCTTGCTCAGCCTGTTGATAGGAGATTACGCCGTTGCGGCCAGCCGGATTGCGCGACACGAGCAGGTAGTCGATGCCCATCCCCTCGAGCACATAGGACACCGCCCGCGAAGCGCCCCCAGTGCCGAGGACAAGGGCATGGGTGTGCCATGGCCGGAGGAGCGGGGAGAGGGTCTCGGCAAAGGCGGGAGCATCGGTGTTGTGACCTACCAGCACCCCTTGGCGAACCTCGACGCAGTTCACCGCCCCCACGCGACGGGCAACGTCGTCCACACGGTCCAGAAAGGGCAGCACCTGCTCCTTGAAAGGGATGGTGACATTGAATCCGTCGATACCGTTCTCTTCCACCCACTGGCGCAGATGCTCCACGGTGTCCATCTCATAGAGACGGTATTCGGCGTCAGTAATCCCTTCGCGTTCAAACTTGTCGGTGAACCATGCCGGCGACCATGAGTGTGCAAGGCTCTTGCCTATCAATCCGTACTTTTTCATGATGCAAAGATACAAAGAAAAATTGAATTCGTTAATGTGTAAATGCGTTAATCCGACTAACGTATTAACACGTTAACACATTAACACATTGTTTTTTCATTTTTCAAATAAAAATTCTTATCTTTGCATCCGCAAGAATCAAGCTACTATGAAAACCATTCTGCGCGTTATACTGCTAATTATCAACCTGCTTTTTGCGGTGGCCCTGGTGGCCTCCACGCTGGCAGGGAAGGTTGAACCTTCGCGTTGTGCAACTGTTTCCATCCTCAGCTACGGCTATGTGGTGTTCCTGCTGGCCAACGCAGCGTTTATTATTATGTGGCTCTGTCTCTCGCGATGGGAGTTTCTCATCTCGGTGGCAGCTATCGTGTGCCGACTGTCGTTTATCCCCCTTTTCTTCCAGGCCGGCGGCAATACCGAGCCTGTGAAAGGGGACGATGTATTAAGGGTGATGACCTTCAACGCGCATGGCTTTCACGGGCTGGACAGCGACACGTTGATGCGGGCCGACAGCGGAGCAGCCTTGTTTGTGCAGCTTGTCGAAGCGGAGCAGCCCGATGTGGTGTGCATACAGGAGTTCTTTGTAGCAAGAAGGATGAAGATGAAAGAGAAGCTGGCGGAACGGGGCTACAAATACCATTACGGCGTACACGGCGAGAGCAAGCCGTCGCTCAGTATCCTCTTCTCCCGCTGGCCTATTGTGAGAGGGGAGATGATGGATAAAAAGACCAAATTCCATGTCGACCTACAGAAGGGCGACCACCGCGTGAGGATATGCTGCGTACATCTCGACTCGTACGAGCTGAACGACTCCGACTATGAGAGTTTCGAGCGCCTCTCGCACGCCAAAACCGACAGTTCCACCCATCGACTGCTGAAAAAGTTTGCCGAGACCACCCGCCGCCACGAACAAGAATGGAAAGAGGAGTTGTTGCCCCTTGTGCAGTCGTCACAGGTTCCGATTATCATTGCCGGCGACTTCAACGATACGCCTGCCTCCTATATCTATCAGCAAGCCACCCACCTGCTTTCAGACCCCTACGTGGAGCAAGGGCGCGGATTCGGCACCACCTACCACGGGCCTTTCCCCGCCTTCCGTATCGATTTCATCCTCCACAGCCGCGACATGGAGGCACTCTCCTACAAGCGTATCTCCACCCCCATCTCCGACCACTACCCCATTGTTACCGACCTCCGTCTTCCAAAATAGAACCTCATCACCACCCCTGAAACGTGACACAGACCGAACGATATAAACGAATGATAGCCTATTTCGAGGAGGCACGCCCCACGGCACAGTCCGAATTGAAATACGAGAACCCGTTCCAACTGCTGGTTGCCGTCATCCTGTCGGCACAGTGCACCGACAAGCGGGTGAACATGACCACCCCAGCGCTTTTTGCTGCCTATCCCGATGCTGCCGCAATGGCCGAAGCCACGCCCGAGGACATCTTCCACTACATCCACTCCATCTCCTACCCCAACAACAAGAGCAAACACCTTGCCGCCATGGCCCGCAAGCTGAGGGACGACTTTGGAGGCGAGGTACCCTCCGACATCGACGACCTTCAAACCCTGCCCGGTGTAGGACGCAAGACCGCCAACGTCATCGCCTCAGTGGTATTCAATCTCCCCGCCTTGGCCGTGGACACCCATGTGTTCCGCGTGGCCAACCGCATCGGCCTTACCCGCAACAGCAAGAACCCCCTGCAGACTGAGCGCGAATTGGTGAAGCACATCCCCGAGGAGAAAATCCCCATCGCCCATCACTGGCTCATTCTCCACGGCCGCTACGTGTGCCAGGCTCGCAAACCCCACTGCAAAGAATGCGGTCTCACAGAGATTTGCCAATGGTATAACAAACATGTTAACGTGTTAGATGTTGACAAGCTGATATGTTGATGAGTTTATACGGATCGCATCATATCAACACATAACATATCAACTTATCAACGAAATAACGAATAAACGCAATAACGAATTCATTCCATGCTGACCCAACCCCTGTTTCTGATAGGCCTGGCGGCAATAGCCATTCCCATAGCCATCCACCTGCTGCAACTGCGCCGCTACCGCAAAGTCTATTTCAGCAACGTGGACATGCTCGAGGAGCTGCAAAGCGAGAACCGCCGGCAACGCAACCTGAGGCAGTTGCTCATCCTGTCCACGCGCATCCTAGCCATCGTCTTCATCGTCCTGGCTTTCTGCCAGCCCGTCATCCCCCACAAAGGCTCACAGCTACAAAAAGGCGGCACGGCAGTGAGTGTGTATATCGACAATTCCTACAGTATGGAATGCGGCGGCATGGAGGGTAGCCTCATCGAAGCGGCCAAGCAGAAAGCCCTCGAGATAGCCGATGCCTACGACCCCTCCGTCCCCTTCCAGTTGCTCACCAACAACGCCTCGGGCAGCCAGTTCCGCTGGCTCAGCCGCGAGGACTTTATCAGTGCCGTCCGCGAAGTGGAGGCCGGTGCCGTCACCACCCCCCTCTCCCAAATCGCCATCCGGCAGCAGGAGTTCCTGCGTTCCTCCCCTGCCTCAAACCGTCATGCCTACCTCATCAGCGACTTCCAGCGCACCACAGCCGACCTTGCCACCCTTCCAGCCGACACCGCTGTGCTCTCCACCCTTATCCCCCTCGGCGGCAGTTCGCTGGCAAATGTCTATATCGACAGCCTGGCATTCAACAGTCCTGCCTACTTCCGCGGCTCCACCGTCCACGCTGAGGCCCGCGTACGCAACGGCGGCGACAAGGCTGTGGAAAAACAGCCCCTACGCCTCTATATCGGCGACCGCCAACGGGCTGTCACCTCGCTCGACATCGCTCCCCACAGCTCTGCCACTGCTTCCCTCACCTTCACCATACAGGACGACACCCTCCTCCTCGGACATGTCGAGACCACCGACTACCCCGTCACCTTCGATGACCGCCTCTATTTCGCCCTCCCCGTAGCCACACGCATCCCCCTGCTGGTGGTCAGCGGCAAGAGCGAAAACCCATTCATCAAGAAACTCTTCGCTGGCGACAGTCTCACCCAGTACCGTCAAGAGCCATACGACCGCATGGACTACAGCCATATCGAACAGAGCAGGGTGGTGATTCTCGACGAGCTCCACGCCATACCCTCAGGGCTGGCACAAGCACTCGTCCAGTTTGTTGACGACGGAGGCACATTGGTGGTGGTACCCGCCCCCGATGCCGAAGTGACGTCGTACAATCTCCTCCTGTCGTCACTCCATGCCCCGCTTCTTCAAGCCTGGCGACAGAAAGAGACCCGGGCAGGCGCCTTACAATCGACACATCCGCTCTACTCAGGGGTCTTCCGCACCCTCAGCGACGAGGTGGAGATGCCATCCACCACTGGCCACTACACGCTCCAACAACCTGGTGGCACCGTCACCCGCCAAGTCATCGGACTGCTCGACGGCAACAGCCTCCTCTCCGAGACCCCCTTCGGCCAAGGCCACCTGTACCTCCTTGCCACCCCGTTGCGCCCCGACTACACCGATTTTGTCCATCAAGCGCTTTTTGTCCCCACCCTCTACAACATGGCGCTCTTCAGCACTCCCCTCCCGCAGCCTTACCACCTCATCACCGCCACGCAACCCATTCCGCTCTCCACCCTCCTTACCGACGACAGTCCACGCCACCTCGACCCTGTCGACGCCGCCTCAGGCCAACAGGGATTCATCCCCGACATCCGGCGTTCCGGCTCGCACAGTCTCATCTATCCCCACGGCGAAATTGTCCAAGCGGGCAATTATATCCTCTCACCGCAACCCCTCGAAGGACTGGCCTTCAACTACAGCCGCCAGGAGTCCGACCTCGCCTGCCTATCACGCAGCGACATCAAACGGCTTGTCAACGAGGCCGACCTCTCTTCCTACCGTCTCTCGCCTCCAGCCGCCAAGTCCATGACCGACTACATCCGCAGCCGTAACCAGGGCACACCCCTCTGGCGCTGGTGCATTCTCCTCGCCCTCCTCGCGCTCCTTGCCGAGACACTCCTCATCCGTCTACCCCTCCGCAAAAGCAAAGCATAATCCCATCCAGCATGTTAACCATCGAAAATATCACCAAGAGCTTCGGCACCTTCCGTGCCCTCGACGGGGTGAACCTCCACGTCCGCCGCGGCACAGTCTTCGGTCTCCTCGGCCCCAACGGTGCAGGCAAGACCACCCTCATCCGTCTCATCAACCAAATCATTGCGCCGGACAGCGGCACCATCCTCTTCGACGGGCATCCCATCACCCCTGCCGACGTCATGCAGATAGGCTACCTGCCCGAGGAGCGCGGACTATACAAAAAGATGCGTGTGGGCGAACAATGCATCTACCTGGCCCGGCTAAAGGGGCTAGACAAATCCACCGCCGAGCATCGGTTGCACGAATGGTTCGACCGCCTCGAGATAGACTCCTGGTGGAACCGCCGGGTTGAAGAGCTTTCCAAAGGCATGCAGCAGAAAGTCCAATTCGTGGTCACCGTGCTTCACAACCCCAGCCTCCTCATTTTCGACGAACCCTTCAGCGGTTTCGACCCAGTCAACGCCGACCTCCTCAAGCACGAAATCCTCCACCTTAAGGAGCAGGGTGCCACCATCATCTTCTCCACCCACAACATGCCGTCGGCCGAAGAGCTCTGCGACGACATTGCACTCATCAACCATGCCCGCGTCGTGCTCAGTGGCCCGCTTGCCGACATCAAAGGCGACAACCCCGGAAAAGACCTCGACCGCATCTTCATCGACACCGTGCGGGGCACCTCAATCGGCAATAATCAATAGCATGTTATAAAACCCTGCCTCATGAACAAAGTACTCCTTGTCATACAACGCGAATACTTCACCCGCGTCAAGAAAACTTCCTTCTGGATACTCACCATCGTCGTACCTATCCTGCTGGCCGTGGTCTACGCCATCCCCATCTTTCTGGCCACGCGTCCCCTCGAACACTCGCACGTGCTGATAGTCGACGACACAGGCCTCTTCCAAGGCCAATTCCGCTCGGGGCGCGACATCTCCTATCACGAAGCGGGAAGCATTGACTACGCACGTCGACAATTGCAGCAGTACGACAGCCTCGACGCCATTGTCTACATCCCTGCTCGCGAGACCACCCTACCGCGCGACGCCTATCTCTTCTACCGCTCCGACATGCCCGCGCTCAATGTGCAGACAGATGCACAGAACCAGCTTCAAGAGATACTGCGCAACCGCATCCTGCTCGACGTTCACGGCCTCACCCCCGAAGACTATACCCTCCTCACCTCCACCCATATCAAACTGCGCACCCAGGACATCGAGACGGGCCGCGATGGTTTTCTCCAAGTCAAAATCGCAGTCGGCATAATCCTCGCCATGCTTGTCTTCATTGCTGTCTTTATGTTCGGCTCACAAGTGATGCGAGGAGTTATGGAGGAAAAGACCAGTCGCATAGTGGAAGTCATTGTATGCAGCGTCAAACCCTTCCAGCTCATGATGGGCAAAGTGGTGGGTATCGGGCTTGTCGGTCTCACCCAGTTTGCCCTTTGGGTGCTCCTCGCCGGTGCTTTGGTCACAGGCGTGCAGCTCACCCATGCCGACCTCTTCCAGCAAGCCACCGAACGCCACAGTCAAACCGAGATTGCCTCAAAAGGCACCGAAGCCACCTACCAGTACCAGACAGAACAAGAACGTGCCGCCCAGTACCAGGCTGGCGAGGGCATTGACAACAGCATCCAAGACCTCATCGAAGGCCTCACAGGCATCAACTTCGCCATGATTATCTTCCTATTTCTCTTCTACTTCGTATTCGGTTACCTGCTATACGCCTCTCTCTTCGCCGCTGCAGGCTCGCTGGTCGACAACGAGACCGACTCGCAACAATTCACCATCCCACTCACCATCCCCTTGATACTTACCATCCTGTTGCTCCCATCCATGATTGGGCAACCCTCGGGCAGCATCAGCGTATGGCTCTCCATCATCCCCTTCACCTCGCCCGTAGCCATGCTGATGCGCATCCCCTTTGGTGTCCCCGTGTGGCAGGTGGTGCTCTCCATGCTTCTGCTCCTTGCCACCTTCCCCCTCTGCATCTGGGCCGCCGCCCGCGTCTACCGCTCCGCCATCCTCCGCTACGGACAGAAAGCCTCCTGGCGCGACGTATGGCGATTGCTGAAAAGAGACAAAAAGATTAGATGAAAACACTTATACACAATAAATTATGACACACAAACTAGCCATTTCTATCCTGCTGCTGACCCTCAGTCTCAGCTGTGCAGCACAAGAGTTGCAACGTACCTGGAGCCTAGGTCCCCTCACCTGGGACGACTTTACCGCCACCCCCACCAACACCGATGAAAACTCGCTGCTACAATACAACATCGGCTTCAGCCCCGTACAGGAAAATATAGACGGTATCAAATCCTTCTTCTACCGTGCCGAAGCCTGGATGCTCCCCTCCTCGTCGTGGGTCACTGCCGACCACCGCACCCCCCAGCTGCTACGCTACAACCAAGTGATATTCGACATGCTCGAAGTGGAGCGCCGCACCCTTCAACGCTCGCTCAACACCTCCGACGACCCAGGCTCCTACAGCAACATGCTTTATGGAGCCAACGACCGCCTCAACCAACGCATAGCCTACTTCCGCCAACTGACACAAGACGGCACCGACACCGCAGCCCTCGCCACCTTCGAGAAGCAAGTCTGGCAGCAACTCGACATGCTCCCAGCCTACTACCAACCCACCTACACCCCCCGCCCATTCGGCTACAGCGCCTACTTCTCGCTGGGGATGTCCTACCCGTTTGGCTCCATGGGACAGTATTTTACCCCCGCATTCGCCATTGGGTATAGCTTTGCCTTCCAATGGAAAAGCCATCTCCTCGACATTGAGGCCATCATGGGCAGCTACGATGCCCGCAAAACCGCACCCCTCCTCAACAGGAATAACCCTCAACTGGTGGAGGGCATCTTTCTCAAAGATCATTCTTACAGCCTCACCCTCATCAACATCGGCTACGGATTCCTGCTCATCGACAACAACCTCATGCAGTTCTCCCCCATCATCGGCCTCGGTATGCACGAACTCAGTGCCAAACGGAAATGGGAAGACCGCTTTGCCTACACCCGACTCGAGCCTACTGTGGGAGTCATGTTCCGCTACCACTTCTGGCAGCAGAACACCTTCCCCCGCTTCAACCACCTGTTTGGCGACCACCGCATCAGCGACCGCAACCACATCTCGCTACAGGGCAAGCTGCGCCTCTCCTACTCCTCGTTCCCACGCATAGAGGGTAGCCCCAAAGGACTCTGCCTGACGGCGCAGGTGGGCATTGCCTTCGGCGGACGCTACCACACAGTTGAATAGCCCGCCCATTTTTGCCTATTTCCTACAGCGTTTTCGCTTTCCTAATGGCCGTTGGGATTATTCATCTTTAATCCGACCGACCATCTATTAGGGGAAGAAACACCATGTTCTTCCCCTCCGCACAGCCCAATCCTGCTGTCTGCCGGGGGAACAACATACAATACCACCACAATGCAATAGTTGTCAACTCATTATCCTTCGTTCTGGTGAAAAATAGATTTTTTTTTCATTCAATCCAAAAAAAAGTCGTACCTTTACAACCAGTAAAAAATGAAAGAAAAACGTTGGATATTAAGGGAAGATTATGACAAAGAGGTAGTTAAAAAACTTGCGGAAGCATTAGGAGTTGACGAAATTATCGCCACGCTGCTTGTAGAGCGTGGTGTGACGACGTTCGAAGAGGCACGGTGTTTCTTCCGACCAAGCTTGGACCAGTTGCATGATCCTTTCCTCATGAAGGACATGGACCGCGCTATTGCTCGTATCAACGAGGCGGTCCGCCGCCACGAGCGCATCCTCATATACGGGGACTACGACGTGGACGGCACGTCAGCTGTTGCCCTGGTGTACTCCTACCTCAGTACATTCCACCGCAACATTGATTTTTATATCCCTGACCGAGACAGCGAGGGATACGGTATTTCGTTTCAGGGCATCGACTATGCCCGCGAGACGGGTGTTAAACTGATTATCGCACTGGACTGCGGCATCAAGGCCATGGAGCAGGTGGCCTATGCGTCAAGTTTCGGCATCGACTTCATTATCGGCGACCACCATCTGCCCGACGGTTACAACATTCCCGCCGCTGTGGCCGTGCTGGACCCCAAGCGCGAGGACTGCCCCTACCCCTACAAAGAGCTGTCGGGATGCGGCATTGGGTTCAAGATTGTCGAAGCACACCAGGAGCAGCGCGTAGGCGTGCGCCTCTGCGACCCGCCCGAGACATTGGACGACATCCGCCGCGAGAAGCGCGACGACCTGCAGCTGCGTCTGCTGAAATACCTGGACCTTGTGGCGGTGAGTATTGCGTCGGACATCGTGCCCATCATGGGCGAAAACCGTGTGCTGGCGGCTTTCGGACTGAAGGTTATCAACACCCGTCCCCGTCCTGGCATCGAGGCCATCCTCACCTACGGCCACATCGAACGCCGCTCCGAGGAGGAACAGCGCCAACACCCCGAGGACAAGTCGTACTTCCGCAAGGAGCTGAACATCACCGACCTCGTGTTTCTTGTCGGCCCCCGCATCAACGCTGCTGGACGCATACGCAGCGCCTTCGACTCAGTGCGCCTGCTATTGAGCGACAATGCCGAGCAGGCGGAGATGTTGGCCAAGGAAATCAACGAGTACAACACCCAGCGCAAGGACCTCGACAGCTCGGCAACCGAGGAGGCCAAACGCCGTATAGAGAGCAACCCCGTGATGCGGAACCGCAAGAGCATCGTGCTGTTTGACGAGAACTGGCACAAGGGTGTGGTGGGCATCGTGGCATCGCGGCTGGTGGAGGCCTACTACAAGCCCACGGTTATCTTCACCCGCTCCACCGACGACCTCTTCACCGGGTCGGCACGCAGCATCAAGGAGTTCGACGTCCATGCTGCCCTCGAACAATGCAGCGACCTGCTTGAACATTTCGGCGGTCACCGCTGCGCCGCAGGGGTGTCGGTGAAACCCGAAAACCTAGAGGCGTTCACCAAGCGTTTCGAAGAGGTGGTCACCCAGACCCTGCCGAAAGAAAGTATGGTTCCCGAGATAGAGATTGACGCCGAGCTGGACTTTGGCAAACATATCACACCCAAATTCCTGCGTATCCTGAAGCAATTCGGTCCCTTCGGTCCGGAGAACAACGTGCCGGTGTTCATGTCGCACAGTCTTGTCGACACGGGCTACCCCCGCGTGGTGGGTTCCAACCACCTCAAGTTCAATGTCATCTCCCTCCTCTCGCGGTCGAAGACCTACCCCGCCATCGGTTTCCAACTGGGGCATTGCTACCCCCGCGTCAAGAAAGGCCACCCTTTCACCATCTGCTACACCCTCGAAGAGAACTATTGGAACGGCAAGACCGAGATACAGATCAACGTCAAGGACCTCCACTTCGACGAAGACTAGAACCAGACGATAACAAAAAGCGTATCCTGGGATTCCCTATCACTTCCCGGGATACCTCAGTAAACCTTTAGAAAACAAAAAAACATCCTCAACTATGGCTGACGACAAGAAAATCATTTTCTCAATGGTAGGTGTGGGCAAGCTGATACCGCCTTCCCGCCAGATACTGAAAGACATTTATCTATCCTTCTTCTACGGTGCCAAAATCGGCATTATCGGCTTGAACGGTTCGGGTAAGTCCTCACTGCTGAAGATTATCGCCGGGGTGGACAAGGACTTCCAAGGCGAGGTGGTCTTCTCGCCCGGCTACAGCGTGGGCTATCTGGAGCAGGAGCCCAAGCTGGACGACAGCAAGACTGTGAAGGAGGTGGTGCAGGAGGCTGTGCAGCCCATAGTGGATGCCCTGAAAGAGTATGAGGAGGTGAACAACGCCTTTGCCGACCCCGATGCTGACTTCGACAAGCTGTGTCAACGGCAGGGCGAGCTGACAGAACTGTTGGAGCAATACGACGCCTGGAACCTCGACAGCCGGCTGGAACGCGCCATGGATGCCCTGCGCTGTCCCGACGAGGATACACCTGTGAAGAACCTCAGCGGAGGCGAGCGTAGACGTGTGGCGCTGTGCCGTCTGCTGCTGCAGGAGCCGGACATCCTGCTGCTCGACGAGCCCACCAACCATCTGGATGCCGAAAGCATCGACTGGTTGGAGCAGCATCTGCGCCAATATAAAGGCACCGTAATTGCCGTGACGCACGACCGCTACTTCCTCGACAACGTGGCGGGCTGGATTTTGGAGCTGGACCGCGGCGAAGGTATCCCCTGGCAGGGTAACTACAGCAGTTGGCTGGATCAGAAGACCCAGCGGCTGGCCATGGAGGAGAAGCAGGAGAGCAAACGCCGCAAGACCCTGCAGCGCGAGCTGGAATGGGTGCGCATGGCACCCAAAGCCCGTCACGCCAAAGGCAAGGCCCGTCTGGCAGCATACGACCGCATGATGAACGAGGACGTGAAGGAGAAGGAGCAGAATCTGGAAATCTTCATCCCCAACGGCCCGCGACTGGGCAACAAGGTACTAGAGGTGGAGGGTGTAAGCAAAGCCTACGGCGACAAACTGCTGTACGAGAACCTTACGTTCAGCCTACCCCCCGCAGGCATCGTGGGCATCATAGGCCCCAACGGATGCGGCAAGACGACCCTCTTCCGCCTTATCATGGGACTGGAAAAGCCCGACACCGGCACCTTCACCGTGGGCGAGACGGTAAAGATAGGCTATGTGGACCAGCAGCATGTGCAGATTGACCCCGAAAAGAGTGTCTACGATGTGGTGTCGGAAGGCAACGAGCTTATCCCCATGGGCGGACGACTAGTGAATGCCCGTGCTTATCTGTCGCGCTTCAACTTCACCGGCACCGACCAGAGCAAGAAGGCCGGCGTGCTGAGTGGTGGTGAACGCAACCGGCTGCATCTGGCTCTGACATTGAAGAGCGAAGCCAATGTGCTGCTGCTTGACGAGCCCACCAACGACGTTGACGTGAACACCATGCGCGCCCTGGAAGAGGGCTTGGAGAACTTTGCCGGATGTGCCGTAGTCATCAGCCACGACCGCTGGTTCCTCGACCGCATCTGTACCCATATCCTGGCCTTTGAAGGCGACTCACAGGTCTATTTCTTCGAAGGCAGCTACAGCGAGTACGAGGAGAACCGCCGCAAACGCCTCGGCGACGACACCCCGCACCGCCTGCGCTACAAGAAACTGATGAAGTAATCCTTGAATGTGTCAATTCGTTAATGTGTTAGTTCGTGAGTCTTTGATGCGGCAGCAAATTGACTAACATATTAATGTATTAACGCGTTCACACATTCATAATCTTCCCAAGCCCATGAAAAAGATTATACTGATACTCTTAATTCTCAATTCCCAATTCTCAATTCTCAATTCACTTTGGGCACAGGAGATTGGCATAAACTATGACGAGCAGGGACGAGTGGTGCGTTCGTCACACGGTGTGGTGGATGCCTACGACCGCTTGGCGGTGCTTATCACCTACACCTACGACAGTACAGGCGTAGTGGAGACCCGCACCCTGCAGAGCTACGACAAGCAGGGTCGCCCGGTACGCAAAGAGGTTTATACAGTGGATGAATACCTCCTCTACACAGAGGAAAACAAATACGACAGCCACGGCAACCGCACCCGTTGCACCCAGACCACCTACGACGAAGACGGCAAGCCCACGCAGACGGTGTACAAATACCGCTACAGCAAGCAACCCGACGGCACCTGGAAACTGACCTCAATGCGCATGAACGGCGAAGAAGTATTCGCTGTCGCGACTGAATAGGAGCAACGGCAAACACTCAGCCGTCGCGACTGAATAGGAGCAACGGCAAACACTCAGCTGTCTCGACTGAATAGGAGCAACGGCAAACACTCAGCCGTCGCAACTGAATAGGAGCAACGGCTAACACTTCCAAGAAGAATAGTAACTGAGGCTCCTTTCGTTTGCATTATTTGTATTTTTTGCATAAAAATCGCCTTCGTAAGTCTCTATTCAAAAATATTTTGTATCTTTGTAATCGCCATTACGGTAATGGCGATTATTTAAAATGCTGATACAATGAAATTCTACGGTAGAGAGCAAGAATCGGAAAGTCTGGAAAAAATATGGGAACAGTCCTTTCACACCGCAACGATGACGGTGATGATAGGTCGCCGACGTGTCGGTAAGACATCGTTAATATTAAACGCCCTTGGAAGTAAGCGCAATTTTATTTACCTCTTTGCCAATCGTACCAGTGAGGGCGTACTCGGCCAAATGTTTCAACAATCCATCGAGCGACAGACCGATATCAGCATTGTTGGGCATAATCTGAAGCTACACGAACTCATTGAGCAGCTGTTTCAATATGCAGAGAAAGAGCAGCTGACGTTAGTAATTGATGAGTTCCAAGAATTGGAATATGTCAGTTCAGATTTCTTTAGCAGACTTCAATACTTGTGGGACATGTATCATCAGCGGTCGAAAATCAATTTCATTGTGTGCGGCTCCATATACTCAATGATGAAGCGCATTTTTGAGAATAGCAAAGAGCCGTTGTTTGGGCGTATGACGCACAAAATCATTCTTAAGCCATTCCGAACCGATACGTTGAAACAGATACTTCAAGAGCACAATCCTCAGTATTCACCAGAGGACCTGCTCTTTCTATACACCGTCACAGGTGGAGTGCCCATGTACGTTAGCCTGTTGATAGATCAAGCTGCTACAACTAAAGAACGTATGCTCAATGCCATTTGCTCTGTCGGTTCCCGTTTTTTGAATGAAGCTCCTGACATGTTAATCGGGGAATTTGGCAAGCAATACACCAATTATTTCGGTATACTTCAACTTATAGCCTCTGGCATGACTTCTCAAAAGGAAATCGACAGTGTGGTGGGGAAAAGTACAGGGCAATACATGCAGGTGCTTGAAAACGAGTATTCACTCATACAGCGCAACCTGCCGTATGGAAGCAAGCCCGGTTGCCGTAATGTGCGCTGGCGTCTGAACGACAACTTCCTTGCTTTTTGGTTCCGTTTTATTGCACCAAACAGCCAGATGCTGGCCATGGACAATATGAAGTTGCTTCAAGAGGTAATCGAAGATGGCTATACACAATATAGCGGTTTAATGCTTGAAAAATACTTCCGTCAAAAGTATGCGGAGCAGGAGCGGGTGACTGAAGTCTCGTCTTGGTGGGACCGCAGTGGTGAAAAGGAGATTGACCTGATAGCAGTATATGGTCTCGACCGGCAAGTGACTGTCGCCGAAGTGAAGCGCAACCGCAGTAAAATCGACCTTCAGCTTCTCAACGAAAAGGTGAAACAAATCAAACCACTGTTTCCGCGATATAAAATACAAATGTTAGGATTGTCACTCGAAGACATGTAAATGAAGTGTGCTAATGTTGCACAATTGGGGTATATTCTTGTAGGTAAGAAAGAGCGTCGCAAGCAGTATAAAGACACTTTTTTAGACAGATTCATGACCAATAGCTGATTCATCCACATTAGTTCTACCCCTCATTTTTGGGGATTGAGATTGATGTTTTTGTACCAAATAGAAAATTATTAGTATCTTTGCAATTGCTTTCGAAAGATAGAAAAACACTTTGGAGAACTGCCGATAATAAAACTGAAAAAACTTTTCGAGTCAAATGAGTTCAAACAAATCTATACTCTTGAACGTGGTAATCATGATAATGACATGTATAGCGCCACAGCCATTGACATTAATGGCACAAGAGAGACATGCCTTGTTAGTTGGAATCTCGGAGTACCCGCAATATACTGACAATGATGCATCATGGCCAAAGATTCATGGCGTAAATGATGCTCAGCTAATCAAACCCATATTAAAGAAGCAGGGATTTCGTATCAATACATTGCAAGATAAGACTGCGACATATAAAGCCATTACGAAGAGTCTTGTCAAGTTAAAGAATGAAGTGAGAGAAAGGGATATTGTGTATGTCCACTTTTCCGGGCATGGACAAGCCGTTGAGGATGAGAGTGGAGATGAAGAGGATGGTTGGGACGAAGCGTTTATTCCTTATGACGCACAAAGGAGATATATAGTTAATGTTTACTCTGGAGAAAACCATCTGCTTGATGATGAACTCAATGAATACCTAAATGCCATTCGAGAGAAGATTGGGCAAAGAGGAATTCTGTATGTTGTCATTGATGCTTGTCATGCAGGGTCATCTTATCGGGGTGATGCAGTAGAAGACAGTGTCTTTGTTCGAGGTACCGATATAGGCTTCAGCAAGAGTGGCAAAAACTATGCCCCACGGATAGACAAACGAGGAAACATTAGGATAAAGAGTTCAGCTGGTTTGTCTCCAATTTATATGATAGAAGCTTGCCGTTCTTATGAAGTAAATACCGAAATCAAACAGGATGGTAAGTATTATGGACCACTATCGTATTTTATTTCTCAACAATTGTTAACCCAGCCCATATCCTATGACATTAATTGGATAGAGAATGTACGGAAAGCTATGGATATGGATGTGCGACTGATTAGGCAACACATGGTAGTAGAAAGTACTAAATAAGTATGGCTACAATTGCATTGTATCGTAAACAAGATAAGATTTTAAACGACTTTGCCAAAGAGTATCAGAGCCGTACACTCTCTTATTTGCAGAAAACGTTTTCATTGAGCAAAGAAGATAGTGAAGATGTGTTTCAAGAAGCTTCAATTGTGCTATATCGTGCTGCCATAGATGGAAAATTGGACAATCTAACATCCTCTCTATACACATACTTTATTGGTATCTGCAACAATAAGGCACATGAGCAGCTTAGAGCAAATGGGAAAGCGCAAATAGTGTATATAGAAGACTATTCAGTTGAAGCGAATGGGGAAAGATATAACACGTTGTTGAATAAGGCAGAAAGACTACTTGACATAATTGATAAGGATGAAAAAAGAGAAAACAAGAGAGACGGTATTGTCCTAGATATGGTGAAGCAATTGCCACCGCCATGCGATAAATTGCTTTGGTCATATTATCGTGATGCATTGTCAATGAAAGTCATTGCTCAAATGTTCCATTATGCCAGTGAGAGTGTCGCCAAAGTCACCAAGCATCGTTGTCAAGAAAAATTCCGGAAGAAATATGAGGTGGCAGTGAAAGAATTATAAATTGGTAAAAGCAAATAACTATGGACAGTAAAAAGGATGACATACTACACGAGAATGAAGAGAGAATAACACGCTATCTTCATGGAGAGATGACATCTGATGAGGAAACTCTATTTGAAAAGGATATACAAAGTGATGAGACCCTGAGGAATCAAACAGAGGCTATAGCAAGAACCATCAAGGCAATGAATGCTTTAGGTTCTGAACAAGACAGAAAACTAGTTGAGGAGATGAGAGGCTCCTCAAAGAAAAAGACTCGACCAACGCGTTGGCTTTCTATTGCAGCAAGTTTTGCGTTGCTTATTACGGTAGGTTACTATACTTATGACTACTCTTCCACGGTCAGTTTAGGTAAAGAATATGCAACAGCATTTCCGTTATCAACAGAAATCCGGGGAGAAGAAGACGATGTAGTACTTAACAAGCTAACTGTTCTTTTTGACAATGTTGCCTGCAATAGAGATATAGACAATACCATAGTGCAACTTGAGGAACTTTGGCAACAATCACAAAGCGATACATACAATGAATACACAACCTATGCTCCTTATATCGGATGGAATCTTGCCATTGCGTATTTGCTTGACTATGATAAAAAAGAAGCAAGAGTAGTGCTTGAATATTTGGAATCTCAAAATTCGTATGGAACAAAATATGACAACTTGACAAATGAATTAATGGAAAAAATATAGTTATGAAGAAGGTTATTGTTTTTATTGCTTTATTAATATTTCCCCTTAATGCTTTATTCTCGCAGAACAATATGTTCAAGGATAGTATATGTATCCATTATAAACAATTGGCTGAAGATGAGTATGAAAATGGGAATTATAGTAGTGCACATAATTATATTTGTTACGCATTGCATATGTATGACTCATTGAAAATGCATGATTTGCAATTGCTTGCTACTCTAAAACATGATGCAGGCATAATGGCTTTGCTAGGTGCAAATGATACAAATTTATTTATCTCTAATCTTAATGAAGCGATTGCACTAAAAAAGAACAATAATGGAGAGTCAGAAGATTATTATTATTCTATGGTATGTTATGCAAAAGGTTACTTTTTTATTTCAACAATAATTCAGTTTCCTCATAATATTCATTATTTAGAGCAATCAAAAAAAACGTATGAGAGAATCCCTAAATATGATACAATCCATAATTATACTGATGTGCTTAATAACCTTGCAGAAGCCTATTCCCAGATTGATATAAAAAAATCAATTAATTACATTAATCAAGCATTACAAATAGCACGTAAGAATGAGGATGCCGATAGTTTAATATTGATTTCTAATTTAGGAAACTATTATAAGTTTTTTGGGGATTACGAGAAAGCTCTAGGGTGTCTTAAAAAAGTTCTTGAAGAACGAGAAAAAGAATTCGGGGAATATAGCAGGGAGGTGAGAATATCTAGCGTGCGTCTGGCTTCCTTGTATGCTCTTATGGGTGATTATAAGAAAGCCGTCTACTACTCAGAACGCGCTCGAAATATTGAACGTTTTCTTAATGGAGAAGAAACTGAATCATATGCTACCATAACGATGAATACTGGTCTATATTACTATAATAATGGAGATACGTTATGGGGAATTTCGTTGTTGCGTAAGGCATTCCAACATCCAAAGTCTGATAAGGAAAGGGTAGCACTAAATCTTGCAGGAATATATAGTCGTTATAACACGGATTCTTGTTATTATTTTACGAAAGAAGCATGGTCGATGTCGAGAACTAGAATCTTTAACGAACTTTTGGGAATGCCTGAACAAAATCGAATAAAGTACTTAATTGAGCCATTCACTAAAGCATACTTAATGTTGCCCATTCATTATTTTATGAATCAGAGGAATCGAGCAAACCGTGATTTTAAGAGGTTGGCATTTGAATGCGCAATCTATAATAGAGCCATTCTTTCTGGTCGTCAAAATAATGATAATACAACCACATTTGAAGATATTGCAAGTATGTTAAATGACAACGAGGTTGCTCTTGAGATCTGGCGGAATCATGATAGTGGATATACTATTGAAGATGATATTGCTGATAGTATCGTGGTTTTTATTATTCAACATAATATAGATGTTCCAAAGTGTGTGGTGTTATCAAGCAATGTTTTTGAGCAAGCCATGAAAGATTTTTCTCAAGAATCAGACAATCTTCCTTTGTTTGATGGCATTTGGGAAGAGATACTTGATAGTTGTGCCCTAAGGGTAGGTGGTACTATTTATATTGCAGGGGCGGACGAAATAGCGCAATACCCAATAGAGTTTATTTACAATTACGACTGGGATTATGTAGGAGATGTTTTCAATATTATCCGAGTATCTGACTTGGATAACATACAGAAATTGAGGAATGAACGTCCAATGACATCTGCATTATTGTATGGAGGACTTAATTATAATTGCGACAATATGACTACAGAGGTTAATTCAGAAATAGATGAGTCGCGATCAAATGTTAGTTATCTTCCTGGAACCAAGAATGAGATAGATAGCATAATGAATCATGCACATAAGAAGAATTGGTTGGATACAGTTTCAGTATATACCGACCAAAGTGGAACAGAAGAGTCATTTAGAATGATTTCAGGGGAATCGCCATCCATTATTCATATTGCAACACATGGAATAGCAATGAAAGGGAAACATGCTATGCCTGATACAATGGATTGGTATGAAGTCTATACATTTTGTCTAGATAGTTCTGGGTTATTGTTTTCATGTGCGAATGGTAATGAACGGATTGGCTCAGAAAATGATGGTTTTTTATCAGCGAATGAAATAATGCAATTGGACCTATCAGGTACAGATTTAGTAGTTCTATCCGCATGTAAAACGGGATTCTGGGGATACTCACCATATGGTGTATTAAGTATTCAGAATGCATTAAAGAAAGCAGGTGTTGGTACAATAATTATTGCATTATGGGATGTTGAGGATATGGCAACGTCTTATTTTCTAACGACATTCTATGATTATCTTTCACAGGGATTTAATAAGCGTAGTGCTTTTAAAAAAGCACAACAGAAACTAAGAGAAGATGAATTGTTAAAGAACACTTTTGTTTGGGGAAAGTTTGTAATGATTGACTGATGTTGACATGGAGAAACATTTATATATCATAGGAAATGGGTTTGACCGACATCACGGTATTCCCAGCAATTACTATGATAAGGGAGGTGGACCTTGTTTTAGAAAATGGTTGGACGAAAATGAATATGAAATATTGTGTGAGATTGATGATAACTTTGGAAGGACAGATGAATTGTGGTGGACTAAATTTGAAGAAAGTTTGGCAAGTGTTGAAACTTTACGAGTGGCATATGAGGAAGCATTTGAATGCTATCCTAATTTTGGGAGCGATGTTTTTCATGACAGGGATTGGTATGATGCAGAATTATCGGTAGAGAACAGATTAAACATAGTGTATTTCGATATTGTTTCTGCATTTAGAAAATGGATAAATCAATTGCCATTAGGAAATCCCATGAAGAAAATTCGAATTGAAAAATCAGATTCAATCTTTTTGTCCTTCAACTATACGGATACATTAGAAAGCCTATATGAAGTACCATCTTCAAATATCTTGTATATTCATGGGAAAGCAAATTCTGATGATGAGTTAATATTGGGGCATGGCTTAACATATCAAGATTTACAGAGAGTACTTGAACAATATGAAACAGTTGAAAGTGGGGATTATGTTTATCAACGAGCAAAAGATGCTGCATTGAATAGTGTGTCCAGTCACCGTAAAAAGACGGAGGCAATAATAAGAGAAAACAAAGAATGGTTTAATGGTCTTTTTGATGTTACTAATATCCATATTTATGGACATTCGTTGAACTGTATTGATATGCCCTATTATCGAATGCTATTTGAAATGATTGATAGAAAGAAAATAATGATTGAGATGAGTTGCTTTAAAGAGGAGGATTGTGAGAATGCAAAGAAATTGATGAATGTTGAAGGATTTTCGAGGAGTCAGTATAAACTGATTGAATTGAAAGATATTCAAATTGTTTGAGAAGCATTGAATTTTTTTTATTTTGTTTGTTAACCTTTTGTGTGTTTCTGTCATTAACGGATAGAAACACTCAAAAAGGTTGACAAAATGGAAAATACAGAATTCAAGGTTGACGAGACTAACGTCGTTGAGCAGAAGGCATTCACGATGGATGCCGACCAGCAGAAGGCTTTTGACCTGATTGCAAATACCAACACACCGTTGTTTATCACTGGTAAGGCGGGAACAGGTAAATCCACATTTATTAATACTATTCAGGAGAAGATAGACAAGAACTTCTTGGTACTAGCTCCAACAGGCATTGCCGCCATCAATGTGGGTGGGCAGACCATGCACTCCTTTTTCGGGTTCCCCTTTGAGGTGATAGGTCCCCATACAGAATTGAGGATTTCGGACGAGAAACGGGACCTGTTGAAGCATATTGACACTATCATCGTGGATGAGGTGTCGATGGTGCGGTGCGATATGGTGGACGGGATGGATAGGTATCTGTGCGAGGCATTCCATACCCACATGCCGTTTGGCGGCAAACAGGTGGTGTTTGTGGGCGACTTGTTCCAACTACCTCCCGTGGTGGCAAACACTGCTGATGAGGACATGCTTGGTGATTTGTGGGAGAAGGGTAAGCCCTACTTCTACAAGGCACATGTGCTAAAACGGATGAATCTTCCCAAAATAGAGTTCAGAACTGTGTATCGCCAAAAGGATAGAGATTTTCTTGAATTATTGAACCGCTTGCGCTTTGGGGATAGCACGCAGGAGGATTTGGATCTACTCAACCAAAGAGTGGACTACGATGGGGACACGGAAGACTATTCTGTTATCTTGACAGCCTATCGGCGCATGGCAGACAATATGAACGAGGAGAAGTTGTCAGAATTAAACACCGAAGAGTATTGCTATTCCGGCAAAGTGGATGGTAAGTTTAGAACGAAGGATTTTATCGTTCCGGAACTGCTGAAACTGAAAGTGGGTGCACAAGTTATGTTCTGTAAGAATATCTCACACAGTTGTGTCAATGGCACAATTGCCAAGGTGTCAAATCTGAGTGAGGACACCATCACTGTGACATTGGAGAACGGAGCAGAGGTGAATGTGGAGCTGACTGTGTGGAAAAGCTATGAGCGAGTGTATAACCGAGAGACGAAGAAGATGGAGTCTGAGGTGGTGGGCACCTTTACCCAATACCCGTTGAAGTTGGCATGGGCTGTCACTATCCATAAGTCGCAGGGGATGACTTTCGACAGGATGCATTTCGATCTTTCTCATGGTACGTTTGCTCCAGGTCAGGCGTATGTTGCCATCAGCCGTATGCGTAGCTTGGAAGGTCTGACATTGAGTGACCCTATTCAGTCATACCATATTATCCAAAATCCCGAAATCAAGGCTTACGCCAATTCATATAACGACACTGCTATGATTAAAGACGAGATGGAAATTGGGGAGAAGGTGTATGGCTGTCTTAGGAAGAAGGACTATGATGGGGCGGTCCGCACCTGCCTGACCTACGTGGTGGAGAAGAGCAAGCGGGGCGACTACCGCAATGCAGCACTGCTGGCAAAGAAGATGTTTGACGTGATGCTGGACGACGAGTGCCTGATGGGAGAAACGGAGGGCGTGGAATTACTTAAAGATAGCAGTATGACTTGCAACTTTTTGAACGCGGTTCTGTGCTTGTATGGGAACAGGTATGAGGAGGCCATCGGCTATGTCGACCTGGTACTTGACAGGAGGACGTGCCTTGAGGCCATGTTTGTCAAGGAGCGGGCAATGTATACGCTGGGGCGGTTTGACGAGGCGTATGATGTGGACTTTCAAATCAGCATGGCTGCCAACGCCTCCGACGACAAGAAATGCATTGACAAGAAACAGCTGCTGTTGGAAGCGAAGATCAATACGCAGATTGGCAACTCGAACATGTCCATCTGCAAAAAGCTGGTAAAGATATGCCCCGAGTGCCTGAAGGCGTACGAGATGCTTAGAGCGGAGGCGTTGAAGAACGGGAAGGCATTAGAGACCACCGACGATGGGGAGAACGACGATAACGAGCAGTTGGTGGTGGCCTTCAACGATAAAGAGGTGCCACACGAGGAGTTTGAGCAACTGCTTGCAGAGGCAGAAAAGGATGGCAAAGCGTTCGCCCGGCTGGTCAGGAGAATCGGCCAGATGTCGTGATACATTATTGGATTTAACTATTATTGGCTGCGGAGTGCCAGGAACCGTTCGGCACGCAGGGACATGTTGCGGCGGAGGGAGGGGGCATAGAGGGAGATTTCGAGGCCGTGGTAGTTGCCTTCGCGGCCGATGAGGGGGATGACATAATCCGTTCCGCTGTAGCCCTGAACCTGCAATAGCATGGTGGCGGTGTCGAGGGTGACGGTAAGGGTGTCGGGCGAAATGGGGCTGACAAGCGTGGCGGGGGTGGCATCTGTACGCCAGTTGACAGGGTTGACGGTCATCTTGTTACCCTCACTGATCATGGGTATGGTGCAACCATTGTCACGGACTGAGTTGTAGCATACGGTGACCCCAAGGTCGGCACTGTCGTGTGCAGGACGGAAATTGGAGGACATGGCAAGGTCGTCGTCAGTAACCTTCCACCCGATAACGTAGGCAGCCACCATGCGGCTGCGTGTGGCAGTGTCCATCTGTTTGAGGAGGTCGACGACAGCCATTCCGCCCTGGCTGAAGCCTGCCAAGATAAATGGGCGACCTTGGTTGAAGTGAGCGAGATAGTAGGCAAAGGCTTTGCGCCAGTCGGTCATGGCAATGGGCACGCGGGCGGCAACAAGGGAGTCGGAGGTGAAGGTCTGCAGTGTACACTGGCGGTAGTAGGGGGAGTAGTAGTTAAGGCTGCCGGAAAGAAGCTGGTCGACTCCTAGCATCTCGCCGAAAAGGAGCTGCCGGATGCTGTCGTTGCGGGTGTCGGCATAGTGGCAGGGAATACCTTCAATAGTATAGTCGCCCGTCTCGGTGGAGAAGATATAGAAGAGGTCGACAGGAGCATCGCGCTGGGTGATATACCATTGGGTGCTGTCGGCATAGTCGGGTTGTGCAGGGATTACATCTTCAGCCTGCGCGACACGACTGTTTCGACACGAAACCGACCCGACGACACAGCAAAGGCCAAGGGCCAAAGCTATAGAAATAATTGTGGCAGAGTATTTTCTAATCATAACCAATTCTTGTATTCACGATGCAAAAATAAGCATAATCCGCGAATTGACCTAGAAAAAAGACACCTCGCATTTTTTATGACTGTTATTAACAGTTGTTCGGAATATTTTTCGTACCTTTGCATTCTGTAATAAACAAATATAGTCCTCCATACTGTTATGAACTTTACACACTTGCACGTCCACTCGCACTATTCGATGCTTGACGGCATGTCGAAGATTAGCGACCTGATAAAGAAAGCCAAGAAGAACGGCATGTACGCCATGGCTCTTACCGACCACGGCAACATGTTCGGCATCAAGGATTTTGTCGACACTATCGACAAGGAGAACGGCAAGGTGAAGGACCAAATCAAGGAACAGGAGGCGGTGTTGAAAAACGACGGAGCCACCCCGGAGGAGAAGCAGGAGGCCGAATACAAGATTGACCAACTGAAGGGGCAGTTCTTCAAGCCCATCATCGGCACAGAGGCCTACTGCGCCCGACGCACGCTGTACGACAAGGACAAGGATGTGAAGGAGCTGAACCCCGAGACGGGACGCGAACGCATCGTGGACAGTAGCGGCTACCACCTCATCCTGCTGGCGAAGAACAAGCAGGGCTACCACTCGCTGTGCAAGCTGGCCTCGATTGCCTACACCGACGGGTTCTACAGCCGTCCGCGTATCGACCACAATGTGCTGGAGCAGTACCACGAGGGTCTGATCGTCTGCTCGGCATGCCTGGGCGGCGAAATCCCCCAGCTAATCATGAAAGGGGAACTTGCAAAGGCCGAAGAGGCGGTGCTGTGGTTCAAACGGGTGTTCGGCGACGACTACTACATCGAGCTGCAGCGCCACAAGACCGACAAACCCAACGCCAACCGCGTGACCTACCAGATGCAGGAGAAGGTGAACCCAGTGCTGATTGCCCTTGCCCGCAAGCACAACATCAAGCTGATTGCCACCAACGATGTGCATTTTGTGGAGGAGGAGCATGGCGAGGCACACGACCACCTTATCTGCCTGGCCACACAGAAGGACTACGCCGACCCCGACCGTCTGCACTACACCAAGCAAGAGTGGCTGAAAACCCCGGCAGAGATGGAGGCTATTTTCTCCGACATCCCCGAGGCACTGGAGAACACCATGGAGATAGCCGACAAGGTGGAGGTCTACAGCATCAACTCCGACCCCATCATGCCGGTGTTCGACATCCCCGAGAGTTTCGGCAGCGAGGCCGAATACCGCAGCCGCATCAGCGAGAAGGAACTCTTCGACGAGTTTACCCAAAACGAGAAGCACGAGGTGGTGCTGAGCCAAGCCGACGCCGAGAAGAAGATAAAGAAACTGGGCGGATACAACAAGCTGTACCGCATCAAATTCGAGGCCGACTATCTGGAGAAACTGGTTTGGGAGGGAGCAAGGAAAAGGTACCTGACCGACCGACCGGACCTGACCGAAGGCGCCGACATAGCCTCCATCAAGGCCGCCCTCACCGACGAACAGCGTGAGCGCATCATCTTCGAACTGCACACCATCAAGACCATGGGATTCCCCGGCTACTTCCTCATCGTAGCCGACTACATACGGGGTGCCCGCGAGGAGCTTGGCGTGAGTGTGGGTCCCGGCCGTGGCTCTGCCGCTGGCAGCGTGGTGGCCTACTGCCTGTGGATTACCGACATCGACCCGCTGAAGTACGACCTACTGTTCGAACGTTTCCTCAATCCTGACCGTATCTCGCTGCCCGATATCGACGTGGACTTCGACGATGCCGGCCGAGGCCGTGTGCTGGACTGGATTACCGATAAATACGGCAAGGAAAAGGTGGCCCACATCATCACCTACGGCACCATGGCCACCAAGTCGGCCATTGCCGATGTGGGACGCGTGGAGAAAATCGACCTCCCCACCGTCAACAAACTGAAGGAGTATATCCCCGACAGGGGGTTCCCGGACAACATCAAGGACGAGAAAGGCAAGTCGCCCAAAGTGAACCTTGTCAACTGTTACAAATACATCCCCGAACTGAAACACATCATGGAGGACCCCGGCAACGACGAGCTGAAGGACATGCTCACTTACGCCGCCGAGCTGGAGGACACCAACCGCCAGGTGGGCATCCACGCCTGCGGCGTCATCATTGGTGCCGACGACCTCACCAACATCGCTCCCGTGTGCACCATCTACGACAAGGAAAGCAAACAGGACGTGCTGGTGACACAATACGACGGCCACGTGGTGGAGACCGTGGGCCTCATCAAAATGGACTTCTTGGGATTGAAGAACCTGACCATCATCAAGAATGCCATCCAGATGATAAAAAAGAACCATGGGGTGGAGATAGACATTGACCACATACCCATCGACGACGAGGCCACCTACAAACTCTTCTGCGAGGGCAACACCGTCGGCACCTTCCAGTTCGAGTCCGCCGGCATGCAGAAATACCTGCGCGAACTGGAGCCCCACGTGTTCGAAGACCTCATCGCCATGAACGCCCTCTACCGCCCGGGCCCCATGGACTATATCCCCGACTTCATCGACCGCAAGCAGGGACGAAAACCCATTGAATACGACATTCCCTGCATGGAGAAATACCTCAAGGACACCTATGGCATCACCGTCTACCAAGAGCAGGTGATGTTGCTGAGCCGCCAGCTGGCCGGCTTCACCCGCGGCCAGAGCGACACCCTGCGCAAAGCCATGGGCAAGAAACAGATTGAGAAGATGAACGAGCTGGAGGTACTCTTCTACCAAGGTGGCGAGAAGAACGGACACCCCAAAGACAAACTCCACAAGATATGGGAGGACTGGAAGAAATTCGCCTCCTATGCCTTCAACAAATCACACGCCACCTGCTACTCGTGGGTGGCCTACCAAACGGCCTACCTCAAGGCGCACTACCCCGCCGAATACATGGCCGCCGTCATGACCAGCGGCCAAAGCGACATCAAGCGCACCACCGAACTCATGGACGACTGCCGCCGTCACGGCCTCGAAATCCTCCCTCCCTCCATCAACGAGTCCGACATGGACTTCTCCGTCAACAGCAAAGGACAGATACGCTTCGGACTGAAGGCCATCAGCGGCATGGGCGAAGCCGCCGCCGACGCCATCATCTCCGAACGCGAAAAAAACGGCCCCTACACCGACATCTTCGACCTCCTCGAACGCGCCGACCTGCGCTCACTCAACCGCAAAAACATCGAAGCCCTCGTCAAGGCCGGTGCCCTCGACGGCATCGGCACCATGCACCGTGCCCAATACTTCTATCGCGAGAACGACAATGCACCCACCTATGTCGAGAAACTGATGCGCTGGGCGCTCCACAACAAGCAAAACGCCGACAACGCCCAGATGTCCATCTTCGACATGAACGAGGAAATCAAAAAAGACTCCCGCCCTGCCATCCCCCAGTGCGAAGAGTGGAGCGTCGTGCAACGTTGCCGCGAGGAGTTCAGCGTCATCGGTCTCTACCTCAGCGGCCATCCCCTCGATGATTATCGATACGAGATGACCTACTTCACCAACACCCAGTGCGCCGAACTGGCCGACCCCTCCAACCTGCTTGACAAAGACCTGCGCATAGGCGGCATCGTCACCGACGCCAAAAACGGCATCTCTTCCAAGAACGGCGACCCCTATGGCGCCCTCACCATCGAGGATCTAAGTGGTGCCTACAATCTCCGCCTTTTCAAAGGTGAATACCTAAAATTCAAGGACTTCTTCCAAAAAGACCTCTTCATCTACATCAAAGGCTCCTACAGGCAGTTCTCCCGCACGCTCGACGACGGAACCGTCTACCACTCGAAACCGGTATTCAAAGTATACAGCATCACCCTCCTCCGCGAAGTACTGGACAACAACACCAAACTCCTGCAATTCAACATCGACCTCCACGACATCACTCCCGAACTATGCCAGCAAATCCAGTCCCTCGCCAAGAAACACCGGGGCAAAACCCCCATGGAAGCCCGCATCGTCGACCCCGCCAGCACCCTCACCCTCACCATGAAGACCCGCGACCTGCTGGTCAGTCCACGGGACATGATTATCGACCTGAACCGTCTACCGGGCATCTTCAACCTCAAACCCGTCACCCATAAATTCTAACACCACGCCATGCAACTCGCCACGCCAGTCCAGCCCGTCCCCTCGGCCATCCGCATCAGCCACGACACTCCCCTGCTCACCCTCGGGTCCTGTTTTGCCGACCATATAGGGCTCAAACTCCAGCAGGCCGGCCACGACATCCTCTGCAACCCCTTCGGCACACTCTACAACCCACTCTCCATTGCGCTGGCCCTCACCTACGCCCTCGACGACCGCGAGATTGACCGCTCATGGCTCGTTCAGCACGACGGACTCTGGCACTCGTGGATGCACCATACCCGTTTCTCAAACCCCGACCCCGACACCTGTCTCACCCTCTGCAATCAGGCCATCCACACCGCCCACCTCCAGCTGCTACGCCAACCCACACTCCTTGTCACCCTTGGCTCAGCCTACGCCTACAGTCTTGCCGACGGTCCCTGCCAAGGGCGCACCGTGGCCAACTGCCACAAACTGCCCTCCTCCCTATTCAACCGCCAACTGCTCACCATATCCCAGATAGTCGACACCTGGCAACCCCTCCTCACGCGCCTGCATCAACTCCAGTGTCAACTCATACTCACCGTCAGTCCCATCCGCCATCTGGCCGACGGCCTTCATCAGAACCAGCTCAGCAAAAGCACGCTGCTCCTTGCTGCCGACACCCTTGTCCGCAACCATACAAACGACAGCCCTTCCCCCACCTACTTCCCCGCCTACGAGATACTCCTCGACCAACTGCGCGACTACCGGTTCTACGCCCGCGACATGTGCCACCCCTCCGACCTCGCCGTCGACATCATCTGGCAACAATTCCAGGACACCTACATGTCGCCCGCCACACAGCAGCGCTGCCGCGACGAAGAGAAAGCCTTCCGGCGCACTCAGCACCGACCCATCAACACCTCCACAACATAAACATGATCTTTCAGAACTTATAACATATATAACACCTAATCCAATGAACAAACCCAACATTGCCCTCGTCATGGGCGGCTACTCAGGCGAACACGACATCTCCATACAAAGCGGATGCCAAGTATACGAAGCCCTCGACCACCAGAAATACAACGTCTATAAAATCGTCATCGACCGGCAAGGGTGGTACTGCCTGGCCGACAACGACCAGCATATCCCTGTCAACCGCCACGACTTCACCGTCCCCGGCGTCGACCGCTTCAACCTCGCCTTTATCATCATCCACGGCAACCCCGGCGAAAACGGCGTGCTGCAAGGCTACTTCGACATGCTCGGCATCCCCTACACTACCTGCGGCTACTACACCTCCGCCCTCACCTTTCACAAAGGCTACTGCAATCCTGTAGTCAAAAGCTTCGGCATCGTCAATGTAGCCCGCTCCGTACTCCTCTACGACATGTCGAAGCCCTCACTCGACAAAATCGACGATGCCGCACTCGGCTATCCCCTCTTCGTCAAACCCGCCGCAGGAGGCAGCAGCGTGGCCACCACCAAAGTCAAAACACCCGACCAATTGCTGCCGGCCATTCAGCAGGCTTTCACCGAAGACAGCCAAGTGCTCGTCGAAGAATGCATCTCAGGCCGCGAATTCGACTGCGGCGTTCTCCGCACCAAAACCGACAAATACGTCTTCCCCATCACCGAAATCATCCCCCTCGGCAACCACGAATTCTTCGACTACGAAGCCAAATACCAAGGCTTCAGCAACGAGGTGACCCCCGCCCAGTGCCCCGATGCCATCACCCAACAGATACAGCAAACCTCATCGCAGCTGTACGACCTCCTCAACTGCCGCGGCATCTGTCGGTTCGACTACATCTACGACACCACCCGCAACCAACTCTACTTCCTCGAAGTCAACACCATCCCCGGCCAAAGCGCCGAAAGCATCGTGCCCAAACAGGCACGCGCCATGGGCATCAGCACCCAGCAACTGTACGAAATGGTCATCCAAACCTGCCTATGAACACCCCGGCACAGCATCCCAGCCCCCCTCTGCACCACACACCCGCCATGGCGGGACGCTGCGCCGTTCCCCTCACCCTCCTGCTCCTCCTAGCCCTCTGCGCACCCTCACCCCACGCCGCCGCACAAAGACCCTGCAACGACACTACAGTCCTCATCCTCGACTCTATCTGCGAAGGCGACACCCTCTACTACCGGGGACGGGCTCTCGACCACTCCGGCATCTACTACGACACCATCCCCCGCACCGACACCATCTGCGACAGCATCATCATCCTCAAGCTCACCCTCCTCGACATCCCCTACATCAACATCATCGACCGCAAACACTGCAAGACAATAATAGGCCACGACCTCCTCGGTGGCTACCCGCTCGTCACACACTACCATTGGACCGCCGACCCGCCCGACATCACCCTCGAAGGCCAAGAATGGAGAAGTTGGGTACGCGTCAATCCCCGCACCCCCACCACCTACACACTGCAGCTCGACTACCGCGCCTCACCTCCACAATGCCCAGGCACCAGCTCCATCTCCATCATCCCCATTGAACCGGTAGCCGCCGCCATGCACGTCAGTCCCGACGAGATTACCTACGACAACATGCACATCATCGCCGAAGACTTCAGCACCGGCACACGCGAAGCGCACTGGGGCGGCTGGGCCGGCCGCAACTGGTACATCAACGGCGTCAAGCAAAAACCAAACAACGAATGGGTTGAATTCTACGGCACCCCCGACTGGGGCGACACCGTCCACCTCATGATGGAAGCCTTTACCCCCACCTGTCTCGACACCGCCTCAAAGGACATCCCCTTCCGCCAAGTGGCCATCTACATCCCCAACGTCTTCACCCCCGATGCCGAGAGCAACAACCTCATCACCCCGCTCACCTTAGGCATTCTGGAATACGACTTTTGGATTTTCGACCGTCGCGGGACACTCATCTTCCACTCCGCCACTGGCGGCACCGGCTGGGACGGCACCACCGCCGACGGACAACGCTGCCAGCAAGGCGCCTACACCTACCTCTTCCGCTACCGCGACATTATCACTCCCGCAGGTTTCAAGAGCCAAACGGGCACCATCACCCTTCTCCGCTGACGGACATCCCCGCGAAACCATTCCACCCTCAGCTCATGCTTCCCCACCCTTGCGGAAAGCAATCCCACATCCAATAACCCTCCCCCTTTGCTTCAAACAACAGCTGCAGACCGCCCTAGGTCCCTTCAATATCCTATCGTTATAGCATCGTTACAGCATCCTTACTGCATACTTATCCTTATACTAAAGGGTAACGAGGCGAGAACGATACGTGAAGGAAGCGATATTGAACGACGCTTCTCACAATGCACGACCAAACCAAACAGGTCATTAAGAAACCGAAAACACCTACAGAGTGATTGGTAGGCGAACGCGATATCTGTATAGGACATAGTTCAGTAGGGACTATCGCTTAATAGCATACCGAGATGATAGATAGGAGATTTCGCATAGCAGAAATCTAATGACCGATTTGTGATTAACAGTCATCTCGGTTTTCCCCGTTGCTCTTCCTACTGGATAGCACGCTGAAACGGCAGGGGGAGAAGCACACCACACAGCAAGGGAGACAAAAAAAAGAGGACGCCGTCGGGCATCCTCTTTTCTCTATAGAGTTATCGCAGACTTATTCAGCATCCTGAACAAGACGGATAGCGTGACCATGCCATTTAGCCTCAGCGTAAACGGGGAGGATATCGTTAGCACGGAAATAGAAGGCAGCGGCTTTTTCAGCGCTGGCGCTGGAAACGCTCCAGTAGTGAGCGGTCTCTTCGAGCATGAAGTTAGCACCCTGACGGCAACCATTGCAAGGCAGGAAAGCAGCACCAGCGGCTTCCATCTGAGCCCACTCAGCAGCAGTGTAGACATTGTGGTTCCAACCAGCGGTCTTGCTAGAACCAGCGTTGAAGGTCAAGCCCTCGGGAAGAGTCCACATATCGGGCAGGATAACAATACCGTTGACACCGTCGACCTTGGCGATACCGCGCAGAGCAGTAGCGTTGGTACGGCCACTGAGGAGGTAGCTCCACTCCTGGGTGGTAAGAGTACGCCAGACGTTAGCCTCGTTACCGCCGTTGGCGATAGCATTGTTAACACCCCAGTCATACTGAGTAGCGGTGATGTTTCTGTTGGTACCGAAACCATAGTCAGTACCGGTAGTGCTGGTCATATAGGGAGCTTTGCCATTGTAGTTGCTGGTACCCCAACCAAAGAGGTCGATAACAGAGGTAGCAGTGGGGTTGTTGTTCTGAGCACCGAGGAATTCGGTCTGGGCAGCGGCGAACTGCCAAACATCGTTGGCACCGTCGTACTGGAGGTTACCCATGGAGAAGTAAACCTGCTTGGTAGCGCTGACTGAGAAGAGACCGTTCAGAGCACCAGTGGGTACGCCACCGGGAACGAAGTCGAGGTCATTCTCGCCAAAGACGAAGTCAGAAGTCTGGGAACGATAGATGTTCAAGCCGATACCGTCTTTCAGGGTCTTGGTGCAGACGCTACCGTCCTCAGCAGTGATAACAACCTGGACACTGCGGTACATGTTGTGAGGCATGGTGACGAAGAAGTCATGGCCATTGGAAATGTTCTGAGCATCCTCCATAACGAGAGTGGTGGTGTTGGTATTGTTACCGGCAACCGAGATGGTGGGAGCATCACCGTTCATGGTAACCATGAAGTCACCATTGAGCACTTTGTCGGCGGTGACAGCAATGCTCTTAACACTTACGCCGTTCTTGGTCAAGTTGATTCTCAGAGCACCGCAGAGGTTCTTGAAGTTGAGGATCTCGTTGTTGGAAACAGCGACAGAGGGGAAAGCTCTCAGATTACCGTCAGCAGAGGTCTGGGTGGCGGAGAGAGTAATAGTGTTAGCACTGGTTGCAATCTCAGTGGGATAGAAAGCGGTGTAAGGAGCATCACCGGTCACGCCGCTAACGAGATCGAAGGTAGCGGTGGTAGCGGGTGTGGAAGGAGTAGCGGTGTAGATAGCACCACCGGCAGTACCGTAAACAACGATCTGATCGCCGGAAATCCACTCCAAACCGGTTCCATTCAGAAGGGTTTTGCCATCCTGAGTGAGAGTAGGCTCCATGGAAGCAGAAAACTTGGCAACGCTTTCATCTTTCTGGCAAGATGTTACAGCCATAGCAAGTCCCAAAAGGGAGAACAGGGAAATAAGGGTTCTTTTCATTTTTTTTGTGTGTTTTTTTTGTACGTTTTAAAGGGTTAATAAATTAATCGAAATCGCTGCCGCCGTGGACTTCACCGCTAGAAATGAGATCCTCATTGCTGCCAGTGGGGGCGAGACTACCTTCGAAACCTCTTTCAACACGGGCGTTCAGAATTTCAACCATCGGAGCGAAATACTCCTTTTTCAGATTTTCTTTCATGATTTTTGATAATAAAATTTAAGGGTTAATACTAATTTTCTGTTTTTCTGTTTAAAAGTTTTTTTATTGTTTTGGCTCAAGTACCCGTTTTTTTCACCCCAAAAGACACCTCAAAAATGCTTTTTGAGGTGAATTGACGGCATATTTGCGCCTGTTTTTTTCGTTTTCCTGTTTTGTTTGTTTTTTTCTTAATTATTTGACTACACATTCTTTACGTTACGGAAAGCTTCAAAAATCTTCGGCTTTTTGGCCTCCAATTCTTGAATCATTCCGAATGCAAAAATACACATTTTTTTTGATATGGAAATTTTTTTTGAAAAAAATGCATTCTTCCACCCTGTGTATAATTATGGGAGGGTACGCTGTCATGGTATAAAGCACTAAGTTTGAGGTGGCATTCCGTCAGAAACCCACTCGTTATATCTCATCCACACCTGCTTTAACCCGATGCCCAAACTGTGCCTTGATGCAGCGTTAGAAAATCCCTATATATATTAATGTGTCATATTTGATTCACCCCAACACCTGTTGATTGTAGCGCGACAGCTGCAGAAGCGCGGCTTTTATTCCAGGGAATACTCACCGATGCTTTGATAGAGATATACCGGACAAGGCCATTCCTCATTCCCATCCAAGAGTCCATCGCCCAAACAGCCAAGAACGTTAGCTCCTCCCGACCCACCTCCTGAATAACCAAAAAGCCCCCAGAGAATAAATCCCCAGGGGCTTTTTAAGGTTAAGCTGCCTTTATGCCACGTCGGCACGAGCCATAGCGTCTTTGTAGTACTTCTGGTTGACGAAGACATCCTGCTTGTAAGGATTGATGTGACGCTTCTTGGAGACGCAAATAATGTAGGCAAGGGCAATGATGTTGGTGACCAAGGCCAATGCGCTGATGACAGTCATCATAGTGGGATTGGCGGCCACGGAATCGACAGTGGTTCCAACGACGGCTGCCTCACCTCCGGCAACGTCGTAGAGCTGTTTGACGGTTTCAACGCCGTCAGGATATTGCACGGGCAGCACGGCCCAACTGAACCACTGGCGACCGTCCTTGAAGGTCTCTTGGAAGAGAGGGAATACCTGGGCGAACATGCACCAGATAGCCAAGGTGTTGGCACGGTTTTGAATCCAGCCGCCGCGATTCCACAACAGGGCAGCCACTGTGGGAGCCAGCAGCAGGGCAATGCCGCAATACCAGCTGTGTGTGGGTAGGCAGTTGTAGGTGTAGGCGAAGTTCCAGATGTCGTAGATGACGATGTAGACCCACGTCATGTCGGCCCAAATCATGTCTTTCTTGTCCTTGGAGGCATAGACGTTCCACCATGCGGTCATACAGAAAATGTTGAGGATACCAGCCACGCCGTTGAAGACGTTGTGCCAACCGCCATAGAGCCACACGCCCTCGCTGCTGAGCCACCATTTGTTCCAGCCCATCGCGGCACTCTCGAAGTCGGAGGCCACAGCGATAAGGATGTTGATGGCGACGATGACGAATGGGAAGGGCTTGAACCAGTGTTTGGCTCCGATACCCCATTTGTATTTAATCATCATAAAGCCGATGCAGCCAGTGAGTGCCGCATAGAGTTTGGCATAGTGGAACCACCCGTTCATGTAGATGTGCGTCTGGTTGTTCACAGCCCAATCGGCCCCGGCACGTGCCCCGATGGCGATGGCGGCAAAGTAGACCGTCAGCAACACCGGGATGACAAAGAAGGTGATGGCACCGCCCATCTTGGTGCGACGGGCAAATTCGTTCCAGAGAATCAAGCCTGCCAACACGACAAGCAGCATTCCCCATTGAATAAGGGCATTAGCCCCATAAACTTGGAAAAACATAATATAGGATTTTTTTTGTTATTAATTGATTGTTTGAGTTTTCCTCTCCTTTGCAAGGGCGTAGACCACCCATACAGCGGTAAGCACGAGCGACATCGGCACACCCACAGTGAGCATTTCGCGGAGCATCGCATCCGCGCCGCCCGCTTCGGTAAGAGCGGTGAAGAAGGGATAGCGCCAGGTCACTTCTCCGTTGATGATGTGATCAACGATTAGCATCACGGTGCCGCCCCAGAGCATCTTCTCCAGTGCAGGGACATGACGCATCAAGGGGGCAGACTCCGGCAAGTCGATTTTCTTTGCATTTAATTTGCGGTAGACCGTGGTGGCCACAGCCTGTGTCATTGGTACTATAAAGCAAGCCATAATGTATTATTGTTTAATAGTTTAAATCTTAAGACTAATCACCTGTTACTTTTATCTCACGTATCTCCACTTCGTTGCCGCGCAGGAGCCAAGTATTCCCGCTGCCGCAATGGGGGCATGTGCGACCATGAGCGACGGTGGGGTACTCGCTCTTGCACTGGTCGCACCACGTAATGGCGGGTATGGTGTTCACCTCCAACTCACAGCCCTGAAGCAAAGGCTCTTTGTCGGCGGCCCAGCGCCAACAGTCGGAGAGCAGGTGAGGTACAACGGTAGAGACCTCACCGATGTCCATCACTACTGAAGCCACATGCTTGACATGGTTGGCTTCGGCCACCTGCTTCACATCGCGGATGATGTAGAACACTATGCCCAACTCGTGCATCAGTCTTTCTTGCTGAAGATGATTTTACCGGTACGTTTGATTATGTAGGGCAGTATGCCGCTGAACTTGTCCTCGGAGGTGCGCATGATGCTGGCCTCAGGATGCTCGCGGAAGAGATGGATGGCGTCAAAGGCGCACTTGGTGGTGCAGATGCCGCAGCCGATGCAGCGGTTTTCGTCGACCACGGAAGCACCACAGGAGAGACAACGAGAGGTCTCGGTGCGCACCTGCTCCTCGGTGAGGGTCTTCATGTACTCGCGGAACTTGTCGGGCTGTTCTGACGCACCTTCCTCCTGACGGGAGGAGTTGTCGTAGCTCTCCACCTGAATATCGTTCTTGTCTAACTCGATGAAGTCACGGCGGTTGCGTCCGATAGTCATGTGTCCATGCTGCACGAAGCGGTGCAGGCTCTCGGCAGCCTCGTGACCGGCAGCGATGGCATCGATAGCGAACTTAGGCCCGCTGTAGCAGTCGCCACCTACAAAGATGTCTGGTTCTGCTGTCTGGTAGGTGAGTTTGTCGGCCACAGGATATACGCCGCGTGTGAACTCCACCTTGGTGTCTTTCAACAGGTCGTTCAGTACCACTGTCTGTCCGATGGCGAAGATAACCATATCGGCTTGAATGGTCATGGTGTCATTCTCGTCATACTTGGGTGCGAAACGGTGCTGCTCGTCGAACACCGAAATGCATTTCTTGAAGACGATGCCGATGACCTTCTCGTTGCCAAGCACCTCTTTTGGTCCCCAGCCGGGGTTGATTGTCACGCCGTCCTCACGGGCCTCGCGGCGTTCCTCCAACGATGCGGGCATGATGTCCTCAGTCTCCAACGAGAGCATGGTGACTTCAGCAGCGCCACTACGTTTGGCTACACGGGCAGCATCGATGGCCACATTGCCGCCACCTACGACGACCACGTTGCCACTCACTTTCATGTCTCCACAATTGGCCGCATGCAGGAAGTCGATGGCCGTAGTGACTCCGGCAAGTCCCTCGCCGGGGATGCCGGGCAAACGGCCACCCTGGCAGCCTATGGCCACATAGAAGCCCTTGTAGCCCTCCTCGCGGAGCTGCTGCAGGGTAATGTCCTTGCCCACCTCCACGCCAGTGCGTATTTCCACGCCTATCTCGCGCATGATGTCTATCTCGGCTTTGATGACCTCCTTGTCCAGCTTGTACGATGGGATGCCATATTGCAGCATGCCACCGGGTATATCGTTCTTCTCGAATACTGTGGGACGATAGCCCATGGTGGCGAGATAATAGGCGCAACTCAAGCCTGCGGGACCGCCACCGATGATGGCAATCTTCTCGTCCCATCGTTTGAGAACGCTCGAGGCAATATTAATCTCCGGCACAAAGCGGTGCTCGGCATGCAAATCCTGTTCGGCGATAAACTTCTTCACAGCATCGATTGCAATGGGCTGGTCGATGGTGCCGCGGGTGCAGGCATCCTCACAACGCCGGTTGCAGACGCGGCCGCAGACAGCGGGGAATGGGTTTTCGCGCTTGATGAGTTCCAGCGCTTCGCGGTATTTCCCTTCGGCGGCCTTCTTCAGGTAGCCTTGCACAGCGATGTGTGCCGGACATGCAGTCTTGCATGGCGCGGTACCTGTGGGATAGCAGTTGATGCGGTTCTTGTCGCGGTAGTCTTCGTCCCATTTGTGCGACCCCCACTTCTTTGCGTCGGGCAACTCCTGTTTGGGGTAGGTCTGCTCGCCATGCTTGGTGCAGAGCTTCTGCCCGAGGCGTACGGCACCGGCAGGACAGTACTCCACGCATCGTCCACATGCCACGCAGTTCTTCGGGTCAACCTTGGCCACGTATGCACTGCGGCTCATATTGGGCGTGTTGAACAGTTGTGATGTACGCAGAGCATTGCATATCTTGACATTGCAATTGCAGATGGCGAATATCTTGCCTTCACCGTCGATATTGGTCACCTGGTGCACGAAGCCATTGTCCTCTGCTATCTTGAGGATATTGATGGCCTCGTCGTATGTAATGGCGTGTCCGCGTTTTGTCTCTATCAGATAGTCGGCCATGTCGCCCACACCGATACACCAATCGCGGTAGTCGTCGGCGCAGCCTTCATCGAGTTTTTTCCTCCCATAACGGCATGAGCAGATGCCAACGGCAAGATGACCTTCGTAGCGTTTGAGCCAGTAGGAGATGTGTTCTATGTCGGCTGTTTCGTTCTCCATGGAGATGGCTTTCTCAACGGGGATGACGTGCATGCCAATGCCGCTGCCTCCCATGGGGACCATAGGGGTAATCTTCTCCAGGGGCAAAAAGGTCATGCGCTCGAAGAACATTGCCAGCTCGGGGTGCTTGTCCATGAGTTCCACGTTCATGTTGGTATACTCGGCACTGCCGGGAACGAACATGGGCACCCAGTATTCACGGTCTTTGCGTTCGAAAGAGGTGCCCGGAACAGGGCCGTCGGGGGTGTAATGGTCACCGTAGTCGTATTCCAGCATACCGAAGTAGGCCAACTTGTCAAGCAAAGCGTCGAACTGCTCTTCCGAAGAAGCGTAGTGTTTCTGGCGATTCAACTCGTGCAACTGGGATCGTGTCCAATGTTTGCGGACTTTGAAAGGGTTGCCGGGTAGCATGTCCAGAAGGAGGTCGAGAGAGGCTTCGCGGGTGATGGGGTCCATCTCGTCTTCAAAGATGCAGGCCAAGCCCCAGTATTCAGGAGCCTCGGTGGTCATCTTTATTTTTCCGGGGATGCGGTCGGTGATATGACGGACCAACTTAATGAGCTTGGGGTTGGGGTTTTCGTCACCAAAATGTTTGGGGACGAATTTTTTTGACATCTCAGGCATGGCGGGGTATATTATATTGAATATTCTGTTTAATTATCGTTTTTCCATCCGGCCACTTCAGCGATAATCCAATCCACAAAGGTGTCGATTCCTTCGCCAGTTTTGGCACAGATGGGGATGACCTGGGCTTTGGGATTGCGCATGCGGATGTATTCCGTGCATTTCTCCAAGTCGAAATCAAAATAGGGCATCACGTCTGTTTTGTTGATTAGCACTACGTCACAGACGGAGAACATAAGAGGGTATTTCAAGGGTTTGTCATCGCCTTCGGGTACAGACAGTATCATGGCGTTACGCACAGCACCGGTGTCGAACTCGGCAGGGCATACAAGGTTGCCCACATTCTCTAAAATGACGAGGTCGGTGGCGGCCAGGTCAAGTGCGGCCAAACCCTGGCGAGTCATCTCTGCGTCAAGGTGGCACATTCCGCCAGTGTGAAGCTGGATAGACTCCACCCCTGTGGCCTCTCTCATCTTGCGGGCGTCCACATCGCTGTCGATGTCAGCCTCCATTACGCCAATTCGGAGCTTGTCTTTAAGACGGGTGATAGTCTGAATCAGAGTGGTAGTCTTACCGCTGCCGGGAGCAGACATGAGATTCAGGAGGAACACCCCCTGCTGATGGAGTTCGCCACGAAGTAAATCCGCATCGTGTTCGTTGTCAGCGAAGACACTCTTTTTTATTTCTATTACACGTAATTCATCCATAACTGTTATATTTTTTTCACCAAGGGTCATCTATTTCAAACATGGTGAAAGGATTGTGTTTTTTAGGACTAACATTCAATCCCTTTAACCTTTAAATCTTAAACGATGAGCTTATCAACGCCCCACGAAAAACATCTCACGGTCTTGAAAGCCTCGATAACATCGCGTAACCCTTAGGTGGCAGGTGCTTTCCACGCAAACTATTCTTGCCTTTTTTTATATTATGTATTGTGATTATAACCCTCTTTATTTCAACGTATTTTTGTTGTTAAATATTGATGCTTCATTATACAAATGAATGTACAAAGATACAACTTTTTTTTCGATTGTGTAAATGTGTGGGAATTCAAAATCATCAAATACCACTTAGACATCCTTTTTAAATACCCCAATTGTCACCCTTACAGGCACTCATTTCATCCCCCTTCCCCGAAAAGGTGGGCATACATAATTAAAACACAAAAGAAAAAGAGTTTTGCAATCGCCTTCAAGACTTCTGCAAAACTCTTTGGTGCCCGCAGCCGTGTTATTCTCGAACACTTTTCTCGAAGACCTTGAGAAGATATGGGCACTTCGGGAGTGGATTCCCGACCCAACAAAACCCATTCTGCCACAAAGTTGCCATCTACTCCAACCTATAACATACAAAGGATGCCTAAATTCCAGTTACAAGTGCAACACTAAGTAGAAAAAAAGAGTACCAAAATTTGGTACTCTCAGGTAAAATGACTACTTTTGTGTTGTCAAATGAAA
>ONFR01000014.1 GCA_900317125.1 uncultured Bacteroidales bacterium | reverse complement strand
CCCATTCCGAACAGAGAAGTTAAGCCCGTCATCGCCGATGATACTGCGCATGTTCGTGGAAAAGTAGGTCGCTGCCAATCTTTTACAGAGGGAGTTCCCGAAAAGGGACTCCCTTTTTTTTGTTTTATAGATTTGATAGATATGATAGATTTGATAGGTGGGGTTGTTTGAGATAATATATAAAATGTGTTAAAGTGCTTGACTCGTCCCTTGGGGCATGTTGTATCTTTGCATTCGATATCAAACAAACACTATTGTCGTACGATAATGATTTACAGAACAAAATTAAAAATCGGGGAGTTCTCGAAGATGATGCAAGTGACAGTAAAGACATTGCGGCTGTATGAGCAGAAAGGACTTTTGCAGCCCGATGAGGTGGATGAGTGGACGGGGTATCGCTATTATAACATATCCCAGATGCAACAGCTATCAACCATCCGCTCGCTGCAAGGCATGGGTTTCTCGCTGGCGGAAATCAAAGAGATTTTTGACAACAATTCCACCGTTCCACCCCTTGAACAGCTGGAACAGAAGATTGTCGACTGCCAGAGGCAACTGCACATGCTCCAGGGCCGTTTACAGCTTTTGCTTTCGTTGAGGGACTCCCGCAAAGAAATCAGTACAATGGAAAAATTTTCAATACAGACCCTACCGTCAATCATCGTCGCCTCGCACCGCGAGGTAATCAAAAACTGGCAGGCCCTTGGCCCGCTCTGTACCGATGTTATTGGGCCGGAGATGCATCGTCTCGGCTGCCGTTGTCCTATGCCGGGTTACTGCTTCACTGTTGAGCATGACAAAGAATATAAACCCACGGACATCGACATTGAATACTGCGAGCAGGTGGAGGAGATGGGGACCGACAGCACCATTATCCAGTTCAAACGCCTGCCAGAAGTGCCCACAGCCCTGTGCATGGCTCACCACGGCCCCTACGACCGTTTTTACGAGTCCTACACCGAGTTTTTCCGCTACATCGAAGAGCATGGCTACCGCGTCATTGGCGAACACCGTACAGTCTATGTCGATGGCATCTGGAACCAGAAAGACCCCGAAAAGTGGCTCTCCATCCTTCAGGTGCCAGTAGCGAAAGAGTAATATCCATTGCACGTATAAAAAAGGAGTTGCAACAATGTGACTCCTTTTTTCTTAGTTAATACAATATTTTCCATCATGCATCGTTACAAAAACAAATATAAATAAAGCAATGCCAACTCTTTTTACACTATTTGGATTACGGTTTATGTTTTATTCTGACGACCACGAACCTGTGCATGTGCATATTTGTAATGCCGGACGTGAAGCGAAATATAATGTGCAACCGATGATGATGGTGTACAATCACGGTTTCAAGAAACATGAGTTGTCTTTAATAGAGTCAATTCTTGAAGAGAACACTGATGTAATCCTTGATCGTTGGCAAGAGTTTTTCAAACAGAGATGAAAAGAATGCAAATAGACAGGGTATGGGTGGATGACCACGCTGTGTATGCTGTAACAACCGACGGTAAGCAGGCATCCTATGAGTTCAACAACTGGCCACGCTTGCGTGACGCGACTCAAGAACAACGTGCTCAATTCGAACTGACCTATTCTGGCATCCATTGGCCATTAATAGACGAGGACTTGAGTTTCGAGGGAATGTTCCACGATGCTGGTCTTTGTGACTTAACCGTAGCTGAAGATTCCGTTTATTATGGTGGTTGACGGCTTTTTAAAAGGAAAGTTTTCCAATTTGAGACCCCGATAAGAGGCTTTCCATCCTCCAGACACCTGTAATGAAAGAGTAATATCCATTACATGCATAAAAAAGAGGGTGTCCCATAAGTTTTGGGGCACCCTCATCTGCCAAAAGCATGTTGCTCTCTCTGATTTTTCTTTTCTGCTTATTTGTTTCTTGGGAAATACGTGTTAAGTGTATCAATAAGGGTGTTAATATATTCTTCATCTCCACATCGTTGAAGGGGATGGTATGCAGCGAACAATAGGCGGTTGTTACACTGGTAGATGTCTATCCATCCTGGATAGCTGTCAATACACTCTAATCCATTTCCATTGAAATCATTTCTAAAGTGCTCAAACGTGTTGCCAAATATAATTACATCTGGATTGTAGGTCTCGATTTGCTTATCAAGGATAGGCTTCCATTGTTGGTAGCAATTTTCAATGTTAGTTGGGGTAGATTTGCTATTGCCAGGCATTTTACTGACATTTAGGTATGCAATATTATGCATTACCTTGACCATCTCATGATTGTCCCGAACGAAATCCATATCATAGTATTTGCAACCATTCAAATAACCATACATAATGTAAATGATTTTCTGGAATGTTGGTTGTTTCGCAGTGGCTTCAATATCTCTGAATCCAGTTTCAACAATTGACCATCCACCACCTTCTATATTTCCGTCTTCATTCTGTCCATTTGGCTCTTTGAGTATCCACATGATTTTAGGATTGGATTTCAAATATCCTTCAAAATCACAGACACCATCTGTTATGGGTTCAATAATGTTGTTATCGTAACCGAGTTCTATGGCATGCGCATAGATGGCATCTCTTATTTCTTGCTGCACTTTATTAAGTTCTTGTGCATTCATTTTAGTAAATATTAATATTATTCGAAGCGGTGACTAATTTCGCGAAACCTGCTATCATAGGTATAGATCATTCTGTTCCTACGAAAATTTACAGAGTTTCCTGCCATACTACGGAATTCACCGAGTGAGTTTTCGAAATTGTGAGCAATCTCCTTTAGACGGTCATCATACATATAATACATTCCATTTCGACGAAAAAGAATCATGGTTCCAGTAAATCCCATGAGTTCGCCTAATGAGTTTTCAAAGCCATGACTAATTTCTTTGCCGTTCTCGTTCATTACATAGAACATGCTGTTTCTGCATATTATATCTGAAATCATTTGCTTGTTTGGCCATTTTATCCTGTTGCCTCTTCAGTTTTATAATGATAATACAATTTCGGCTTGGAGTTTCTCAGGTTCCCATACACAGAACGAGCATAACGCTTCGTGATTTCTCTTTGAAATCGGATGCAAAAATACGAAAAAGAATTGGAATGGCGAAAAAACTTTTCAATCGATTTGCCAGAGGTAGGTCTTTAGTGGGACTTTTCCGGTGGGGGAGAGGATTACTCCTTCGGCTTCCAAGAGGAGGGCTTGAGCGGGGTAGTGTGGGGCAAGCCTCCCCGTTGCCGATACCACACGGTGGCAGGGCAGCTGCCCATCGGGAGCGCCACGCATGATGCGTCCTACCAGGCGGCTGTGGTTGGGAAAACCAGCCAGACGGGCAATTGCGCCGTATGTAAGTACCCGCCCACGGGGAATTTGAGCCACAATATTATAAACCACCTCGCACAAACTCTCCTCGCTCGGTGTGATATTCTCGGTGCTCAACATCAACCCCATAAGTATTATTATTAAACCGTTAAGCCACGTTCTTCATACTTGAAATGGCACCAGGCACAGTGTCGGGACGACAAACCGTTTCATCAAAATAACCGTGTGGGATCTTGTATTGAAAGCACCTCCGTCACCACATACTGGCTGTTGCCTCGCCAGGGCAGGGTGCCCATATAGCGTTTCCAGCGCAGTTCAACCTCTTTTCCCGAGCAGCGCATCAGTGTATCGGCAATCTTCTTGTCGGTGACAGAGAATTTAAACTCGTTCGACCTTAGCGAGGTGTTCACTCCGCCGGCGTTTGTCTTAAAGCCTGTTTGAATCATTTTGCCCTCGTATGTCTTGAAGATGATTCCTTCGCACTGCATATAGTTTATGTTGCCGGCGTTCACCCCCGAGCTATACACAAAGAAGAAGTGAAAATAGATAAACAGGGTCAGTACAATCGCAATTAATAACGACAGGATTGTGATGATTTTTGCCTTGCGGGATAGTTGTGCCATATCTTGTGAGATTGTTTGTTTCAAAACGCAAAATTACACAAAATAATTGGATTGGAGAAAAAAACTTTTCTCGTCGAGCATTCCTCAAGAATGGTTTTGGGCAGGGGCGTATTTTTTTTTCTATGGATAAACAGTTTTTTTGTATTTTTGCAGTCTCAATAATCTGGTTCATCCCAGTCATGACAAGCAATTCATATATAGTGCAATGTGTTGTTATCCAATGTGGTTGTACGCCTATCCCAAGACAGCCCGTACCGCCTGAACCTCCGAAAAGCCATGCGAAATATTAGTAAATAAAACAAAATCATGAAACTCTTCAAAGAAATACTTGGCTACGCTTTGGGGGCAGTCCTGTTTGTGGGACTGATGCCCTTCCTTATGTGGTTGGGCTGTGGCCGCCCTGCCCTTTGGCCGGCTTCACCCATTCGTGTTGCTGTGGCTATAATCCTGATGTTGATAGGATTGTCCCTCAGCATTTGGTCCATCGTGTATATGCGCCATAAGGGCGATGGCAACCCCATGGATGCTTTCGGCCACGAGCTGGCACCCCGCACACGCCATCTGATGACCGACGGCCCCTATCGCCTCAGTCGAAACCCCATGCTCTCCGGCAGTTTCCTTTATCTCATTGGCTTTTGCCTGTGGCTTTGGGCATGGCAAGCGATGCTCGTATTCATTCTGTATGTCGCCGTCATGATGCTGCAGGTTCTCAGCGAGGAGCGTCGCCTATGGCGCGATTTTGGCTCCGAATACGACGACTATTGCAGTCGAACAGGTCGTTTCTTCCCCAAGCGGCCAAAATAATTCTGTCTCGCATGTCACTTTTTGCAAACTTTTTGGCTCTAATCGTACTAAATTAACATACAAAAACGTCATTCAGTTGTCAATCAAAAACCCCATCATCATGAAAACCCATTCATTCTGGAGCAAATGCTTCGCACTTCTCAGCCTTGTCGCGCTCGGCAGCAGCAATCTTTTTGCACAGGAAAACGACGATCAGGACAAAACCCTCTCGCCCTATTTCGTTGTCATCAGCGAGAATCCCGGAATCGACCAGCTCCCGCTGAAAGAGACTTCGGTCAAGACCTCCATTTCCGGCTCCATTGCCGACGTGACCATCAAGCAGGTCTATGTCAACAGCGGCAAAAATCCGCTCGAGGCTATCTACACCTTCCCCATGTCCACCCGTGCTGCAGTTTACTCTATGCAGATGACCATCGGCACCCGCATCATTCGTGCACAGATTGAGGAGAAACAGAAAGCCCGTGCCGACTACGAGAAGGCCAAGCAGGAAGGCAAACGTGCCTCGCTATTGGAGCAGAGCCGTCCCAATGTCTTTACCATGAATGTCTCCAATATCATGCCAGGCGACACCATCATGGTGGAGCTCCGCTACACCGAGCTCCTTGTGCCGGAGAAAGGGCAGTACAGCTTTGTCTATCCCACTGTGGTGGGTCCCCGCTACTCCAACCCCGCCAAGAACCCCTCCGGCCCCGACGACGGCTTTGTGGCCACGCCCTACACCCATTCGGGCGTCATGCCTGCCTACAAGTTCGGCTACGAGCTCGTCATCCATTCTGCCGTCCCCATCCAGGATGTCACCTGCACCTCGCACAAGATGCGTATCTCCAACCCCGATGCCAAGCAGGCCATTGTCCGCCTCGACCCCTCCGAGACCAACGGTGGCAACCGTGATGTCATCGTCAACTACTCCCTGCGTGGCAATACCATCGAATCCGGCCTCATGCTCTACGAGGGGCAGGACGAGAATTTCTTCATGCTCATGGTGCAGCCGCCCAAACGTGTGCAGAAAGACGACATCCCTCCGCGCGAATACATCTTCATCGTCGATGTCTCCGGCTCCATGTGGGGCTTCCCGATGGAGATATCCAAGAAACTGATGCGCAATCTCATCACCAATCTCAACCCGCAGGATAAGTTCAATATCGTCCTCTTCTCCAGCAATTCCGCCGTGTTCAGTCCCCGCTCCGTCGATGCCACTGCCGACAACATCGACAAAGCCATGACATTCATTCAGGGGGGCAACAACTGGAGCGGCACCGAAGTGCTCGATGCCCTCCGCACTGCCTATGCCCTTCCGCGACCCGACCAGGACATCTCCCGCACCATGGTCATCCTCACCGACGGCTACGTCACCGTCGAAAGCCGGTGCTTCGAACTCATCCGCCAGAACAATGGCGAGGCCAACTTCTTCTCCTTCGGCATAGGCAGCAGTGTCAACCGCTGGCTTATCGAGGGCATGGCCTTTGCGGGCAACGGCGAGCCCATGATTGTCACCAAAGAGAACGAGGCTGCTGCCCAAGCCGAACGTTTCCGCCAGTACATCAACACCCCGGTCCTTACTCATATAGAGTTCAATTCCGGCTCCTTCCAGGCTTACGACATCGAGCCTGCCTCTGTGCCCGACATGATGGCCGAGCGTCCCATTCTTATCTTCGGCAAATACAATGGCAAACCTCAAGGCACCGTCTTCCTCACCGGCAAGGTGGGTCGCAAACCCTTCAAGCAGTCCTACAACCTCTCCAGCCTCAAGGCCGACCCCGCCAACGCTGCCCTGCGCTACCTCTGGGCTCGCGAGCGCATCAAATATCTCTCCTATCTGGATAATGCCCAAGCCCCCACCGACAAGGCGATTCTAGAGCTGGGTCTCAAATACAACCTCATGACGCAATACACCTCTTTTGTCGCCATCGACGAAGAGATCGTCAACAAGGACGGCAAGCAGACCACCGTCAAGCAGCCTGTCCCCATGCCCGAAGGAGTCTCCGACTATGCCATAGGTCACGAAGTCTCCGCCCTCAAGGCTGCACGAATCTCGTCTGTCGACCTCAGTAGTGTACCGTCGGTGTTCGAAGAGGTTGAAGAGGAAGAAGAGGTCTTCATGGTTATAGAGGAAGACCCGGAGTTTCCGGGAGGCACAGACTCGCTCATTGCCTTCATCCAGCGCAATCTTCATTATCCCGACGAGGCAAAACTCAATAAGATTGAGGGCAAAGTGTTCATCACCTTCATCATCGAAGTCGATGGCTCCGTCAGCAATATCAAGGTGCTCCGCGACATCGGCGGTGGTTGTGGTGCCGAGGCTGTCCGTGTGGTGAAACTGATGCCCAAATGGAAACCCGGCAGGCAACGTGGTAAGGCAGTCCGCACCCAATTCAATCTGCCCATCCATTTTGTGTTACCCAAGGAATGAGCCGAAGTTTCTTCATCCTTCTGATGATAGCAGTGGTGTCTCTCCAAGCCTGTAAGGGCAGGGGAGACACCGCTCCGCTTCCTGTTGCCGACACACTGGCCCAGCCTTGCGACACCATTCCGCGCATCTCGGTCACCTTCATCATGGGCCGCGACCTCTCGGCCTACAACCCTTACTACTCCCTTGCCAACCAATATTACCGACTCAATCCCGACGAGCGTACCGAGGTGGTTGTCGACTCCCTCACCGCCCTGAGTCAGGTGCTCGACTGGCTCCGCCTTCATCCTGCCGACAACGGACTTCCTTACGGCCTTGTCAATTTGGTGACCCATGGCAACGAGTTTATCGACCTCCATATGACTGTCACCCCCGATGGCCAGCGTACCTCTGTCGAAAGCCTTCGTCAGGCCATGGCCGACAGCCTTCTTCTCCCGCCGGACAGCACTGTTATCGATTGCCACACCCTCATCTATCTCCATGGTTGTGCCGTGGGGCAGAACCAGTCGCTCCTCGACGGCTTGGCCCGGGCTTTCGGCAACCGTGCCACCGTCAAGGCCTCCAAGCACTTCGAGTACTATGCCTACCTCTCCGCCAACCGCAATCCCCAGTCCATCCGGCATTATTTTGCCCGCACATGGTACGCCTTCTACCATCCCGATTCTGACTACAACGAGGCAGCCCTTGTGCAGCAGTTGCGTCGCCGCTACCCCGCCGACACCACCCATTGGCGCGAAGGGCTCCGTCGTCGCTTGCAGGAAAACCCCTCGCAGCTTTATCACTACAGTTTCGTCGTCCCCTGTCTGTGGGATGAAGTCTATGCATCGCCTGCCGACATGCCTCTTGTCAACACCCGCTCCCGTCGCTGCCAGTGGGTGGCCGGCAATGCCGACTTCCTCAGTCTCTTGGCGCGTACCCATATCCCGCAGGACTATTTCCAAGTCAAATTCTATCGCCGAACCTATCTCATCTCCGACGACAGCCTGGCTCTCGGCCTCCATGTCAGGGCGCGTGCCGGGGTCGTCTGTCTTATCCAGCCCCTCGTGGCGGAAGACTCCGCTGGCAACCCCTTCACACCTGTTTGTCCCCAGCCTAACGACACGGCGGTCTTTGCCTTTTCGCAAAACGCCCACATCCTCTTGCCATCTTCTTTTCAATACATCCTTGGCTTGCCCGGCAGTCCGGTGCCGCCTTTTCTGTAGCAGTAAAAATCAAGTGTCAAACCATTGAAAGATATCTATTTATCATTCGTTCGAATGGAAAAAATCGTCGCCAAGTGTAATATATCCACCCTCTTCTGCGTTTATTGAATAAAAGAATTCACCATCAAAAAACAAATCAGTTATGAAACGAATTGTATCAGTTCTCACTTTTGCCATTCTTGCCATCACCCTCTCGGCGCAGAATCTCGTCGCCGTCAGCGGTGCTGTCTGTGAGACCTCCAATGGCTGCAATCCCGCTCCTTATGCCAAGGTGGAGCTGCTCACCCCTGACGGCAAAATCGTCGTCAACACCCAGTGCGACGGAGAGGGGAACTATCGTCTTCAAGCCCCTGCGGGCAAATACCATCTCCGTGTATCCTCCTTTGGCTATTACCCCACAGGGCGCGACCTGTCGCTCGTGCAGGACATGCGTCTGGACACCATCAAGCTTTTCCCCGACGGGCCTGCTTCTGTATTGGGTGTCGAAATTTTCCCCATCAAAGGCATGAACGTCCAAGAGATGTACGACTTCAACCGTGGCCATTGCGTCACCACAACCGAGGGGTTCTATCGCGCTGCCCGCCACGCAGTGTCGTACCGCATGGATATATACCATCCTTTCGACCGAGCCCGTCAGACAACCCTTTATGCCGAGGCGGGCTACACTTTCCACTTCAAACCCCGCTTGGGCGGCTGGGGCATCCGTGCCGGCTGGGAGGGTGCCCAGTTCGGCGGCGGCTGGGATGATGTGTGGAACGCCTATATGGTAGGTGTTGAATATGAGCGTTTCCGTCCCAACGGACACATGTATCACTTCCGGCTGCTCCTTCGTTATACCCATAACTTAGGATGGCCTTTCTTTTTCTCCTTCGATTGGGACATCCCGCGACTATTCACTGTCGAAGGACTCTCATTCTGCGGCAAACTCGACTTATTGGTCGATGAGTATTCCTTTGGGTCATTCAAGGGCGTGCTTGGTAGCATGCGACTCGAACCGCAGATATGGTACAACCTAAGCCATCTGTGGAGTTCGCAGGGCAAAGGCCATTACATGGGGCGCGAAGGGCTTGGAGTTTTCTTTAAATTACCCATCACATACAATTACCCGGGAGGGTGGTATTATGGCAATAATTACTATAAGAATTATTATCGTAGCATAACCCCCTGCCTCGGCCTCCGCTGGGACTTCTAATGTGCATCCCATGAGCGAACACTGGGACATATACGCCGACTGGAACCCGTGGCACGGCTGCACCAAAATCAGCCCGGGCTGCAAATACTGCTATGTCTATCGGCAGGACGAGATGTACGGTAGCGAGATAGGCAGCGATGTGGCCCGCAAAACCGCCAACTTCAATCTGCCTTTGAAACGCCGTCGCGACAAGAGCTACAAGATACCCTCCGGCCGTATGGTCTTCACATGCTTCACCTCCGACTTCCTGCTGCAGGATGCCGACCCCTGGCGTCCCGAATGCTGGGCTATGATGCGAGAGCGCTCCGACCTGTGGTTTTATTTCTTCACCAAACGCATAGACCGCTTTATGGAGTGCATCCCTCCCGACTGGGGCGACGGCTACGACAACGTGCTGGTGGGCTGCACCGTCGAAAATCAGGCCATGGCCGACTACCGCCTGCCCATCTTCCGGCAGCTGCCCATCAAGCACAAATCCATCATTGCGTCGCCACTGATAGAGGGCATCGACCTGCTGCAATACCTCGACAACACCATCGAGGAGGTGAGCACAGGGGGCGAATCGGGCCGCGAGGCACGTCCTTGCCACTACGATTGGGTGCTCGACCTCCGCCGCCAGTGTGTCGAAAAGGGCGTCCCCTTCCGATTCCACCAGACCGGCGCCCGTTTTGTCAAAGACGGTAAGATGTACTACGTGCGCCGTCCCTTCCAGCTCAGCCAGGCCCACAAGGCCAACATCGACTACCGCATAGGCCGTTTCTATGCCCCCGAAACCGCCCGCTGGCAGTGGAGCGATGACGACTACACGCATTGAAAAAAATTCATTTTTTGAAAAAAAATAGTATCTTTGCATTTCGAAACACAAGCGTGATTTCGAGTCATTGCTTGTGTCTCTGCACCTGTAGAAGAGAAAATTAACAACATAAAACAACTATAAACAATGAAAAAAGTCATTACACTTTGCACAACCCTGCTGATGGTTGTCGCCATGGCTTCGGCCCAAGATGAGTCAACAAGTCTCGTAAAAGGAGGTTCGTGGACCACTACCAGTACCCCAGCCTTGAAGATTAGCGAGTTCTTCTTTAACAACTGGGCCACGGCAGGTAACTCACAAATCGATGCTACCGCCACTTTCTTCGGTAATTACAAGTACACCCATCCCAGGTATGTGTGGGACAACATCGCCGACCTGGCCTACGGCTATGCTTGGCAGGACCTCGACGACAGTCCCGAGCTGCCTTTCTTCGAGACCCGCCGAAAGAGTAACGATAAGATTGACCTTACCAGTGCCATTTCGTGGAATGCCTATCGCGGTTGGGGCGCCAGCTTCACGGCCAACCTCAAGACCCAGTTTGGCAAAGGCTATGAATATAAGGGCGTGGGAGCCAACCAGACCCAGAAGGTCATCTCCGACTTCTTTGCTCCTGCCTACCTGACCACCGCTCTCTCTTTCGAACACAAACGCACCGACTGGTCCGTCTCCCTCTCTTTCTTGACTGGTAAGACCACTTTCGTCTACAACGACTCGTTGATTGCTGCCGGACGCACCTATGGAGTTCTGCAGAATCCTGCGAAGTTCAACAAGAAAGACCCCTCAACGTTCAAACACGCCTACTTCGCTCTAGGTAGCTATGTGAAGCTCCAGTACCTGAGAAAAGATGTGCTGCCTAACCTCGACCTCTATGCCCGTGCTGAGCTTTTCTATGATTACAAGAAACCGAAGCACATGGCATGGGATGCCATCAACGCCTTCGTGCCTGATCCTGAGAATCCCGACCTGGTTCCCACCAAGGACTATTCTCTCTCCGACGGCGAGACATGGGCTGACTTGAAAGGCAAAAGCTGGCTGGCCAAGCGTGCCTTCGAGACCGACCTCGACTTTGAGTTGAAGCTGGACTACCGTCTTGCAAGCTTTATCTCGGCCAACCTTGCGTTGAACCTGAAGTGGGATACCGACTTCAGCGGTATGGGCAAGTGGGGCCACTGGCAAGTGTACCAGATGGCCGGTGTACAGTTCTATTTGAACTGGAAGACCCCCAAGGAATAGGTAACCCCTTGGTGCTGTAATACATGATGGGGTGCGGCGGCTGAAAGCCGCCGCACCCTATCTTTGTTTGGTGGCGGACAGAACGGACAGACTCCGACGCCGGCCCGCAGTGATTTCTGTTTTTCCCCAAAAATCTCTCGCTCTTGCGCCGTTCTCCGGAACGGAGAAAAAGCGGTGCGACAGAGGGGATGCAGCGGCGGAACAAGGGGGTCGCGTCGCGGAAGCATGGAAAACAGCCCGAAATCCAACCCCGGCGCGGGTTTGCGGCCATACCAGCGGGTGTTGTGTGCCAAGAAAAATGTTAATTAATCCCAAATCGGTCATTAGGGTTTAAGTCGGACTTTCCCCTCATTATAGACTGTGTTTCTTCAATCTTTTCAGCGTTGCCTACCCACCCTGCGACGTGGAGCGGCAACGATTTCCCCTCGCTACGGAGAGAGGCCGTTCAATCCTGCATCCTAATAGTATCGTTATAGCATCGTTACTCGACATGATAACAGATAATCAGCCGGGAAGCAGGCAGCATCGAGCCGGGATTGAACGACCCAAGTGGGTCGTGGCGCGCCGTCCGCTGAGACTTCCCGGCACTGCGGCAGGGCAGGGGAGACGAGGTGAGGGAGCAAAAGCCGGGCAGGGAAGGAGTGTGGAGGGCGTTGCGGGGGGTCGGAGTATCCGTCGGATAAGTGTAAAAAGTGAATCGAGAGAGCGGTTATCCCGTTTGAAAAGTTGGCCTAATGACCGATTTGGGTTAAATATCGGTATTTATACTAAGGGGGTGGCAGGGTTAAGGAAAATTCGTGTTCAGGTCTAAAAAAAAGATTGTGTACTTTTGCAGCGGATTCCTAAATAATCGGGAGGGGCACAATAAAGGATGCTTTTCCACGTTATTTAGGGAAAATTATGTTTAGGTCATGAAGATTTTAGTACTCAATTGTGGTAGTTCATCACTTAAGTATCAGTTGATTGATGTGGATACCCAGGCAGTCCTGACCAAGGGTCTACTGGAACGCATCGGCTTGGCGAGCGGTATTTTTTCTTACACCTGCAAGGGCGAGAAGCATGTGACCGAATGCCCCATTCCCTCACATACCGAGGGTCTGCAAATGGTAATGAATGCACTGCTGGACCCCGTGACGGGTGTGATTGGTTCCATTCAGGAGGTGTCGGCTGTGGGTCACCGCTTTGCCCACGGCGGAGAGTTTTTCAGCCATAGTGTGCTCATCACCCCGCAGGTGCTGGAGCAGGCCCGTTCGCTCACCGACCTTGCTCCGCTGCATATTCCCGGCAATATCATGGGAGTTGAGGCAATGGCGACAGTGTTGCCCGGTGTACCGCAGGTGGCGGTGTTCGACACGGCTTTCAACCTGACGATTGAGCCCAAGAACTACCTCTACGGCATACCCTATGAGTTTTATGAGCAGTATGGCATTCGTCGCTATGGATTCCATGGAACAAGCCACCGCTTTGTAGCCAAGAAGGGTGCCAAGATGATAGGCAAATATTGGAAAGACCTGAAGATTATCACCTGCCATCTGGGCAGTGGCGCCAGTATCTGCGCCATAGACCACGGCAAGAGTGTGAACAACAGCATGGGCATGACCTCGCTCGAGGGGCTGACCATGGGGTCGCGTTGCGGCGACATTGATGTGGGGGCTTTGCTGTATCTGATGGAGAAGGCCAACCTGAGTGTGCAGGAGACAAACGACATCTTGTACAAAAAGAGCGGACTGGTGGGTCTGACCGGCGGAGCTCAGGACATGCGCGACATCTGGGCTGGCCGAAACAACGGCGACCAACGCTGCATCCATGCCTTCGATGTCTTTGCCCAGCGTTGTAAGAAGTATATCGGAGCTTTCGCGGCACAGATGAACGGCTGCGACCTGTTGGTGTTCACCGGCGGCATAGGCGAGAACGCCTGGTTCATGCGCCACGCCATCCTGCAGGATATGGACTGGCTCGGGATAGACATTGATATGGAGCTGAACGACCGCACCTCGGGCGAGGATGCCATCATCTCGGTGCCCGGCGCCCGTGTCACCACGGCCGTAGTGACGACCGATGAAGAGCTGGCCATCGCCATCGACACCTACAAGATTATCACTGCCAAATAACAGGGTATGTATAGCTTTAGGGCAACACTCGTGCAGAACATTGAGATGGATGCCGCCTATGTGGTGGTGCCGTATGATTTGCGCAGGGAGTTCGGCAAAGGGAGGCTAAAGGTGAATGCCACCTTCAACGGGGTCCCCTACAGCGGAAGCATAGTGAACATGGGTGTGAAGGACGACGAGGGTAATATATGCTATATACTCGGGGTTACCAAAGCTGTCCGCAAGCAGATAGGAAAGACGTTTGGGGACGAGATAGAGGTGACCTTTACACCCGTGTGAGCGCCCTCGGCAAAGGCAGTGGTGAAGGGTACAAGTTGCATAACTTTAGGCGTTAGCAAATAGTGCAGAGGTGTTGCCGGGTGTATATGGTCGTGGAACGGTTAACTTTGATTTGTGATTTATTTCTATTATGTCATTTTTTTTTAGTATTTTTGCAGCATGAAAATTAATCCTATTTTTAAGGTCCGCAAAGTGGCGGGCGAGAATATTATCCTGTTGCAGGGTAAGACAAACGGGGACATGACCCGTGTAGTGGCTTTTAATGAGTCGGCATTGCTGATGTGGGATTCCTTGCAGGGCAAGGACTTCACGGTGGAAGATGCCGCGGCAGTATTGTTGGACAATTACAATGTGGACGAGGCTACCGCGCACGCCGATGCCGCCAAATGGGTGGAGACCATCCGTGAGAACGGCCTGCTGTTGCCTGAATAAAGAAGTGCGACATGGCAGACAGTATCTCATTCTTGATTGCGGGACACAAGTTCCGCGTTGTGGGCGACAATGAGGCAGCAATGTTGAGGACGATGCCGGGCTTCCCGGTGTTCGTGTCCGAGTATGACGAACCGGAGTGGCAAGTGGTGTTCGACCAGCCCCTGAAGAAGCCTGAGCGCTGGCATGTGCTCTATGACTTTATCTTCGAGGCCGACATCATGTCGTGCAAGTTCGCCAAGACCAGCGAGGCCTATTATTTCACCATGGAACCTTACGACGGGACTACGCCTCACCTGCTGATGCGCTACGTGAAGGGGAGCAAGGTGGTGGAGGCCACGCATGGCGGCGATATGGACATGCTGCGCTTTGCCTTATGGATGGCTTTGGCCATGCTCTCTTTGCCGAGCAAAATGACCTTGGTCCATTCCTCCACGATTGTCCATCAGGGCAAGGCTGTGCTGTTCCTTGGCGAGTCGGGCACTGGCAAGAGTACGCATACGCGCCTCTGGCTGAAGAGTATCCCCGATGCCCATCTGCTCAACGACGACAGTCCTGTGCTGGCCATGGAGAATGGCGAGGCGGTAGTGTATGGCTCGCCCTGGAGCGGCAAGACCCATTGCTACCATCAGCTGCGCTTCCCCCTGGCCGGTGTGGTGAGACTCTCGCAGGCCCCGTACAACAGCATCCGCCGTCTGAGCGTGGTAGAGTCCTTCTCCGCGTTGCATCCCTCCTGTCCTCCCGCCTTGGCGCAGGACGACATGTTCCAGGATTTGATGGTGGATATGCTCTCGGATGTACTGTCCGTGGTGCCGGTTTTCCATCTGGAATGTCTTCCCGACGAGGATGCCGCCTGGACTAGCCACGATGCCATCTTCAAGGCACAAAACATGTAGTTGACAATCTTTTACTGTGGTGAGAACAATCCATATATCATTACCCAACAGCCCCGACAATTTCCTGTTGGTGGAGATGTGCGAGCGGCTCAAGGCCGGCCAAACGGTGACCATGCTGTTTGGCGGCGACAGCATGCTGCCTATGATTAACGGCAATGGCGACAAAATCAGGCTCCGCCCGCTTGATGCCGACGAGAAGTGCATCCCGGGGAAAGTGTATCTTTTCTTCGATGGGAACCACTATATCATCCACCGACTGATGAGGATAAGCAACGGTGTGTATGATTTCCGGGGCGACAACTGCTACAAGCACGAGCATGTCCGTCGTCAGGATGTGCTTGCACAGTTGATGACCGTGATACGTCCCAGCGGCGAGGAAGTGGACTGCGAGGGCGAATGGTGGACAAAACGGTCGCGCAAGGTGGTGCTCCGCCGCACCGTGAAGAACACCGTGGCCAAGGTCGCCAGCCGGAAGGCTCGCAAGCGCTGGGCAGTGTTGTACTTCATCCTGTTGGCAGTCTTGATGTGGGCTCCGCTCAACGGTTTGGGGCTGCCCCTGGACAACTTCGTATTTGGGTTGCGTCTCGACCATCTGCTGCACGGCCTTGTGTTCATTCCCTGCCCTTTCTTCTTGATGGATTTCCTCAAGCGGCGCAAAGTCTTGATACTTTTTATGGCTTTGGCGATAGGGCTTTTCACCGAATTTATACAGTATCTGTTGCCCTATAGAGGATTCGATGTGAACGACCTCATAGGCAATAGTCTAGGAATCCTTTTGGGGTGGATCGCTATACTGCCTTTCCTGTTGCGTCACCCGAAATATTAACTAACTATTAGCAACGTTTAATATGTCAGACACACTTGTAATCACTCCGACATACAATGAGAAGGAAAATATAGAGAATATCATTCGCAAGGTATTCTCTCTCGAGAAAGAGTTCGATATGCTGATTGTCGAGGACAACTCGCCCGACGGCACCGCCGATATTGTCAAACGGTTGATGCAGGAGTTTCCCGAACGGCTCTTTATCAAGGAACGTAAAGGCAAGTTGGGACTCGGAACCGCCTATCTCGACGGTTTCCGCTGGGGTCTTGAGCACGGCTATGAATACATGATTGAGATGGATGCCGACTTCTCCCACAATCCCGACGACCTGCCAAGGCTCTACGAGGCTTGCTCTACCGGTAAAGGCGATGTGGTGGTGGGTTCACGCTACGTGGATGGCAAAATCAGCGTTGTGAACTGGCCCATGGGACGACTGATGATGTCCTATTATGCTTCTGTATACGTCCGCACCATCACCGGCATGAAGGTGATGGACGCCACGGCAGGCTTTGTATGCTATAGCCGCAAGGTGTTGGAGAAGATGAAGTTCGACAAGGTGAAATTTGTCGGCTACGCTTTCCAGATAGAGATGAAATACACCGCCACACGGCTGGGCTTCCGCCTCTACGAGGTCCCCATTGTCTTTACCGACCGTGTCCTCGGCACTTCGAAAATGAGCATGAAGATTTTCAAAGAGGCCTTCTTCGGAGTGTTCAACCTCCGTTTTCGCAACTGGAAGAATTATTGATCGCTTTGTAGTGCCTATAACGCAATCCTTTATTAACATCTTAGCACATTCAAATTGTATCGCCGTAATATGAGAAGAATTATCTTTTTTGCTGCAGCGTTGATGCTCACCCTCAGCGTGACCGCTCAGAACAAGATGCTCAGCTCCAAGCAGCTGATGACTAGAGGCCTCTACCCCCAGGCCACCATGAGGGGGTTCCAGTTTGTCGGCAACACCGACCAGATTGCCTATGTGCAGGACACGGTGCTCTACATGGGCAATCCCGGCAAGACCAAAGCCCGTCTCACCCTTGGGGCATTGAACAAGGTACTTGTCGCCTCGGGCGAGGAGTCGTTGTCCTATTTCCCCTACTGCAAAATACTCAACGACAAAGAACTCCGCTTCAATGCCGCCGGCAAGGTGTTGCTCTACAACATGGCCAAGAAAACCCTGTCGGTAATAGCCAAATACCCCACTCAGGATGCTCAGCATCTCGACATGGAGGAGAACTATTACCGTACGGCCTATACCTTTGGCAACAATCTGTATGTCAAAGACGGTGGTGTTGTCTACCCCATCGAGTCGCCCGACCAGGACATCGTCTACGGCCAGTCCGTCCATCGCAACGAGTTCGGCATTGAAAAGGGCACCTTCTGGTCTCCCAGAGGCAACTATCTGGCCTTCTACCGCATGGACCAGTCCATGGTGACCGACTATCCCATGGTGAATACCACCGCCCGCATCGCCCGCGAGCAACCCTTCAAATACCCCATGGCCGGCATGAAGAGCCACGAGGTCACCGTAGGTATTTATGACGCGTCGCAGCGCTCGGTCCTCTATCTCGACACCCGTCGCGACGAGTCCTCCGTCTCCGAACGCGAGAACTACCTCACCAACATCAGCTGGGATCCCAACGAGGTCTATCTCTATATCGCCAAAGTCAACCGCGAGCAGAACCGCATGTGGCTTGAGCGCTATTATGTGGCTGACGGCGAGTTCGACACCGTTCTCTTCGTCGAATCCGACAACCGCTATGTCGAGCCCTGCGACCCCATGACTTTCGTCCCCGGCCATCCCGACCAGTTCCTCTGGTTCAGCCTCCGCGACGGCTACAAACACCTCTACCTCTACAACACCGACGGCCAGATGCTTCGCCAGGTGACCAAGGGCAACTACGAGGTGCAAGGCATTATCGGCTTTGATGCCAAGGGCGAGAATGTCTTCGTATACGCCAACAAAGAGAGTGCCATTGGCCTTGCTGCCTACCGCGTCAACCTCGCCACTGGCAATATGACCCTCCTCACTCCTGCCAAGGGTACCCATTCGGTCATCGTCAACAGCAAGGGCACCATGCTTATCGACGCCTACAACAGTGTGGAGAATCCCGGCTGCGCCCAAGTCATCGATATCAAGAAAGGCAAGACCGTCGCCACACTCTATCAGCTTGACAACCCCCTGGCCGATTATGCCATGCCCGGCATTGAGATGGGCACCATCAAGGCTGCCGACGGCGTCACCGACCTCTACTATCGTCTTATCACGCCTCCCAATATGAAACCCGGCGAGAAATACCCCACGCTGGTGTATGTCTACGGTGGCCCTCACAGCCAGCTGGTGACCGACACATGGCTGGGTGGCGGCAACCTATACTTCCTCTTCCTTGCCCAGCAGGGCTATGTGGTCTTCACCGTCGACAACCGTGGTACCGACAACCGCGGCTTCGAGTTCGAGAGCTGCACCCACCGTCAGCTCGGCACCATCGAGATGGCCGACCAGATGGAAGGTGTCAAGTTCCTGCAGTCCCTGCCCTATGTCGACAAGAACCGTATGGGCGTGGAAGGATGGAGCTTTGGCGGCTTCATGACCATCACCATGAAACTGGCTCACCCCGAAGTGTTCAAGGTGGGTTGTGCCGGTGGCCCCGTCATCGACTGGAAGTGGTACGAAATCATGTACGGCGAGCGTTATATGGATATGCCCCAGGAGAACCCCGAGGGCTATGCCAACAACTCCCTCCTTGCCAAAGCCAAAGACCTCCAAGGCCGACTGCTGGTCATCCACGGAGCCGAGGACAACACCGTCGTGTGGCAGCATAGTATCGAGTTCATCGATGCCTGCATCAAAGCCGGCAAACAGGTCGACTACTTCATCTACCCCCACCACGAGCACAACGTCCGCGGCTACGACCGCATCCATCTCTACGAGAAGATGTTCGACTACTACGAGACATTCCTGAAATAGGTTTTTGTTTACATGACAGTGCAGAGGCGACGCATTTTGTCGCCTCTGCTTTTTTTGTACTAAAGAAAAAGTTGTGATCTTTGTTAATAATTCTCCTGTAGCCAGTGGCCGAAAAAGAAGTCGCTGACGCGATACTGTCCGTTGTCTGCTGTCACGATGTCTTTTTCAAGTAGCACCCGCAATGCCGATTGGACGGTGCTGACTGAATCTAATGCATGCTTTTTGACAAATGCTTGCGAGGTGACAGCTTTCACGCTACCCTCTTTGGCAATGGCTTGTAGCAGTCTCTTTTGCTTGGACGACAGGATGTTGAGCTGCATCATGTATGACCCTTCTTGCACCTGTATGATGTTCTTCTGTGCCTGGTTAAGGTGTTCCAGTGTGCAGGTACCGCCTTGTCCAGTGAGGGCAAACAACTCGTTCATGAGCATTTGCATGTACCATGTTGTGGCCTTGTAGTCCGTATAGACTTGTGCAATAACAGATGACTCAATCTGTTTATCATACTGGGCAAAGAGTCTGGTGGCAAACGCTGTGTACACATCCGGTTTGAGAGGCTTCAAGTCCATCAGTTGTGCATTCTGATAGAATGGGCGTGATTTCGATAGGAAGATTTGGTTGATGGTGTGCTGTTTGCTGCCACTGAACAGAAATGTGGTCTGACGACAATTTTGTATCATGCTGCGCAGCAGTGCCTCAATGCGATGTTCTGGGAATTCAGCAATTTGTTGAAACTCGTCTAGTGCTACAATGCACGGTATTGGTGAAGACTCTAAATATTCGAAAATCTCTTCAAGCGTTGTTGCAGGTTGTTCTATGGCACCAATTCCTACCTCCAGTTTGGGTTCGCCGGTGACAGAGTCAAAGCGGACACCTGCCCGCAGGGATTTCATGTATTGGAAAAAGGTTTCCCAGTGCTGGGTCTTCTTTGCCTTTAGTCTTTCGAAGACACTCCGCCCCAATATGTAGCACATCTCCTGTAAAGAGGATGCTGGGTAGATGTCTACAAAGAAGGTTGTGTACCGTTCCTGAATTGTTTCTTGGCGAAACAGGTGGTGGATTAAGCCAGTTTTGCCCATTCTGCGGGGTGAAACAATCACCGTATTTCGTCCATTGTCGATTTGCTTGATGAGATAGTTTGTTTCTTCCTCTCGGTCACAAAAAAACGCTTCCGGGATGTCCTTTGAAATAATGAAAGGATTTGTTATATTATTGTATTTCATTATAATATACGTTATTTAATATTCAATTATTACTTTTTAAATAATTGCAAATATAATAATTTTCTTTTAGTTTGATGACTTTTTGTTTCATGTTGTGTAGTGGCGGTGCTGGGAAGAGTGTACCAGTGAGGGGTTTGGGAGGAACTTGAGGGGAGTGCGCTTTTAGCATTTGGTGGCAGAAAAAAAGCTGCTAATTGGTAAAAAATGTGTACTTTTGCAGGCAGTAAATTCATGCGGTTATGCTGAAATACATTGCAGATAAGGAACATTACACGGAGGTGCTGTCGCGGTGCGAGGGCGTGAAGCACGACCTCTGGATTGCAACGGCGGACCTGAAGGATCTCTATGTGGCCAAAGGGCGCGACGCCGAGCCTTTCCTTGCCGTGTTGGACCGTCTGCTGCACCGTGGCGTGGAGGTCCGCCTGCTGCATGCCAAGGAACCCGGTGCAAATTTCAGGCAGGATTTCGACCGTTTCCCTGGGCTGTGGTCGCGGCTGGAGAGGCGGCTCTGCCTGCGGGTACACTTCAAGATAATGATTTTCGACTGCACGACGGCCTATATTGGCTCTGCCAACCTGACGGGTGCGGGCATGGGCATGAAGAGCGCCGACGGACGCAATTTCGAGGCGGGCATCCTCACCGACGAGCCGTCGCTGGTGGATGCCGCCGCCGACCATCTGGAACGGGTGTGGCTCGGCCGCAACTGCGGCACCTGCCGCCACAAGCATATCTGCGGCGACCGCCCGGACCCCGAGTCGGTGATAAAATGATACCTAATGATGATAAAGCAATAAATCAGAAGAAATGCAGGATTTTGCAGCCATAGACTTCGAGACGGCCAACGGCGAACGCAGCAGTGTATGCAGCGTAGGGGTGGTTGTGGTGCGTGGCGGCGAGGTGTGCGACCGCTTCTACAGCCTCATCCAGCCCGAGCCGAATTACTACACGTGGTTCTGCCAGCGTGTTCACGGCTTGGGACCCAGCGACACCGACAGCGCCGAGGTGTTCCCCAAGGTATGGGCGCGCGTGGCACCCTTGATTGAGGGGCTGCCCTTGGTGGCCCACAACTCGCCTTTCGACGAGGGCTGCCTCCGTGCGGTGATGCGGGTGTACCAGATGGACTGGCCCGATTACAGGTTCTACTGCACTTGTCGGGCGGCACGCCGCAAGCTGAAGTTTCTGCCCAACCACCAACTTCACACGGTGGCCGAAGCCTGCGGCTACAATCTCAAGAATCATCATCACGCCTTGGCCGACGCCGAAGCCTGCGCCGCCATTGCCATTCAGTTGTTGTAATTACAGCTGGTTGCCCGGCTTCCGTACTTCTCACGTTAGGCGTCCAGAAGCAGTCGCGCCCTTCAATCAAGGCTCGTTACCGTATACTTACAGTATCGTTTTCCGTTATATTGACGGATAACGATGCTGTAACAATGCTGTTTCGATGCAGGATTGAACGACGTTAGTGCGGAATGGCAGACCGTGTGCTGTGGAGGGGTTCAGGGCACGGGGTCGTAGCCCGAGCCGCCGAAGGGGTTGCAGCGCAGTATGCGCTTGAAGGCGAGCCATCCGCCTTTGAGGGGGCCGTACTTTTTGATGGCTTCGACGGCGTATTGCGAGCAGGTGGGAGTGTAGCGGCAGGTGGGCGGTTTGAGGGGCGAGATGCAGGTGCGGTAAAACCAGATGAGGGCCAGCATTACCTTCGACAGAAGGGTCATCAGGAGCTGGTATATGGCGTAGACCCCTTTGCACAGGGTGTTCCAGATGGCGGCGAGGGCGTTCATGGCTGGGGCTGGGTGGGGGTGTCAAGGTGTTGGGTAATCTGTTCGATGAGTGTGAGCGTGAGGCGTTCGTATTTGTGGTTGAGGGTGTGGAAGTCGAATATCTCGTTGTGGATATAGTTGAGTGCGAGGACAAGGGTGGCGCCGTGGCTGTCAAGGAATTGGTAGAGCACGGGTTTGTGCGTGCGGTAGCATTCGCGGGTGAGCCGTTTGACGCGGTTGCGGTCGACGGCGTGGTGGAATTTCTTCTTGGAGGTGGCGATAAGTACTTGCGCAGGGATGTTGGCGGGCAGTGTGCCGGAGGGACAAAGCATCCAGTGAACGCTGTAAGGGTAGGCCATGAACCTGTGGCCGGATTGGAACAGGGTGTCGATGAGTTTCTTGCTGCAGAGGCGCTCCTGTTTGCAGAAGGTGTACATGGTGGACTATTCTACTTTGCCCGCAGCCCCGGCTTCTGCTCTGATTTGTGCCTCTTTGGCGGCAAGGCGTTCGGCTCGGCGTGCAGCGGCCTGTGCTTTGCGTTCTTCCTGCAGTTGTTTGTATTTGGCTTTGTTGGCGAAGACCGACTTGGGTTTCTTGGTCGCGCCAGAGGAGGCCACGGTGCCTTTGTGTGCGCTGTCCTTTTTCAGAGCCGAGGGACGGGTGATTACGGCTTCGTCCTGTCCCTTGCCGTTGATGTAGTTCTCGATAGCCATGGCCATAGAGGGCGAGGCCTTGGTGGGAGCGGCAATGGAGAGTTTGATGCCGGCGGCTTTGAGGGCTGCATGGGTGGAGGGGCCGAAGGCGGCGATGGTGATGTTCTCGTCGGCGACGTTGGGGAAGCTCTGCAGCAGCGAGCGGACGCCGATGGGTGAGAAGAGGCAGACAACGTCGAAGTCCTTGAGGTTGAATTGGGTCAGGTCGCGGGGTACGGAGGTGTACATGGTGGCCTTGGTGTATTTGAACTTGGCCTTGTCGAGCATCTTGGTGTATTCGGTCTGCTTCTCGTCGGAGCAGGGGAAGAGGAATTTCTCTTCGCGGTGCTTGGAGAGGATTTCAATGAGCTCGGAGAAGTACTGGTTGCCGAAGAAAATCTTGCGTTTGCGGTACTGGATGTAGTTCTGGAGGTAGTGGGCGATGGCCTCGGAGGTGCAGAAGTACTTCATGCTGTCGGGGATGACTTCGCGCAGCTCTTTGGCAAGACGGAAGAAGTGGTCGATAGAGTTCTTGCTATTGAAGATGACGGCTGTGTATTCGGTGAGGTGAATGCGTGATTTGCGGAATTCTGATACGGTCAGTCCGACGACTTCGAAGAATTTGAAAAAAGTGATGTCTACTCCGTATTTTGTGACTAAATTCTTGTAGGGCGATTTCTCCAAATCGGCAGGTTCGGGCTGCGAAACGAGGATTTTTTTGATTTTCATGAACTGTGTTACTATTTACTCAACTCTCAAACTATAAATACATTGCAACTTTTGCAAGCACGATAATCGGTAGGATTTCGAGAATGCAAAGATAATAAAAAAGATAGAATTTTGGAGTTTTTGAATTTGTTAAAATTAGTTGCATGCCCCGAACAAGGCGTACTATGAAGAGGAGACCGAGGATTCCGAGGAGGATGTAGAGGAAGGTTTGTCCGACGCGGTCGGTGTAGAAGATGAAGAAGGCGAAACAGGTGGCGACGATGGCGTAGAGGAGGTGGAAGATGTAGTTGCTTGAGAGGTATATGTGGACGGATTCGGTGTTGTCGAAGGCGTTGCCGAAGAGGCGGATGATGCCGTTGCGTGAGTAGTAGACCACGCAGGCTGCCAGCAGGGAGAGGAGGAAGGTGAGGATGTCGAACCAGATGTTGGCGAGGCGTGGGGCGTAGGAGAAGTAGGCGATGAGGACGACGGGGAGGAGCATGAGGGGTGCGATGATGGCTTGGTCGGTGGCGTGGGTGAGGTTGGAGTCGCGGAGGGTGCGGTCCATGGCGCGGGAGTCGATGGCGGAGTGGAGCAGGTCGAGGATGCCGATTTGTTTGTTGCGCAGGAAGATGCAGATGAGAGTGATGGAGAGGGCTATGAAGATGAGGGGCCATCCGGGCGAGCCTTGGTGCTGGATGGCGATTTCGTGGGTGTTCTCGACGGGGAGCAGGTGGTGAGTGAAGAGGCTTTTGTGCAGCACGGGTTCTATACGGCCGACAGGGGTGAAGATGGTGTCGTAGGCGCACAGTGTGTGCAGGCTGTCGGCGGTGGTGTCGGCAAGAGTTGTGTAGGGTGGCAATGTGTCTATTTGCAGCATGGGCTATCGGATAACTGTCAATTTCTGTATGTACACGCCTGCGCTGAGGGGCAGGACGAGTGTGTATGTGCCTAAACGTAGATGGGTGGTAGAATATTGTGTGGAAGAGGTATGTCGGTGTATTTTTATTTTGTCGACGGTGCGGCCAAGGTTGTCGATGAGGGTGATGGTGCGGTCGACAGGTTGGCTGTCGTGGGTGATGCGGATGAGCGAGGAGGCTGGGTTGGGGCTGATGGTGAAGGGCCGGAGGGCTTGCTCGCCGTGTTGGCGGATGGCTATGGTGTGGGTGTCGGCCATGGGGGTGCCTGCCGGTTGCTGCCAGAGGGCAAGCGGCAGCCGGAGGTCGTCGATGCGAGCGCAGTCGTCGTGTTGGCTTCCCGAGGCATCTTTCCGGTAGACCCATTCCAGACGGTGTTGGCCGGCGGGGAGGAGGCGGGCGTATCGCTGCCACCCTGTGTTGCCGCTCCAATAGCCGCGTCGATAACCATCAATATAGAAGTAGAGCCAGTCGGTGTGTTCGCTGGAGAGGTTGTAGAAGAAGGCGACGGAGTCGTCGACGATGGTGTTGATGTCGAGGACCAGCGACGATTGCAGGGCGTTGTCGATGGGCGCCGAACGGGCACAATAGGTTCCATTATGGGGTGCGAGGGAGTCGATGAGCCAGTGGTAGAGGGTGGGGTGCTGCCAGGGGAGGTTGGAGAAGTCGGCAGTCTCGAACGGCTCGGTGGTGCGGTGACAGGTGAGCCAATAGGTGTAGGTGTGGTGCCAATCGCCGTAGTGGGGTGTGAGCGACAGCTGCAGATGGGTGAGGCTGTCAGGGACTCGGAAAGGGATGGTGAATTGTGTCGGGCAGGGGGTGAGGAATGCGGCCTCGGACGATGCAAGGGACAGGAAGAAGGTATCGGCCGGGTTGGCTAGTGTGGCGGAAAGCAGGTAGTCGTGGCCGGGCAGCAGAAGGCGGCAGGGGGTGGCGTCGGGCTCGAGTATCTGCAGCCGGGTGAGGAGGGGACGCCGGTCGGGTAGGGGGATGTTGAGGGGCAGGGTGCTGTAGACGGTGCCGGTGCTGTCGTGTATCGTGATGATGGCGGAGAGGAGCGGCTCGGAGCCAGGCAGGCAGTCGTGGAGATTGAAGGCCAGGAGGGTGTCGGCCAGACTGGAGAGGAGGGGGAGGTCGATAGCTGGGTTGGCGGGCAGGATAACACCCGGAGCTTCGCCCTGAGTCAGCGACAGGCGGTGATGGAGGGCAGGGGAGAGGCCTTGGTTCTTGACGCGGAGTTGCAGCAGGGTGTCATCAAGGCTGCAGTCGACAACGGCAAGGTATGGCTGGGCGGGGTGATGGACTGTGAACTGCTGGCTGTTGCAGAGGGCATTGTGGCGGGTGGCTGTGAGGGTGATGCTGTCGGCATCGATGCTGCGGTCAAGCCGGAGAGTTATCTCCCCGTTTTCAGGAACCACAGCGGTGCCCAGAAGAAGGGTGTCGGCAGTGGCGGTGATGCGGGCATGGGGGGTGCAGCGCAGGTGGAGCGTGGTTTTCCCGACCCATAGACTGTCGTCGAGGACGAGCGTGAGGGTGTCGGGGTCCGGCCAGAAAGGCGTCATGGAGGGGTCGCCGAGCAGGCAGTAGGTTTCCCAATAGAAGGCATCGAAGGGTGAGCCTGCGGTGGTCACTGCCCGGCAGCCAAGATGCATCATATCGCCGAGGGTGAAGGGTTCGGCAGGCACATGACTGTTGGCGGTGTTGATGATAACCGGGTCGAACGCTCCGGGCAGCGTGGGGTCGTAGGGAGGGGTGAGGGAAAGAGGATATTTGGCCCCGATGGCCCAGTAGTAGTCCTCGGCCCAGAGGGTCTCGTTGGTGGCGCCGATAATGCCCACAGCGCCGCCCTCGGGTTTGCGGAGCAGCCGTTCGCCCAAGCAGTCGCCGCCGAAAGCATTGGCCCGGCAGCAGTTGTTGAAGAAAAGGGTGGGAGTGGAGAGCGGCAGGGAGTCGACATCGTCCACAGTGAAGGAGGGGTTGGTCCATCCTGTCTGGGTGCAGTGGGCGGTGTAGTTGACGAATGTATTGGCACCGTTGAGGGCGAGGAGGATGCTGTCGCGCTGCGAGGCGGAAGCGGGGTTGCGGAAACAGACGGTGTCGACGTCGGGGCGGTGCGTTGCCGAGAGCGTGGCGAGGTAGTTGACCTGCCCGTTGGTGGTGACGGGTGCGGGAGTGCGGCTCTCGCTGCCGGCCACGAGCAGCAGTTGGGAGAGCTGCTGTGCGTAAGCCCCTTGCTCGTAAGCGACAATCTTGTCAATCACCTGTGCCAGCTGCAGGGTGTCGGCTACCGACAGGCGTCCGACCATGGCTTCGGGCAGATAGTCGCCGGTGTATTCGGCATAGTAGAGGTCTGTAATGTGGATGTTGAGTCCGTCGGGGGTGTGCTTGCCGGAGAAGGAGGGAATGCGTTCCATGTCGCCTACCAGCAGGATGTAAGTGCGCGGGTGGGGTCGGGTGGAGTAGAGTCGGGAGAGCGCGGCGCGGATGCTGTCGCGGTGAAGGGTTTCGGGAATGACAACTTGGACAAGGAACCCTTGCTGCCGTTTCCATTGGATAAAAGGTTGAAGCGGAGCAAGGAGGTCGGCCGGAACGACGATGTGGTAGTGTCCGGCATAAGTATCATGATGTAGGTCGGCGGATTTTGATTCGGGGGGAAGAAGGATAGCGGTTTTCTCGGCTGGGGCAATGGGCGTGCCGGACTTAGTGACATAATCCTGCCCGCTCACCGTCAGCGGGGTCAGGATGGCGCAAGCGAGTGCAAATGCCAGTTTTAAGTATTGGAAGGTGTCCATTTTCGAATTGCAAAAATAGGCAAAAAAAGCAATATAATAAAAAAAAGTTGTATATTTGCAGATTGAATCAAAGGGTTGCCGAGAGGGCTGTGAAGCGAGATGTTCGGTGTAATGGTGCTGAGAAACAGCTGGTTCGCTCCTTTTGGCTCAAAACTGTACCCATATAGGGCAACAGCATGTAAAGTGTTGCAAAATAAAATACTGTAATATATGAAACATCTAAGGTTACTATTGGTTTTGGCTGCGGTGTTATTGCCGTTTGCCGTGGGTGCTCAGGTGTATGTGAGCGATTATTCGTTTAGTACATACAACTCGTCGTTCACCTCCATTTCGTCTACCGGGACAGAGTTGACGCTTAATACCCTCAATTCATCCCAACAAATCACGCTGCCCTTCACGTTCCCCTTTGGGCAGGAGAGCTGCACCACGTTGACGGTGGGTTCCAACGGCCAGATAGGTATTGGCTCGGCCAATCCCTCGTCGGGTTCTTCGTACAGCGCTCATACTACCGACATGAGCATTATCTCGCCTTTGGCGGCTAACTACAATATGAACCCATACCAAGACGGCACAGGCCATGTGTACTACGAGACGCGAGGGACAGCCCCCAACCGCAGTGTGGTGATTGAGTATAACGACCCGGCCATCGACACTACGTTGTCCAACACGTTAATTTTCCAGGCGGTGCTGTATGAGAATGGCGACGTAGAGTTTATCTATGACACCTGCCAGCTGGCATTCCCCAGGACGGTGTATGTCTTCATGCGCGAGCATAATGCCAACAAGGCGCTCAGCATCGCGGGTCCATGGTCGGCTCCTACCGTTTCTCAAACCATCGCATCGCGCAGCATTTCCCCAACCAGTTTTCCTGCCCAGGGTCTCACGCTCTCCTTTACTCGCGAAGAAAGAAGCTGCCTGCGTCCCCTTAACTTCGTGTGCCGTTCGTCAGCACGTGTCGACAGCATCTATCTTGCATGGAATCCCGCTCCCGCCACGGGCACCTGGGAATTGCGCTATGACACTATCGGCACCCCTATCGACAGCATGCTGCATGTGCAGCAGTACATCACCGATTCCTTCTATGTGTGTACCGACTTGTCGGCCGGCGGGGTGTACGAGGCTTACCTGCGTACCGACTGCGGTGCCGAGATGAGTTTCTGGGAAGGGCCTGTCCTTATCACTCCTGGGGCATACAATATGCCTGCCACAGGGTATAACACCATATATGCCTGCGGTGGCACGATATACGATGACGGTGGTGCCACGGGCAATTATTCCCCTAGCTGCAATTCCACCTTGGTTGTGATGCCCACGTCGGAAGATTCGGCGGTGGTAGTGGACATCGATCAGTATACCGAGTCGGGATATGACTATCTGTATATCTTTGACGGCATAGGTACAAGCGGCACGCCCCTGTATGAAGGTTCTGGCGGTCCCACGACTGTTTCGGGCATCAGATCCCTGTCGGGTCCGCTGACCGTCCAGTTTGTGTCCGACCCCTCTGTCCAGCGGTCCGGGTTCTCCCTTTCGGTCAGATGTGTGGAGGCGCCTCGCTGCCGGGTGATTACCCAAGTCGATGTTGCACATGTCGCTGGTGCGTCGGCCTACCTTAGTTGGACGGTTGCAGGCATGATGCTTATGCCTTCGGAATACCTGATCACGCTTTACAACCGCACCGACACGACACTGACTCCCATTGTCTACAGTGCTACCGAGCTCTACTATTTCTTGTCCGGCTTGGCTCCGCAGACCGATTATATGGCCACCGTGTCCAGCGTCTGTGGCGAGGACACAATCTTTGGCGACACCGTCCATTTCAGGACCTTATGCCTTTCGGGTGGAATGTCGAACCCCTCGGGCCTCTCCAATCAATCCATCTCGGGTGTGCCAGTATACACTTCTTATGGTAATACCTTTTGTCAGAGTATCTATACTGCTGCCGAGTTGGGAGCAATGGGTGTAAGGGCTGGTGCCATCACAGGCATCACCTATACATGGTCCTCCGCAGGGTCATATACCAAGGACATCATCATCTTCCTGGGTCAGACAAACAACTCCACATTCAGCAGTTTCTCCCCGCTGGCAGGATGCATGACGCAGGTCTATTCCGGCACCCGCACCCCCTCCGATGTGGGCACTGTGGAGTACACCTTCAACACACCCTTTATGTGGGACGGTGTGAGCAACCTCGTGCTGTCGTCCTTTGTCAACCAGCCCTCCGGCGAGAGCCATTATTCCTCTGGTTTCACCGCATACAGTACGAACTGCAGTGTGACTCGCACCATTTATGGCTATAAGGACAACGTAGCTTATACCACAAGCAATATCAGTACGAATACCAGCACCAACGTCAGTGCCTACCGCCCCAATGTCCGGTTCATCAGCCCTTGCGACACATTGGCCACCTGTGTGGCACCCAATGCGTTCATCACCGAACAGAGTGCCGATAGTGTGAAGCTGATGTGGGCTCCCGGCAATACCGAGACGGCATGGGACGTGAAATACCGCGCCGAGTCCGATACCAGCTGGACTGTCGTCTACAGCAATATCAGCCAGACCAGTTGCGCCATCGGCAACCTTGCCCCGATGACCACCTATCAGATACGTGTCGTCCCCAACTGTGGAGCTGACACCATCGCGGCAACACTCTCGGTGACAACTCCCTGTTCCTTTATTATGGACCTTCCTTTCACCGAGAATTTCGAATCCTTCACCGCTTCCTCCACAATCGGTTCCCCCATCACGCCCTGCTGGCATCGTGGAACCAGTTACACCTACTCCAACTACCCCTACCTCACCACCAGCACTCCCTATAGCGGTAACTACTGCATGTATATCTATGGCTCAGCCTCCGCCTATTCCTACCTTGCCCTGCCGGGCATTGGCCACGACATGGACAGCCTGCAGATAAGCTTTGCCGCGCGTTTCACCGGAAGCAATTACGTACTCAAGGTGGGTGTTATGACCGACCCCGAAGACATAAACACCATTACCCAGGTGGGTACAGTCACTCCGACCGCCACCAGCACATGGGAACTGTTTGAAGTGCCGCTGGCCTCGGGCGGCGACCACGGACAATATATCGTCCTCTATTGCAATGGCTCGCTCAGCTATTGCTACCTCGACAACATCGAGGTGAACTATATTCCCAGCTGCCAGCGTCCCCGCCAGATTACTTCCAGCAATATCACCACCACCACCGCCTCCCTGCATTGGTCTGCACCGGGTGCCAACTATTTCGAGATTGAATACGGTCCTGCAGGCTTTGCCCATGGCTCAGGCAACATCGTCACCAGTTCCGCCGACAGCGTCACCCTCTACGGCCTCAACCACTCCACACGCTACGAGGTTTATGTCCGTGGTCTTTGCACGGCCACCGACACCTCCTTCTGGTCCTTCCCTCATTATTTCAACACCGAATGCGATGAGATAGACATGCTGCCCGTCTCCTTCACATTTGCAGGTTATGGCACCGGTTCGGGCGTGGTACCCAACTGTTGGGCATGCGGAGGCTACAGCTCCTACCCCTACATCACCGTTGCCACCCCCACAGGCGGTCTTCCCACACCTGCCCTCTACATGTACACCTTTAGTGCCAACCAGACCTATGCTTCCTTGCCCAGGCTGGACAGTGTGACCTACCCTGTCAACATTACACAAGTCTACTTCAGGGCATGGACACCCTCCGTCAACGATTGCTACATTGTGGCCGGTGTGTGCTCCCAGCCGGGAGACCTATTAAGCTTCACGCCTGCCGACACAGTCATTGTGACCAATACGCCCACCCTCTTCGAAGTAGCCTTCGACAATGTGGCTGGAGCAGGCACTTACATCACCCTCGTCTCCTCCACACTGGGCGGCATCTCCACCAATGTGGTCTACATCGACAGTGTTGCCATCGACCTCATTCCCTCCTGCCAGAAGCCTAACCACCTCCATTCTGTAGGCGTCACCGCCACCACTGCCGACATTGCCTGGAACGAGCGCAACCTCGCCACCACTTGGGAGGTGGAATACGGCAGCCACGGCTTTGTGCTCGGCACCGGCACCCGCCTCACCACCACCACCAATCCCCTCTCTCTCACAGGGCTCAACCCCTCCACCTCCTACGACTTCTATGTCCGGAGCATCTGCTCCACCACCGACACCTCCGATTGGTCCATCGATGTAGGCAACTTCAACACACGCCAGAACCCCGGAGTGATACCCTATTTCTACGATTTCGAAAGCCCCTTGGAGTGGGAGAACTGGCAAACCAACAGCAATACCAACGTCAACTGGTATCGCGACACTGCCGCTACTGATGGCACCCCGGGCTACAACACCGGCTGCTACTACTCGATGTTTGTCTCGGCCGATTCGGGACGCACCTATGGCACCGACCTCTATCAGGTGGTCAATGCCACGGCCTATCGCGACTTTGACTTCGGTCCCGTCGACTCCAGCTTCAGTCTCACCTTCCGCGCCCGTGCCGGTGGCACCCCCTCGGCAGGCTACGATGCCCTCATGGTCTTTTTGGTCGACCCCAACATCCCCGTGGTGGCTTCCTCGTCCAATATCACCTCGCCCTGGGGAAGTGTCCTCGACCTCACTCCCCTGGCCACCGTCCGTGTCAACAATTACTGGAACACCTATACCGTTACCCTCGATGCGCTGTCGGGTGTCCATCGCCTAGCCTTCTTCTGGTTCAACCAGTCCACCGCCAGCACACCCTACCAGGGAGGTTCTGCCGCTGTTGATAATATCAGTATCGATTATATCGCCTGTCCGCGACCTGCCAATGTGAATGCTAGTCAAATCAGCATGACCACTGCCACCCTCGAATGGGACGGCGACCCCGTGACGGCCGACTATCGTTACTACTGCCGTTCGGCATTGGGTACCATAGCGGCCGAAGGATTGATCCACACCAATAGGATACACATCACCAACCTTGACCCCGGCACCCGTTACAACATGATTATCCGCCGTCTCTGCAGCGCCACGGACAGCTCTGCACTGTCGCTCAATTACTCGTTCGTCACCAAACAGTGCAACGACGGGTTTATCGACACCATAGGCGACCCCTCTTCCACCTCCACCACTTATATGATTCCCACCAACAACTATTGGAAGTATTCCTATTGCCAGCAAATCATCCCTGCCAGCGAGATTTCCGGTCCCGGCGAGATTTCGGCCATCAATTTCAGATATGCCTACAGCACGGCGACAACCGTCAAAACCAACTGCACCATCTATATGGGTCACACGACGCTCAGCAGTTTCGCCGACGTGAATTCCTTTGTCGCCCCCGACAGCATGCAGTTGGTCTACATCGGCAACCTTAACTGCACCCCCGACTGGAACCGCTTCATGTTCAACTACTCCTTCAACTACAACGGGGTCGACAACCTTGTCATTGCCATCGACGACAACAGTGGCGAGTTGCACACCACTTCCCACACCTTCTATATGTCGCCCACTACCGACATCAGGTCCGTCGTCTACTACTCCGATACTGAGAATCCCAACGTCACTTCGCGTGCAACACTCGACCAGTTCCACGGTCAATCGCTGGCGCTTGCATACGTCAACCAGATGGTACTAGAGCTCTGCCCGCCCACGCTCTGCCCCACACCCATACTCTGCGAGCCCGTTATCCGTCCCGACTCGGTCACCCTCCGTTGGCGCAATACAGGCCGATCTTATCAAGTAGGCTATCGTCTGGCCACTTCCAGCAGCTGGATAGTCAATAGCTTATCGGTCAGCGACACCTTCTACACCATCCACAACATCTTCCCCATGACCGACTATGTATACCAAGTGCGCCAGTATTGCGACAGCACCGGTGTTTCCAACTGGGCACTGGGTTCCTTCAACTCGGGCGACATCCCCTGCTTGGAACCCACCGGACTGCAGGTCTCGTCAGTCACTCACAACAAGGTGACCCTCCGCTGGACACCCGAGGAGAACCACATTGCTTACCGTGTGCACGTCTTCAACAGTATCCTCGACAAGTATGTCAACAGCTACCTTTCCAACAAGACCGTCACAGGTCTTGAGCCCAACACCATCTACTACGCGGCAGTACAAGCCACGTGCCAGGATATGGAAGACCCCAGCCAGTGGACCGACACCATCTCCTTCACCACCGACTATTGCCCCGATGCCACCAACCTCAGATACAGCGACCTTCAGGGCAACAGCGTTGTGCTTGACTGGACCGAGGGCGGACGTGCCACCCAGTGGGAAATAGAGTACGGCTATTCCGGCTTCGACCAAGGTACAGGTTTCTCTGTGGTGACCGACACCCACCCCTACACCCTCACAGGTCTTATCGGCGAGAATACCTACGACATCTACGTCCGTGCCATCTGCGGCAACAACTTCTATAGCGAAAACTGGTCCAACGTTGTCACCATCACGACGCCCTTCAGCAGCATCGACGGTGTCGGCGACGATGCCCGAGTCAAGCTCTCGCCCAACCCCACCAGTGGCGATGTCACCATCGAGCTCCCGGCCACCAGCGGTTCAGCCACCGTCGAGGTGCTTGACGCCACCGGTCGTGTCATGTTCAGCACCACCCTCACCGCAGGCACCGAGACCGCCTTGCTCAAGACCTCCCAGCTGGCTCAGGGCGCCTATTTTGTGCGCCTCACGGGCGACAGCATCCACGCCATCAGAAAACTGATAGTGCGCTAATCCATCATAGCTTCAGACCCCCTCGGTGAGGTTCGCCTCATGGCTGGGGATGCTGACGAACTTCTTGGCGGGCGACCCGGCACGGTTGCCCGCCATTTTTTTTGTCCTCTTATGTCTGTCTTTCCGTTATCTTTTCCCCTCACTCTCGTTTGATTGTAGTCTCCCGGAATGGTGTAGAGTCATCCGAGATGACCGCCTGCCCAAGTAAATGGCAATACCGCTCCTTTGAGATATAGTGTTGATTAGTTAAATAGGTGTTAATTTGTGCTGTTGAATTCGTTATTTAAGAATATTTGGCTATCTTTGCATCTTATTATTGAGTTGAAGCAGAAGTCATAATTCCGTAGTAATGACTGAAAGGCAACACGATATAGATTCAGCAAGGGTGTTATTGCGAAAAGCGATTACACCAAAGGGTATGATGTTTTCATGTAATCTGCCCCCCTTTTCTATTGCATGTGCACAAGCCAGGCAAAGGAGAGCGGGGCAGCGTCGTTTTTTTGTATAGAAAACCACTTTATTATTAACTAACAATAATTATTATGAGAAAAGTCTTAATCCCTCTGCTATTGGCAATCATGCTATTGCCGGCAGTAGTGCAAGCGCAGCTGACGCTGCCTTACACAACAGGTTTTGAAGGACTGACAACTGGACAACTGCCTACGGGCTGGTCGCAGTTGCAGTCTGGGAGCAGCGGCTCGGGTACTTTCCCGGCCGCGTACCAGTACGCAAACAATGCCCGCAACGGCAGTGTGTACTTCGAGTTTGAGAGTACCACTGGCCAGACGGAGCTTGTCGCCCTGCCCGTTGTGAGCGATGTCTCTCAGCTCCAACTCTCCTTCTATGCCTCTGTCATGAACCACAACTTCCTGTTCGAAGTTGGCGTGATGGACAGCACCACGTTCGAACCTGTTGACACCATCGCCTTGACCGTCGGTAGCGGCGGCAACTGGCATGGTTCGTACAACCAGTACACTGTTTACTTTAACAACTACACTGGTTCAGGCAACCGCATGGCCATGCGCGTCACCTCTTCCGGCAGCTACACACTGATGATCGATGACCTCGAGATCGACTATATCCCCACCTGCCCCGCACCCACCAATTTAAGGGCAGACAGCGCCGGTGTCGACTGGCTGGCCATCAGATGGCATGAAAACGGTACCGCCGCCTCGTGGGTGGTGGAGTACAGCACTTCACCCATCCCCGCTTCTCAGCTTGGTCAGAACGTTGGCACTACGGTTAATGTGTCCGGTACCCCCAGTACAACCTTGACCGGTCTTGACACTTCCACCTCCTATTACATCTATGTCTATGCCGACTGCGGTACAGAGTACAGCAATGCAGTCGAGATGATTGCCTCCACCTTGGTCGGCCTTCCCGCCAATGTCCCTTATTATTGCGATTTTGAGCAGTCCGGCACCAACGGCTGGAACCTCATCAATGGCACTCAGACCAACCAGTGGGTTGTCGACTCTGCCACCAACAACGGTGGTAGCCGCAGCCTCTATGTCTCCAACAACAATGGTACTTCCAACGAGTATACAAACAGCTCTACCACACACGTTTTCGCTGAGCGTGCAATCACCTTCTCCCAGACTGGTGAATATACCTACAGCTACGACTGGAAAGCCAACGGCGAAAGCAGTTTCGACTTTATCCGTGCCGCCATCGTGCCGCTGACCACTGAATTGACAGCAGGCGATTACAGCGGTTTCAACAATAGTTCTGCAGTACCTGCAGGCGGTATAGCCATCGATGGTGCTTACCGACTCAACGGTCAATCATCATGGCAGACCCAGTCGGGTGTTTTCAACATCACCACTCCCGGCACCTATAAGATTGTCTTCCTCTGGCGCAATGACGGCAGTGCAGGTAACAACCCTCCCGCCGCCATCGACAATGTGGCGATCAATCGCAACACCTGTCCTGCACCTTATGGCCTTGTGGCCAGCGATGTACAGCCTACCGAGGTGACCCTGTCATGGCATGCCGGTGACATGGAGAGTGCTTGGGAAATCACCTACGGCGGAATGCCCGAGGCTGCTTTCGACACCACCTATACCATCTACGGCCTCACCCCCGACTCTACTTATCATTTTGTCCTGCGTGCCGTATGCGATGTGGATGACACCAGCCTTCCCGTCTCTATCACTGTCCACACTCCTCCCACCTGTCCTGCCCCCAGCAACTTTGCTGCAACAGGCAGCAGTGTTGACTGGATTACCCTTAACTGGCAGGAGAACGGCGAGGCTACGGCCTGGGTGGTTGAATACGACACTGTGCCTATTCCCGCTTCACAGCTGGGTCAAGGTGTAGCCGGTCAAGAAATGGTGTCAGGAGTGCCTGGCGCTACCATTAATGGCCTTGACACCGCTACGACCTACTATTTCTATGTCTATGCCGACTGTGGCGGCGATTACAGCACTGCCGCTTCGTTGACTGCTACCACCCTGGCAGCTCTTCCCGCCGAAGTGCCTTACGCCTGCGACTTCGAGCAGGAGGGTCCCAATGGTTGGGAGCTGATCAATGGTTCGCAGACCAACAAATGGTGTGTGGGCAGCGCCACCAGCAATGGCGGCAGCCAGAGCCTTTATATCTCCAACGACAATGGCACTTCAAATAGCTATAGCACTAGCAGTACCTCTTACACCTACGCTTTCCGTACTTTCGACCTGACCGACTCTGGCGAATATGCCTACGGATATGACTGGAAGTGCCAGGGCGAAAGCCACAATTACGACTTCTGCCGTGCATTCCTTGCTCCTGCTTCCTATCAATGGACTGCAGGCTCGAATCCTGCAAATGGCACCTCTGCCTTCGCGTCATGGTCAATGCCTTCCGGCTGGTTTGAACTGACCGAGAACTTCTCTTCTCCTCGCACCATGGCTCTTTCAAGCAGCTGGAGAACCGTCACGGGTACATTCTATATCAGCACCCCCGGCACCTACAGCATTGTCTTTGCATGGGCCAACGACGCCAGTGGCGGTAGCCAGCCCCCCATGGCAGTCGACAATGTGTTCTTGACACACAACACCTGCCCTGGTCCCCTCAATCTGACAGCCTCCTATGTTGCCAACGACACCGTCGTCATCACTTGGCAGCCCGGTGGCTCCGAGAGCAGCTGGATTGTCAGCGACGGTGTGAACAGCTATGATGTGTACGACACCACCTATCTTTTCGAGGGTCTGATGCCTGCCACAAACTACAATTTCTACGCCTACGCTCTCTGCGATGGCGGCGACACCAGCCTTCCCGCAACAGTTTCTGTCCGCACTCCTTGCAGTGATTTCGGTCCTCTGCCTTTGATTGAGAACTTCGACAACTATTCTTCTTCCAGCTATCCTGACTGCTGGACACGCATCCAGAACAGCAGCAGCTATCCCTACATCACCACCAGTTATGGCATCTGCATCCAGTCGGGTGGTGGCGCTTCTTCTATCAGCCCCCGTATCCCTGCTCCGCTTAACAACCTTTTTGTTGAGTTCGACCTGCGGAAAGAGGGAAGTTCCTCCGGCAGCATGTCGTTTGGCTACACTCGCGATCCCAACTCGGTCGACAACATGGTTGTGATTCAAACCATCGATCCTGCCTCTACTGGACAGTATTATCACTACGAATTCGACCTCTCCGGCGACACCTGCACCGACAGCGTCTATCTGGTGTGGCGTCAAGACGGCACCTCCGCTATCTGGTACTACTGGTTGGACAATGTCTCCGTCTCACGTGCCGGCAGCTGCCCCGCTGTGGTGAACCTGCGCTGCAGCTCCCACACCAATCACGAGGCCACCATTGCTTGGTCCGACACCAGCAACTCGCACATCGATGTGATGCTTTATATCGCTCAGTCCAACAACATCGCCGCTGCTTTCGACAGCGTTGTTGTCAGCGGCAACTCTTACACCTTCACCGGTTTGAGCGGCAACACACATTACTATGTCTGGGCAAGAGCCAACTGCTCCGATGGCAGCAGCCGTGAGGTCCTCTGTGAGTTCACCACCGATGTGAACTGCGCACCTGTCGAGAACCTCCGTGTGGTGGCCACCGACTATCACGCCTTCGGTCTCAACTGGGAGGCTCCCACCGCTGGCGATCCTGTCACAAACTACATTGTCAGCTATCGTCTCTCCGGCGAATCCTCGTGGATTTCGGACACCGTTAGCGACCTCTATTACTATATTAGCGGACTGGACACCAACCATACTTACCAGTACCGTGTCACCACCATCTGCGATACGATGACAAGCGCTGTCACCAGCGGTACTGTCACCACTATGGGTTGTGCCCGCACGATAACCGGCGGCGGCACTACCAATAGCTACCTGCCCACCTATATATACTATGGTTTTTCCTACACACAGCAGATTTACCTCGATGCCGAAATAGGCACCGGCATGGACACCATTACTGCTATCTCATTCTACGCTTCAAGCACGGTCTCGTCGCGCAATATCGATCTCTATTTGGGCAACACCGACCAGTCTTCATTCTCCAGCACCGGCAACTATATCCCGGTCGACAGCCTCTCGCTTGTCTACACTGGTACGTTTAGTGGCAATGGCTGGATTACCCTGAACTTCACCACTCCGTTTGTCCGCACCGCCGGCCGCAATCTGGTTGTGGCAATGGACGACAATACCAGCAATTGGGTGAGCAGCATCTCGTATGCCGCTACTTCGGCAAGCAACCGTTCCATCTATTTCTATCAGGATGGTACCGACATTAATCCTGCTTCGCCCAGTGCCAGCAACTCCAGTGTCGTTAGCTACGTCAACCAAATCAAGCTGAATCCTGCCTCCTGTCACATCCCCACATGTAACACACCTGTGGTAATGGTTGCCGCTACCGCACCTCATCAAATCGATTTGGTGTGGAACAGCGAACCGGGTGCAGTATACACTGTCGAATACATGCTCGAGGGTGGAAGCTGGGTCGTTGCCGACACCAACGTCACCACGGGCAGCTACAGCCTCACTGGTCTTTTGACTGGCCGCAACTACACCGTACGCGTCAGCTTCGACTGCTCTGGTATGGTCCTCACCGGCACCACACAGACCTCTACCACCTGCGGTCCTGTGGAATTGCCCTACACCGAGGACTTCGAGAACCAGAACGGTCTCTATAGCCGCAAGTGCTGGTACACCGGCAGCACCAACCTCGGCTCGTCTTATCCCAACCCCATTGTCGTCAACCTCGAAGGCAACCCCAACAAGTTGCTCCTTCTCTACAACGGCGCTTATGTCATCCTGCCCGAAATGGATGCTCCGCTCAACCAGCTGCAGATCCGTTTCAACTTTGTACAGGGTGGCAACAATGTGCGTCTCATCATGGGTGTTATGGACGATCCCACAGCTCCCATTTCCACCATCCATCCTATCGACACGCTCATCCGCTCCAACTACGACACCTCGGCCTACGCCTATGTCATCTATCCGCTTGATGGTATCAGCGACACCACCGGCCATCTCGCTTTCTGGGATGCCTTCAACGACAACTACAGCTTCCTCGACAACATCGTGGTGGAATACATCCCCAACTGTACCAATGCCTCCGATGTGGTTGCCAGCAACGTAACAACCAACTCCGCCACTATCAGCTGGACCGGCAGTACTTTTGCCACTAGCTATTTGGTTGAATATGGTTACCGTGGCTTCACTCCCGGCACCGGTACCACCGTTACCTCTGCTACTACCAGCATCTCGCTCACTGGTCTCGACAACAGCACCAGCTACCAAGTGTATGTCTATGCCCTCTGCGCTGGCGACACTTCCATTGCTTCGCAGGTGTGCAACTTCGTCACCAGTTGCGGTGCCATCACCAATCTGCCTTATGTCCAGAACTTCGAGAACATCCTCAGCCCCGGCGACAACTCCGCCAACGTTGTTCCCAACTGCTGGGCTTCCGCTTTGCTGCCCGCAGGTGCCGGCCACGAGGTGCCTCACGTGTTCTACAACACCGACCTCGGTCACGCTCCTTCGCCGCAGTACTGCTTCTACTTCGAGGGCATCGGCATCGCCGCTCTGCCTGAGATGGGTGTGCCGCTGGATTCACTCATGATTTCTTTCCACGAGTGGAACAGCAACCCCAGCAACTATGGCCTTATCATCGGTGCTGTCGACAATGCCGATTCCGGTTTCGCCTCCAGCTTCCAGCCCATCGACACCATCCCCTTCGTTGGTACCGATAACCAATTCGATGTGGTCTCCATGCTGAATGGATACACTGGCACCGCCCGCCACATAGCCATTGCCTCCTACAACATCGCTGGCAGTGCCTATGCCGACCAGTATCTCGACAATCTCGTCATCAGCCGTATCCCCAACTGCATTGCTCCTATGCGTGTAGAGGCCACTGCGCTGACCAACGTCTCTGCCGACCTGGCTTGGCAGTTCAGCAACGCAGCCAGCTACAGCATTGAATACGGCGTCCATGGCTTCACTCCCGGTACCGGCACCACCGTTACCAGCACCACACGCACTGTCAGCCTCGCCGGCCTGACACCCTATACACAGTATGATGTCTACCTGACCAGTGTCTGCAGCCCCGCTGAAACCAGCGACACCACCTTCTTCACCTTCACTACCCTCCGTGGCGCTCCTGTCACTACATATCCCTATGTCTGCACCTTTGCCGATAGTACCGAAGCCAACGCTTGGGAACCTGTCAACGGCTCCCAGGCAAACAAGTGGTATGTGGGTTCCGCCACCTACTACGGTTCTGCCGACAACCAGAGCCTCTATATCTCTAGCGACAATGGCGCCAGCAATACCTACAACAATTCTTCCGTAAGCCACACCTATGCCTATCGCACCTTCAGCATGAATACCGGCTCCTACAATATCAGCTTCAATTGGAAGGCTTATGGTGAGAGCGGTTCCACCTACGCCTATGACTATTGCCGTGCCTTCCTGGCTCCTGTCGATGCAGAATTCAATCCTGGCCAGTGTCCCGATGGTACCACATCGTCCTACAACTTCTGGAACGTCACACCTTCTAGATGGATTTCTCTCGACAACAGCACTCCGCTTGCCGGTAACACTTCTTGGCAAACGATTAGTTGTGATGTCTCTATCCTCAATCCTGGCAACTACCACCTTGTGTTCTACTGGGGTAATGATGGTAGCGTCGGCAACAATCCTCCTGTGGCCATCGACAATGTCGAGGTTTATCTGAACACTTGCCCCGCCCCTGCGGACATTTACTCCAACTCAATCGGTGCCACTGAGATGGACATCGACTGGACCGACTTGGCTCCTGCAGTCTCCTGGCAGGTTGAGTACGGCCCCAGCGGCTACAGCCGTGGCTCAGGTACGCTGCTCAATGTCACCAGCCATCCTGTCCACATCAGTGGCCTCGACACGCTGACCCCATACGACTTCTACATCCGTCCCATCTGTTCCGGTGCCGATACTGGCCGTTGGAGCAGCCCTGTAGGCCTCAGCACTGCTATGTGCGACAACTCACAGGTCTTTGCCCTCGGCTCCAGTGCCTCTACGGGTACCTCCTGTTATTTCCCGGTAAACAACTACTATAATTACTCCCTTACCGAGACTATCATCGACAGTGCTGAACTCAATGGTCCCATGGACATCGAATACATTGGCTACTACTTCGACTACTCCTCACCTTCGACTGATAAGACCAACTGCACCATCTATTTCCAGCCCACTGCCAAGACCGTCTTCACCAGTTCAAGCGATATGGTGGCTCTTGATTCCGCCACAGGTGTAAGAGTATTCACAGGTTCTCTCAACTGTACTCAGGGATGGAACTACTTCCAGCTCGACACCGCCTATCACTACGACGGCACTGGCAACCTGCTGGTTATTGTCGACGACAATAGCGGTGGCTACGATGGTAGTTCATACGTATTCAAGACACAGTCCTGCACAGGCTACAAGACCATCCATTACTATAACGACACCGATAACCCGGATGTTACAGATCCCTCAACATTCTCCACTAGCAAGAGCTATGAACAGGCCCGTCCCGTCATGCAGCTTATCAGCTGTGCAGGCGCCGGATGTCGCAAGCCCATCATCGTAAGTACAACCTACGACTACGAGAGCGCCACCATCACCTGGTCCGGCAATGGCACCAACTACGAGGTCAACATCAAGGAGACTGCCTCCGATTGGCCCGCCACCGACATTCCTGTTGTTGGCAACACCTACACCTTCACGGGTCTCATGCCTGCCACCAACTACACCTTCCGTGTACGTCAGGACTGCAGTGCCGACTCCCTCGGCTACAGCGAATGGGCCTTAGGCAACTTCATCACCGACAGCCTGCCCTGCCTCGCTCCCACCAACCTGAGCACTACCACCGTCACCAACGCCACTGCCACCTTCGACTGGACCGTCCGTGGTACCGAAACCGCATGGGACATCCATGTATGGAACACCGGTAATATCGACAGCATCTACACTGTCACCACTCGTCCCGCTACTGTCGGTGGCTTCACTGCCGGCCTTACCTACAATGCCTCTATCCGTCCCCTCTGCGGCTCGGCTCACAACATCGTAGGCGACTGGGGTGACACCATCACCTTCTCCACTACCATCTGCCCCACAGTCACTGGCCTTACCGTAGGCAACGTCACCGCCAACGGTGCCACCCTCAACTGGGATGCCGACCAGATGGCCGTGAGCTGGATTGTTGAGTACGGCTTCGCCGGCTTCGACCAGGGTTCGGGCACCGTTGTGCCTTGCACCGCCAACAGCTTCAATGCCACCGGTCTGGAGTGCGAGACTTCCTACGACTTCTATGTCCGTGCCGTCTGCGGCACCGACTGGACCAGCGAACACTGGACACGCGTCAGCTTCACCACCGGCGACTGCTCCGAGGCCTGCCTCGTTCCCACCAATGTGGTTGCCACTGTTGACCTCAATTCCGTGACCGTCAGCTGGACTCCCGCCGAGGGCAACACCGCCTTCGAGGTTGAGTACGGCAACCGCGGCTTCAGCCACGGCAATGGTACCGTTGTCAATACCAACGAGCCCTCCACCGTCATCAACGGTCTTGAGTTCAACACCCAGTACGACCTCTACGTGCGTGCACTCTGCGGTGCTGACAATTACAGCCCCTGGACACCTGTCACTACCTTCACCACCGGCACCCAAGGCATCGACAATGCCGAAGGCGTCACCTGCACCATCTTCCCCAATCCCACCAGCAGTGCCACCACCATCAGCGTGAGCGGCGTGAACGGCAAGGTGAAGATTGAGGTGGTCGATATGAACGGCCGCACCGTTGCTTCCGAGACACTCGAATGCAGCAGCGACTGTCGCAAGACCATGGATGTTGACCACTTGGCTCAGGGTGCCTACTTTGTACGCATCACTGGCGAGAACGTCAACATGGTGAAGAAGTTGATTGTGCGTTAATCTCATAAGGAAACAACCCTTTCCTTAGGTTCATACTCGATAGGCGGGCGGCGCATAGCGCCGCCCGCCTTTTTTTCTCGCACCGTCACCGTTAGGTTTCGCAGACTTTAGCGATTATTTTTTCCCTTTGACACAATAAAAACACACTCTCATTGTTATTAATTATTATTCATAAAAATACGCGTACTATAATGAAATGCAGCATTCCTAAAGGCACTCGCGACTTCCTGCCTGCCGAGATGGCCCGTCGCAACTATATATTCGACACTATCCGCGAAGTATTCAAAACCTTCGCTTTCGAACCCATCGAAACCCCCTCGCTAGAGAATCTGTCCACCCTGATGGGCAAATACGGCGAAGAGGGCGACAAGCTCCTCTTCAAAGTGCTCAATTCAGGCGACTTCATGGACGGAGTAGACTTCTCGCAAGACTACCATAAGGTGGCTCCCCGCATCTGTGAACGCGGCCTGCGCTACGACCTTACGGTGCCCTTTGCCCGTTTTGTGGTCCAGCACCGCGACCAGCTTACCTTCCCCTTCCGCCGCTACCAGTTGCAGCCCGTTTGGCGTGCCGACCGCCCTCAGAAGGGCCGTTATCGCGAGTTTTACCAATGCGATGCCGACATGATTGGCAGCACCTCGCTGCTCAACGAGCTTGAGCTGGTGCAGATGATTGATGCCGTCTTCCAGCGGCTGGGCGTGGAGGTGACCGTAAAGATTAACAACCGCAAGGTCTTGGCAGGTATTGCCGAGCACATCGGTGCCCCCGACAAGTTGGTGGACATCACCGTGGCTATCGACAAGCTGGACAAGATCGGGCTTGACAATGTCCGTGCCGAACTCCGTGAGCGTGGCCTCGACGACAGCCAGATTGCCGCCCTCGACCCCGTGTTTGCCCTTACGGGCGATGCCGCTGCCAAACTCAGCCAGCTGGCTACCCTCTTTGCAGGCAACGAGGTGGGCACCAAAGGCGTCGAAGAACTGAAGGAACTGTTTGGCTATATCGAACAGGTGAAGCCGCAATGCCATGTTGAGCTGGATTTGACCCTGGCCCGCGGCCTGAACTACTACACCGGTGCCATCTTCGAGGTCAAAGCCCACAACGTCTCCATCGGCAGCATCTGCGGCGGTGGCCGCTACGACAACCTGACGGGCATTTTTGGCATGCCCGATGTGTCGGGTGTGGGTATCTCGTTCGGAGCCGACCGCATCTACGATGTGCTTACCGAGCTGGACAAGTTCCCCGCCAATCTGGGACAGCCGGCACGCGCCCTGTTCATCAATTTCGGTGCCGAGAGCCTGCCCTATGCCATCAGTTGCGCCGCCAAGCTGCGCGCATCCGGCATCAGCACACTTATCTACCCCGACAACGCCAAGATGAGAAAGCAGATGGACTACGCCAACCGCTGCCATGTGCCGTTTGTGATTTTTGTGGGCGAGAACGAGATAGCAGCACAGACCCTTACCGTCAAAGACATGACGGCGGGCACCCAGAGCACCCTCACCCTCGACGAGGTGGTGGCATTGCTCAAGGCATGATGCTAATTGTTTGAATGATGAAAAGATACTGTCTTATTGTAGGATTTCTGCTTGCCATGGCGGCGGGTGCCGCCTATGGGCAGGACACTGTGCGGCTGCGCGACACCGTGGTGCTCCTCCGCACCGATACCGTGGTGGTGCGCCGTACCGATACCGTGACGGTGCGTGTGGTGGACAGCGCCATGATCCGCCATGTGCAGGAACGCGAAGCCCTGATGGCCGAGAAGGAGAAGTTCTATAAGGAAATCTTCACCAAGTCGGGTGTCGACCAGAACAAAATCGAGGCCGACCGCGACCATTACCGCCATTTGGTCGACTCGCTGAACAAGCTGGTTCGCGAGGCCGAGCTGGAGAATGTGCGCAAGGAGGAGGCCAACAAATACCTGTTGCAGCGGGCCAAGGATGCCGAAGCCCGCGTGGCCGAGGCCACCAACCGCAAGAAGAAGGTGCGCGCCATCCAGGGCATCGCCATGCGCTTTTACCGTACCCCGAACTGGGAGGTGCGTCTGCAGCCCGCCGAAGAGGCCGGCACCTACAACAAGGTGCTGCGCAACCGCAATGCCGGCAACATCGAGTTCGACTTCGTCACGGGTGCCTCGGTCATGCTGTGGGATTTGACGCAGTATTTCAACAAAGACATCAAGTCGGTGAAGATAGGCGAGACCAACCTCAAGACCCCCGAGCTGCGCAAGTTCGACCAGGATTTTGCCTACGATGTGGGCATCTATGTCGGTTTCGGCGGCAGCAACCTCTTCAAGAACTTCTATGTGGGGCCGTCGTTCCGCTTTGTCGACTTCTTCTATTTCACCGTCGGCGTGAACATCGCCGAATACAATGTGCTGGTGTCGGGCTATGGCGAGGGTTCTATTCTGAAGTCCGAGACTATCGACGACGTCACTGCCAAGTCGTGGTTGCTGAAGCCATTTTTGGCATTGAGTATTGACCTCGACTTTTTGTCCTATATCAAGAAATAGTAATCAGATTGACCCCCAATCGGTCGTTAGGAAACCGAAAACGCCTACGGTCTAACTGCCGAACCGTGCAATGCACTGAGGATCAACTCTGCCCCGTACCTTGTTCTGCCTACCCGCCCTGCGCCATGGAGCGGCAACAATACCTCCTCGCTACGGAGAGGGGCCGTTCAATCCTGCATCGTTATTGTATTGTTATAGCATCGTTACTCGACATGATGACGGATAACCAGCCGGGAAGCAGGCAGCATCGAGCCAAGATTGAACGACCCAAGTGGGTCGTGGCGTGCCGACGGCTGAAACTTCCCGGCACTGCGGTGTGACCGGGGAGGCGTAGTGAAGGAGCAAAGGCTGGGCAGGGAAGGAGTGTGGAGGGCATTGCGGCGGGGTCGGAGTGTCCGTCGGATATCTAAATTAGTCCGTCGGACTATTCGCTTAATAGCAAACAATTATCGCACAACAACAAATACCCCGTAGGGGTTTTCGATAAATGTATTTATAGAACCCACCATAAGTGTAAAGAGTGAATCGAGAGTGTGGTTATCCCGATTGAAAAGTCGGCCTAATAACCGATTTGGGTTGAAAACAAAAGCAGGGAACCCGATAGGATACCCTGCCTTTGTTTTTAGGAAGGCCGCGATTATTTGTTGAAATAGCGGTTCAGGAGGCCTTCGAGGGCTTTGCCGTGGCGAGCCTCGTCGCGGGCCATTTCGTGGACGGTGTCGTGGATGGCATCGAGGTTGAGAGCCTTGGCGCGTTTGGCGAGGTCGGTCTTGCCGGCGGTGGCACCGTACTCTGCGTCGACGCGCATCTTCAGGTTCTGTGCGGTGCTGTCGGTGAGCACTTCGCCCAGCAGCTCGGCGAACTTGGCGGCGTGTTCAGCCTCCTCGAAAGCGGCTTTCTCCCAGTAGAGACCAATCTCGGGATAGCCTTCGCGGTGAGCCACGCGGGCCATGGCCAGGTACATGCCAACTTCCTTGCATTCGCCTTCGAAGTTCATGCGAAGGTCGGCCTTGATGTCTTCGGGGGCATCCTTGGCCACACCTACGATATGCTCGGCGGCCCAGGTCTTGATATCCTCTTTCACTTCCTGCATTTGTTTGCCGCAGATGGGGCACTTCTCGGGCATGGTGTCGCCTTCATAAACATAGCCGCACACGGGGCAGATGAATTTTTTACTCATTGTATTCTTTGATTTTGGATTAATATTGGGTTGTTAATTAACTTATCATTTGCATAGCCTCGTCCAGCCCGATGATGTCAACTTTGGGGAATTCCAGATCTCGAAGTGCATCGTAATGGTGGTCTTCGGTGACGATATATTTGGCTTGTGCTGCAATAGCACAATCGATGAACTTGTTGTCGTCGGGGTCAGCAGTTATTAGGTTGAATTTGTAGAAGATGTTGATAAAAAGTGTGTTGGGATTGTTTAGGATAACTTCTAACATTATTGAGGCGAAGTTTTCGGTAGTCTCGCGTTGAAGTATCTCGACATATTCATTTAGTATCTCAGTTGTGACACACAATTGATTGCGTCCGTCAATAAAAGACAACCACAGGTCGTGGTAGCGACTGCGACGCGATACGCATTGTATCAAGCTGTTGGTGTCGAGGACGAGTCTCATTCTTTTGCGTGAAGGTCTTTGTAACGCAGTTGGTCGAGACGTTCTTGATTAAGCACCCCTTCGTCCCACAGACGGTCGGATTCTTCATCCAAACGGTTCTGGAAATAGCGCATGAGCACATTCTTAATCTCCAGTGCGCGGCTTTCGCTTCCGTCGAAAGAGAAGAGCTTAAGTAGATGCATCTGCGTAGGCGTTATTTGCGTTGAGTTTATCATAATGTTATCGTTTTTTTTGTAAGTGCAAAGATACTACTTTTTCCCGACATGTAGAATTATTTTTTTGCAGAATATGCTATAACGCTATAGGGTGAAGCCTCCGTCGACGGTGATAATTTGCCCCACAATGCCATTGGAAGCATCGGAGCAGAGGAAGCAGGCCAGTTCGGCGATGTCCTCAGGCAGGATGATGCGCTGCAGGGGTACGCCGCAATAGGCGTTCTCGTTTACGTCGCAGTAGTTGATGGAGCTGGCACAAAAGCCTGGAGCGATGGCGTTGACGATGATGTTGTGGGGAGCATACTCCTTGGCATAGCCTTTCGTCAGTCCGTTCAGTCCCCATTTGGAGATGAAGTACGGGTGTGTAGAACTCATTTGTCCGTTGAGAGAGGAGATGTTGATGATTTTTCCTCCTTTGTCGCCGTTGTGGTCAATCATGTGGTTTACCACCTCTTTGCAGATAAAGTATACCGCCTTCAGGTTGGTGTCCATGGTTTTGTCGTAGAACGCTTCGCCGGTCTGTTTGTGTTCGATGAAGGCGGCGTTGTTGACGAAGATGTCTAGTCCCCCCATCAGTGATATGGATTCTTGTACTTTTGAAGGTAGGACCGACATGTCGGAGACATCCCATGGCAATGTCTTCAGTCGCGGGTTGTTGATGCTTTTCTCTGCCTGCTCCAGTTTCTCTCGGTTGCGGCCGGTGATGACAACATTGGCGCCTTCGGAGATGAACTTGCGCGCCATGGCAAGGCCGATACCGCTGCCACCGCCGGTGACTATGATTCTTTTCCCCTTCAGTATCCCGCCATACTGGACTTGCGACAAGGTCAGGTTGGTGACCTTCCCGTCGTACTTGATATACTTGTGCAGCGCTTTGGCTTTCTTGAGCAGTTTTTTGATGCTTGATGACATGACTTTTGTTTGGTTTACCGACAGTTCAGCGGTTGTGGACCTGCCGGATGGGTGATAGTTTGTAAGTGCAAAGGTACTACTTTTTCCCGATATGTAGCATTTATTTTTGCCATGTCGGGTTATTTGTTTGTTCTTGTTCAAAAAAGAATATTAAGGTTGTTTGGTTTTCCCCAAGTTGCGGTAGCGGCGCCAGTGGGATTTCAGCTTGTGCTCGAGGAAGAGGACGTCGTATAGGTCGGAGTCGATAAAGTATTGCGTGCCGCTGCGCAGGGTGACAGTCACTTGTTTCTGTATGGTCAAGTGGTTGGTTAGTTTGATGTCGTAGTTGGGTGAGATGTCTTTGATGTCGCCCCAAGGGAGGATGGCTTTCTGAACGGTCTTCCATTCCCCATGCTTGGAACGTGTTGTGATGTTGGTGAGGGAAAGGTGGCTTGGTGTAACGACAATGCGGTCTTTGGTGTGCCGAAGTGTATGGACGATGGGCAATATCATGACCAAGGCCAGTGCACCAGACACCAGTTTGGCGGCCAGGTTGTCGGAAAGGACAATGATGCTTGTGAACAGGGCGATGATGGCAAGGTACAGCACCATGTGGAGGAGGATGCTGACAGTGGTGCGGTAGACGGCTGTTGGGCGTTTGTGAGATTTGTTTTTCATAGGATAAGGATAGGGGTGCATGATTGCCACACACCCCTATCGAAAATGTCTCATACAATGGTTAATCGAGCACCAGGCTGGGTGCGCTGTAGGTACGGCCGGCCAGTTCTTGGTTGAGCATGTAGAGGCTCTTGGGGTCGTTGCCGAAGAGTTCCATCTTGGTGATCATGTCACGGGCGTTGGTTTCCTCTTCACCCTGCTCCTTGACAAACCAGTCGAGGAACTGCATGGTGCGGAAGTCTTTCACCTTGTAGGCGGCATCGTAGATGGTGTGGATGCTGGCGGTGACATACTCTTCGTGCTCCAGTCCGGCCTTCAGCACGTCCATGTCGGTCTTGAAGACTTTGTCGGGCTTGGCGATGGCGTCGAGGGTTACTTTGCAGTCGTTGTTCTGCATGTACTGGTAGAAAAGCATGGCGTGGTCGCGCTCTTCCTGTGCCTGAATCATGTACCAGTTGGCGAAGCCGTTGAGGCCGCGCTGTTGGAAATAGTTGTTCATGTCGAGGTACAGATAAGCGGAGTAGAGCTCTTTATTGATTTGCTCGTTGAGCAAGTCGGCAACTTTTTTGTTAAGCATGATATTGAATGTTTAAAAAGGTTATTGTTTCTCGAAATGTGTTTTGTCTACCGAGCAGAGGGGGCATACCCAGTCGGCGGGGAGGTCTTCGAATTTGGTACCGGGGGCGATGCCGTTGTCGGGGTCGCCGGTTGCGGGGTCATAGACGTAACCGCATACGTTGCAAACATATTTTTCCATGATATGGCTGTTTTTTAAGGGTTAATAAATGTTCAAAAGGTCATGACTCCATACGGATGAAGTCGGCTTTGCCGTGTTTGCACCAGGGGCAGATGAAGTCGTCGGGCATTTCGTCGCCTTCGTACACGTAGCCGCAGGTCTGGCACACCCAGCGGGTCTTGCCGTCGCCGGCAGGGGCGGCCTGTGCGGCGGGCTTGGGTTTGATATGCTGGTGGTAGTATTCGTAGGTGAGGGAGGGGTCGTTGTTGAGCAACACCGACTCGGTGACTTCGGCAATGAAAAGGGTGTGTGTGCTCAGGTCGACCATTTGGTTCACCTTGCCGCTGATGTAGGCGTTGGTGTAGCGCGGCACATAGAGCAGTCCGTTGCCGGAGCGCATCTCCACCTCGCAGTTCTCGAACTTGTTCACGTCGCGCCCGCTCTGGAATCCAAAATGCTGGATGACGGTCATGGGTGTATGTTCGGTGAGGAGCGACACGTTGAACAGTCCTGTGCGGACAATCATGTCGTGGGTGTAGTTCTGTTTATTGACGGACACGAGCATCTGCAGGGGTGTGTCGGTGAGTTGCGGAGCCACATTGATGATGCATCCGTTGTCCTTGTCGCCTTCGCGGGCAGTGAGGACATAAAGGCCGTAGCTCAGTTTAAACAGGGCGTTCTGGTTAAGGGTGTTCATGCTTGTATGGGTGTTAATGGTGGCACAAGGTTATTCGTTGTTGAGGTTCACGGCGATGAGGTCGGCCAGGAACTTCATGTCTTCCAGCTGGCTCTCTTTCATGGCCGATTTGAGGGAGATGTCCTCGCCGAGGATGGTGATGTTCTTCATCTCCTCGAGGAGGGTGCGCATCTGCTTGCCGCTTTGGGCAGCCCAGGTGCCGTTCTCGATAATGGCCACGGTGCGGTTCTGCCAGGCGTGGGCTTTGAGGTCGTGGAGGAGGTCTTCGATGGGAGTGAAGATGCCGGCGTTGTAGGTGGAGGAGGCGAGGACGAGGTGGCTGTAGCGGAAGCACTCGCTCACCAGTTGGCTCACATGGGTGTGGGAGGCGTCGTACATGGCAATGCCTTTAATGCCGTGCTCTGCCAGCAGCGAGGCCATCTTCTCGGCGGCCGCTGCGGTATGTCCGTAGATGCTTCCGTAGATAATGAGCACGCCACGTTCTTCGGGTTTGTAGCTGCTCCAGATGACATGCTTGTCGATATAGTATCCCAAGTCCTGCCGCCAGATGGGGCCGTGCAGGGGGCAGATCATCGCGATGTCGAGGCCCGAGGCTTTCTTCAGCAGCGATTGCACCTGTACACCGTATTTGCCCACGATGTTGATGTAGTAGCGGCGGGCATCGTCCAGCCAGTCGCGGTCGAAGTTCACCTCGTCGGCAAAGATGTTGCCGTTCAGTGCACCGAAGGTGCCGAAGGCGTCGGCCGAGAAGAGCGTCTTGTCGGTGGTGTCGTAGGTGACCATGGCTTCGGGCCAGTGTACCATGGGGGCCATGACAAAGGTGAGGGTGTGGCGGCCGGTGCACAAGGTGGCCCCTTCGGCAACGGTTTGCAGGCGGTTGTCGATGTTCAGGTTAAAGAATTGGCGTATCATGTTCGCTGCCTTGGCATTGGTGACGATGGTCACCTCGGGATAACGCAGCAGCAGGTCTTCAATCAGGGCACAATGGTCGGGTTCCATGTGGTTTACCACCAGGTAGTCGAGTTTGCGGCCATTCAGCACGGCGGCCACATTCTCGAAAAACTGTCCGCTCACCGCTGCGTCGGCGGTGTCGAGCAGCACGGTCTTTTCGTCCATCAGGATATAGCTGTTGTATGATACTCCGCGGGGGATGGGGTAGACGTTTTCAAACAAAGCAAGCTTCCGGTCGCTTGCTCCTACATAGTAGAGGTCTTGGGTTATTTGACGTGAGTTTTGCATATTGATACAAGATTGTAATAGAATGCAAAATTACGATTTTTTTCAGATATACCAATGTTTTTTTTCTGAAAAAGGTTTTTTTAGTATTTAAGTCGTTTTTTTTGTGTATCTTTGCATCATGATAATATGTGTCAGGTAATCCACTAACGAGTTGTCTGTATGATTACACTTCAATACCGCAAAGTGGCTTGCAGGACACGACAATAACCTTTTGATATGTCATTTCGTAAAACGGTATCTTGTATTTTGTTCCCGCTTACCATGTGGTATGCCGTAGGGGTGTGGTTCCGCAACCTGATGTACGCGCTTGGCATCAAACGTCAGGTGGCGCCGCCTGTCACCACCATCGGCGTGGGGAACCTGTGCGCCGGAGGCGCCGGGAAAACTCCTCATGTTGAATATCTTCTTCGTCTGCTCTCTCCCCAGTACGAGACGGCGCTGCTCAGTCGCGGCTACCGTCGCAAGACCAGGGGCTTTGTCCTTGACGACGGTTGCCATAGCCCTTCCCGTCTGGGCGACGAGCCTGCCATGATTGCGTATAAGTATCCCAAGATCACTGTGGCAGTATGCGAGAAGCGTGTCGAAGGTGTCCGTCGGCTGCTGGAGGGCGAGACCCCTCCGCAAGTCATCCTTCTTGACGATGTCTTCCAGCATCGCGCCATCAAACCTACCGTCAATATCCTCCTGACGGAATATCGCAAGCCCTATTTCAGCGACCATATCATGCCGTATGGCGACCTGCGCGAGTTCCGCTCTGCCTGCCGCCGGGCCAGTATTGTCGTTGTCACCAAGGCACCCGAGGAAATCAATCCCATCGACCGTCATAACTTCATCGCCAATCTCAAACTCCGACCCCATCAGAAGGTTTTCTTCAGCCATATCCACTATTGCCATCCGCTTCCCCTCATGGGCTCCAATCCGCTCCCTCTCGACACCATCGACGAGGTGCTGCTCGTCACCGGCATCGCCCATCCGGAGCCGCTGGTTCAATATGTGTCGAGCCATTGTAAGGTCACCCCGCTCCGTTTCGGCGACCACCATCGCTTCTCGGTTTCCGACATCAAACGCATCCGCAAAGCCTATGAGCAGCTCAAAGGCGAACGCAAACTCATATTGACTACCGAGAAAGATGCCGCCCGTCTGCGTGAGCTCTCCTCGTCCGAGGTCATGGTGGGGCTTCCCATCTATTATCTCCCCATCGAGATGCGCATCAGTCCGTCGTCTGGACAGACGTTCGACCATACCATCGAGAGCATCGTGCATGAAAACGTCTCCTTTCTTGAGCGAATGAAAAAAACCAAATTCAATCTATAACCCGTGAAAGTAGAAATCTGTACCAATTCTCGCCAGTCGGCGGCCAATGCCCTTGCGGGCGGGGCCATTAGGATAGAACTGTGCCGGCGGCTCGATGTGGGCGGCCTCACTCCCACACCCGACGATATCGACTATTGTCTCCATCAGTTGCATCTCCGCACCCATGTCCTTGTGCGTCCCCGCGAAGGGGATTTCTGTTATTCGCCCGCCGAGTATGAAACCATCTGCCGCGAGGTGGAGCAGTGCAAGCAGCTGGGAGCCCATGCCGTTGTAGTGGGATTCCTCACTCCCGAAGGCCGCATAGATGAAGAACGTACCCGTCAGGTGGTACAACTTGCCGCACCCATGGAGGTTACCTTCCATCGGGCTTTCGACGAGATTCGGCAAGACCCGCTCGAGGCACTCGAGGCTGTCATCCGCTGCGGTTGCCATCGCATCCTCACTTCCGGTTGCCAACCCTCCGCCGAGCAGGGCATTCCCACCCTCCGCACCCTCCAGACTGCCGCTGCTGGGCGTATTGTCATCCTGGCTGGTGCCGGTGTCACACCGCAGAATGCTGCCCGCATAGTGCAGGAGACAGGTGTCGCCGAAATCCACGGCTCCTGCAAACACACCCTGCCCGACGGCACCGTCGAAACCGACCCCGAAATAGTAGAACAATTAATCAAATCCATATCCCTATGAAAACAACAAGTACCCCCCAACCCTCCCATCTATCAAATCTATCCCTTCTATCCATTCTATCCCTTCTATTGTTCCTCTCCTCCTGCCACCGCAACCCCCACTTCCTCACCGACCGCACCTATCGCCAGCAGGTTGCCAACGACTACGAATCCCGCCTCGAGGAATTCTCAATTCTCAATTCTCAATTACAACTCGACACCCTCAGCCGTGCCGAACGCGAGGCCTTGCAGTTCCTCTACGCCTACATGCCTTACAGCGACCTGGCCGACTACACACCGGCCTTTTACCTCGACCAAGTGCGCTATGCCTTCACTGCCCGCGAGGAGATGCCCTGGGGCAAGATGGTCCCCGAAGACATCTTCCGCCATTTTGTGTTGGTATACCGTGTCAATAACGAGAACCTCGACACTGCCCGCCAGTATATGTTCCATCAGCTTAAAGAGCGTGTGCAAGGCATGACCATGGAACAGGCTGCCCTCGAGGTGAACCACTGGTGCCACGAGCATGTGGCCTATCGTGCCGCCGACAGCCGTACCTCGGCACCCCTTGCCACCATGCGCACCTCCCTCGGTCGCTGCGGTGAGGAGAGCACCTTTGCCGTCACCGCCCTCCGCTCCGTGGGCATCCCTGCCCGCCAGTGCTACACCCCCCGCTGGGCGCACTGCGACGACAACCATGCCTGGGTCGAAGTCTGGGTGGCCAACCCCGACGGCAAAGGCGGCGAATGGAAGTTCCTCGGTGCCTGCGAGCCCGACCCCGAGCTCAACATGGGCTGGTTCGCCGTGCCGTCCACCCGCTGCCTCATGGTGCACAGCAAGGCCTTTGGCCGTTATCATGGCGACGAAGAGGTGGTCAAGCAGACCGCCCTCTACAGCGAGTTGAACCTCCTCAGTCACTATGCCCCCACACGCCGTGTCACCGCCACCGTCTGCGGCCCCGACGGCAAGCCCCTCCCCGGTGCCACCATCAAGTTCAAGATGTACAACTACGCCGAGTACTACACCCTGGCCACCTACCAGGCCGATGCCAAAGGGCAGGCCACCCTCACCACTGGCCTAGGCGACATCCTTGTCTGGGCCACCGACGGCACCCGCTACGCCTTCAGCAAACTCGATGTAAGGAAAGACAGCACCATAACATTAACCTTGTCCGACAATCTCAATTCTCAATTCTCAATTCTCAATTTAGACATCGTTCCTCCCGCTCCCGGCACCGCCAAAGTCACCCCCTCCGACGAGGCCGTTGCCCACAACGCCCGTCGCCTCGCCTACGAGGACTCGCTCCGCAACGCCTACACCGCCACCTTCCCCACCAAGGACAACTTCAAGAGTCACCTCCCCAAAGACTGGCTCTGGAACCAGAAGCTATTCTCTGATGCCCAAGTGTGGGAAATCATCCAAAAGTCCGAAGGCAACTACGCCGAGATTTACAAATACTTTGAGCATTGGCCAGCCCAATACCGCTCAGGCGAGCATATCTACGACTACCTCAAGTCCTATTCCGACAAAGACCTGCGCGACATCACCGCAGAAGTGCTCCAAGCCCACGAAACAGGTTTCGACTGGCTGGACCACACAAAAGGCACCTGCACCAACTGCCTCTACACCTACGACGTGTATAAGAAGGGCATCCTCCCTGCCCGCATCAGCAACGAGTTGGTTCGCGACTGGCGGCAGCCCTTGTTGCAGGCAATGAAAGATGTTGTCCACAGGGTTGACACCACCTATCCTGTCTGTAATAGACTGCAGCCCGAAGAGTATAAGCAAGACTACGAGGCACTGAAGCAGTGGACGCTCGAGAACATCGAGGTTGATGACACAGGCAACTACTACAATTGCCCCATCTCGCCAATGGGTGTCTTCAAACTGCGCCATGCCGACCCCCACAGCCGCGACATCTTCTTCGTGGCCGCCTGCCGGGCATTAGGCATCCCCGCCTACCTCGACAACGCCACCAACACCATCTACGTGTGGGACGGTACCGCCTGGCAAAAGACCAGCCTGGCTAGTAACACTAGTACTACTAGCAATACTACTCCCGCCACCCTCACCCTCACCTACCACGGCAAAGAGCCCGCCAAACCCATCTATTACCCCCACTTCACCCTCCAAAAACTTGAGAACGGCGATTTCCGCACCTTCGACTTCGAGGACGACCCACGCATGGCTACCTTCCCTGCCACCATCCCGCTGGAGCCCGGCACCTATTGCCTCTCCACCGGCAACCGCTACCCCGACGGCACCGTGCTTAACCGCATGGAGTTCTTCACCGTCAAGGCGGGAGAGCGTGTCACCAAGGAAATCATCCTGCTGCCCCTTGTGCCACGCAATGATAATGCAGGAACGTTGCCCAAGCTCCCCGAAGGTTTTGAAATCATGGACGGTGTCGAGCTCTCCGACTATGCAGGCGAAACGGGTTGTATCCTTGCCTTCCTCGGCCCCCATCGCGAGCCCGCTAAACACCTCGTCAAAGAGATGCTTGAGCATAGTGCCGCATTCCGCAAATGGGGCGGGATGACCTTTGCCGTCACCACCGACCCCGCCAACAGCGAGCTCAACCGTCTCCCCAACACCGATGTCACGGGCATTGCTGCCGGGCGGCAAGACCCCGCTGAGAAAGTCCTGGCTCAGACCCTCAAGCTCGACAAATATGAATACCCCCTCGTGGCCGTAGTAGACAAGCGCGGCCGTATCCTCTTCCACAGCAACGGCTACAGCATCGGCCTCGCCGAGCAACTACTGAAACACACCACCCCCATCAAATAACGCTATTGTATCTATTCTCTATCGTATCTATCAACTCTATCGCCTCTAATTAAAAAGTTAAATATTATGACCAAAAAAGTTTTCATCCTGGCACTCGGTCTGATTTTCCTGGTCAACGCCCTTTCGGCTCAGACCTCCATGCGGGTTCCCCGCGGCAGTTTCGAACAGTGGACTTCCCATCCGGGCTACAGCATGTCGTTCCTCACGCTCAATGTCCCTGTCTACGACTCGTTCTCTACCCCTACGGGTTGGGATTACCTCTCTTATCCTGTCAATGAGACCATCTCCATTCCAGGACTACCCCTCACCATCAACACCACCCTTCCCCTGGTGAAAGTCTCCCGCGAGACGGGTGTCGTCCCCGACAGCGCTTCGGCTCTGAAGTTGCACACCTTTATGCTCGAAGACCTCATCAATCCCGATATCTACAGCATTGTAGAGAATAATCTGGATACCATGCTCACGCAGACCGTCTTCCCTTCAGTCCTCTCCACAGGCACTGTCGACCTCGAAACCTTTCTCCCCATTGTCACCAACATGCTCTCCAACATGGACAGCATCGAACAGATTCTTGCCTCGCTGGCCTTGGTTGATGTCAACGAGCTGATTTCCGGCGGTGTTGACCTTGGAGGCTTCGAGCCGACAAGAATGACCGGCAGCTACAAATACCAGGCCGCCGGCAGCGGCGACAATGGCGGTGTGCTGCTCCTCGGCACCCACTACAACTCCGCTACCCAGCAACGCGATGTGGTGGGCGGTGGTGCTAATCTTGCTCTCACCAATATCGCCAACTACACCCCCTTCACCGTCGACTATGTCTCCCTGCATTCGCTCGACTCCTCTTTCCCCGAGCAGGCCCCCGACTCGCTCATCGTCATCTTGCTCTCCTCCGCCAGCAACACCATGCAGCAGGGCTCCTACCTTTGTGTGGACAACCTTGTGCTCTGGCACGACACGGTACCCGTGGTCGAACCCGACACTTGCGCCGCCGTTGTGGGACTCACTGCCACTCCCGACATCCACGAGGCACTCCTCAACTGGAGCACCACGGCCAGTGTGGTTGGCTACGAATTGGAATATGGGCTGTCCGGTTTCGCTCAAGGCAGTGGCACTCTGTTAACCATTGCCAACAACACCGTAACCCTTACCAACCTCACAGCCGATGCCCTCTACGATTGCTACCTCCGCACCCTTTGCAACGACAGTGTCTATGGCGAATGGTCTTCCATCCAGTTCCGCACCAATCCCGACACCTGCTATAGCGTTTTGCATCTGAGGGTTGAGGCTGTAACCGATCCCTATGTAATCTATCATCTTGTCTGGTCTGCCGTCGACGATCATGTTACCTGGGAGGTACAGTATGGCGAACATGGTTTTGAACTTGGCACAGGTAATACGCTCACCCTAACCACGCCCGACCTGACTATTTCTTATCTCTACCTCGAAAATAATACCGACTACGACTTCTATGTCCGCTCCAAATGCCCTCACAATGTTTATGGCGAATGGGACTCGGTGATGTTCCATTCCCCTTGTGGCAATCTCAGTGGTGTCTATCTTGGAGGTGTTGATAATATCACAGCCACACCCGACCATCTCGTCACGGGCTACCGCCTTACTTGGGAGGACCGCCCCGATATCCGAGAGTGGGAAGTGGAGTATGGCAACGACACGCTTGGGTTTGTTCAGGAAGTTGTTGCCTCCCCAATCTTCTATTTCCCGCCGCTGGCCCCCAGCACTCACTACAAAGCAGTCGTCAAGTCCTTCTGTGGCGAAAACAGCTATGGCGAAGGCATCGCTGTCGATTTCACCACTGTCGATCTGCCTGAAGGCATTTCCACCGCCGGTGCACCATCGCTTGTCGTCAGCCCCAATCCTGCTCATGGCCAGTGCCAGGTGACCATGCCTGGTGGCGAGTCCGCCGAACTGAAACTCTTCAGTCTCGATGGTCGGTTGCTCCACTCTGCCACGGTCAACGGCACCTCTGCCATCCTCCAGCTCCCCTCGCAAGGCATTTTCCTTCTCCAAGCTACTACCGCTTCTGGAACTGCCATTTACAAGATTACCAACAACTGATTTGGGTATACAAAACATTGTGCCCCATAGGCCGATTGGCTTATGGGGCACCTTTTTTATCCCAAATCGGTCATATCCAAACCGAAGACGCTTCGATTGTGTCTATGACCTACAACAATGCTTGCTATTGCAGGATGAGCTTCTGCGTGGAGGAACCCTGCGGGGTGGAGAGGGTGACGAAGTAGGAGCCGGCGGGGAGGTGGCGGAGCGGGAGGGTGACGGAGGTGGAGCCGGCAGCCAGCGTC
>ONFR01000033.1 GCA_900317125.1 uncultured Bacteroidales bacterium | reverse complement strand
CTGATAGTGCCGGAGGCACTTCCTCTCAATAACCCCGCACAAGCGTGGGTCGCGACCGAAGGGAGCAACCCCACGATAGTGCGGGTGCGCGACCGAAGGAAGCAACCCCTTTCAAAGCGCAGTGTGGGGTAGGCCCAGATGTGCGCGACAGCGTCTCGGAGAGACGCGCTCTTAAACTCTTCAAAGACTGATGGATTGAGAGCGCGTGCCTCCGGCACGCAGCCGTGGACACGTGTCGCATGCCCCCACACTGCACCCTTTCGGGCTTGTGAGGGGTTATTGAGAGTGAGCCCCTTCGGGGCTCTGGCTGTCGCATCAACTTGATACATCATTTCCACTTCTTTAGGTAATCCATCGGCAAAGTAAGCCTATTCCATCGGTCGTATCATACTCTCGATAAAGGCAATCTCGTCCTTGTCCAAGCCGTATTTCTTATACAGCATCTCGTCCGTCCATGGGTGGGAGAAGTCTTGAAGAGGGACAAGGCCGAACACACTTCGCGTTACTTGCATGGTGCCTTTCCCAAAATACAAAAGAACCTTAAAGAAGTTGGTTTCCATATATGATTTGCAGTTTAGTTGCTCCTCTTTTGTTTCAAAAGGGCCAATTACTAAAAAGGTTTCTGTGCATACCTCGCCTTTATCTCCTATAATAATATCGGGTGGCTGTATAGCATTTGTAGAATAGCTTGTTGTAAAAAACAATTTATACTTATCAATGCTATCTTCCCCTGCTGTTACTGTATTACGTGTTATGTAACCCACTTGCCTACGAGCTCCACCTTTTATACCTTTGACTCCATGAATCTTTACACAATTATGGAAAGGCTTATCGGATAGGTTTGCCTCTGGATACCTATCTGGTTCATTGAACAGGAACTTGCGTATGCCATAAGGTTTGGTCGCGGATACTATTTCAGAAAAACTACGTTTTGCAGCTATTTTGTTTATTATTGGAATAATACGCTGGTCTCGAATTACAAAATCAAAATAATCATTCTGCAGCCTACCTTTTGCTTTAGACACATAACCATCATTAGATTTGAACGTATATTCCACATCCCCATTATACATGTTATCCCACAAGAAATAGCAAACACCTCCATCTATATGCATTCCGGCAAAGCATTCTCCAGCATCTTCATAATCGAATAATTTTTTAATATGTCTATCCGCAAGCATTTTGCTTCGGAATGACTGTAAGCCTCGCCCACCCACCATCCATTTTGATGGGATAATCATTATTAGATAACTGGGATTCAGTTTCTGGGATTGTTCAACAAATTTATTATATATGGGCATAGCTGCATCTGTTGAAGCACCACTGCCATCACTCAATTGGTAAGGTGGATTGCCAATAATTACGTCGAATTGCATATCTTTATGGAATATTTCTTTGATTGTTTTATGAATAAAGGGGTAGGCGTAGGTCTCTCGGCTTTCGCTGCGGGCGTATTCGCCTTTGCTGGCTCCGCAGTATTCACAGCGACCTTGTGCGTTCCATGTGTGGTGGCATCGCTCGTATAGCAGGTTACCCTGCCCGTCTTGGAAGGCAGTACTGACGCTGTACCCTCCATTGGCCTGTTTGGAGCAGTAGAGCGTTCTGCGGCTCATCTCGGCAGTGAGGTCGGTGCAGGCAAGACCAAAGACCTGTTGGGTCATCACGTGGTCAATCCGCTCCTGTAGGTCGGGTATCTGCCCTTCAAGCCCTACGAGCAGCCGTTTGGTAATTTCACGCAGGAATACCCCACTCTTGCTGCAAGGGTCTAAGAACCGCGTTTTCGGACTCTGGAACAACTCTTGCGGCAACAGGTCAAGCATACGGTTTGCCAACTCCGGCGAGGTGAAAACCTCGTCACTACTGAGGTTGGCCAAGCAGTTCAGTATGTCAGGACTATATTTCATATAGAATGTGTTAATGTGTTAGTAGCTGACTCGGTTATTCTTGGGTGGATAGCTGAGTGTAGTGGATGGGTGGATATGACTTAATGGGTTCGTCGAAGCTCTGTGCCTCGCCTTGCTCATCGAAGAGGGAATACTGGTGTGTTTGGTTGATAAGAAAGTCGAACTGGAAGTCGCGCCGCGAGAACTGCATGCTGCCCGCAATGGGTGTCCATTCGCAGAAGGTGATAGGCTTGCCGTCGGCAGTGCGATAGGTCAACGCATCGCCACAGACGATGTTCTTCCGCAGCATATAGCGTAGACTCTCTTCGTAGCCCTGAGTGCAATTCTTTTTGCCCATCTGTTCCCTCACCTCGGTAAACAGTCGTAGTCGGCAAGCCTCAGCATTGTCCTCCAATAGTTCAATGCCATAGCAAGAGCCGACGGCAATAAGGCTCTGAAACTCCCATTCTGTAGGAGATTTGATGTCTTTCAATAGGGATAGTTTGCGACGCAGAATCTCGATAAGGAAATTGCCGTCGGTCGAGCATAGCATTCACCTCGCGCGGATTGGTGAACACCTCGCCATGCTGAGCCACCCGCTGGCGGCTCTTAATCTGTGATTTTGTGTTTTCGTTGCTGGGCATAAGAAAATCGTGGAACTTTGCTTATGCATTCTTAGGTGTTCCACGACCTGCCCAGCATATAAGTAAAGCCCACGATTTCTCGTGAGCGTTTACCGCTTTACCATGCTGGTACTTGATTTGTGGAACTTCAAGAATGCAAGTGATAGCGAAAACGCTTTATAATATGTTATTTATCTTCTCTTTTCTTCTTTCGATATATTGTCTTTTTAGTTGTTATTTCGTTTGCAAAGATACGAATTTTATAATAAGTAGCAATAGATTGACACATAGAACAGTCATGCACAAAACGCAATGATTAGCTAATCAAATATTCGTACACAGAATCCATGGCTGCATCTTTCATATTTCGTGACCTGACCAACCCTACGTAAGAAGCCTCCATAAGCTTTTTTTCAGAAGCTTCCATGACATCCCTTACTGTGTTTATGCCAAGACTTCTTAGTTTGTCTTTCATCCTTGTTGAAATATCCAGAACTATGATATCTTTATTTAGTTGATTTTGCAAAGAATCGGAGACCTCATTCTCACTAATCACGCTCAGTGAATCTTTTATTTGGTCAAATGCAGGACTATTAGCACCAAATTCAACAAACTTATTCACCTTAAAATTAGCAATAATATTATGAGCTGTAGTTAAAGGATTAGCCTCTAAGGACAACAAACATCCAATATTAACCATATAGCGCGTCCCCACGTCACTTTTTGATGACTTAATGGCACTTTTGTCTTTTATTACCAATCCTGTATATTCCAACAGGTCAAAAGCCCGCTCAACTGATTTGGGACATCGATTGCTAACCCAAAAACTACAGGTTGTCTGCCCCGATGATAAACTCGCATTGTTCCTCTTTTGCAATTCAGGTAGCAATGTGTTGTCAAGAAAGTTTCGTCCCCACTGTATAAGATCGCGTAACGATGGATATTTTTCTTCCATCAGAGAATGATCGCCAAGGATATCTGCTTTATAGAACTCCTTAATTAAAGAATTAATTTCCGTGGCTTTAAATCCTGAAAGTTTAGATAGGGTCTTCAATAATAAACGAGGATTTCCGGAAGCGGCATATGCCAAATCAGAGAAATACTCTCCTTGTCGAGATATTTCATTTAGCAACTTACTACCGGGCTGTTGTTTCTCCACTATTTCACGCATTTTGTCTACATAATCAGGAGAATCAACATCGCGGTTCATATTTAGGAAAGATGCATCTTGAGCAGATTGAAACACGTTTCCAAATGCCGTAACTCCTGGATATACTGAAGCATTACAGCTTATATATGGACAACGCAAGTCTCGAAATATTGTAAAAAACTGCACTTGCTGTGCTCGAATGAAAACATGCGCAGCTTCATCTATGAATAGCACGATTCTATTTACATTGTTTTCCAAACAAAAGTCTTCTATGGCTTCTTTCAATTCATCTACAGTCGGAATTGTATTAATATCAATATCCGTTTTTTTGCGCCATGATTCCTCGTATGCATCCCTGATTTCTTCAATAACCAGTTTCTTCTGTTCTTGATATTGTCCACCTGACAGAACATCCAATGATCGCGATGGCACCAATAATCCAAGCTTTCTCATCTGACGTATTATACTAACACAGATACGAGACATCATCCATCCATGGAACTCATTTTTTCCACTTAAGGAAACCAATGAACTTTTTGTAAAAGTGATATAAACGGGCATAACCCTATCCTGTGGGAAGGCATCGAACAACTCCTTGTAAGCGACTTTCATTAGGAAAGATTTCCCAACGCCACGACTACCAACAAGAATAACTGGGGTCGTTTTTTTCAATTCATTTACATAGTCTCTGTCCTGTGCGGTTTCAACATATAAATCCAATATCCTGTCTTCAGAAATATCTTCTGTACGTATTAATAATTCATTGTCCATATTTTCTAAAAAAGTTCAATTATTGGTTTAACTGATACAAATTCATCTTTGATAATGTCAGCAACTATGCTTTTCTCGTCTTCTGCCATATCTCTCAGATACCGTAAAGCAAATGAAAAAAACATTACACGCTTCATAACCAAAGCTTTTTCGCACCACAATGACACTAGTTTGTTATCATAGGTAAGTATATCAGGTATCTTTTCTAATGCCATTGGGTTTCCGTGTACAAATTCAGAACATTCACGATAAACAGATACGGACATCCGTTTGAAATGCTGTATTTCATCTTGTAATTCTGGGAAAAAAGCATCGACATATTTTTTTGAAAAAAGACCTTTCTCTATTTTTTTATCGTTTTCTGTTTCCTTACCCTCATTTTGTTTTCCTTCATTTCCGATAATCTCAGACCAATATGTATCACGCAGTCCATTAAGCCAAGTTCGTAATTCTAGTTCATTGGCCGACAGATAGATTCCGCACAATGTCCTTTCAAAGCAGTATCTCAAACCCATAAATGCGCTTTGGTAGTGCCCCTCCAGCATGCAACTAAAGGCATCTTGATAGACCTTGATGGCATTCTTATAGATAATAGATTCAAGTCTATTGCCAATACTATTCAACCATGCCTCATAATCATTAACAATATTAAAACAAAGTGTTATATCGTTCGCTAATTCTTTTTCAGCCAATGACGAATCAACAATAGAATCTAGTTGATGCTTATAATCTTGAAAATACTCATTAATATTCATATTCAACGTATTTTTAATTATACTACATTTGAATATATCGTTCTGTTTTTTTGAAGCTGATTCAATAGTATTTCACCGTAAGAACCCAGTAGGTAATTATTATTACACTCATAAACATTTATGTCAATATTCTTTCCTTTTTTTGCGCTGCAAAGATACGAATCTTTTCTTATTTGGCAAAATAATCTTTAGCGGTCAGTCCTTCGGGCGGTTCTCCCAGCGCTGGCGGGCGGCCTCCAGGCCTTTGTGCAGCTGGCGTTGCAGCAGTTCTTTGGAGGGCAACTCGGTCATCTCTATCGATAGCTGTAAACATAAGCTACATCAAGCTCTGTACAAATCGTGCAAACGCTTCGATGTCCTCTCCCACGCTCGCTTGCTCCAGAGCTTCCATATATTCCTGACGGCGACTCATGGGAACCACTACCCATGGGTAGCCCGCTGTAACTAACTGACTGTTCATTACAAATCGAGCGGTGCGTCCATTGCCATCCATGTATGGATGGATATACACAAAGAAGAAATGCCCTAAAATGGCACGCACCATCGCATTGTCCTCCTTCGTCATCAAGTCCGACAAGGTGCTCATGGCATCCAGTACTGCATCCGGATTCAAAGGCGTATGCATCGAGTTTCGGATATACACCTGATTCCTGCGGTATCCTAACAGGTCCGTTGCTTTCACAATGCCAGCTCTAATGCATGGCTCGAACAGTTGAAAGTGCCAGTCCTGATGCGCTTTCGCGTATAATTGTGCAGGTGCCTGACCCGAAAAGCATCCTGCTACTCCCTGTTTAAGTAATTCGTAAGCTTGATAGTATCCTCTTGCTGCCAACGCGTCTTTGCGTTCCTTGTCCTCCTCGTCTTTCTCCGGATTCCAGTTGCCACTACGGACACGCTCTAGTAATTCTTCTGTAATCTTATACCCTTCTATCGACAAGGAGTTGTAGCTATCTTTCACATACGTGGCATCCATCATGGCCAACACGGAAGCTGCATCTTGCTTCACAGGTTTGACTTTCACGATTCCCAATACAACCTTACGCATCTGCATCCACATCAGGCGGATACGCGCTGCATACGGCGATTCTGCAAATGTCTCCATCTTCACATTCTCCTCAAACGGGTCCTCTTCCGACACCGTATAACCCACTTGACGCATCATACGCAGTATCTCATCGGCCATTCTTTCACGACCGATGGAGCGCAGCGCGCCAGCTACACGCCCCGCACGGGTGGTGTGTCCCCCATCAATTGCTGCCGACACCAATGGCGACCCATCTTTCATGCTGGCCAGACACGTCCTTGCCTCCAATGCATTACGTCGATAATAATCCGGCCCAACCATTAGCAATGCATACTCCATCGGATACAACCTTACCCCATATCGAGGTTCTTGTACTACCTCTTGTGGCAGCGTTGCCTTGATGTCCACAACGGAAGTCCCGAATGGCAGTTGCAGGATATTGTTTGACCCAGATTCGCTACGCACGATTAACTGTTTTGGTATTACCGTTTTTCCGCTGTAGAAATAGAGCGATAGTTCTGGCGACAGGCACCATGCTCCATTGAATTTCTTGTTTAGATAAGCCGTCACAAAACTCCAATACGACACATACCATACCGTGGAGTCGCCTTCCCTTCCTGGCATCGACGGAATATACCACCCCTTGATGACCATCTTCAGGTATCCACTATTCACCAATCGTTCAGTATGAGTCCTCCCCAATGTATCTGCTCCCTGAATCACCAGATTATCTCCATGGTTATCTTGAAATGTTTTCAGAACCTCCAGTGATTCCGCCAATTTTTCCTGAATTGTCGCCATATTATTTCTTTTCTATGCCAATGCTATTACTATGCCCTTATTAACGTTAGTATATTTTGCATTGCTATTATTAGTTTATTTTGCGTTGTGATTATTAGTATATTTTGTATTACTATTATTAGTTTTTGACGTTGCAAAAATACAAACATTTTCTGAATCAGCAAAATATTTTTTATTTTGACCTGTTTTTAAATTATACAGATTTACTTCTTTTACTATAAACTAGTAAAAGAATACATTACCACTACTAGTATTGAAGGTTGCGAAAGCTTTACTCACTGACATGTCCAGTGAAAACATATATTTACCATATACCGAGGCAAAAGGTAATCAGAAGATGAACGAAAGGGGAGTAAAAAGAGTGGCTATTCAATATCGAAGCCAATCTGGATGCGGTGGGTCTCTTTCTCCTTGGGGTAGGAATACAACATTGTGTAGTCATCGCTGCCGGGGATTCGTATCTCGACCATATCGTCGCTGCCGACGATCTGCACATGCATGAATCCCGACTCTCCCTCTCCACCTCCGTATGACAGACCGCCACGCTGCAAGGTGATGCTCTTGCCCATAGGGACGGAGTCCTCAAGCTTGATAAAGGTGTTCTTTACTAGTTTTCCATCGGCATCGAGCAGGTTCTTTGATTCTACTTGAGCCACCTTCACGGTGCCGTAATTACCAGTCGCTGTCACCTGTATCGTGCTGTCGTGGTCGGCGGTGAAGAGAACCGCGTAGTCGATGATGTATTCACGCTTGTCGTTATTGTCCCAGTCGAACGAGGCCGACTGGTCTTCCACGGGTTTCTGCTTGCAGCCTGTCAATGCCATTAATGAGGCTAACGTAATAAGAATGACTCTGTTTTTCATCTTGCTGTTTTATTGAATGACGATGCGAAGATACACTTTTTTTCGCTTACGGTGCGAATCGTATCGCAGGCACAAAGAAACTCCACACAGCCAATGGCTGTATGGAGGTGTTCTCAACAAGAAAAAAACAAATAACTAGGCAATTAGTAAGCGGCACCTTGGCGGCCTTTGCTTTCGAGGTCCATCTTGCCGATGCGCCAAGTGAGGCCGAGGCTGACGAAGTGGCTGTTGTAGCTCCAGCGGTAGTCTTCGGCGTAGTAGGGGTTGGTAGAGACGGTGTGCGTGTTGGAGGACTGGAAGAGGTCGTTGACCTTGAAATAGAGTGATAGATGGCGCTCGAGGAGGTCGGTACTGAGGCCGAAGTCGACATTGAAGTTAGGTTCTCTGCGGCTGAGAAATTCTATCTGACGGCCATTGAACTTGCCATTGACAAATACGTCTACCTTGCCCCATAGCTTTGCATTCATATTGAGGCGTACATTATAGCCAAAGACCTGGTCCTCCACCCACTCGCCGGGACGCACCTGCATACGGTACCAGACCTCGCCACCGTTGACATAGAGCCTGATGTTCATAAACTTGCGCGGACGCCAAGTGAGGTTTAAGATCACTCCGTCCAAACGAGAGTTGCCGATATTGACGGTGGTGTCCATCTGCACTACTCGCCCAAAGAACGGACTGTAGGCAACATCTGATATTTGGTCAAAAGCGTCTATACTGGGGTTGTAGTAAGCCTCCACCCCGATGGAACCCCACTGGGTGTAGTGTGTCCAGCCTATCTCCATATTGTGCGTGTAGCGCATTCGAAGGTCGGGGTTGCCAACGGTATAACTATCTTCATAATAGATTACGAATGGGCTTAATCGCATGGTGCTTGGTATTTCGAAGCGACGCGTGTAGCTGAGAGTAAAGCTGTGGTTGTTCTTGGTGGAGTAGCTTGCGTGGATTGAAGGCACAATGCCGAGATACTGCTTGGAAAAGTTACACGACGGAATATTGTGCTCGCGGTGAAGCCATACGCTTTCTATGCGGAGTCCCCCTTTAAGGGTCAACCTCTCTATCTTTTGCTGCACAGTGAAGTAGCCATTCACGTATGGAGCACGGTCTTTGAAGGTATAACTTCGCACTGTATCGCGATGAAAGACGCCACCTGCCAACGAGTCTGTCATCACATTTTTGTCCATTGTCTCATACCGTATAGTCACGCCCGTCTCAATCTTACCATTCTCACTGTAGGGATGGGTGTAGTCCACATTGAAGCTGTTGCGCGTGTCGAACCGGTCAATGTCGGTGCGACGAGAGAAACCCATCAGAGGGAAGTTGTTATATTGACGCTGATTCATCTCATCATAGGGTTGAGAGGAAAGACCTCCGTTCCAGTTGAATTCAATCATACGGCCCGTTGTGTCGAACTTGTGCATAAGGTAAGCTCCAAGGTTACCACCTATGTAGTCGCTTTGGAGTTCTCTGTCCGAACGAAAACTGTAGTCGCCTGGGTTATAAATATATTCAATCTTCTCCTCATCGGAATCTGACTTGATATGATGAAACGAAGGATAGAACCATCCCCAGACAGAGACAGTGGTGCGGTCGCTGAAACGGTAGTCAAGTTTACCTCCAGCCACATATTGCTGTGACCGCTGTGTCTGGATAGATACATAATCATCGGTCTGCGATAGTAGGATGTCGTCAGTCAGCATTAGTGAATGGCTTTCCGTTTTCATATGGAAGTTGTTGAAATAGGCGCTGCCATAGAGGTTGAGGCTCAGTTTGTCGTTATTATAGACATAGCTCACCCAAGGCGACAGACGAGGCCCCGTGCTGGCCTTGAACCCGAGACAAAGCAACTGATTCAGTGGGGGCTTGCCCTCAGTCACGATGTTGATGATGCTGCCGCTGGTGCCGTAGCGTGCCGAGGGGTTGCTCAGCACCTCGATGCGCTTGATGCTGGAGGCCGGCAATGTCTTGATGTACTGCTTCAGAGCCTCGCCGTCCATATTCGAAGGGCGGTTGTTGATCCATACCTCCACGGCGGTCTTGCCGCGGTAGGTGATGTTGCCCTCGGCATCCACCTCCACGCCCGGGGCGTTCTGGAGGGCGTCGCTGGCGGTGCCGGCCTGCACGCTGGGGTCGTCCTCCACGTGGTAGAAGGTCTTTTCGCCATCGGCACTGTAAAGAGGACGCTGAGCGGTGACGCTCACTGCCTGCAAGTTAGTGGCGCTATGGAATAGGCTGATAGTGCCCAATGCCGTGTCGGGTGGCAGGCTGATTTGCTGCCAATAGGGTTCATAGCCAATGGCAGAGATACGCAGCAGATAGCTGCCCGTGTCCACAGGACTGAAACGGAACAGGCCCGAGGCATCGGTGGTGGTTCCTTGAACAAAGGTGCTGTCCTGTTGTCGCAGCAGCACACAGTTGGTGTAGGGCAGTGCCTCGCCCGAAGTGGCATCTTGCAGTGTCCCTTTAGTAGTCAGTTGTTGGGCTCTTGCCCCACCGATGGCACATGCCATCAGCATAGTCATCAGAATCGTTTTTTTCGTCATAGTATATCTCGTTTTGATTTATTATACAACGCCTAAGTCGGCAAAATACTACAGCCTTACAGGAAGGCATTATTTCCGAATTGGCGTTGCAAAAGTACTAACATATTCACAATCAACCCCTACCCGAAGGGGTGAAAAGAATATGCCAGATGAAAAACTACCCGAAAGGGTAGGGGTTTATAGCAGAATAAATGTGTTCCACAACACAATATTTTGCTATCTTTGACGTTTCTGAAACAGAAAAAATAACATAATCATGGAAACTGTAGTATCTCCGAATATTGGCAATTCCGGCAAGGTTTCCGTCGCTGATGCGCTTTGGTCGCTGATTGCCGGACAACCCAAAAGCACCCGCCGTGCTTTGACCGAAAGACTATTGTCCGAAGATATAGAATTGGCCGAACAACTGGTGCTGAAAGCAAGTATTGAGCGTGGCTGGCAGCAGGTGAAAACCCTGGAGGCTGACGACAGCGCGAAAGGCACACTTCAAGATTTGATTGACGAGTTGAAAAAGGCTTGAACCATGCCGAAGGTCGAAATTATTCCTTCTGATGAGTTTCGCCGCCAGGCCAGACGTCTGTTAAAAAAACACAAGACACTGCTTGACGATTTGGCAGAGCTGCAACGCCTTTTGCTTAATGACCCTTGCATGGGTACCGACTTAGGCGGTGGCAAACATAAGATTAGACTGAAAATTGCCGCCAAACACAAAGGCAAGAGCGGCGGCTATCGCGTCATCACCTACCATGTGGTGAAAACAGCGGATTCTATTCAAGTTTACCTTGTCACCATGTATGACAAAGCCGAGTATGCGTCGGTTTCCGACCGTTATGTTGACCAAATTATTCGTGGCCTTGAATGAACATGACGCAGATTAACGACTTCTTTATAGACAAAAATCGTGTGGACGGCATCACCGAAGAGGATTACGAGCGTGTGCAGCCCAAGATAGAGGCCGTGGCTGCCGCCGCACGGACAACCACCAACAGCATCTACATTATTGACTACCACAAGCGCAACTTTCTTTACTCATCGGAGAACCCGATGCTGGCTCCTGTGGGGCTGAAGGATATGGGTTATTCCCTCTACATCGAGTACGTGCCAAAGGAGGAACAGGCCATGTTGCTCGAAATCAACCGTGCGGGTCTTGAGGAGTTCTCGCGGATAGACTTGGCAAACAAGATGGAGTTTGTCATCAGTTACGACTTCCACTTTATTCAAAATGGCCGCAGCCGTATGGTCAACCACCGCCTTACGCCGCTGGCGCTCAACTCCAAGGGACAGCTATGGCTTGCCCTCGCCTCCTTCTCGCTTTCGCCACGCAAGAACTTCGGCAACATGAGGATGTGGCGCGTGACGGAAAGTGGAAATGGCATTGTGGGCAACCGCGATGTGCGAGAGTACTCATTGGTTGATGGGAAATGGCACGACAGCACACCCATCGTCCTTACCGAAACAGAACAGCAATTGCTGATGATGTCGGCGCAGGGCTACACCACCGAGGAGATTGCCACCCGTCTTTTCCGTACAGCCGACACGATGAAATACCACCGCAAAAAGCTCTTCCGCAAGCTCGGAGTGGTGAGCATCAGCGAAGCCCTCGCCACCGTGATGAGCAGCAATGTGATGTAACAGGTGGCATAACCTATATGTCAGAATTATATAGCGCCCACCACAAGTACCCCAGCACAGGTAGTTTGACTACACATGGCATCACTAATCCGTCTGACAAGCAACATGTTGATAAACCCACTTGGGCCGTTCAATCTCGGCTCGATGTTGCCTGCTTCTCGGCTTGTTTTCCGTTATCATTTCGAGTAACGATGCTATAACGATACTATCACTATGCAGGATTGAACGGCCCCTCTCCGTAGCGAGGGGGAATCGCTGCCGCTCCACGGCGCAGGGCGGGTAGGCTGAACAAAGAACGGTGCACGGTTTATCCCTGTGCATTGCACGATTCGGCAATTACTACGTAGTTTTCGGTTTCCTAACGACCGATTTGGGTTTAATGGTTGAAAAAACAATAATCGTTGGGGAAAGCAATGGATTACTTTCTGTGGCAGAGAAAGAAAAAGGAGTTGGGTGACGTGGTGTCGCCCAACTCCTTGGTGTTTCGGATTAGAATCGGTATTAGCCGAGACGCTTGAACTGGCAGGTGAAGTGGCGCATCAGTTCGGCTTCCCAGGTGATTTCGAGACCGCGTTTGATTTCGTTGCGGCGGTCGTAGACGTTCTTCAGGGCAGCGGCAATGACGTCCATGTGGTTGTTGGTGTAAACGCGGCGCGGGATGCAGAGGCGGACGAAGTCGTTGCCACCGAAGCGGTTCTCGCGGGTCACGGGGTCGCGGTCGGCCAGGACGTAGCCAATCTCGCAGGCGCGGATACCGGCCTCAAGATAGAGCTCGCAGGTGAGGGTCTGGGCGGGGAATTCCTCTTTGGGGATGTTGGTGAGCACCTTGTCGGCATCGACGAAGATGGCGTGGCCACCGGCGGGACGCTGATAGGGGATACCATACTCGTCAAGTTTGGCAGCGAGGTAGTGGACCTGCTTGATGCGGGTCTCGACCATCTCGAACTCGATGTTCTCTTTCAGACCAACGGCGAGAGCGTCCATATCGCGGCCGTTCATACCACCGTATGTGAGGAAGCCTTCGAAGGGGATGCAGAACATCTTGGCGCCTTCGTACCACTCTTTCTTATTGGTAGCGATAAAACCGCCCATGTTCACGAGGCCGTCCTTCTTGGCGCTCATGGTCATGCTGTCGGCATAGGAGAACATCTCTTTGCAGATCTCGCGCAGGGTCTTGTCGGCATAGCCTTCCTCGCGGGTCTTGATGAAGTAGGCGTTCTCGATGAAACGGGCGCTGTCGACGTTGACGGGCACACCGTATTTGTGGCAGAGTTCGCAGGTCTCGCGGATGTTCTTCATGCTGACGGGCTGGCCACCCACGGTGTTGTTGGTAACGGTGAGCACCATGAAAGGTACGTTGCCCTTATTCTCCTGCAGAATCTTCTCCAGTTTCTCCAGGTCGACATTGCCTTTGAAGGGGACTTCAAGCTGGGTGTCGTAAGCCTCGCGGACAGTAACGTCGATGGCGAAGGCCTTGCGGCTCTCGATGTGACCCTTGGTGGTGTCGAAGTGGGCGTTGCCGGGGACAATCATGCCGGGTTTCACGAGATAGCTGAACAGCACGTTTTCGGCTGCACGGCCCTGGTGGGTGGGGATGACATAGTCGAAACCAGTCAGCTCGGTGATGGTGTCCTTCATGTGATAGAAGCTGCGGGCACCGCCGTAGCTCTCGTCGCCCATCATCATGGCTGCCCACTGGCGGTCGCTCATGGCGCCGGTGCCGGAGTCGGTCAGAAGGTCGATGTAGACGTAGTCGCTCTTCAGCATAAACACGTTCTGGTGTGCTTCGTTGAGCCATTTTTCGCGTTGTTCGCGGGTGGATTTCTTAATGGGTTCTACCATCTTGATTTTCCACGCTTCAGCAAATGGTAATTCCATAATATTATGTTTTTAAAGTTGTTAAAATAAATGATTTCCAAAATTCTACCCCGTCCTCTGGACAGACGGGCAACAGGCCACAGGGAGCACGCTCTACCTATGGCTACAACAGTCGTACACGTCTCTCTTCTTAATATTTAAGAAACAAATTCTGACGTTGATATGTTGACTGCAATTGTTCATTTTGGATTTGCAAAGATACACCTTTTTTTTCAATTGGCGAAAACTTTTTTTTCGCGGCCTTGAAAACCCATCATCCCCTTGACAAACATCAAGCAGGGAAACCCTCTCGGATTTCCCTGCCACGATAAGATAACTTTATTCTTCTGACGGCGGGTGGTACCCGCATCCTCTTAGTCGGCCTCGTAGATGAGGAGCTGACCGTCTTCGGTATAGAAGAAGAGCAGAGGATCTTTGTCGCGCTTCTTCATTATCCAGCAACCACCGTTCTCGGGGTCGACCTCTATCTTGCAGTATTTGCGGCTGACGCGCTGCTCGGCCAGCAGTTTATCCTCACGGTTGTAAATCTGCAGATAGGTGTGGCCGTCGGGGTCGTTGACCAAGGCGTACATGTAATCGCCGCTGAAGGCATAGGTGATGAGGTCTAACTTGTAGGTGTCGCGCACATACTCTCTCACCACAACCACATCGGTCACATGGTAGTCATACCAGTAGCTGTCGCAGTACAACCAGAATCCAGGCCAGAAATAATCTCTCGGGATAAAGGGATCCCAATACAGGCGGTGGCAATGCACCAGGCAATGGTGATGGGGATGCCAGAAATAAGGTGCCGGATGGATGGGACGATGCGACGGGGGCAACGGACCGGGATGGCCGGGACGGGCATATCCTGTGGTAGGCTCTGGAGCCACACCGGTGGGACGGCCTGCACCCACGGAGACACGGCCAGCACCCTCGCCCATGTTGCCGGAACGGCCTGCCGAAGAACGGACACCCTCAGTCATACCGGTACGGCTGCGCACCTGGCTGGGGACGCTGCCCGTGCGGCTGCGCAACTCACCTCCCTGACGGGATCCAACACCCTCGGAAGAACGCGAAGAACTGAATCCGCCAGAGCGGCTGCCGGAATATGTGCTTCTTGACACATCGCTGCGGCTGGTGCCCGAAAAACTTCTCGAGCTGTTGGCGCCGCTGCGTAAACTGCTGCTTGAAAAAGTGCTGCCGCTACGCATGCTGCTGCCCGAATAGCTGCTACGGCTGCTCGAAGGACTTGAACTGCGGCTTGACGAACTGAAACTGCTTCTCGACGAACTGGAGCTGCTGGAGAAACTCGAACCACGGCTGCTCGACACGCCGCCTCCACGGCTCATGCTTGAGCTGCTGCTGTGGCTTCCGCCGCCGCTGCGGCCGCCACCGCCACCACGCTGGGCGTAGACCGGAGTGGCCACCAAAGCTATGCCTAACAATGCAATGCTGCAGAAACGTGACATTTTCATAACTGTTCCTTTCTTTTCTATTAGTTGTTGTTTTGTTTTTGTCTGTTTGTTGGGGCACCCTTCGCACCGGGATGGTGTTTGTGTGCCTTCTTTCACGATGCAAAAGTACAACCATTTTTTCAGGAAAAACCCCCGCGCCTCACCTATTTTTCCTACAAAAACACCGCAATAGACCTCATCACACTTTTGTCCAGCGTTTTACATCATTTGCAAAAAGCCTCATCGCTCTCCCCTCCTCCCCTCTTCCGTCCCATTTTCTTCCTTCTGTGCCTGGTTTCACTTGGCTGATTATCCATCCCGACAAAGAAAAATGGGCTAAAAAGTATCATCCGGCAACAACTTTAAAAGGAAAAGTAAAACGAAATGAAAAAATCTCATAAAAATAGTTATTATCTAAAGAAAAAAGTGTATCTTTGAAAAAATGACCTTCTAAAAAAGTAATAGCTATGTTGAAGTATGTCAAACATTTACTAATCATTTCGGGATTTCTTTCCCTCCCGATATTGTTATTCTCGGGATGCATGAAAGAGGGTAATGACACCATTGTGCTGCCTTTGCCCGACGGGAAAATCCCCTATTCGGTCATTCCTGAGCAGCTGCAGGATTCGCTGCGCACGCATGGACTGACCATCCACGAGGGGGTGAACCCCGGAAACATTGACGGCCGTTTCCTGTCGTCGCCGATGGTACTACACTACTCTTCCGACAATTATCAGGAGCTGTTTTACGACCTGTACATGTCGTTCTCGGGACAGAAACCCCGCGGCATGGTGAAGTACTCCGAAACCCAGAAACATGAGTACATCGACGGCAAGTCGTACATGGCCAACGTGATTGGCGAAGGCAACGATGTGACGATGTACTGCCTACAGAACGTGTTTGAATGCAGCAGCAGTGGCGACACGCTATGGAAAAGCAGAACCGCCACTGTGGTATCGGGAACGCTGTGCGACGAAGGCATCAAGTATTGCCAGTATGCACATGTGGTGCTCGACACCTGGGCCGCCGACGACTACCATGCTTCGCCCCTGTCGAAACCCGGCACCCACCGCATCTGGTACGACGGCGACGGTTTGGCAAAAAGATTATCCGATTTATCAAATTAAAGGCTTATGCAGATGAAACACATATTATCTTCTTTAGCATTCATCCTATTCCTCACAGCCACCGCCGCCATGGCGCAGGTGGCTGAGAACGACACCGCCAAGGCGGCTGCCGTTCAAACGACCGAGGAAGGGACCCAGGTAGTGTTCCCCCGCAACCTGATAGGCGTCCGCGGCGGTCTGAACATGTCCGACATGATATACTCACAGAAACTGGTGGACCGCTACAAACACTACTGGCAGCCGCAAGGCATGCTGGGACTGTTCGGCCATTTCCAGCTGGGCAACAGCAACCTTTCGCTCCGCCCCGAGGTGACCTTGATAGGGCGTGCCGACTCGCTGCAGTGGAAGGATGTCCAATACCGTATGAAGGCGCATTATATCGACTTCCGCCTGCCGCTGACCTACAACTTCCGCTTCGACGGAAGCCATGTGTCGCCCTACCTTATGGTCGTGCCTGAATTCGGTATGGCCTACGGCGGCAAGATTGGCTACCACGCCGACGATTTCCCCAAAGGCGTCACCGCCAAGGTGACCAAGGCGGACATCAACCAGTTTGATGCAGGCGTGATGTTCGGCGCCGGTGTCGACTTCCTGGTGGAGACCAAGAGCATCCCCCTGCTCCTGTCGGTGGAGGCCGGATATAACATGGGCTTGCTCAATACCTTTGCACAACGCGAGATAAAGGACAATCCCAATATTGCCGAGGCCGACCGCTCAATTATTGCCAACCACTTCTTCGGAGCCGAACTGTGGCAGAAGGAGCGCAAGAACAGAGGCATCGAGGTCGCCCTGCGCATCGCCCTGCCCCTGGACGGCAGCTGGAAGCAGGAACGCAAACCACTGGCAAAGGCTGTGGACACCACCCGCAAAGCCCCCGACACAGTGTATATCGTGGTTAAGGACACCACACCCAAAGTCCCCGACACAGTCTACATCGGTCAGCCCGCAGTCAACACCGACGACGATGAAGGTCCCTCATACGTGCGCAAGGATTGCTATTCATTCTCCGAGATGTATGCCTTCATCACCCTGGGCATAGACATCAGCGACAAACGTATATGCCTGTTCAACATCAACTTCGATTTCAACTCGTACAAGCTGCGCCCCGAATCGAAGCAACCCCTCTACGATGTGGCCATGATGATGAAAGCCTATCCCGAGATGCGCATCAAGGTGTACGGACACACCGACAGCCTAGGTACCGAGAACTACAACAATGTGCTCTCACTGCAACGTGCCAACGCAGTCATCAAATACTTGAAGTCGCAAGGCATCGACAGCAGCCGCATGGAGCCCGAAGGCCTCGGCAAGAAGTATCCCATCGACTCCAACCAGACGCCCCAAGGCCGGTTCAAAAACCGCCGTGTGGAGATTGAGGTGATGAATGTAGGCATGCGTATCACCGACTATAGCGACAAAAAGGAAACTGAATAATAAACAAAAACAATACGAACCATGTTCAAAACCATCAAGAAAACAGCAAGCATAGCGGTGCTGGCACTACTATTGGGAGGCGCAGGCAGCCTGCACGCCCAGCATGCCATCACCTGTTTTGGCGGCGACATGACCGGGAGCACCGGGAGCGTGAGCTTCAGCGGTGGCGAGGTGGCGGTGAAAACAGCCACGGCACGCGCCATCACGGTGGTCGATGTCACCGAGTCCTTTACTGAAGGTGTGCAGCAGCCCTTCACCGAGAGGGACCGTGCACAGCAAGGCATCGGCGAAATTGCTGCCCGGATGTCGGTTTATCCCAACCCCACCGCCGACAACGTGGTGCTGGAGTGCGACGAGACTGCCGGACAACTGATGTTCACCCTCTACGGCACCAACGGCCAAGTGCTGCAACAAGGCACCTATAAAGGTGGTCAGCACCAGATAGCCATGGAGCAGTACGGCGCCGGAAACTATATGTTGCAGGTGGCCACACCCGACAAAACAAAAATGAATGTTTATAAAATAATAAAGGCTAAATAATCATGAAAAAAGTATTTCTCTCTATTTTAACCCTTATCCTGTTTGCCGGCGCTGTGTTCGCCCAAACACCCAAAGGATTCAACTATCAGGCAGTTGTGAGAAACGCTGCAGGCCAACTGATGGCCAACCGCACCGTGAGCGTTCGCATTGCCATCGTACAAGGCGCTGCCAACGGTCCTCAGGTATACCAACAGGCTGAAAACGTCACCACCAACGGCAACGGTCTTTTCACACTGGTGGTTGGCGAGAACTCCGACCAATTCGCCAACATCGACTGGGCTCAGGGGCCTTACTTCATTGTCAGCGAAATCGACCCCTACGGCGGTAACAATTACACCTTGGCCACCACACAGAAAATTCTGGCTGTGCCCTATGCCCACTACGCCACCCACGCTGCCGTGGCCGACCACTTTGGCGAGGACTTCGTCTACGACGAACGTGACCCCCTCTTCCGCGAATGGGGTTTCCTGTACGACAGTCTGCGCAATGCCCCCACACGCTTGAGCCAGTTTATCAACGACCTGGATTTCCTCACCGAGGACGACCTGGAGCTTTCGCTGCACGGCGACACCCTTTTCCTGAACAACAACACCTACGTCATTCTGCCCCACAACGGCGGGGGGGCCGGCATAACCACCATTGAATGGGACAGCGTGCTCCATCACCCCACCTATCTCAGCGAGTTCATCAACGACCTGGATTTTGTCACAGCAGGCGATGTATATGTGAGTGGCGACACCCTTTTCCTGAACGACAACACCTATGTCATCCTTAACTCCGGCAACTGGAACGGCACCATTGAATGGGACAGTGTGCTGAACCGCCCCACCCATCTGAGCCAGTTTATCAACGACCTGCACTTCTACGTCAGCGGCGACACCCTTTTCCTGAACGACAGCAACTATGTCATCCTGCCCCAAAATGAGGAGACGCAGGGCTTGGCCGATGTACTAAACATCAACAACAACGCCTATGGCCAGATTAAGAATCTCAGCTATCCCACCGACCCCCTGGATGCTGTGAACAAGGCTTATGTCGACTCCATCCTGGCTGCCGAGGTGGCTGCCCTCAACGACCGCATCGACAGTATCACCAACATGTATGAGCAGATCATCGACAGCGTGAACAACCGCATCTATATGCTCGAACACCCCAGAGTGAAGGGTGCCCTGCCCGGCATCTTCAGTGTGAGCGCCGACAAGCGAATCAACTTCTCGCAGGGCAATCTGCAATACCGACCCCGTATCAAGACCTGGCGCTTTGCCGTTAACCAGTACGACATTGCCGGTAGCGACAATAACAACGTCTTCATGCAGGCTTACTGCTCCTCGTGGGTCGACCTGTTCGGCTATGGCACGAGCGGATGGGATGGCGGCGCAGGCCGTTTCATGCCCTACGAGACCACTACCAACAACACCGAATATACCGAGGCTACCGACGGCAACGACCTGGTTGACTTTTATGCCAACGCCGACTGGGGCTACTACAACCCCATTATCAACGGCGGCAACCAGATGGCCATGTGGCGTACGCTTACCTACAGCGAATGGACCTACCTGCTGACCCAGCGCCCCAATGCCAATGACCTGAAGGGTATGGCCACCGTGGAGAGCACCCCCGGCTATATCCTGCTGCCCGACGACTGGACCTGCCCTGCCGGCATCACTTTCGTCAATACCAACAGCAGCTACACCACCAATGTCTACAACGCCGCCACCTGGGCTATCATGGAGGCCGCGGGTGCTGTGTTCCTGCCTGCAGCAGGTGAACGCACCAGCAGCTCCACGACCAACATCGGCATCATCGGCAACTACTGGACAGCCAGCCATGTCAACGGAACCACTGGCTATTCGTTCCATATCTCCCCCAACGACAACACCATGCAGAACACCGTCACCTACTCCACCGGCTGCTCTGTGCGTCTGGTCAGAGACTATTGATTATCCTGTCAAACATATCTAAAAGAAACGGCGCCTTGCATAAGGCGCCGTTTCTTTTAGTAGGTTTCTAGTTTTCGGGACAAAAGAAGGCTTTACCGCCATTCGCAGCCCCTTAGCTTTATACATTTCTATAGAAAAAGAAGTATTGCATAAAACCCGTCAAAAACGAGGGGAACCCACGAACCGATTTGGGCTAATGATTAAGGAATTGTCGCGCGGAGGAGACAAGGTCGGGATGGCATGACAGCATCTCGGCAATACGGAGCGCCTCGTGGGGAACTTCGTCGCTATCATCTTCCACCAACGAATAATCAATGAAGCGGTTGATATTCTCCGCTGTGAGCGGTGTGTCGACCAGCTCCTCAACAAATCCCTTCACCCGCAACCTACGGCAGGCAAGCCCCAACTGACTGTAGTGGGTAGTGACGAGGGTGACGGAATCTCTCGAATCCATAATGGTGGCGAGGGCTTGCACCAAGGCCTTCCCCTCGACGGGATTGGTCGTACGTGCAGGCTCGTCTATCAGAACGAGAAGTCGCTCCTGTTGACTGCGGTAGAGCACTTCGCTGATTCTTGTTATCTCGGAGGCAAAGCTACTCAGGCCGTTCATCTCGTTCTGCTCGTCGCCGATACAGAACACCACATCGTCGACAGGCTGGAGACAGCAGCTGCCTGCAGGCAGTGGGAATCCAAACTGATACATCATCTGAGCCAAACCCACACTTTTCAGCAACACCGTCTTGCCAGCCATGTTGGCTCCAGTGATGAACGTTACACCTTGGGAAAGATCTACATCCACCGGCTGGTAACGTAGGCCTACCTTTTCGTTGTGCTGCTTCAGTCTCGGGTTGAAGAGCGCTTTGAAATAATGGCCTTCGCCCGACATATCAGGCATGACGAGATTCCACGATTGCGCCAAAACTGCCTTTGCCATGGTGAAATCGATATATGCCATTCCCTCCAACGCCGCATCCAGTGCTTCGGAATAAGGCCACAGTCTGTCGCACAACATCTCTATCACCTGTTGCTGGACGGTATTCTGCTCAGCAAGGAGTTCAGCCATCCGCCCGTCGTCCGCCACCTTCATCTGCTGACGGATAGGGGCAAGACGTGCATCGTAAGAGTCGTAGATATAGAAATTAGGGACTCCCGTGGCATCGGGGTCCAAGATGGAAAACACCGGCCGAATGTCGGGGAGAGTGAACAAATGTCCCAACGCCATGTCGGAAAGAGCAGTCCTGCTGATGTTGCACAGATAGGCAAGGTTTTTCAACTCGAACAGCTCAACCTCGTCGAGCAACACATGTGTATGAAGACTGTGGAGGGTAGTCCGGATATCGTGCAACTGCATAAGTTGGTGCCGCAACACATTTACGGCCTTGGCATTGTCGGGATTAGTCATGGCTGCCCTGATCGCTTCGACATGTTTCTGCTCTCGGTGAAGCTCCTCAACCTCTTTCATCCAAGGCTGCTCAAACATACGGCGACGTCCCGCCGACGACATGAACTCCATGCTGTCGGTCACAAACAACAGTCCGGGGACCTCTTTGATTTTATCTTTTATCATGGTGTGATAACGGACAAGATGGATTAATATTGCCTTTCCGGCAAGGCCTACCACCTCAAATCATAAAAAAAGGCAAGCCCTCAACAGGCCTGCCCTTAGACTGATTCATGCAGACTCCACTACTTGTCGAGCTCCTGCTGACGCAGATGCTGAACGTAGATGGCCTTCTGTCTGCGTTCCCGGTTGATTACGGAAGGTTTCGTAAATTTCTGGCGCTCGCGAAGTTCTTTCACGACACCGGTTTTTTCGAATTTTCTCTTTAATTTCTTCAGGGCTTTTTCGATGTTTTCACCTTCTTTAATAGGAACTACAATCATTGTTGATACCTCTTTCTTGTTAGGGATTGATAAAAAATGTTTATTTAGACTCTCATTGTCTACGACTTAGAACTGCAGGTGACCTTGAGCAGCTGCATCGTTAAGAGCGGCAAGGATGCCTTTCTTATTGATGATACGCATACCCTTTGCACTGACCTTCAAGGTAATCCACATATCCTCTTCGGGAATGTAGAACTTTTTGGTCTGCAGGTTGGGGGAAAAGGTGCGCTTAGTATGGATGCGCGAGTGTGACACATTGTTGCCACGAATCACTTTTTTGCCGGTAATTTCACAAATCTTTGACATATTCTATATACTTTTATTTAATTTTTTTCGTTACTTACACATGCTTTCTATCTTGGAAAAGCGGGTGCAAAAGTCGGACTTTTTTTTGAATTGACAAAAAAATTGGAGTCCCAAAACAGAGCAAAAAGAATTATTTAACATATCGTAAAATACACACCACTGTATTACATTGTATTACAAAAAATCAAAAACAAAGATTTAACACAGCTTTTTCAAGTAGTTATGGCTGAATAACCTGTTCAAAACTCACAAAAACGACCCTGAAAAATGAAAATTTGGCCCTCCAATGTTTGCTGAAAAAATCATAAACTGGTATCACGAGAACGGACGCGACCTACCATGGCGCAACACCGACGACCCATACCGCATCTGGCTGTCCGAAATCATCCTTCAGCAGACGCGGATAGAACAGGGTCTCGACTACTATCATCATTTCATACATGAATACCCCACCGTCCGACACCTTGCTGCTGCCACCACCGAACAGGTGTTGAAAAGCTGGCAAGGACTCGGCTACTACTCCCGTGCACGGAACCTACATGCCGCTGCACGCCATATCGCATACGATTTAGACGGCATATTCCCGGGCACCTACAAAGACATCCTGTCCCTTAAAGGCGTCGGTCCCTATACCGCTGCCGCCATCGCCTCATTTGCCTTCAGGCTCCCCTACCCCGTCATCGACGGGAATGTCTACCGGTTCATCTCCCGCCTATATGGAATCCACACCCCCATAGGCACGACTGCCGCCTACCGCGAGTTCGAAACACTCTTGGCCAAACTGATTGACAAGAAGCGTCCCGACCTGTTCAACCAAGCCATCATGGACTTCGGCTCCATCTACTGCAAACCTATTGAACCCGACTGCACATCCTGCATCTTCTACCGGGAATGTGTGGCCCGCAACGAAGGCCAAGTTGCTTTACTCCCAGCAAAACCCCTTCACAAACAGGCAACCACACGCTACTTCTACTACCTCGACACACGCTGGGATCTGCCGCGACAAACCATGCTCATGCATCAGCGCGGACCTGGCGACATCTGGCAAGGCCTCTACGAGCCCCCTCTACTCGAGACCGCCCAGCCCATCGCCTCGCAACACCTCCTGGCCACTGCCGAGGACAAACTCATCGAATGGTTTGGCGAGAAGCCACTCTCCATCCAATGCGGTCCCGAATATACTCACCAGCTTACCCACCGGACCATCAAAGCCCAGTTTCTACATGTAAAATTCAATCGACAACCCTGCAAAATACCAGAATATATGCTCCCAATTGCCATCACCGACATAAAAACTCTCCCTATTTCGCGTTTGATAGACAGATACTTGTCGGAAATGTGAATATTTTTCCTCTCTCAGTTTGACAAAAAAATATTATCTTTGCACCATCATAATGTGGCAAATGCTACATAATATGAGACTCGAAAATGCTAAAGAACTAAACTATTCAATACATGATAGGCGTAAATAAAGTTATACTTATTGGCAATTTGGGAAAGAACCCTGATGTCGTAGCCTTCCCCCAAGACCGTAACGACGAAGCATCCAATTTGGTTAAGAAAGCATCATTCCCACTTGCCACCACCGAATATCGCCGCAACCGCGATGGAGAGCGTATCGAACAAACCGAATGGCACAACGTGGTGTGCTGGCGGACCCTCGCAGAGATTGCTGAAAAGATTCTCCGCAAAGGCACCCAGATCTATGTCGAAGGCAAACTCCAGACCCGCTCGTGGGAGGACAAAGACGGCAACAAACGTTATATCACCGAAGTGGTCGCCGACAATTTCACAGTCCTGGGCAACCGCCCCCGTCCCGAGGAATCAAGCAACCACGAACCCGACCCGTTGTCGACCATCCTTAACAACGAAACTGCCCCTCTCGGCGACCTTCCGTTCTGAAACAATAAGTGCCGGCTTCATTTGTGGAGCCGGCACTTATTACATATATTAAAGCGTATCATTTGTCGGCATAGCCGGGTTTACCCAGCAGGCGGAACATATTCTTTTTATAGGCTTCGACACCGGGTTGGTCGAAAGGATTCACACCAAGCACATATCCGCTCACACCGCAGGCAAACTCAAAGAAATAGATTAACTGCCCAAGATAATACTCATCAACTTCAGGCACCTCTATCCTCAATACGGGAACACCACCGTCGCAATGGGCCAGAATTGTGCCTAACTCGGCATTGTGGTTAATCTCCGTAAGCGACTTGCCCAACAAATAATTAATGCCGTCCAGATTCTGCTCGTCGTCAGGGATGGCAATCGAATGACGTGGTTGCGCCACACTCAGCACCGTTTCAAACATCAACCGCTCACCCTCCTGGACATACTGACCCATCGAATGAAGGTCGGTCGTGAAGCTCAAGCTGTGCGGAAGAATACCCTTGCCTTCTTTGCCCTCGCTCTCGCCATAAAGCTGCTTCCACCACTCGCTCAAATACTTCAACTGGGGCACGAAATTCTCCAGTATTTCAACCTTCCGTCCTTTGCGGTACAACACATTGCGTACAGCAGCATACAGCAGCGCCGGATTATCCGCCAAGGTATCTTTCTCCACGCATAAACGGCGCATATCGCGGGCACCTTGTAACAACAGGTTGATATCATAACCGGCCATTGCAATAGGCAGCAAACCTACCGGCGTCAATACCGAGAATCTTCCACCCACATTGTCAGGGATGACATACGTATGGTAACCCTCCTGCACGGCGATATCGTGCAATGCACCCTTATGGGCATCGGTGATGGCCACAATGCGCTGAGCTGCCTCGGCCTTGCCGTACTTCTTCTCCAAGTGAGCCTTAATGATGCGGAAAGCCACAGCAGGCTCCGTCGTGGTACCCGACTTGGAAATCACAGCCACTGCATAGTCCTCACGCTCCAACAACTCCATCAACTGACAATAATAATCCTCGCTCAACGTATGGCCTGCATACACCACTAACGGAAACTTTCCATCACGCTGCACAGCGGCAAACTCCGACTGCAAGGCCTCGATAACTGCCCTTGCACCCAGATAACTGCCACCAATGCCCACAACAACAAAAACCTTAGCCTTCGACGACAAGCGAGCCACTTCGCCTTTAATATCATCAACCAATTGCGGTGTCACATCCTCGGGAAGTGTCACCCAACCAAGGAAATCATTCCCTCTGCCACTGCCTTCCATCAAAACTTTTCTGGCTTTCAATACCTCGGCACTCATGGCCGACAAGTCTGTGTCACCACAAAAGTGGGACAAATGCTGAATATCCAAATTAATTGTTTTCATAATAATATAGGATTGAAATAATTTGCAAATATACACAAAAAAAGTGATTCAGCAAGAATAAATCTCATCCACTAATAAAAAAAACTGTCAATGCTCCTCTCATACGGGTGAAAAACTGAAAAAAAATGATTATCAAATAAAAAAAAGATGATTTGTAAAAAAAAAGTTGTATCTTTGCAATTTGAAACAAAGACAAAAAACAATAATAACACAAAGAATATCATTATGTTGAAAAAAGTATCAAAACTCGCGGTACTGTTCTGCATGATAGCTTTTGCAGGCAGTGCCTTTGCTCAGAAGGAGGTTCCCGAGTATCCTCAGTATGGTTTCTGGAGCAATTGGAGTATCGGTCCGAACATCTCCCTGATGTACGAGCCCGATGTGAATCAGTTCTACAATGTTAAAAGTCCTTTCTGGGGTGGCGGATTGAACTTTGGCCCCGGAATTACCCTCCAGAAAGAAATCGACCGCGGCACCTTCTTCCGCATCCGCGGCAACTGGCCCAGTGTGCTCAATTCCAACAAAGGCTACGATAAACAGAGACAGGCCAATCCTTGGGTCTCCCACTGGGGCGTTACCGACTCTGCTATCACCATGGACAGACACTTCGCAGTCACCGCCGACTACGTGTTCTCTCTGAACAACTCGTTCCACAACTGGGATCCCAACCGCCGTTTCTCCATCTACGTTTTCGCTGGTGGTGGATTGGCTTGGAGCATCAACCAGGCCCGCGCCATGTATAACTGGGGTATCCAGTTTGACGCCGGTATCGGTGCCAGCTACCGTGTCTGCGACAACGACCTGCTCTATTTCGAACTTGAAGGCGATGTTATCGGCGATGCCCCCGCTTTCTGGAAAAAAGGCGTTGGCGTTCACCACACCGACTTCCTGGCCACCGTTGGTTATCTCTTCCACCTTGGCATCACCTCTGCCGACAGAGAGCTCATCGCCCAGCGCGCACTCCTCACCAAGGAGAACTTCGACGCTCTCACTGCTGAGAACGAGGCTGTGAAAGACGAACTTGCCCAAGCACAGAACAACGAGAAGAAACTTAAAGACCAAATCGAGAAACTCACTGCCCAGGCAAACAACGTCAACAAGGATGAACTTATCCGTGCTCAGCGCGTCTCCGACAGCTTGAACAACATCCTCAACAAACTCAAAGCCGACCAGCTCAACTACTATGCTCTCCCCTTCTCCGTCCTCTATGCTAACGATGATTGGCACGTCTCTTCCTACGAGATGATCAAGGTTAAGGCCATCTCCCGCGTCATGAAGGACAACCCCGACCTGAAACTCACCATCGTTGGTTTCTGCGACTACACCGCTTCCGATGCTTACAACATGAAGCTCTCCCAGAAGCGTGCTGAAGAGGTCAAGCGTCTCATGGTTAACAAGTATGGTGTCGATGCCGACCGCCTCTCCGTTGATTGGAAGGGTAAGACCGTTGCTTTCGGCGACATCCACTACTGGCTCAACCGCCGCGTCTCCTTCTACCGCACCATCGAATAGTCACTATCCGATACCTACACAACAAAAGAGGTTGTCCACTACGGACAACCTCTTTTGTTGTGTATTACCCTCCAAACGCCTTACCCTTTTGCATCTTATTCCAATAACTGCGCCTCGTCGCACCATCGGCTTGCCTCGTTCCTACATTCTTAATCCCTCCGTCAATCGTTCAACGGTTGTTCTTCGAAAAACCACCGTTGAACAGACAAATGGCAAACGCACAGCAAGGCAACGTACGCGGTCTCATTACTATGGCGCAATGCACCGCTGCAGAATGCGGCAGACATACACTGGAGAACATAGGTGCTTTCTGGAAAGATTGGGGTACAGCTAAGTTTTAGACACCTGCAGCATAGGTCAGGCCATACAGCCATCACATGGCGAGGATTCGAAATTCCACCCTGCGGTTGAGGGCGCGGCCTTCATCGGTGTCGTTGGATGCTACGGGCATGCTTTTCCCATATCCCTTATACTTCAAACGCTTGATGTCGACGCCTTTCGACACCAGAAAATCAACGACAGCCTTGGCTCGATTCTCCGACAGACGCTGGTTGTAGCCGTCGCTCCCTTTGCCGTCGGTGTGCCCTCCAATTTCTATCTGCATTTCCGGATAGGTCTCCAGCAGTGTCATGAGCTTCATCAGTTCGAAGTAGGATTGCTGCAAGAGGGTACTCTTATCGAATTCGAAAAAGATTTCCTTGAGGACAAAAGTGCCGCCGACACTGAACGAAGGTTGCTCGGCGGTGAGGTAGGCGGAGTCGACATTTAGATCGTCAGCCTCGGGGGGTGGGCAGTTGAGGCACTCCACACGCACATCATCAATATAATAGTACGCTCCGGGTAGAAGCTGGGTGAGCGAGTCGGGGTCGGTATAACCCGACCGTTCGGCGGTGTGGAAATTCCCGATGGTAATGAATTGTTCGCCTCCTTGTGCGACAAATGTCCCAGTGATGCACTCCCATCCCCTGGTATTAACGAGGTGATGCTCAACTGGGTTGACTATCTGAGGTTCGTACGGCCATGCAACAGTCTGCGTAATGCCGTCGGCCACCTGGCGTTGCTCCTTGTGGAGGAAGAGTGTGCGTACGGTGTCACTGATTCTGTCATGGGTAAAAAGAGCCGCGAGGGTCGACACGGCACCGGTCGATTCCTCCGACAGGCTGGCATAGAAGGTGAGGCGAATGCTGTCGCCGGCTCTCAGCGTGCGGCGCAGACGAGTTTGCAGATACTCGCGATAGTCGTTCCGACTGCAGTATATCCCACAATAGCCATCGCCGTCGCGAGGTTCTTGCCGACCCAACTTATTGACCGGCACTCCGCATTCCTTGCTCCCGCATACATTATAATAGTCTGCGCTGCCCTTCGTTGGCTGGTACCAGCAGTCGACAATGGAGAGTACTCCGACGGCATCGATGCGTTTGGGACACATACGGTATTCCTCAAACGACCCGTTGTATACCAAGTTGGTGTGCTCGGAGGTGTCAGCTGTGGAACCAGGCTGGGCTTGCAGGACTGTGGCCAGCAGTAGCAAGAGTGACAGTATGGAAATGGACTTCATCTAACTACAGTTGAATTGAAGTTTGATATGGTTCGCATCATGCTATCCCATAGCAAGTCGGCAGTGATATCCCAACCAAAGCGAGTGCGCTGCCGACGGCCTCGTTCCACCAAAGTGGCGCAGAGGGCGGGGTCAGATGCCAACTGGCTGAGTGCTTCGGCAAGACGGTCAGTGTCGGTGGGCGGAACCAACAGGGCTGCATCGCCGGCCACCTCGGGCATGGAAGTGGTGTTGGAGGTGACCACGGGCACTTCGGCGTGGAAGGCTTCGAGAATGGGGATGCCAAAGCCTTCGAAAAGCGAGGGATATACCAGTGCTTTGGACGACCCCAGCAGCAAAGAGAGCTCTTCGGGCTCGACGCGTCCAATGAGGAGCACGTCTTCCTTGTGCTTCATGGTATCGTAAGCATGTTTCAACTCGTCTTTCCACCAGGCGCGATGGCCTACCACCACCAGTTTGAAACCTTCTGTGTCACTAGTCTTGAAGCGGTCAAAAGCAGTCAGCAGGGTGGCCAGGTTTTTACGACGGAGGATGGTGCTGATAAAAATAAAGTAGCGATTGCCGCCGGTGTATCGTGCACGGGTTGACTGTTGTTCTTGCAGCGACAGGGGGCGATAGCCTTCGTGGGCGCCGTCGTACACTACATCGATTTTGTCTGGATTGATATGATAGGTGGCTGCGATGTCGCTTTTGGAGAACTCCGACACAGTGGCTATACGGGTGCTGTAACGCGCAAACTGCGGAAAGAAGTAGGTCATGTATCGCTGGTGAGAGGGCTTGAGATAGTCTTTGCCATGCTCGAAATTGATATCATGTATGACAGTGAGGGTGGGTACTTTGACATCTAGGGGCAGATAGCCGTCGGGCGAAAGGAGGAGGTCAATCTTGTAACGTTTCAGCGCATGCTTCATGCTGAACTGAAAGAACAGGTACCACAGCACTGGATGCCGAGCCTGTGGACAGAGAACCACAGGATGCACATTAGGGCTGAAGAGAAAGGATGAGTCGTATTTCCGGTCGAAAAAGAAATAGAAATCGTGTTCGGGATGGGCTTGGGTTATCCGCTTCAGGGTTTCAGCGGCAAACCAACCTATTCCGTCCATCTTTCCGGGAAGGAGCAGACGGGTGTTTACACCTATTCTCATTGAAGAACTGTTTTTTCAATTACTTCGGGGAAGTACCTTTGCTCCAACAGATGGATTTTGTCAGCCAAAGTGTCGGGGGTGTCGTCCGCAGTCAACTGGCATTTGGCCTGGAAGAGAATGGTGCCTTTGTCGTAGTGCTGGTCGACGATATGGATGGTAATGCCGCTCTCCTTCTCCTTGTTGTCAATCACTGCTTCATGGACATGATGGCCGAACATGCCTTTGCCACCATAGAGGGGCAACAGGGCTGGATGGATGTTGATGACCCGGTTGGGGAAAGCAGCAAGGATGTCCTCGGGCACCAACCAAAGGAAACCGGCAAGGATAACCCAGTCGATCTCCCGCTCCTTGAGAAAACGGAGCACATTGCCATTGTCGTAGAAATCGGCTCGGCCGAAATAACGTGAAGGGACTCCTAGTTTTTTGGCTCTCTCTGCCACATAAGCATTGCGCTTGTTATATATGATACAATCGACGGAGATTTGAGTGTTATCTGCAAAATACTCACTGATACGCTGAGCGTTAGTGCCGTTGCCGGATGCTAAGATTGCTAACTTTATCATGATAAATCAATTTTATGGTATAACGCTAAAAGTCTCAAATTGTTGTTTTTCCACAAAATTTAACATATAAAGAGGCTTGGAGGGAGGAACATTTAACAAAATTGTACAAACGGAAGAGCGAAAAAGGGCATTTTTTCCGAGGAAAAAGCATATCAGAAGAGGTTGGAGGGGTAAAAATAAACTATTGTTATATAACAACTTGCGATTGTAATCGGAAAGAAAAAAGTTAAAAAAAGTGATTATATGGATTTTTTTTCGTTTCTTTGCAGCCTGTTAAACTCTAAAAATTAAATAAAATGTCTGAAATTGCAACGAAAGTAAAAGCTATCATTGTTGATAAGCTCGGTGTTGATGAAAAAGATGTTACGCTGGAAGCCAGCTTCACAAATGATCTCGGCGCTGACTCTTTGGACACTGTTGAATTGATTATGGAACTTGAGAAGGAATTTGACATCCAGATTCCCGATGAAGAGGCTGAAAAAATCGTTACCGTTGGTGACGCCGTCTCTTTCATTGAAAACGCTCAGAAATAATTTAATTCACCCGCTTCAGTACAATGAATCTGAAACGTGTTGTAGTCACTGGTCTCGGCACACTTACTCCTGTTGGCAATAATGTATCGCAGTTTTGGGATTCCTTATTACGAGGGGTAAGTGGTGCCGGCCTGATTACACATTTCGACTCCTCCAGCCTCAAATGCCACATTGCAGCAGAGGTTAAGGGGTTTGACGGTACGCAGTACTTCGACCGTAAAGAGATCAGGACTCTTGACCTCTTTACCCAATATGGGCTTGTTGTGGTTGACGAGGCTCTGAAAGATTCAGGCCTTGACATTGAAAAGACCGACCGCGACAGGGTTGGAGTTATTTTCGGTACCGGCATGGGTGGTGCAGAGACTTTCCAAAACGAGCTTCTATCTTTTGCCGAAAGCCAGAATACACCACGCTTTAGCCCGTTTTTCATCACCAAGACCATTGGCGACATCTGTGCGGGCCAGATATCTATCCGTTATGGTTTCCGCGGACCAAACTATTCCACTACCGCAGCATGTGCCTCGTCAGCCATGTCGATTGCCGATGCTTTCATGATGTTGCAGTTAGGCAAGGTGGATGTGATGATTACCGGTGGCAGCGAAGCTGCTATCATCCCCGTAGGTATAGGCGGGTTTGCCTCTATGAGAGCGCTCTCGCTCCGCAACGACGACCCGTCGACGGCTTCGCGTCCGTTCGACAAAGACCGCGACGGTTTTGTACTCGGCGAGGGTGCCGGTGCCTTGATTCTCGAAGAACTGGAACATGCCAAGGCACGCGGAGCCAAGATTTATGCCGAGATTACGGGATGCGGACTTACCGCTGATGCATACCACATCGCCGCCTCCCATCCCGAAGGGTACGGAGCCATGCTCGCCATGCGTGAAGCTATCAACGATTCTGGCATGACGCTGAACGATGTCGACCACATCAACACACACGGCACATCGACACCCATCGGAGATATTTCGGAGCCTCGTGCAGTGGTATCGCTCTTTGGCGAACACGCGCCAAAGATTACCCTCAATTCGACCAAGTCAATGACCGGCCACCTGCTGGGTGCCGCCGGTGCTGTCGAAGCCATTGCAACGGTACTTGCCGTGAAGAACGATGTTGTCCCTCCGACCATCAACCACTTCACCGACGACCCCGACATCCCACAGCTCGATTTCTCATTCAACAAACCTACACACCGCCGTGTGGATTTTGCCCTCAGCAACACATTTGGCTTCGGCGGACACAATGCCTGTTTGGCTTTCCGAAAATATTGAGATGCTGAACTTTTTTCGTTACAGGGGCGAGAATAAAGAGTTTTACCTTTTCTTCAAGAACATGCTGGGGTTCATACCCCGCAATACCCGTTTGTATCAGATTGCCTTTATCCACAAGTCCAAATCACTGGACATGGGCAAAGGTCGGCGTGTCAACAACGAGCGGCTCGAATACCTTGGCGATGCCGTGCTCAGTGCCATCGTGGCGGATTTCCTCTACAAGAAATATCTCAGCCAAGGCGAAGGTTACCTCACCGAAATGCGGTCGAAAATCGTCAGTCGCGCCAACCTGAATAAACTTGCCCAGAAGATTGGCCTCTCCCAACTGATTCAATACAACCGCGAGTCACAGGGCATCTTCAAATCCATCGACGGCGACACCTTCGAGGCACTTGTAGGAGCCATCTACCTCGAGAAAGGCTACAAATTCACCCGCCGTGTCATCATCGACAAGATAATCAACCTTCACCTCGATGTCGATGCCATGGCTCACACCGATTGGAACTTCAAAAGTAAACTCATCGACTGGGGGCAGAAGAACCACAAGAAAATCAGCTTCGAGGTCGAGCGCACCTTCTACCAAGGCAAGGAGAGCCGTCGACACTACGATGTCCGCGTAAAAGTGGACGATACCCCCGCCGAACACGCCATCGAATACTCCATCAAGGCCGCCGAACAACTCGCCGCCGAGAAGACCTACAAGAAATACCAAGAGCAAGGCATCATCCCGCCCCACACCGAAGAACCCTCCGTCCCAGGCACCCATTAACCCCAAATCGGTCATTAGGATTTATGGCAGATTTGGGTTAAATGCCATCTATCAGCAATTCCCTAACCTAATTGCGCCGGAACAGCAACTATCCCTTCACTTTCATTGCTCTAATACCACCCTCACCTATTCTTGTTTTGCAAGTTCAGAGTGAAAGACAAATGTGAAAAAGTAATATATCAACACTTAGCATTAGAGATTATTCTACCGTTGATGAACTAAACCCTCAATTTTTTTGATAAACCCAAATCGGTCATTCGCCGACTTATCAATCGGGATAACCGCACTCAGCGGACGGCACGCATGGCCCACTTGGGCCGTTCAATCTCGGCTCGATGTTGCCTGCTTATAGTCTTGTTTTCCATTATCATATCGAGTAACGATGCTATAACGATACTATTACGATGCAGGATTGAACGGCCCCTCT
>ONFR01000015.1 GCA_900317125.1 uncultured Bacteroidales bacterium | reverse complement strand
CGTCCAGCACAGTCTTTCCTTGGCTGGAAGTGCAGGACTCCATGGTGGCGGTAAACTTGCTGCCGTTACCGGCATGTTGGTCTTTCTGGCAGGAGCTCACAATTCCTGCAATGGTCAAAAGCGACAAAAACGATACTGCTATTCTCTTCATTTTTCTTGCGATTTAATCAACTGAAAATAGCGTTGTTGTAATTGTTTCCGCTGTCTCCGACCAACTCGTTGCCGTTGCCTCTGGGCGTGTTGTCGGTTACTGCACTTGCTTCAAAGCCGCGCTCAACGCGGGCGTTCAGGATTTCCATTTCGGGAGAGTTGTACTCCCTTTTCTTGTTGCTGTTCATTTTTTTTGTACTTTTGTTAATGTCTGTTTGGAATTATTGTGGTTTGCTGATTTAGATTGTCACTTTTGTGCCCTTCGACTGGATTAAGTTGACAGGTTAGCGGATGACTTTGGTGAAGACGGGGGCTTGGCCGTCGGCGACGGTGACATAGACCTGCAACTTATTGGCAGGCATGTCGGGCTTGTCCTCGCGGGGCAGGTCCTCGGCGGTGAAGAGGTATTCGGAACCGTTGGGCAGGGCCCGGGAGGCAACGGTGACGGCTTGGGCATGTATCATGGGATAGCGTCGACGGCAGCGTCGAAGATGGCGGCCTCTTCGGCAGACACTTCATGCTGTTCGGGGAAGTCCGCAAGCGGTGTGTATTCGCCCTTGATGAAGCCTCCGGCAATCAGGAATTGCTCCACCTCCTTGGGCATGGCATCCATGCGGGCGGCGCGGACACCGTAGCCGGGCAGGATTTCGGCATAGGGCTCTTCAGCTTTGAGGTCGTCAATGCTTGATTCCAGACCACCACTACCGAAGGTACAGAAGGGAACTACCTTCTTGCCGCTGAGGTCTTCGATGAGGAGGTATTTGGCAATGGGCGGTGCGTAAGTGCCGAACCAGACGGGATAGCCGAGGAAGACGACATCATATTGGTTGAGGTCGGCTTTTACGGGCTGGATGTCGGGGAGTACGCCTTGCTCACGCTCTTGCTTGCAGCGTTGGATGCAGCCTTGAAAGTTGGTGTCGTAAGGGTTGACGCAGACAATCTCCTCTATGTCGGCACCGAGGCGGTTGGCTATCTCTTCGGCCACGGCTTTGGTATTGCTTGTCAGTGAATAATAAAGCACCAGCGTCTTGGGGGCGTTGCTCTTCGAGCAGCAGCTGGCTGCAGTCAGTGCCACGATGGTCGCGGCAAGGATGAGTTTCATTGTTTTCATGATATTATCTTCAATGATTATTCGTTGTGTGAAAAAAAATGTATCAGCAGGGGTCGCTCTGACCGAACTCGATGCCGAGTCCTTTGGCGGTGTGGACAAGGCTGCCGTTGGGGTCGACGAGGTTCTGGGCGCGGACGGCCTCTTCGAGGGGCACGGCGACGATGTCGGGGTGGCGGTAGGCCACCATCTGGCCGTAGTTGCCTTTGATGACCTCCTCCATGGCGCGGACACCGAACTGGGAGGCCAGGATGCGGTCGAAGGCGACGGGTGTGCCGCCGCGTTGTAGGTGGCCGAGAATGGTGCAGCGGATGTCGTGCTCCACTCCGGCGGCCTTGAGGTCGGCAGCCAACTGGTGGCCGATGCCGCCCAGGCGTATGTGCTGGTAGCCCACTTCGCTGCTTTCAGCACCTACGGTGGTGCCGCCTTTGGGTTTGGCCCCTTCGGCCACCACGATGATGCAGTAGCCGTGGCGTTTGTTGTACCGCTGCTCTATCTTCTCCTTTATCTTGTTGATGTCATAGGGGATTTCGGGAATGATGCAGACGTCGGCGCCACCAGCGATGGCACAGTGCAGGGCAATCCAGCCGGCATCACGCCCCATCACCTCCATGATGAAGACGCGGTTGTGGCTGGCGGCGGTGGTCACCAACTTGTCGATGGCCTCGGTGCATATCTGCACGGCGGTCTGGAAACCGAAGGTGTAGTCGGTGGAGGAGAGGTCGTTGTCAATGGTCTTTGGCACGCCCACGATGTTGAGACCTTTCTGAGCCAGACCCAAGGAGATGCGCTGGGAGCCGTCGCCTCCAATGTTGATGACAGCGTCGACACCCATGTAACGCAGTTTGCGTATCATCTCGTCGCTGCGGTCGACAGTAGTCCAGGTGCCGTCGCTGTTGCGAACAGGCCATGAGAATGGGCCTCCTTTGTTGGTGGTGCCGAGGATGGTGCCTCCCTGTATCTGGAGGCCCTCGACGGCTTTCTCGTTCAGTTCGACAATCTCGGTGGGCTCGCGCAGCACACCGTTGAAGGACTCGATGCAGCCTATCACCTCCCAGTCTTTCTCTTGGGAGGCCCGTTTTACGATGCCGCGGATGACGGCGTTGAGGCCGGGGCAGTCGCCGCCCCCGGTCAGTACCATTACTCTTTTCAGTGCCATATTGTGTTAGTATTATTTGCTAATATATAGTGGGTTGTGCGGAATTCCGCTCCCCATTCGTCATTACAAAAATACGCATTTTTTTCTATTGAACGAGTTTTCTCACTCTCCGGAGGGATGAGTGGATTGTTTCAATTTGAAAAAAAAAGTGTATCTTTGCTTTGTTGTTGTCTCCCGCCCAGAACGGGGTGTGAGGCTGTATGGAAATGATTATTATTGAGTTGAAACATAGAAATACACTATAGGTATGAAACTGAAATTCATGGGTGCCGCCAGGGAAGTGACCGGCAGCAAGCACCTTATCACAACAAAAAAGGGATTGAATATTTTGCTCGACTGCGGCATGTACCAAGGCAAGGGACTGGAGACCGATGCCATGAACCGCGACCTCGGCTTTGACCCTGCCGAGATTGATTACCTGATTCTTTCGCATGCCCATATCGACCATTCGGGTTTGATTCCCTATATCTATAAGGAGGGCTTCCGTGGCACCGTGCTGTGCACTCCCGCCACGCGCGACCTCTGCGCCATCATGCTGGCCGACGCCGGACGCATCCAGGAGGCCGATACCCACACGTTCAACAAGAAACGCAAGGACCAGAATCTGCCCCCGGTGGAGCCCATCTACACCGAGAAAGATGCACAGGAGTGCATGAGCTGCTTCATCAGCGTGCCTTATCACAAGCAGTTCAATATCGAAGGCGAGGTGACCGTCGAGTTTTTCGATGCCGGACATATCCTCGGCAGCAGCTGTGTGTATCTTGAAATCAAAGACGGCCGTCGCACCGTCAAACTGGGATTCACCGGCGACATAGGACGTTACAACAAGCGCATCCTGAAGGACCCCGAACCATTCCCGCAAGTGGATTATCTGATAATGGAATCCACCTACGGTGACCGTCTGCACACGACCATCGAGGATGCCGAGCAGGAACTGCTGATGGCCGTGTTGGACACCTGCACCAAGAAGAAAGGCAAGCTCATCATTCCCTCCTTCGCTGTGGGACGTGCACAGGAGATTATTTATGCCCTCGACCGCCTCGAGACCGCCGACCTGCTGCCCGACATAGATGTGTTCGTTGACAGTCCCCTGAGTGTCTCGGCCACCAACATTATGCGTCTACATACCGAGTGCTTCGGCCCCTCCATCCTCCAATACATGAAGAAAGACCCCGACCCCTTTGGGTTCGACCGCCTGCAGTATATCCAGTCCGTCGAGGCCTCAAAGGCCTTGAATGTCCGTCACAAGCCCTGCGTCATCATCTCCGCCTCGGGCATGATGGAAGCAGGCCGGGTGAAGCACCATCTCGCCAATCATATCGACGACCCCACAACAACCATCCTTTGTGTGGGATACTGCGAACCCAAGACCCTGGGGGCTCGCATCATGCGGGGCGACAAGACCGTCTCCATCTTTGGCCACATTTATGAAGTGCGTGCCGAACTGCGCCGCATCGAGTCCCTCTCCGGACATGGCGACTACAGCGAGATGATCAACTACATCGGATGCCAAGAGAAGCGCCGTCTGAAAAAAATTTTCCTCGTTCATGGCGAGGCCGCCACGCAAGAGCATTTCCGCGACACCCTAAACGAAGTAGGCTGGAACCGAGTAGAAATCCCCGAATTCCGCCAAGAAGTGGAGCTGTGAAGAATGAACCAGGAGAATCAGAACACCCCAACCCCCAAGAGCACTCAGAGTATTCAGAATAATCAGAGTACTCAGAGTCCTCCGATTACTCTGAGTAATCAGAGTACTCAGAATAATCAGAGTATTCAGAGCCCTCAGAATACTCAGAGTCCTCCGACCCACCCAGTAACCTTCCTACCGAAGCATGGCCATTATCGAAACCTCCGTGTCTATCAAGTCACCGAGATGGTTTACGACATTACCTACTATTTCACACAACACTACCTGTCCAAAGGCGACCGCACCGTGGACCAGATGGTTCAAGCCGCGCGCAGCGGCAAACAGAATATAGCGGAGGGCAACCAAGCCGCTGCTACATCAAGCGAGACAGAAATCAAACTGACCAATGTAGCCAAAGCCAGTCTGGAAGAACTGCTCGACGACTACGAGGATTACCTCAGGGTGCGAAACATGCAGCAGTGGGGGCCTCTTCATCCGCGCTATGAGAAGATGCGACAATATGCACGTAGTGAGGAAATCAAGAAAGAGTATGCCGCCACCATACAGCGCATGAACGATGAAGAAATAGCCAACCTCTGCATCACGCTCATACATCAGGCGATATACATGCTTCACAAGTTGCTGGTCACAATGCAAACCCGTTTCGTGAAAGAGGGTGGCATAAAAGAACGTATGTACCAAAGTCGTATAAACTACCGAAACAACCGATAAGTTCAACCCTCTCAGAACCATTCGAATAATCAGATTTCCTCAACTCACCCACCACCGACCAACTAAAAAACATTTTCCCAATTCAAAAAAAAGTAGTATCTTTGCAAAACTTTTTAAGCAATTCACAATAAGGATTATTCCGTTGTGAAAACTAACAAGGGGGCGGAGGAAACTATCCTCCGTCGCCTTTATTAGGAGTGTAGTAAATTATTGATAAACCTCACAAAAAAGACATAGTCGACCAGCCCAACAAACCTCTGATTGTTCAGAACACTCCCCATACTCCGAGTCATAATTCACCTGTTGCGAATTGCTTAAAAAGAGGACATTGACACTTACGATAAACACCCTTTCACAAGCTTATACTTAACAACTTACGTTGTGAATTGCTTAAAAAGAGGACATTGACACTTACGATAAACACCCCAATCAAAAAAAACAAAGAATGAAAAAGTGTTGTGAATTGCTTAAAAAGAGGACATTGACACTTACGATAAACACCGGGTTGCAACCTTGCAAGTATATCGACAAGTTGTGAATTGCTTAAAAAGAGGACATTGACACTTACGATAAACACCCCCCCAGGAACTCCACCCCCTCCCCAATCAGTTGTGAATTGCTTAAAAAGAGGACATTGACACTTACGATAAACACCGCGGGGGAGCTACATGTTGCACCGTCTTTAGTTGTGAATTGCTTAAAAAGAGGACATTGACACTTACGATAAACACCAGATGTAATTGCCATTGCCAAGCGTCTGTGTTGTGAATTGCTTAAAAAGAGGACATTGACACTTACGATAAACACCAAGACTGGGATTATTAACCCCCCGCAGTCAGTTGTGAATTGCTTAAAAAGAGGACATTGACACTTACGATAAACACCCTCTTATAAAGTTTTCACCCACACGTTCAGTTGTGAATTGCTTAAAAAGAGGACATTGACACTTACGATAAACACCAAATCACTAACAGTCAATAATCTCCGTTTTGTTGTGAATTGCTTAAAAAGAGGACATTGACACTTACGATAAACACCCGACCGACTTTATTTCAGCACCCCAAGTGGGTTGTGAATTGCTTAAAAAGAGGACATTGACACTTACGATAAACACCGGTAATGCGAAATGACATGTTGCCACGTTGTTGTGAATTGCTTAAAAAGAGGACATTGACACTTACGATAAACACCAGGTAATCACCTTTGAACGTGCTGAGCAAGTTGTGAATTGCTTAAAAAGAGGACATTGACACTTACGATAAACACCTACATCCGTCAGTTATCGTCATAACGGATAGTTGTGAATTGCTTAAAAAGAGGACATTGACACTTACGATAAACACCTAATGCTACGAGAATGAGAGGTAGTTACAAGTTGTGAATTGCTTAAAAAGAGGACATTGACACTTACGATAAACACCACCCCGACGTTGGGAACAGAAACCTTGTTAGTTGTGAATTGCTTAAAAAGAGGACATTGACACTTACGATAAACACCTGCCACCCTCGGAGGGTTAGTCCTCATCGTGTTGTGAATTGCTTAAAAAGAGGACATTGACACTTACGATAAACACCCGCTGAGTTCATCATCGTGGATGGCTCCTTGTTGTGAATTGCTTAAAAAGAGGACATTGACACTTACGATAAACACCGAGACTGAGAAATATAAGACCACTAAAGAGGTTGTGAATTGCTTAAAAAGAGGACATTGACACTTACGATAAACACCCCGTGTAATTGAAGTGTGGAGGAAAGAGCGTTGTGAATTGCTTAAAAAGAGGACATTGACACTTACGATAAACACCTCATTATCACTTGCATACTCCAACGCCCCTGTTGTGAATTGCTTAAAAAGAGGACATTGACACTTACGATAAACACCTTCTTTATTTTTTTTTCTTCTTCTGTGCCAGTTGTGAATTGCTTAAAAAGAGGACATTGACACTTACGATAAACACCAAATGTTTGTTCAATGGCAGCTCGAAGGCAGTTGTGAATTGCTTAAAAAGAGGACATTGACACTTACGATAAACACCACCCCTATAAAACGGTAACAAATCCACCCGTTGTGAATTGCTTAAAAAGAGGACATTGACACTTACGATAAACACCAACCTTTGTAAGTAATTGAAACATAAACCTGTTGTGAATTGCTTAAAAAGAGGACATTGACACTTACGATAAACACCCGGGGGGTCCACATATTAATAATATAGTATGTTGTGAATTGCTTAAAAAGAGGACATTGACACTTACGATAAACACCAAGCAATCGATTGAACAGCGGACGAATGTCGTTGTGAATTGCTTAAAAAGAGGACATTGACACTTACGATAAACACCGAAAACAGGGATAAATAAGACCGAGTTTAGTTGTGAATTGCTTAAAAAGAGGACATTGACACTTACGATAAACACCTTTTCAACATTGTAAAACGTAACTGAATAGTTGTGAATTGCTTAAAAAGAGGACATTGACACTTACGATAAACACCACGGCAAATCAATGTATGGCCGCAAGTGGAGTTGTGAATTGCTTAAAAAGAGGACATTGACACTTACGATAAACACCAATTCAACCTCGAGCAGGAAGCCCGCGAAAGTTGTGAATTGCTTAAAAAGAGGACATTGACACTTACGATAAACACCGAAACACAGTAATGATTACTAGCGATCCAAGTTGTGAATTGCTTAAAAAGAGGACATTGACACTTACGATAAACACCACGATATGAGTATCTGCCTGAATTATAATGTCCCAGAACATGTCAATGAAATAAAAAATCCCGTCCATTTGGGCGGGATTTTTTATTATGTATGAGTGTTTTTCTTATTCTGACGTCAGAATAGCTCCAGTTGTTGTCCGGGCGCATTGGGCGGGACTTCCTTTTTGCAAATGTAGAGCTCTATGTCCGCAAATTGCTTATCGGTGATGGTTAGGCACCCCACTTGGCCATATTGGGGCAGGAGGGATCGGACGCGTTTGAGGTGGACTTCGGCGTTCTCACGACTTGCGCAGTGGCGTACATAAATAGAAAACTGGAACATAGTGAAACCGTCAGCCAAGAGATGTTTTCGAAAGTCGGCTGCGGCTTTGCGCTCCTTTTTGGTATCGGTAGGGAGGTCGAAGAATACAAGCAACCACATGATGCGGTATTCTGAAAAGCGGTCCATCACATGTCAGGATAGGATATTTTGCGTATTTCACCAGCAAAACAGCGTGCAAGGGATGCCGTGGTCTGCGAGGCGGCAACCATTAGAGGACTGCGTTGGTTGCTGATGTGTACTTCGAGGGTGGGGATCGAGAGTAGTGAGCGCTTTATGTCTGTGGTGACTTCTGCTGTGCGGGGGTGCTGCTTAGTGGTAGCCACCACGAGGCGGTCCACGTAGGGCCGGTAAGGCTCCATAATGTCGTCAGCCAAACAATAAGCGTTATATCGGTTGTGGTGGTGGATGCCGAAGGTGGGGAGTAGTCCACTGCTGACCAGTGCCCGAGCTATGATAGCACGCAGTATGGCATACCCATAGTTGAGAAAGTTGTTTGGATATAGCCCATCGCGTCCACGGTTGAATCCGCCTATGTCAGGGAACATCTGGCTCCAGTAGTAAGCAGCAGCTCGCCCTTCGAGGTTGGTGCTGTCGCCAGAACGGACATCTGCAGCCCATTGGAGCATATTCCCGTTTTCTGTCCCATAAAGTTCATTCAGTAAGGCTGCCTGATTGAGGATTTTCTGCTGCACAGTCTGTTGCCATAGCTGTTTGCGCAATGGAACTGAGGCAGATAGTTGGTCTTGGAATCGCTCACTCTGTACGGTGTGTCCTTCTAGTGGGAGCATCAGTCCCACGGGCATGTGGCTATTGTTGCAAGTGATGACAGAGGCGTTGTTGTCTAATAGTGCTGCCATCAGGCCGTGGGTGACTGTTATTTGTGGGTGGTCTAATACTACCATTCCGATGTCCTCAATAGGAATGGTGGTTTGCTTACCAGGCTCGCCGTTGTGGTCCTCTAACCGAATTGACAGTTGTCGGTTCTTCATGGACAGGTAGGCTGGATTGGAGAAACAGAGTGTCCGTTTAATCATGGTTACTATCCTATTTTTGTGATGTTTCCTAATCGGTCTACTTGAATGGGAATGCAGACTTCTTTGATCATTTCTCCATTCATAGTTTTCTCCATTTTGTTTGATGTTGTGAATTCCATTTTGTTTACAATGGGTGTAGCAACTCGATTAGATATACACATGAATTGAATACCAGTCATAGAGACAACCTTGTATATTCTATTAGGTTCTTGAGACGATATACCATTATTCCTCTCCTCTTCATTGGGTACATACACCAAGTCGCCGGGAGACAATATATAAAGCAGATTCGCTTCCAAGGGCATTAGTCCAAGGTCTTCTTGTTGTAGGCGTTCTGATAGGTGTTCTTTCCAATGCTTTTCATACTGCTTTTGTAGCTCGATTACCACATTGAGCGGGACGGTCGCATATCCGCGTGAGCCTTTCTTGTCGGTGAATATGACAAAGAATAGATTGGTGCCTTTTGCGGCTTCGACGTATTTTGTGGACTTCTGTCCATGATTTCCGACGCTGTATTTGTTGGCTTGTTCATACACCCGAACCTTTTTTATTGGCATGTGGTTATGACCACCGTTCAGGAAGCGAATGTTCCGGTTCATACGTTCAAGGCCATCGGGCGAGAATGCCTCAACAGGGTTATTGTTCTCCGAGGCAAGATGTGCCTGGAGAATGCTGCGGATACCGCTGTCAGTAATACTGTCTATGATTTTTTGTGCAGCAGACTCAGTAGTGATGTCTTTGAAAATTCCGATGAGGTCTTTGCGAGTGGCAAAGTAGCGGTCTTTTGTTTCTTTTGTGAAGTAATATATTTCTATCTTGCCGTCTGAGACCTCTGGCCAAATGTCTTTGTGCTTGTCGAAGTAGTCTGTTATTTGTTTGACTGAATGTTGATGGGACAAAAAGTGCAAAATCTTTTCTTTCAGTTCTCGGTCAACGATGGCTTTAGGGGTGGCGACGGCCTCTCTAATCTTTACTCTCTTTTTTAGTTGTAAGTTCACCTCTCCGAATACAGTCTCTTTGTGTAGGGGCTTACGGATAGCCCAGCTATCGCCTTTCTCTTGTTTATGGACGGCGGGCTTGCCATTTTGGAGGGAAGTATAATGGTTTGATGTTTTGTTGATGACGCGCAGGTTCTGCTTGAAACTGACTACAATGCTTTCCAAGGTGTGGTATACATCCTCTGTGAAAGTGGGCCAAGGTTTGATAAAGTTTCCGGGACACGAATGTTTTTCACCTTGCTCGTCAAGATAGTAATCTGTTGCTCGAAGGGTGTGCTGTAGGTCGTAACGGGTGTTACTTTTGGCATTCTGGTTATTGAGTAGATTGACGTGGCTGCGGGTGGCACATGCTATGACAATAGCATCCATAGCATGATGTCGGTGGTCAATACGTTTCTTGTTGAAGCCTTGTCGCAGATGGAGGGGCACTTGGGGGATATGATGTCCGTTGTCAGTGATAGCAGTATAGTCGTTGGTTCCAGTTATTTCATTCATTCGTTCAAAGCGTGGAAGAATGATGCGGTTCCAAACATCGTTGATGCCCCAGTCACGTTTCAAGCGGTCGGTGATTGAGCCGCTGCAAGAGATGACGTATTTCGAGGTGACGGACTCTTCTCGGTGGCCTTCTTCATCTTCGGAACGTACTATGTTGGAAAGCAGATGCATCATTAATCGACTGATGTACCGGCTGTCGTTCATCTGTCGGGAAGTGAAGTCGTCAGGGATGTCGTCTAGCATGAGTTTTTCCCGCTTCTTGCTGTTTGAGATAGTCGTTTTTATCAGTTTCTCGTATGCTTCGAGTGAGAGAATCTCTACTGTCTCTCCAAGGTTTAAGGTGATGCGCTCTCCTTGGTGATGGGAAATAAACTCATGGCCTAACTCACGGCCTTTCAGTTTGTTTACTTCAGCTTCGCAGATAACCTTGTTCGACATGGAATCATCGAACCATCTGCTTTGTGGTATTACATGTTCAATCTCGTATGCAGGAGTGAAAAGCTTAGCTAAAGGGATGGGACGACCTGTGTAGGGGGAGATGTATTTCTGATCAAGCCATAGTCGGTACTTCTTTACTTCTGCTGTCGTGGGTTGGTTCTTGGCAGCAGTGAAGCGTTTTTGAATATCTTTTATGTCGTCGGGTATCTCGGTTCCACTTTGCATTACTCCCTCTTCATATAGTTTCAGAATCTCCATTTGCGAGGGGGATTGTGGACGCACGTTCTCTACTTCTAATTCTGGATTCATTAATTCTGTCAGTAATAGTCTGATACGTTGATTTGTGGTCTCCCCGTCGATGATGGATTGGGACAAGCGTTCGCGTTCAGCTTTGGTTTTCTTCAGTTCGCGTCCCAACTCTATGTGTATTTCATCAATGTGGCCAGTCTGTTTCCAAATATCACGTACTACGCGAAGGGATTCTGTTACTACTTGTTCAACAACAGGATTGTTCAATGAGTTATGCCGGAATTGTGAAAGGTATTGGTCGATATCTTCTGGCTTGGTCCACTTTTGGGCATCGATTGCCTCAGAATGGCGGTTATAGACAAGGTAGCATGCCTGCCAGGTGTTGAGTCCTTGGCACTGCTCGATGCTGGAGAGGCTACAAAAAAGCTCTCGGACATGAGGCGACAACGTGTTGTCATCTTCGCCAGTGATGATGTGTTCTATGCGGCTGAGGGTCTGCCCGTCAATTGCTGATTCATCCCAATAGCGTCCTCTCCGCATCAAGGGCAATAGGCGTTTGATGGCTTTGGTCGAATATGCTCCATAGTCTTTTTCCTTGTACACTGTCAGTCTGTCGAAAGCTTGACAAAAGGCCTTTGACCGTTGCTCGTCCCAGCCCTGTTTCAGAGTAAAGGTAATCAGTGCTTTTCGGTATTGAATCTGGTCATTGACAGAATAGAGAAGGTGCCATAGTAGGAGCTCTTTCTCAAAGGTTAGAAATTTGTCATTGATTCCTGCTTTGCGCAATCCCCCGAGTAGCACCGCTCGTGTTTCACCCATGGGGTATTTCCGCTCAGGTACATAATTCCACCGGTAATGGGGCATGTCTTTTTTCCCAATCTTAAAGTATTTCAATGTGGTCTGTTGGTCGATCTCCTTGATGGTGGAAAGGTAGTCATAAAGATTTGCATATTTGGCTCCGTCGGGCAGTAGAGACTCGGTAATGTCGTTATCGTCTTTATAGATTTTAAGATTGGCGATAAACTGCCATAGACGGAATTCTTGGTATAGTGGGTGTGACTTGGCGATACATTTAATAGCTTTGCCATGTCTTTGTTCAAAAGGACAGTCGTCAATAAGGCTCAATTTGCTCTTCAATGGTCGTTGGTAGAATAGAATATCTTCCACTAATAGATATCGGAATCCCCTTGTAGCTATGCTGTTGCGATAGGCATTGTTTGAAGGATACAGTTCTTTTATGCATTGGTTGTACAGGTTCATGTCGTTTAGTTCAGGCATGAATTGACGTTGCGTATCAATGATTTTTCGCAACTCATCTTTGTATAGTTCACGGTCGATAGTCTGAACCAAGTCTCCGATGATTTTGCGGTCGGGATGATGCAGTAGGCTTTGATAGATGTATGCGCCAATAGTTGTGCCAGATTCCTTTATGTCGTTCTCTGTCTTGATTTTTCTTAATCCCCAGTCGTCCTCGCTGGGTGAACTGAGCTTTGGAGTGTCGTCCTTGTGGTTGCCGTTGTTGTCCAACTTAAATGTGGCAATGAATCCTCTCTTTTTTCCTTCCCAGTCGGGTTTTGAGAGGAATGCTCGCCTGTATACCCAACCATTTTCGAGTGTGATGTTATACCATGTGTTGCCTTTTTTGTCTTTTTCTCCTGAGTCCTCTACCTTAGTTATTTCCAGTTCATGGTATGACTTCTCCTCCTTCTTTTCTTCGTCAGGGATTATGCTTTCGTCTGCTTTGCCACGCAGTTGGTAGTATCCTCGTTTCTGATTAAATTGTAGAAGAATCCATGCAAGTTCTTCTTTACTGATTGGTTGGGAGAGGGCTTTTTGTCTCAAATAGTATATTGTCCAGTCGTAAGGTATCTTTTGGACTATTTCAGCCTTTCGGAAATCAGATACCATCTCTTCAAATGAGGGTTGGAAAAGAAATTCAGGTTTCCCGTCTTTCCCTTCTCGCCAGGCTAATTTAGGCTCTTTGTCCGTTGGCAGTTGCCCATATCGGGTCAGTTGCGAGGCAAAATGTTCGGGCAGAAAGCCCATTATTTTTAATGTGCGGAGCAGCCGTTCACGTCGTAGCAGATATCTTTCCCGTAGTCGTCGCATTCCACGATACTTAGTTCGCTCTGCGGTAAACGAAACAGAGTTGCCTTTTTCAAAATCACCCAAACGTCCTGCATCCATGGGTATTATGCGTGAGCCAGCTGCTTCTATGCTGTGCTTTTCATTGTCAATGACAGCCCATCCAATGCTGTTCGATCCCAAGTCAAGTCCGACAATTTTTGCCATAAGAATAATTGTTTTTTCAAAATGCAAAGATACAACTTTTTTCTGAATGTTCTATTGGCAGAATGTGTTAATTGTACAGCAAGTCTTAGTGTATCTGAAGTGCGTGAGATATGGAGAGACAGATATAGTGATTAATGTGGTGTTCGTAATTGTAGTGGATACTAGAAAAAGCAAGCCCGGAACCGCATAGTCAGTTCCGGGCTTGATATTGCTTGATGTGTTGGCGGCTTGTGCAAACAGGGTTGGGCAGGGCAGATTAGAGCACTACTCGGTGGGTGAGCATGATGTAGCCCACGCGGCGGTGCACGTTTTTCAACGAGCCGTCGGCATAGGCGGTGTTGAAGAAGTTGTGCAGGGGCATGGAGAACATGAGCATAGTTTTGTGGCGGCCTTTGGCCACGGTGCGGCTCAGGGCGAAGTCGAGGCCCCAACCGCTCTGCAGCATCTCTTTGTTGCGGGCTTCCCAGGTGCCGCCGCAGCCTACCACTTTGTCGTAGAACACGCCGGCTTCAAGGGCGTGTTTGTTGCCGCCCATCACCAGTCCGGCACGTGGCTGGAAGTAGAACCCGCGCAGGCTCTCGTCGTTAGGCATGAAGCATATCTCCTGGCTCTTGAAATAGGCACCGGCATAGAGCCCGATGCTCACGGGTTTCCACGACATGTCCAAGCCGATACCGTAGTCGCCTATCCGTTTGAACGGGTTACTGAATGCACGGTGGTAAGGTCCGTAGATGTCGTGCATCGGTGCCTCAAAGCCGGCTTTTGCCATGCCTATCGGGAACACCAGGTCGGAACTGGGCAGGATGGACTCAACAATCAACGAATCGGTGGAGTTGCCGTCGAAGGCAAAGTGGACAACCGCACTGTGGGCCAGATTGTACAAAAGCGTGGTCCAGTAGTTGGTCGACCATGTGCGTGTGTTGAATGTGAATTGTTTTCTTGTTGTCTGCGCCGAAGCACCTGCGGTCAGCAGAACTGTCATGATTACAATTAATAAGGTCTTTTTCATCTTCTGTTAGTTTTATGTATTGACTATGCAAAATTAATGCTTTTTTTCGAAAAACGAGGATTTTATTAAAAGGGGCATGCGAATATTTACTTTCTCAACATACGCAAATTGAACAAATCCAAATTGATACCCCTTACTGCCTATTTGGATTATGCAAGTCTATACCAATTGTTCGGGGATGCCAGAGATGCCAAGCATAATCCCCAATCGGCCAAATGACCGATTGGGGATTATGCTTTTTCGATGGTGGTACAGGCATTGCAATGGGTCACTTTGATGAAAAAAAGTCGCCATTTCTGAAAAAAAAGTATCTTTACAGATTCAAAAAACATATTATTATGGAATCGTTTCTACTTGCTATTGTGCTGTTATTGCTTGGCTATCTGCTTTATTCCAAGGTTATAGAGCGGATTGTCGAAGTCGACCCCAATCGTCCTACGCCCGCCGTGGCACACCCCGACGTTGTGGACTATGTGCCCATGAAACCCTGGCGCATTTATCTCATCCAGTTCCTCAAGACCGATTTGGGTTAAAATAAAACAAGCCCGCACTTGGGGTGCGCGGGCTTGTGTTGTGATATCCGGTATGGGATTAGAAGATGATGCGGTGGGTGAGCATGAGGTAGCCTACTTTGCGTACCTTGCCTTTCAGCATGCCGCCGGTGTAGTCTTCGTTGAGGAAGTTGTGGAGGGGCATGGAGAACATGAGCAAGACTTTGCGGGAGTTGGCATTGTTGGCGTAGGAGATGGCAAAGTCGAGGCCCAAGCCGCTTGCAATCATGTCTTTGTTGGGGGTGCCGAAAACCTGCGAGGTGCCGGTGCAGCCGACGGTGAAGTCGTAGAAAACACCAGCCTCGAGGGCGGTGCGCTGACCGCCAATCACGAGTCCGGCACGGGGCTGGAAGTAGTTGCCGCGCAGGTTCTGGTCGTTGGCCATGAAGCATATTTCCTGGCTCTTGTAGTAGGCACCGGCATAGACGCCTACAAGCGAGGGCACCCAGGAGGCGTCGAGACCTATGCTGAAGTCGCCGAGGCGTTTGAAGGGTGTTCCGAAGGCACGGTGGTAGGGACCATAGATGTCGTTAGGGTTAGCAAATCCCTCTTTGCCCATGCCGATGGGGAAGGCGAGGTCGGCGTTGGGGATAGCGGCCTCAATTGCGGGATTGTTGTCGAAGACAAGATAGGTCACAGCATCGCGTGCGATGTTGTAGAGCAGGGTGGACCAATAGTTGGATGACCATGCACGGGTGTTGATGGTGAACTGACTTTTGGTTGGTTTTTTTGTTTCTTGGGCAGAGGCTCCAGTGGCCATGATAACTGCCATTGCGACAATAAATAATGATTTTTTCATAGTAAAATGATTAATTTGATTTCGTTTGGCAAAGATACGAAGAAAAATTGGGATTTGAATCATGAAAATAGAAATTTTCAAAAAAAAATCGTATCTTTGCAACCCGAAAAAAGATTAAGTTATGGTTACTTTTCTTATTGCAATAGTGCTTTTAGTGCTTGGTTATTTGGTGTATTCCAAGATTATCGAGCGAATTTTGGTGGTGGATCCGAAGCGGGCCACTCCTGCAGTGGCACACCCCGACGGTGTGGACTATGTGCCGATGAAGCCGTGGCGCATCTACCTTATCCAGTTTTTGAACATTGCCGGTGTCGGTCCCATCTGCGGCGCTATCATGGGTGCCCAGTTCGGCTCGGCCTCTTTTCTGTGGATTGTCTTCGGCAGCATCTTTGCGGGTGCCGTCCACGACTTTATCGCAGGGTTTATCTCCATTCGCCGCGACGGAGCCTCGCTGCCCGAAATCCACGGCGCCTACCTCGGCAACGGCCCCAAGCAGTTCATGCGCTTCTTCACGGTGTTCCTGATGATTCTTGTCGGAGCCGTCTTTGTCAATACACCGGCCGTGCTTCTCAACAGCAACTTCACCCCCGACTGGAACATCTTCCTTTGGGTGGGTATCATCTTTGCCTATTATCTCATCGCCACGCTGTTGCCCATCGACAAACTCATCGGCAAAATCTATCCCATCTTCGGATTCCTGCTGCTCGGCATGGCCGTGGCCATTGTCATTGCCTTCGTCGTTTACCAGCCGCCACTGCCCGAGCTTTGGGACGGCCTCCAGAACCAGCATCCCGATGCTGCCCACAACCCCATCTTCCCCATGATGTTCATCAGCATCGCCTGTGGTGCCATCAGCGGTTTCCACGCCACCCAGTCGCCCCTTATGGCGCGCTGCATGACCAACGAACGCCAGGCACGCCCCGTTTTCTATGGTGCCATGATTACCGAAGGCGTCGTAGCCCTCATCTGGGCCGCTGCCGCCACGGTCTTCTACCACGACCCCCAGCTGCAGCAACTCACCGTCAACCCTGAGACCGGTGCCACCTTGGGCGGCAACGCCATGGTGGGCGTCATCGCCAATACATGGTTCCCCAAGGTCATCGCTGTCATCTGTGTGTTGGGCGTCATCTCCGCCGCCATCACCAGTGGCGACACCGCTCTGCGTTCCGCACGTCTAATCGTGGCCGACTTCCTCCACTTCGACCAGAAACCTATTAAAAACCGTCTGTTCGTCGCCCTGCCCATCTTTGCCATCACTGCCGCTGTGCTGGTCTACTCCCTTATCGACGCGAAAGGCTTCGACGTCATCTGGCGCTACTTTGCCTGGAGCAACCAGGTGCTGGCCACCGTCACCCTTTGGACCATCACCGTCTATCTCTTCCTCAAGCGCAAGCCCTACATCCTCACCCTTCTCCCTGCCATGTTCATGACCATGGTCACAGGCTGCTTCCTGTTCGTTGCCGAAAAAGAGGGCCTGGGGGCCGTCATCCCCCGCTGGCTGGGCTACACTATCGGCGCCGCCATCACGCTGCTTGCCACCGCCATCTTCTATTTCTGGACAAGGAAGAAGGAGCCCAAGGAGCAATAAAAAGCTGTGCCGGTCAGTGCTGTCATGAAACAACAACAAACCGGTATACGTGGCTTGTGGAATAAGAAAAAGGCTGTTCCACGCAATATTTTATAAACAAGCACGTTTTATGTAAAGAAAAATTTGTATCTTTGCAACGACTTTTATATTGTATAATAATTCGTAACATGAAGAAATACATTGTTTTATCGTTGGTATTGCTGGTCGCTGGCAGTGCTTTTGCCGGTAATAAACCCCGCAAATCGTCCCGTCAGGAGATGGGCATCAACGGAAATGCCGTCTATGTGATAGAATACACCTACGACATCCACGGTGGCCGCAACGGTGGCCGTCAGCTTGTCTGCATCGATTCCATCACTTTCGACAAACGCGGCAATTTCCAGGACAAATACCGCACCAAGGATGGCGAATACACTTGGTATTCCTATTACTTCGACGTCCACGGCTATGCCTTGGGTTGGAACGAGTACAACCGCGCCAAGGAGCTCACCGGCCGCACCGCCTATCTCAACGATAAGAACGGCAACCGCATCGAGCGCACCGTCTTTATTGGCGACCACATGACCAAGAAAGAGACCTCGCGCTATGAGAACAACCGCCTTGTCGAAGAGCAGAGCTTTGCCCCCGACGGCACCATGACCGAGAAGCGTGTCTACAAATACGACGACGCCGGCAACAACACCGAGATGGAATTCTACGACCGCGACGGCGAGCTGATGCAGCGTTACCTCTACAAGTACGACAGCCACGGCAACCGCATTGAATGGCGTTTCTATGATGCCGACGATTTCCTCGTGGCCCTCACCACCTATTACTACGACGACCACGACAACCTCATTGAACTCTCCTCGTTCAACTACGACGAGCACCTCAACTGGAAGCACAGCTACGTCTTCGAGTATGACGAGGACGACAACTGGGTGCGCCAGACCATCTATCGCAACAACGTGGCTTACCAAGTCATCGAACGCGAGATAGCCTTCCCCGTCTATTGATAGGCTGTCGCATCGCGGCATATCATTTACAACGTCATCGGAGCTCGACTTCGATGACGTTTTTTTTGTACCACTAACGTCGTTCGATATCCGCTCGATCAAGGATTGTTACAGCTTCGTTTTCCGTTACAATAACGGAAAACGAAGCTGTAACGTAGCATGAAGGATACAAGATTGAACGAAGGAACGGCGTTGTGCTGAGAATTGCAAAAGATTTTTAATAATAGTTAATTCCCGAATCGCTTGCAGTGGTGTAGTTTATTTTTTGTACCTTTGTACCTCGCCCATGGTATGGGTTTAACAGGTAATTAACTGTTATATAGTGTTTTATAGACATTTATTATTGTATTAGAATCGTTATGAAAAGTAGAGTAGGAGCCATTTTGGCACTCTTTGTGGGATTATTGATTTCGTTGCCCGCAGGGGCTCAGACCACCACATCGTCTATTGTAGGCAGTGTAAACGACGAGAACGGTCCGTTGGCCGATGCCATCGTCACCGCGGTATATGTGCCCACGGGGATGCAGTACCACGGTTTCACCAATGCCAAGGGCAGTTACCGTATCAATGGGGTGGTGGCCGGAGGCCCTTACAATATAAGGGTAGAACTGATGGGCTATCGTACGGTGGTGATGAGTGATGTGACGGCTCCGCTGGGCGACCGTGTGGTGTTGGATTTTGAACTGAAGATGACAAGCACCTCGTTGGACGAGATAGTGGTTGTGGACCAGGCCACTCATTCTAATATGAATGTGCAGAACTCGGGAGCCTCGACAAATATCACCAATTCCGTCCTCATGGCTACCCCTACCGCCAGTCGCAGTCTGTACGATGTGATGCGGCTCACGCCGCAGAGCATCAGCACCTCCAGGGGCTTCATGGTGGGCGGCGGCGACTACCGCAGCTCGTCGGTGACGGTGGACGGCGCCTCGTTCAACAATGCTTTCGGCATTGGTTCCAGCCTTCCGGCCGGGGGTAATCCGCTCTCGCTCGACGCCATCGACCAGATTTCGGTCAGTATCACCCCCTTCGATGTGAGGCACAGCGGTTTTAAGGGTGGAGCCATCAATATGGTCACCAAGCAGGGCGGCAACGAGTGGCATGCCTCGCTGTATGATTATTACAACAGCAGTTGGCTGAGGGGGCGGCATCTTGGCGATGTGACTCTGCCGCAGAGCAATACGTTGAACAATGTTGCGGGATTTACGTTGAGCGGCCCCATCATCAAGGACAAGCTGTTCTTCTTCCTGAATGCAGAGTATACACCCGAGAAAGTGCCCGGTGCATCGGCTCAGGCACGTGCCGACAGCAATGCCGCCTGGGGCGGCAACGGCTACAACCGTCCCACGGTGGGCCGCATGGACAGTATCAGGAATTATTTGATAAAGGAATACGGCTATGACCCCGGACGCTATCAGAACTATTCGGTCGACGCTTCCGACTATCGCTTTCTTGCCCGTCTGGACTGGATTATAAACAGCAACAACAAATTCAATGTCAGGTTCAGCCATACGCACACTACCACGTTCGATGCGTCGAACTCGATGAGCACCATCGGCGGCACCAACACGGCCTTCTTTGTCGACGGCAAGCGGTATTCGTTCAACCGCTATTCCGAGGGGCGCCTGTCGAACTATTCGATGATGTTCGAGTCGGCACGTTTCTATAAGAATCAGGATTTCACGTCGGTGGCAGCAGAGCTGGACAGCCGTCTGTGGGGCGGCAATGGGAACAACAATCTGCGTGTCACCTGGTCTTATCAGAACGAGCCGCGCAGCCATTACGGCGACCTGTTCCCCACGGTGGACATTCTTGAGCCCTACACCAGTAGCGACGGCAGCCGCAAGTATGCCTCCTTTACCACCTTCGGACTGGACCCCTTCACCTATATGACAGCCAACAGCGTCAGCACGTTCAATGTGACCGATGAGTTGACATATAATTCCGGCGTCCACACGATGGTGGCTGGCGTGCAGTTCGAGTACAGCAATATACGCAATGTGTATATGCCTGGCGGCGCGGGATGGTATGTGTTCGACTCGTGGGACAGCTTTGTAAACAAGCGCAACCCTGTGCTGTTCATGGTGGCTTTTGCCAATCAAGAGGACCGCATGGCCCTGCCCGAGTATGTGTTCAATTATCTCCAGCCCTCGCTTTATGCCCAGGACGAGATGGAGTTCAGCCGCTATTTTAAGCTGACGGCTGGGCTAAGGCTGGAGGTACCCGTCATCCGTTTTGCCAACGACAACTACCATGCCGGCTTTGCACAGTTTGTGGCTGAACATCCCGGCAGCACCTTTGAAGGGTTGAATCCCGGCGACATGCCCCGCTTGCAGGTGAATGTGTCGCCCCGTGTGGGGTTCAACTGGGATGTGACCCGCAACCGCAAGGTGGTGCTGCGTGGCGGCACGGGGCTTTTCACTGGCCGTATACCTAATGTGTGGTTGGTGAATGCCATTTCCAACTCTAATGTCATGTTGTACCAATATGTTGCCAACACGCAGACCCAGAACCCCGTCATGCCGTTCAGCCCCAGCCGCGAGGAGATTGTAAACAGTGTGCCCGGCGGTGGAAACATGGCGCTGCCTTCAAGTCCGGTGATTCTGGACAAGAACCTGAAGATGCCCACCAGCTGGAAGAGTTCGTTGGCGTTGGATGTCAAACTGCCCTGGGACGTGAAAGGTACCGTGGAGGGCATCCTGTCGTACAACTACAACGAGGTGGTGTCGACCACGCTTGGCTACGTGCCGGGCGATTCGCTGCACCTGCCCGGCGAGCCGCGTGGACGCGTGGCTTACCAACAGGAGAGTGAGGCCAATGGCATGTCGGGCTACCGGCTCCACAACGTCGAAGGATTGCACGGCCGATACCTGTCGGTGGTGGCACAGCTTCAGAAACATTTCGGCTTTGGACTGGACGTGATGGCCGCCTATACCTACAGCTCTTCGCTGTCGGTGTCGGATGGCGGCGGCGACGCTGTGTATACTCTGTCGCAAACCAGCACAGTGGACGGCGACAACTGTCCTGAGCTGGGCTTTACCGCCTATGTGGCGCCGCACAGGCTGATAGCTTCGGCCAACTATACGCTGTTCGAAGGCCGTCGCACGGCTACACGGCTGGGGTTGTTCTACGAAGGGTATAACATCGGGATGGAGAACAGCGTCGGCTATGCCCACTGTTCGTATCTGATGAACAATGTGGGTGGTATCAACGCCTCGCGTCTGCTATATGTGCCTACCGAAGAGGAGCTGGAGGGGATGCCTTTCAGCAGTGTGGAGAACCGTGCCGACTACGGTACGTTTATTGCCAACGATGCTTATCTGAGCCGTCACAGGGGTGAGTACACCAAGCGCGGCGCCATGCTGACGCCGTGGCACAACCGCCTTGACCTGAAGGTGTGTCAGGAGTTTTATTTCGATGTGAACGGTCGCCGAACCACGCTCGAGGTGGGTGCCGACATCAACAATGTGGCCAATCTGCTCAACAGCGAGTGGGGGACCTACAAGCAGCTTACCAGCCAGACCGTTCTGGAATACAAGGACGGTGTATATACCTTCAACAAACCCAAGTGGAATGTGTACAGCGACCTCCTCTCGGCTTGGCAGGTGCTGCTGCATGTGCGCTACTCGTTCTGATGCCCGATGCCGTGATGCCATACGTTGCCTTTGCTCCGCTGCAAGGTTATACCGACTGTGAATACAGGCGTGCGCATTGCGAGGTGGCAGGAGGGGTGGATGAATATTACACCCCTTTTGTGCGGTTGGAGGGCGGCGAGGTGCGCAAGAAGGATTTGCGCGACATCGATTTCCGGCGTAATGAGGGTGTGGCCACTGTGCCACAGATTATAGCCCGGGACAGGGATGAGTTTGCCCGGCTGTGCGACGCTGTGCAGGCGGCAGGCTGGAATAGGATAGACTTGAACATGGGATGCCCCTTCCCCATGCAGGTGAAGGCCGGCAGGGGGTGCGGATTGCTGATGCAGGAGGAGCGTCTGGCCGAGATAGCAGAAGAGATGGGACAGCGTGGCGAGGTGATTTTTTCGGTGAAGATGCGCCTTGGTCAGGAGGATGCAGGCGAGTGCCTGCGGCTGTTGCCTGTGTTGAATGCAATGCCGCTGGCACATGTGACAATGCATCCCCGCATTGGGAGACAACAATATAAGGGAGTCCCGGACCTGGAGACTTTCGGTGCATTTGTGGAGGCTTGTACCCAGCAGGTGGTGTATAATGGCGATCTGTTTTCGCTGGAAGATGTGCAATCGGTGATGCAGCGATGGCCAAAGCTGAAAGGGGTGATGATGGGACGGGGGTTGTTGGCACGTCCATGGCTGTTGTCGGGTCGGGAGCCGCTTGCTGTGGTGCGCGAAATGCATGCGAGGATATATGCCCATGCCGTGTCAGCGTTGCAGGGCGACAGCCAGATATTGGCCCGCCTGCATGCCTTCTGGGAGTATCAGACGGTGTTGCCGGACAAGAAGCAGTACAAGGCTATTATGAAGAGCGGGTCGCTGCGCCGCTATGACGAGGCTGTGGCCAGTCTGTGGCGTTGATTCAGAAGAGCGACATCTGGCGGATGCCTTGGGCGCAGTAGTGCTGGTAAGGGCAGGCGTAAGGCTCCAGGCAGTGCTGGCCTGTGGGGGTGGCAGGTTCGCCGTGTTGGAGGATATCTTTCATCAAAGCTATATTGTTTTCTATCTCGGAGTGCTGGGCGGCCAGCTCGTCGGTAAGGTCAACAACCTTGAAATTGTCCGACCTGTCTGACCTGTCCGACAAGTCAGACCGGTCGGACATCCCATTATACACCACACAGAACTTGTTTACTTCCCAGCAGTGGGCGATGACGTAATGCTGGAGGGCGGCATCCCGTTTGTAGGTCTCGCTGAGGGCGGAGCCGGATTTGACCTCGTAGATGTCGAGGGTGCCGTCGGGGCGGCGGTGGACTACATCGGCGAGGACAAGGACATCGTTATAGAGAAAGCCCGCCTCGAAGAGGTTTACTTCTTCCTCTTGGTTTAATAACTGTGCAGTCAAGATAGGGTAGGCGTCGGTGTTGCGTTTGAGTTCGGCACTGATGTCGATGCCGTTTGGGAAGGTGTCTTTGAAAGCGTATTCAAACTCGCGTCCACGGTCGAAACGGCGCATTTGCTCAGCGGTGTAGCGGGCTAGTTTGGGGTTGTATACATCAAGCCATAATGCGCGGTCGCATTGCAGGCCACGGATGTATTTGGATTTAGTCAGGAGATAACTTTGTGCCATTGGGCAGGGTTAGGCTTTGTTGCGGAGACGGCGGGCTACAGGGCCGTCGTTGGGGAGGGGTACAAAGGCGGCAAGCATCTGGAGGAGGCTTTCGGGTTGGTCGTCGATAATCAGATAACGGGCATCGGTGAGGTTGTAGAGGCCGTCGGCTTCCATACGGCGGAGCATGTCGTATTGCGGGTTGAAGAAACCGAGGGTGTTGAGCAGGCCCATGGGTTTGCTGCACAGCCCCAGCTGGTTGGCTACAAGAACTTCAAAGGTCTCGTCGATGGTGCCAATGCCGCCGGGAAGGGCGATGAAGGCATCGCTGTGGGCGATAAGATACTCTTTCCGCTCGGCAATGGTGGCGACACGCACCAGTTCGCTGACGGGTTGGGAGAGGATAATCTCCTCGGAAAAGAAGGAGGGGATGACTCCTATCACGTGTCCACCCCCTTCGAGAGTGGCACTGCTGACGACACCCATGAGGCCGAGGTTACTGCCACCATAGAGGAGTGTGTGGCCATGCTGGGCAAGGAGGATACCCAGTTGATGTGCTGCGTTGATGTATTCGGGGTTGCGAGGGAGCGTGGCTCCGCAGAAGACAGATATGTTCATTGCATTAGGGTTGGATAGGGGTTATCGTTTCCAGGCTCCGATGACTTCGCCGATGTAGATGGCATGGACACCGGCACTGAAGTCGGCGTACCACTTCTTGGGGGTGTCGTTGCGGAAATCGGTCGGGGTCTGGTGCCAGGCGGTCATGGTCTCGCACTCTATGACCAGATCGGCCTCGGTGTAGTAGGGGGTGCCGTGCTTGGTGTAGGCGACGTGGAGACCAAGGGCGGCAGCTTTGTCGCCGTCGCGGCCACTGTGCGAGCCGAGATACTTGGCTATCTTGGGGTCGGAGAAGTGCATGATGGTGAAACGGGGGTAGCGCTCCATGAACTCATAGGTGTAGCGGGCGGGAGCCACGTAGACGGTGACGGTGGGACGGTTGTGGCCGAGGTAGTTGCCAATGGAGCCCCAGCCGATGGTCATGGCGTTGTTGACGGTGGTGTCGCCACTGCAGAGGATAAGGTTCTCGGTAAAGAAGGTGAAGCCATTCTCTGCAAATTCCTTTTGCACATTGAAAGCTTTCATCTCGGTTTGTTGGGCAGGCTTGGGGTCCCGCTTTTTGTCAGGGGTGTCGGGGTTGGGATTGAAACGACCCAGAAGGGCTGCAGCAAGGAGTGCAAAAAAGGAATGTTTCATAAAGGAAAGAGGAGGATTAGTTGTTGTTCTTATATTGATTGAAATGCGCCCGGTCTCGTTGGCGGAATTTTATCCAGAGTATTTGGAGGAAGGCGAAGAGGAGCGCCAGCAGGATGTCGGAAAGGATATAGGGGAGAATTACACGGGAATTAAAGTTGTTGGTGATGAAGATTTCTGTCAGGATAATGAGTAGCGTGCAGAAGGCAAAGAAGAGTAGGTTTTTGACAAACAGACTGATGAAATCCTTGCCTGTAATCTTTTCGTCAAGACGAAGGGCAAGGTAGTATTCGGGCATTAGCAATGCAATTATTCTGGTCCAGAATGGGCGTTTTAAATTGTCTGACATGTTCCGCTGTGATAATAACGTCATTTACTAACGCGAATTGGGGGCATTTATTGTGAACATAAATAATTGTTTTGGGAGTGTGGCTCGGTTCGTATTCCTGTTCAGGATGCAAACCGGTCAATAATCTTGGGGAGGAAGATGATGAGCCCCACAATGGCGGCGGCGATGGCTGTCAGTAAGACAGCGGCGGCTCCCAGGTCTTTGATGTCCCGCTTGCGGTCGTCGCGTTCGGCTTTGACGAAGTCGGCGGTGCGCTCAAGGGATGAATTGACCGCCTCGGCGGAGAGAACCATACCGATGACAATGGTGACGGCTATCCATTCATAGGCCGAGATGCGGAAGAGGAATCCCGCAATGATAACGCAGACGGTGGCAAAGGCGTGAATCCAGGCGTTGTGCTCTTCGCGAAACAGGACGCGCAGTCCGGCAAAAGCGTAGCCGAAACTCTTGATTCTTTTCTTGATGGAGAACTTATCGTTTTGCATTTGTGGGTTATTTTGCTGAATATTACTATTGGTGCTATATCTCAGTTGGGGTGATTGATTCCGTTGTTGCCTATATTTTTTTATTGTGCCGCAGCGACGAGCCGCAGAAGATTGCCATGTGCATAATGATTAATTAGCGACTCGGGACGGTCTCCTCTATCTCTCTGAGTTTGTTTACTATTTCATCTATTTGTTTCCTTTTCCAACCCAATCCACTTGTAAAAACAAGTGTACGTCTGCGTCTGGTGTCTGCTATTTGTATTATTTTTATTTTGTAAAACAAGAAAGGTGCGAGAATATGATAATCGCTATATTCGAAATCACACAGGGGTATCTCTTTTTGCTTTGGGCGAAAGAGCCAGTTGTAATGCCACAGGCTGAGGGTTTTGCTGTTATCATCATACTCGATAGATGTAATTCGACTACCGCCGTACCACAATGTTAGCGGAAGTACCATCACCACAACATAGGGGAGCATAGTGGGTATTGCATAAAGTACAATCTGTTTAATGGTAAGATGGTCCAAGAGTGTTGCACCCACAAATGTGTCGACGACTAGAGCGCACGCAATCGAGTACATTAAGTATCTAAAAATGATGCTTATCCTACTTTTGGGATTTGTATATTTCATCGCTTTCCCGTCAGGGGAGTATTGCCCGTCTGTGTTCATTGTCTATAGTCATTACACTATTACATATTGTCTATGATACTTTTGAACTTTTCCTCTGCACCTTTGCACCCTTTGAACATGGGGAAATCACCGAGGAATTCTTCATAGTTCTCGTATTCAGCTAATACAATGTCTATTGACATCAAATCCATGAGACCTAACAATTTCTTGTCACTTTCTTCTTTGGTGAAGTCCTTTCGTGCGTTTGTGAACAACTTGTTGGATTTGGGATGGCCGCACAGGATGTTAAATAGATAGTTGCCGATACCCTCGCTGTGGCCGTCGTCCAGTGTGGTGTCGGCAAGTATGAACAGGCAATCGTTCTCGTCTAATGGGATTCCTTCGGCCAGTTTGTCCTCGATGGTTGTCCACGTTATTTCATCTGTTGTAGCGGTGTCGCTTGTTGTCCCGCTTTTACAGGCGAACATCAGCCCGATACCGCACAGCACGGCGAGTGTCAAAATTGCTTTCTTCATAATTCTATATGTTTAAATGATTCAAAATCGTTGGGTTGCCGGTGGGCTTGACGATTTCATTGTTGCACGACAGCGTCAAGCCGCAGAAGACTGCTGTGTGCATTCTATTTCCCACTTGGTTTATGTTCAATATTATCTATCAACTCTAACACGATGCTTTTCCCTATGGGTGAGTTGAAAAAGAACCCCATAAAAGAAAAACCTGTTTCATCTTCATACTTTAGTTTCTCAAACCATTGCCCACTCTTGCCGTTGCATTCTCCGACCACCCATATATCATCGGAATTGGTGGAACATTCGATGGCCATCTTGTAGCGGAGATACATGAATGTGTCTAAGAAATCGACATGTCCGAGGAACGAGCGGCGATACTTATGTTTACACTTGGCATGGAATGTGAATTCGGGAAAAGGGAAATACTCCAACAGGGCAAACTTGCCCGACCGCGGAGGATGCATCCATACCTTTTTGTCGTTCTCGATGATGCCCGTGCATTCCACTCTGTCCTGGTACGGCCACGCGGCGGCGAGGCTGTCCTTGTTGTAGTAGTCGTGATAGGCGTAGAAGAGTTGACGTTGCGATGCGTCGGCCTCAAACGCGCTGTCCGTAGCCCACATGCTGAGGTATGATACCTGCACCGAATCGCAGCTCCTCGCCGTGACCTTGTACACAAACTCCCTGTATGGCCTGTAGACATTCTGAGCATTGATGGAGATGGCTACCATCGCCACGCATAGAAGCAATATCCTCTTCATTGTCAGTCTGTGTTTATTGTTTCTGTTTCTTCGGCAGCGACGAGCCGCAGAAGACTGCAATGTTCATATCTACTTGTTTCAATCCTTGTGATAGCCTGCCCAGCTGCTGTTGGATGGATTGCCTTTCTCATAGGCAATCTCTATTGGGTCGTGAGGGGCGAACTTCTCCCAGACCGACTTCTTCAATTGTGTTTCGCCGTGATACAAGCTGTCGTCAACGTAGAAATAATACGACACATAGTAATCGCACTTGCGGCTACCGCTAACAGTATATGTTTTCTCAACGCGTGCAGTAGTCTTGACTGAGTCCTGCTCAATCCTATGGAATTGTATTCGTGCCTGAACGATATCTACCAACACAACCAGCCCTGAAATCCATACAGGGGACCAGCGCAGGATGCTGTGTCCAATCTTCTTACGTTTGGCTTTGGCCTGCAGTTTTTTATTACTGCCCTTTGTCGGGTAGTTGGGACGGCGGTTGATGTTGTGGGACATAGTGTTTATTGTTTTTGTTTCTTCGGGAGCGACGCCCCACTGAAGACTGAGATGTTCATTGATTTCCTTTTATACTTTGTTGTTTCCTTTGCATAAACAATGTGGTTGCAAAAATGACCAGAGCATAAATGACGGCAGACGTCACGGACATAAACCATGTACTATTCCAAATTCCACTATTAAATATGGAGGAAGTGAGTGAGAAGCAATTGAACAACGGGAAGCCCAACGAGATAATCAGGAACCCACCAATTGCATAAGCAAAACCAAGGGATTCAAAAGGTAATACGGCAAAACCCACGAGCATCACTGCCAAAGGGAAAAGGTAGAGTAGCCTTGTATTGCCCCTACGCTTGAACGTCAGGGCTGGACCGATGCCGTGGATAAGCGCGGCGGCGATGCCAATGACCATAAAATAAAAGCCTGCCCAAAAGCCGTCGCCCTCGTCGTCGGCAAGCACGCTCCATTCGGTCGTCAGCAGCAAGATGACGAATGCAGCGATATTGAGCACCGTGTAGATGAACACAAACGTTCCATAGAACGACAGTCCTTTGTTGTCAGTTTTTTCTTCGTACATTGTCTGAATGTGATTATTGTTTCTGGTCAATCAGTTGTTTCATCCGGTCAGTTTCACCGCGCTCGGGAGCGACGCCCCGCAGAAGACTGCTATGTTCATTTGCCGTCCACTCTCGGTTTGACTTTGGCCTTGGGCTTCACGTAGAAGTGTGGCACAATCTGACTGGCCGTCAGGTCGACGGTGACGGAGTCGTTGAAGTCGGTGCCGTAGCGTTTGGCCAGCGTTTCCGGCAACTGGTTGTATTTGTAGATATGCTCAGGTTGGTCGTCGATGGTGACAACAAGGTACGACGGGCTCTTTGGTCTGATTACGCCAGTGGGGCGAATATAATACGATTCGACCTCAAGGTCTTTCCATTCGCGCTCGCTGCCGATTCCGGCATAGACGGTGACAATGAGAGCGGCATACACAATCACCACAAAGCCGAAGAAATACTTGCCGACGGTCTGGAACCGGCCTTTGTAGGCGTAGAGGAATATCCCGAGAAAGAGGCAGATGCCGCCAGCAAGCGCCACATACGTGAACCACGGCAAGGTGACGATGTACTGCCGCGTCGTGAAAACCATCGCCACCAGCATTACCAATGACGCCACGGAGATGGCCTGAACCAGCGGCGGCTGGCTCCTCAGCTTCTCCCAGTCGAGAATAGAGTTCTTGTTATTATTTTTCATCTTCAATCTGTTGTTTCATTTCTGCATTTTCACCGCGCATATCTGCAGTTTGACGTTGTTTTTCTTTTTCTCCGCCGGATAAGTGGAACATCGGTCCTTGTTATGTCCCATTGTCTAGTGTTATTATTGTTCCGAATCTTCTTGTCCGTATAAGAAATCCATAAGGTCCACGAACTCGAATTGGCAACCCGGCTTGACGATGAGCACCCCACTTGTACAACTGTCCTGGGGGATGAAAGCAATGTCGCCTTGACAAAATATCTTTTTGTCCGCCGAGGTCTTGTGATATTTAACACCCATCTTTTCCAGTTTTTGGCCGCACTCATAATAGTAATACCCCCAGTCGTCCGCCGCAACATAGAAGCCTTCCAGTGCCGCGGAGTCGTTCTCCACGTCGTGCAGCATTCTTTCCCAACATTCTTTGGAACTGAATATAAAAACATATTCTGTCTGTTCTCCGTCCACATACACATCTTCCGTCTCTCTATATTGAGATATGGTGTCGCCGACGGAAACAATACCATTGAAAGATGTATCTCCTGCGGCCTCGTTCGCCATAGCCTCATCAAGTTCGGCAGGCTCACCACTGCTCTTACATCCAGCTATCAGCCCGATGCAGCACAGCACGACGAGGGTCAAAATTGCTTTCTTCATATACCTTGTTATATTATATGTCATGCATCAATCTTTCGGCGGGGTTTTGTTTCGGCGCGGTGGCAAACCGCTGCAACCCTTGTTGTCAGTATTGTCTGTGGTGTTATTTCACTATCAACTTTCTGACTGACACACTGCCGCGTGATACCACCTTGACGAAATAGCCCCCTTGCGGAACTGCTGACAAGTCTATTGTCATGGTTCCCGATGCTGTCGACCAAGTGTTGACCGCACGTCCGTTGAGACTGAGGAGCGTGACTGTTGCAGGACTTGTTGCCTCGATGGTCACACTGCCGTGCGCCGGATTGGGATATATCGCAACACCTCCATCCTCAGCAGTAGGTACGCCTATGGTATGGATTGTGTCCAGCGTGGTGAACTCCAACGGCTGGCTCCAGTCGCTCATTAGGTTGTGTTTGTCGACGGCTGCTACCCGCACAGTGTAGTGTGTCAGCGGCATAAGGTCGGTGAAGGTCACGGTTTGAGTGTTTGATTGGGTTACCGTCTGTGTGTCGACACACGACAGCTCCACCATCCAAAGATCCTCCTCTCCACCGGGTTGCCACATCACTGTTGCGGTGAGGCTGTCCACTGCTATCAGCTCCAAGCCTGATGGTGATGGGGGTGGCGCAATGGAACTCACCATCAAGTCGTCGATGGTCAGCCCGCCGTCGCTGAGATTGCGGATGGCTATGTACCCGCTGTTGCCTGTATAGGTGTAGAACTCGACGTGTGCCGTCTGATATGTGTCGGCCACCGAAACGATGCTGTCAACAAGGACAAACGTAGTTGGGTCTAGTGGATCGGTCATCACACCGATGTCGGCACGATAGTTGAAACTGCTGTGTGCCCCCCATGCTGTGCGGTAGCCGAACTCCAGCTCGCGGTAGGCCAAAGAGTCCATTGCGGGCAGTACCCAGTAGGTCGGGGTGACATAGCCAGAAGCGACAACCAGTGCGTGGATGCCACTCTGCGCACTGGAGAAAAGGGCATCGTTCTCGACAATTTGGACAAGATACGGTTCCACGATGGTTGAGCCGTCGGCCAACACCTTGTAGTATCGCCAGCAAGGCTCTTCAGCATCACCAGCGGGATAGCTCTCGAAGTCTAATGAATATGGCATATCGGCATAAGTGAGGGGCATACACATCGTGCGGAACTCGCATGATACTTCGTTGCTCATTGTACTGTCGGCGCAAATGGTGTTGACTGTCGCCACATAGCCTGTGGAGGGAATCAGACCGGTGAGTGTTACCGGGCTTGGACCTGAATGTGTCAATGTGCGAGTCATTCCGCCGCCGGTGAGGGACACACGATACGTCTGGCCGGGGATTGTGTCGGTGATGCATAGCTCGGCTGTGTCGGCACCGATACGTCGTGCTGCTACCGCCTGCGGACGCGGACATTGCTGCACGGCATGCACCTCAATATCGTCGATGTACCATTGGAAGGCGATGTCGCCCATAGGGATGCGCAGGGCTATGCGGCTGTCGGCAGGCGCACCGTTTAAGGAGACTGTCTCGGTGCGCGGCACAACATTGTAGCTGACCACATAGTCGGCTGCATTGAAGGAATATAGCGGACGGAAACTGACTGTGTCGTCAGGTGTCAGCGTGTAGCCCACCTGCAGAACGTGGTCTGTGGAATTATACGGGTAGCTGGGGATGCTGTAAAAGCTCATTTCCATGTTGCTTAAATCGCCTTGCAGGTCGGGAAGCACCACGATGTTGTTGCGGTTGTAGGAGCCGAGTTCCAACTTGAGCCGGTAGTTGGTCGTGCCATACTCATTATCGACAGTGCTTGTGCCTCTGCCGCAACGCTTCCAGCAAGGTAGCGCATCGGTCAGTTGCACGCTGGAGCTGCCGGAGGTGTTCGCGGTGTCGAAGTCTTCGCTCCAAGGCAGCGGCATCGGGGCGCACAGGTCGGTGCGGAACTGCACCTCGGTGCGGGCAGTGCGGCTGCTGTCGGCACAGATGGAGCTGACAGCAGCGGTGTATAGGCTGTCGTTGACAAGGCCGGTGAGGGTGCAGACGCTGCTGAACACCTCCACACTATCGCCATCGACATACACCATATAGTGTGGCACGGCCATCGGGGAGACGATATGCAGCGTGGCTCTGTCACCACGTATGTCCGTCACCCGGATTTCCGCGGGTTGGGCGCAGGTGTCGACAAACGAGTCGGTCAATGCCTCGACGGTGATGTTGTCGACGAATGTGTGTGCAGTCTCCGAAACGTTTGAGACGAGAAGGAACCGCAAGGCTATACGTCCAGAAGTGTAGCCGGGGAAGGTGACGTTGTAGTGCTGCCAAGTCCAGAAACTAGAGGGAATGCAGGTGGTCATCGGCACAAAAGAGGAGGCGTCGGCAGTATCGACGAGGATACCCACCTCTACACCCGTGGCCGAGTCGCTGCCATGGGTGTAGCGCGACACTTCAAGGCCGAGCAGCAGGCTGTCGGGCTGCATACTGAATTCAGGTAATACCACCAGCAGCTCCGGTGTATGTGGGCTGTAGCATGTGAGTGAGCGGCTCCCCGAACCATAGCCAACGGCGGTGGCGATAGAGAGGCTGTTGGATTGCAGGTTTATTGTTTTCCAACACTCAGGGATAGTCAGGCCGCAGTCCTCAAACGACTCGCTCCAGGGCAGCGGCATCGGGGCACAGGAGGTACGGAAAACGACTGAGAGGGGAGGATGAGCGGTGCTGTCGGCACAAAGTTTCTTGACGCTGGCGGTGTAGTCGGTCGTGGGCGAAAGGCCGGCAAAGGATATTGTGCCATTGCCCGACTGTGTTACTGTCCGAATGGCTCCTCCGCCTGTGAGGGTGACAACATAAGTGGCTCCGAGCGAGTCGGTGTCGTGGACGACAATATCGGCAGACGAGGAGGTGACGTTGGCAACCTCGATGCCCTGCATCTGGTCGCATGTTGGGGTTACATTAACCACAATGTCGTCAATTTCAATCCAACTCATAGTAACCGACGAAGGCATACCGGCGCGGAACGCAATATACCCGGTGGTGCCGGTATAGTAGGAGAAACTCACCTCCACATTTTGCCATGCATTGGCTGTCAGCACCGTGTCGAAGACTTCCACAGGCGTGAACGTCAGCGTGTCGGTTGGGTCGGTCATCACGCCAATCTCCAAGCTGCCTGGCCTATTGCTGCTGTGCATCCTGAAGCTAAGGGTCAGGCTGGGTATTCCCTGCATCTGCGGCAGGACGGCAAACTGCGGGGTACTGTTGTCCTGTGGGAAAAAACTGAAAATATTGTTGCCCGACGAACGCTCTACGCGCAGCCAGTTCTCACGGCTATAGGCAAGGAATGTCCAGCAACGTATGCCGTGGAAATTCTCCATGGTGGGGCAATCCTCAAAATCCTCGACAAATGGAAGGTCGTATGGCATAATCACATCGCACGGGGTGGTAAATGACCTGGTGGAGTAGGCACTGGTGGCAGACGAATCGCAAACTGTCCTCACGCGGAAAGTATAGTCGGTGGCAGGAGTGAGCGAGGTGAGTGTTACCGTCGAGGCAGTGGTGAGTCCGCTGTCCACCAATAGACTATCGGCATATAGCTCCCACTCATACCCCATGGCTCCACCCACCGTGTCCCAGCTCAGTAGGGCAGAATGTAGCCCCACACTGTCGGCGACGACGGCCATCGGGCGGCGGCAGTCACCGGGTGTGTATACGAATGTCACCGAAGGAAGCACCTGTGGTGAATTGACCAACCAGCTGTTGATGACATGCTGCGCGTTGGCATTGCGGCAAGTGACGGAATGGTATCCTGTCGAGCATACGCAGAAAATATTATCGTATGTCATAAATCCTCCATCCTGTCCCAATCCGCGGAACGAGAGCAGCAGGTTGCCACCCATGTAGGGGAAAGCAGTGTCGAGGGTGATAGTCCATAAACTGTCGCGGATAGCGACTGAACCTGTCCATACGTGCCGCACAGCACTGGTGCGGACCCACGCGAGGGGCTGGGTCGCAGTGTCGGCTACCTCCTCCATGCGCAGCTGAAAGGTCTCGGGAAAATCCAGCGAGTCGCTCATGGCGTAGAAGGTAATCTGCGTAATCGTTCCGCCAGCCATCTCGTTCACACGCGAGGCGGGGTAGATGAACTCGTTCTCGAAACCCCAGTCAGCATATACGGTGTTGATGGGAACATAACGTTGTGCATGGGTCCATGGCAGACACACATCCAGCGTGTCAGCCCAAGCCGAAGACACTGCAAACAGCAGAATGGCTGCAACCAGCGATAGTTTCTTCTTCATGATTATTAATGATTGTTTTTGTTGATTATATAACGATAATATGCCATAAAAATTGCCCTGATAATAGTTCTTGATTGCTTGATTGTTTGAGTGTTTTCCACTCAAGCATAGACGCATTCAAGAATTGTTATTTCACCCCCATTAGAGCCATTTTCTTCACAAAAAGTGACAAGGGGAAGTGATTTTTTTTCTTCACTTGGGGAGACTGGCTCTATTAGCCATGAAGGATTGGTTGCTGTCTTCGGAAAGGGTTGGGGCTATTTGATGAGTTTCGTTATCTGCTTTTCGGTGGCGTATGGATGGAGGTTGGCAAGGTGGTCGTACATGCGGTTGAAGGACTCCTCGGGTGTGCGGTTGCACTGGCAAGCTTCGAGCCCAAGCAGCCGCTCGGGGGTGGTCAGCAGCGACCAGCCGAAGCCATACTCCCGTCCGTGTTTGTCGGTAGGGTAGACAAAGTCCTCGGTGACGATGAGACAGCCCATCTGCATGCGGCAGATGATGGCGTCGAACTTGCTTCGCATCTTCTGTCCCGTAAGGTTGCAGGCGGCCCGCAGGTCGCGGGCAATCATGCTGCCGTGCTCGAGCAGGGTCGTCAGGATGATGCCCTCGATGCTGTCGGCCTCGGGGACGGGGTGCTGGCTCCGGCGCCAGTTGTAGAGGTCCGGCCACCACGCTTGGCTGACGAAGCCCGCCTTGCCGGAGAAGAATTTACCGTAGACGCATCGTCCTTCGGTCACGACGGCACTCTTCCACTCCCATAGCGGCCATTCCCACGTACCATCGTTGAAACGGGTGAAGCGGCACTCCTGAGCCATCATCTCCTCGGCACAGAAGCCAGGGATACCGCTGTCCAATAGCGGCAGGAAGCCCAGCTGCTGGATGCACTCCATCAGCTCGGGGCAGGAATGGATGCAGCCATTCATCATGTTGCGCGTCTGCATATCGTGGAAATAATCTATGAAGGAATTGCCCATGTCGTGTTTTCTTGTGTTATAATTGGTTTTCTTTCGGATTAATACAATTAACGCTGCCTCCCCCTAATAGGGGAGAGGGCAGCGTTAATGGAGTTAAGGTGTTACTTCTCCTTAGCAAGGGCGGCACCGGCGTTCCAGGCTTTGCCAACCTGCTCGCCAGTGACATAGTAGCCGTTCTGGAACTGGTCGAAGATAAGGGCGTTGAGTTTCATAGGGTCTACCTTACCGTTCTCGGAAAGGACGCTCTCTTCGGCGGCAACGTTGACAATCTTGCCCACTATGCAGTACATGTTCTCGGTCTGCACCACTTCGGCAAGTTCGCACTCCATGGTGACGGGGAACTCGTCGACGACAGGGGCGTTGACACTGCTGCTGCGGATGGCGTGGTAGCCGGTGCGCTCGAACTTGTCGGGGGTCTTGTTGCCGGTGGCGATGCCGAAGTAGTCGGCCACATCCATGTGGTCGCGGTCGGCGATACCGACAGTGAAGGCTTTCGAGACGAGGATGTTCTGCGTGGTCTTGTGGCCTTCGCTGATGAAGAGGGCTATCTTGTCCATGCCGCAGATCATACCCCAAGCAGCATTCATTACATTCACTCGGCCACTTGCATCGTAGGCGGCCACCATAAGTACCGGCATCGGATATACCGCCGGCATGATTCCAAGGTCTTTTTTCATAGTGTAGTGTGTTTTATTATGTTTGTGAATGATTATTATTGACTTTGTATTTGAGGATCAGTTTCGGCGCGGCGGCAAACCGCCGCGAAGAACAGGAATCCACGTGCAAGTTTGTCTTCCATTTCTCGTGCTCTACCAACGAAGCCAGTTGCCCCGTTTCATCAGTTTGTCAATTAGGGTTGCCTTGGTCACGGGCTTCTGTATCTCGAAGATTCCGGAGGGGTTGATGAAGCCGTGCGTGTCGCCGATACGGGCGTAGGCAAGACCTTCGGAGAAGGAGTGCAGATTGTCGAAACGAACATCGATAATGAGGTTGCCTGCCTTGTCGATGGCACCGCTTTTGTCGCCAATCTTCACGATGGAGCGCCCTTCAATGAGGGTGTCGACATGGTCGAATCTCTCGCCGAGCATCACCACGTCGTGGCCTTCGTGGTCGATGAAGCGCCACTTGCCGTCCTTCATCGCTGGTGCCAGTCCTTCGGAGAAGGACTCGGTCTCGTCGAATTCGGGTGCTATGACACATTTGCCTTCCTTGTTGACAAACCCGCACTTGTCTCCGTCGTTGACGACGACAGGCATAAGGTCTTCCTCAAAGGTGTAGGCAAAGCTGAACTTTGGCTTTATCACCATCTTACCGGTCTTGTCGATAGCCCCGTATCGCCAATCGCCATCTCCGACGATGAATTCAGCGGCCGCCAACCCGCAGGAGAAGTTCTCCACGTCGGTACAGTCCTCGCCGACTTCGGCGAGGACTCTGCCGTTCCTGTCTATGATGTGGAAGCCGTCTCTGATAGAGCATGCCGCCACTCCCTCGGTGAAGGCAAGGGCGAAGTCGTACTTCGGCTTGATCACCATCTTGCCGTAGCGGTCGATGAAGCCGTACTTATTGTTGACCTCGACGGCCGCCAGCCCCTCAGAGAAGCCGGATGCCGCGGTGTACTGCGGCGCGATGGCGACATGTCCTTGCCGGTCGATGTATCCCCATTTGTTCTTTATCAACACCGCCGCAAGCCCGTCAGAGAAGAGCCAGGGGGATCCTGCCAAACTGTTCTTCATAGGCTATTCTTTTTGCCAGCGTTTGAGCTGGGGGAAGTACTGGCGGAGCTGCTCGCGGTATTCTTCGGCGGTGAGGTGCTGGCCGGTATTCTGGTTAAACTGGTCGACAAACTGGACGCAGAAGTCTATCATCTGCTCCATGGTGCAGTCCTGTGTGAACTTCCCGTCGGCGAAGCAGTACTTGCAGTAGTCGGGATTATCGCTCGTGACCTCATCGGTGAGGGGCATGCCGCAACTTTGGCAATAGCGCTGCTTGGGGGCGCCGGGTTTGCGCTGCAGGACGGCATAGACCTTGGCCATGATGTCGGCGGCGCGGAGGTGGTAGTTGGTGAGCATCTCGTCGGGCGTGCCGCTCTCGCCAAACTTGTCGTCCACGGCCACATACTCCATCGGAGTGGGGCAGCGGAGGGCGAGTGTCTGGGCCACGCTGTCGCCGAGGCCGCCGTTGAAGAGGTGCTCCTCGCAGGTGACCACGGCGCCGGTCTTCTTGGCGCTGGCCACGATGGCCTCCACGTCGAGCGGCTTGATGGTGTGGATGTTGATGACTTCGCAGCTGATGCCGACCTTCTCGAGCATCTCGGCGGCCTGCAGGGCTTCCCACACAAGGTGGCCGCAGGCGAAAAGGGTCACGTCGGTGCCCTCGCTCAGCAGCTGGGCCTTGCCAATCTCAAACTTTTGGTCTTCGGGCAGGAAGCAGGGCATCTTGCTGCGGCCGAGGCGCAGATAGACGGGTCCGACGTGCTCGGCGGCGGCCAGCGTGGCGGCCTTGGCCTGGTTGAAGTCGGCGGGAACCAGCACGGTCATGTTGGGCAGCACCTTCATCAGGGCGATGTCCTCCATGGTCTGGTGCGTGGCACCGTCCTCGCCGAGCGAGATGCCGGCGTGCGAGCCGCAGATCTTCACGTTCTTGTTCGAGTAGCAGACCACCTGGCGGATCTGGTCGTAGACGCGTCCGGTGACGAACTCGGCGAAGCCCCCGATGAAGGGCACCTTGCCGCACAGACTCAGACCGGCGGCGATGCCGACCATATTGGCCTCGGCAATGCCGCACTGGATGAAGCGCTCGGGGAATTCTTTGGCGAAGCCGTCCATCTTGACGCTGCCTTTCACGTCGGCGCTCAGGGCGACGACATTCTCGTTCTTGCGGCCAGCCTCAACAAGGCCTTCGCCCATGCCGGCACGCAACTCTTTCATTGATTGTTTTTCGTAGTGGGTCATTATTATTGTTGTTTTTTTGTTATTGTTTTCTGTTTTTATGGGGTTAATGGGTCTAATAGGTTTAATGGGCAATATGGTTATCTCGGCCCATTAGACCCATTAAACCCATTCTGCCCATTAAACCCATGACTATCTCTATAGGCTTTCCTTGCCCTGTACATCTCTTCTTTTATTCCTCCGTTCTCGAGGAAGTTCTTCTTTTGCCATTCTATCAGACCTTTTATCAGCACGTCGCACTGGTGAATCAGCGTGATGGCGATATTAGCGATGGTCTCGTCTGTGCGGTCTTTTATCTTCTCGCGGTATACCGTTGAGTCGAGGTGCCGCTTGCAGAACTCGCGCGTCTGCACGCAGCGTGGGTCATTGAAAGTCCACTGCTCCAGCCCGCGTACCCGCAAGTAGTCCTCATAATCAAGCAGCAGCTCGTGAAGCGAGGCGCGATTGACATTGGTGAGTTTTATTTCCATCTCTTTGGAGGTTACCCCGTCAATGTTGCCTTCCGCCAGATTCTGCTTGCCGCTTCGTGCCGCCTGAACCATCTGGTCTATCGTGCGGTCGCCCTTCTGCAGGAACTTATTGGCAAAATAATAGGTGACGTCGTAGACGCACTCCGCCTTTTGGAACGCCTTCAACGTCCTATAGTTGTTATCCTGCCGTATAAAGTTCTTGCTGTCCATGCCTCTAGTTATCTATTGTAATAAGTGATTGTCCGAATGCTTTCTTCATCTTTTTATTGTATAAGTCTGTCAATATCTTTCCTCATCACCCTCACAGGCTGGTCCGAACCGACTTCGAGGTTGGGGCAAATAGTCTCCCTGCCGGTGTCCGCGAAACCGCATTTCTCCATCACGTGGCCGGAGGCGGGATTGCTGGGGAAATAGGTACCCCATAGGGTGCTGAACCCTTTCACAGTAAAGCAGTGTTCGATAACAAGGGCAAGCGCCTCTGTGCAGATGCCCATTCCCCAATAGGGTCGGGCAATCCAGTAGCCCACCTCGGCTTGGTCGGCCTCAATCTTCAGGTTGGAGGATGTCGAAGGCAAATAGCCTACACAGCCGATGACCTCACCCGTCTCCTTCCACTCCACGGCCCACATGCCTTCTCCGCTGAATATCGTGCGAATGATTTCAAGGCTCTCCTCTACGCTTTTGTGCGGCGGCCACCCTGCGCGCGGCCCCACTTCGGGGTCGGAGGCGTACTTAAACAGAGCCTCGGCATCGCTCTCCCTCCATGGGCGGAGCAGTATTCTATCGGTCTCGAAAAGATACATGACAATCCTAGCGTATAGCCAATTACATGATGCTCTTCATCCAGGCGAACAGCTCGTCCAGCGCATAGTCGCCGCTGTGGGGACGGTTCCATGCCAGCAGAAAATTCACGTTGTATCCCGCCTCGTTCAGTTTCAAGGCCAGGTTCAGCGGCACAGGGAATCCCGTGTCGCGGTCGCGTGCGCCGTGGCGGATGTACCAGTGCTGGGCAACAGAATGCTTCTCGGTCTTCTTGGTCTTGCTGCCCTCGCTGTCCTTGACAACGATGAAGTTCATCGGATTCATCAGATACACGTTGTCCACCACCTCCTTGGGCAGGTCTTTGCCGTTTTTGTAGGCACTGTAGACGGTGAAGTTCGTGCTGCTGCCGTCCGTGCCGCCAAACAACTCGTTCTCGGCCGATGCCGGCTGTCCCAGCACCCCCTTGGTGTCGAAGGCGGGGGCGGTCTTCAGCGGCTGGGTGCCTGCTACATAGTTCAGGTACCGCTGCATGTCAAGCCCAATCACATACTCACCCCGTTGCGGTTGAGGAGGCTGCATCATGGGCAGCACAGACTTCTTGCCGCCGTTGATGGGGGGCATGCCTCCCATTGTCTCTTGGCTGAAGGCAAACCCCAGCGTGTCGCTGATGTCTGCGCCGGCGTTCTTAGCTGTTTGCGCCGAGCGGATCAACTCCCTTCGCAGCAGGTCCATATAATTGTCCGCCGTCACCTCTTTGCCGTCCCAGTCTTTCAGCTTCAAGTCGTTGATATAGTTGGAGAACTGCTCCTTCAGCTGGTTGCTGATGGGCAGCAGCTGGGCCGACCGCTGGCGGCTCGACGTGCCGTTGAAGAGCCATTCGTACGCCATGTCGGCATGCTCCAGGTCGGTGATGGGGCAGAAGCAGATGGCGGCATACACGTCGTCCTTCTCCTTGGCGGCACCCATGTCGGACAGCATGGCGTCATAGGCGGGATGGTTGCCCGTGGCACCCACCAGGGCCGACATGGCTCCTCCGGCGCTGGTGCCGTCAATGATGATGCGTTCGGCATTGCCGGGCATGGTGCGGTCAAACAGCCGCAGGTAGCGGATGGCGGCCTTCAGGTCAAGCAAGCCCTTGGGGGCTCGGCCGGTATAAACATTGTCCTGCATCGAGTTGCGTCCTCGCGAACCTGGAATCACCACCACATAGCCCTCCTTCAGCGCACGTCCTGTGGCGTCGCCTGCCTGGGGCTTGCGGGCCTTTGCCGCCATATAGCCCCCGATGTAGGTGCGCAGCAGGATAGGGGTGGTCTTGGTGGCCCCTTCCGGCACATACACGTTTAAATACTGGTAGGCCGTATCCTCCACATTCCTCACGTAGTAGAGGTGTTCGTATGCTGTGTATTTCACCACCTCCCCGTCGGGCATGGTCAACTCTCCTTCCACTCCGTCGTGGGGATTGAAACTAAGCCCTTGGCGGGTGTGTCCGCAGCCACAAAGGCATAGCGCGATGACTGTTGCAAAGAGTATCTTCTTCATCATTCAAAAGGATTTACATTTAACTGTCGATAATAAAAACATCCCAGCCTCATTGCGGGCGGGTTTATCTATATAATACTATTAACGTCATTCATGCAAAAAAAGTATACCATGTTGATAATTTCATCGTCGCGACTGCCCATTTTCAACTTCGGCGGCACGAGGAAATGCATGGCCGCAGGCAGAACAAGCCATAACCCACACACTTATACGCCTTGAGGAAGACCAAACGCTTTGGGACGGTCCCTTTTTCCGATGAAATTGGCAGCATACTGTTGTTAATCCGTTTTTTTTATGTAATTTTGCATTTTGGTACAAGTAAACATTTTGACACTATGACCCAACGCAACATCTTCTGCCGACGCTCCTGCCTTGTGGCGCTGCTCGTGGTCATGCTCGCCTCGCTGAGCCCTGCCCACGTCCGTGCCCAATCGTCGGCACCCGGCCTGGACATCTTCTCCGGTCTCGATTTCAATTTCCGTGACATCAACTACAGCCGTCAGTACGACCTCCTCATCCACCTCACCCCCGGCTTCAAGTGGAACATGGGCAACCACTGGCAGCTGGCGGGACAGGTCTACATCCCCATCGTCAACACCTATGGCTCTACATACAAGTACGTCTATCTCAATATCCTCGATGTCAGCAAGCAGCTCCGCCTCGGCCCCGTCTACCTCAAGGCCAGTGCCGGACTCTTCAGCCTGCAACGCTATGGTGTCGACCTCAAAGCCTTCCTGCCCATCACCCGATGGCTGGCCCTCGAAGGCCAGGCAGGTTGGGTCGGTGTGCTGACCATGTCCCCCTCGTGGTATATCAGTCCCCTCAACCGCTTTGCCTGGAATGCCGGCGGCGACATCTACCTATCGCGCTGGAACGCCCAGCTCCGCGCCGTGGCAGGGCGCTACGTCTACCAGGACTTCGGCTGCGAAGTGGAGGCCATGCGCCATTTCAACCATACCTCTGCCTCGCTCTATGGCCGGTGGAGCAACGTCACAGGCTTCGACGGCGGTTTCCGCTTCGTGGCCATGCTGCCCCCCTATCGCCGCAAACACCGGGCAGTCAATTTCCGTCCCGCATCCAACTTCAGGATCTCCTATAGCATCATGTACCATCAGTATACCAACCGAATGTACAACACCGACCCCGAAGAGAACGAGCGCGACGGCTGGTTCAGCCGCGACCTGCTGCAATGGGGCAGCCACACCATGCAACCCGATTTCATAGAATCCTCAAACACCGTCACAGAATGAAACGCCACACCCTGCTACTGGCTGTCGCGGTCGCCGCATTGCTCCCCTCAGCCCTCCGCGCCCAGCAATACACAGGCACCTCGGGCCTGATACACATCCCCTCCGCCGAGATGCACCACGAGGGCGACGCCCTCATCGGCGGTCATTACCTCAACCAGCACATGATGCCCGACACGGGCTTTATATACAACGGAAAGAAATACAATACCTTCGACTACTACCTCGCCCTCACCCCCTTCCGTTGGCTGGAACTGAGCTACACCTGCACCGAGCGCATCCGCTCCATGCAAGGCGACGAAATCACCAAGTGGAGCAAAGACCGCTACGCCTCGGTCAAAATACGGCCCGTGGAGGAAGGCAAGTATGTCCCCGCCATCGCCATAGGCTGCAACGACATCGGCACCTCGGCTTTCAACGCCAACCGGACCAATGTGCAGCTCTATTTCCTCAACGCCTATATCGCAGCCACCAAGCACTTCGCCTTCAGCGGCAACGAAGTGGGTGTCACCCTGGCCTACCGTCGCTTCTACCGGGGCTACAACGCCAAGTGGAACGGCATTGTGGGCGGTGTCACCTTCAGCCCCGCTTTCTTCCCCCAAGGCAGACTCATGGCCGAATATACAGGCAATGAATTCCTGCTCGGGGTTGAAGCCTTGCTGTGGCGTCACCTGCGATTGCAGGCCAGCGTCAAGGACTTCAAATATCTCAATGCAGGTGTCTGCCTCCAGTTCAACCTGCTCGGCTCCCGCTACACCCGCGACCCTTATTAACCCCTCCGCAAGAAAAAAAAATGAAAAAAAGTGGCCGATTTAAAAAAAATGCGTATCTTTGCATTGTTGAATAAAACACAGATTGTTGTTCCACAACGGGGCAATAGTCTTTGATTCAATGCTATAGAGTTAATAACAACAGAAAAGTAAAACAATAAAAATACATTAACGATGACTAAGAAGAGATTATTCCTGTCTGCTCTGGTGGTTTTGTTGGTAGTTGTTGCCAGCGCCACTATCAGCTCCTGCAGCAAGGACAACAACGAAGAGGCTGTACCCACCATTGTGGATAACCTCGAATCGAAAGACCCCTACGCTATCTGCCCCCACTGCGGTGGTCAGATTTTCGCCGGCGAGACCCACATCCATTATTTCCTGCCCGAAGAGTCCTGCGCCTACTACTATTGCACCTGGCTGGGCCGTTACCACAGACATGTGGTGAGATTCACCCCCGGACATTTCGAGGATAACTGGGAGCACCTTGGCGGTGGTACCAACAATTGATTGATAGAGAGGCAAGAGATAGAATGTAATTTTTCATAGGAGTTGCGCCGTACATTGTACGGCGCAATTTTTTTTTGTCCCTGTCCCGTTCCCTCGGGACCTCAGTTGCGCCCTTCAATCCTGCATCCTTCCAGTATCGTTACAGCATCGTTGTCCGTCAGTATAACGGGGAACGATGCTGCAATGAGACTGGAAGGAGCCTAGATTGAACGACCCTGCTCCCTCCCCGCGAGTGGTGGGCGGGGTGGAGGACGTGTTGTTGACGTGAGGTGGTGGGTGAAGGTTAGCGGAGGTCGGAGGCCTTGAGACCCGTCTGCTGGGCGGAGCGGATGGTGAAATGGGCGGAGCGGACGGCTCCCGACGAGGGGCTTTTAAGCGGGCGGAGGATGAGCTCGTAGTCGCCCGGCATGAGGACGATGCGCTCGGTGGGCGAGGCAGGGTCGAGGTCGCAGACCCATTGCAAGCCGTTGGCTTTGCGCACGAAGATGCTGCCAAGGGTGGGTTCCTGCGGCTTGTCGAAGGCCAGCTGGCCGGGCAGGGGAAGCTCGAGGTCGGAGCTGGAGCCGCTCTGCAGCTGTATTTTTTCGATGCGGGTGACGGGGAGGGTGAGCACTTCGATGTCGTAGCTGCCGGCCAGATAGTTGGCTTTGGTGCCGAGGGGTTGGGTGGCGAGGATGGCCGGGTCGCCGCTCCGGCGCACGAGCATTGTGTAGGCAGGCACTTGGAACGCAGTGCGTTGCTTGCCGAAGTGGAGCATGAGGCTGCCTTGCGGGGCGGGAATGGCCAGGGGGGTGTGGCGGCCGGGCTTGAAGTGGCGGTCGGCGAGACGGATGGGCGGCTTGGTGAAGAGGGTGATGTCGTAGTTGACAAGGGGGTCGATGTCAAGCGTGTCGACGGGGTCTTCGGTGCCGTAGTGGTAGATGGTGGAATAGCGGAGGGCGTGGGTGCGGCTGTCGTGGAAGGTGACGGGCACATCGGTTTCGTAGAGGCGGTTGTCGGCATCGAGCAGGGCGAGGGTGACGCGTGCTTTCTGGTCGGAGAGCAGAAGGACCTCGTAGAGGGTCTCGTCGAAACGTTCTTCGTCGGCCAGGAGGGTGAAACGGCCGGCACAGTCGAGCTGGTGCTTGAAGTTGTCGGGGTTGCCGATGCCGATGATGAAGGTCTGCACCACGGTGCCGCTTTCGTTCACCTGGCGGGCCACGTCGCAGATGTTGCCGTCGCACTCGTCGAGGCCGTCGGTGATGACGAGGATGATGTTGCGGACATGGTCGCTGCTTGGGAAGTCCTTAAGGGCGCCGTTGAGGGCGGAGGCGGCGGTGCAGCCCCCGTTGGGGACGAGGGTCTTGATTTTGCTACGCAGTTTGTAGAAGTTGTCCTGTTCGAATGGCACTTCGAGGCTGGTGCCGAAGTCGCCGTTGTTGAGGTGACCGAAGACGCGCAGAGCCACTTCCATGTCGGTCTGGCCCTGGATGCTGTCGAGGAAACGCAGCAGTACATGCTGGGTGACTTTGATTTTGGAGTCGCTCTGCCAGCGGTCCCACATGCTCTGCGAGCAGTCGAGGATGATGAGCAGGCGGTTTTTCTCGGCTTGTTGCTGGGCGCGGGCAGGGGAGCAGCAGGCTCCTATTGCCAATAACGTCAATACTATGAGCAGTCTGTGTGTCTTCATTGTCGGAGATTGCGGCTGCAAAGATACGAAAAATCGGCCATACCGTAAAAATAATGTCGTGTCGTGCAAAATAAATAGATGCGGTTGTGGCGGGATAATACTGTTTCTTGCTTGCGTTGAGGCGGTTGCTTGGTGGTGCCGGTCCGCCCTTCGGTGTCCTTTCGTGCTTGTGAGTGGCTTGTTTTTTGGAACCATTGCTGTGTTAAACTCACGTGTTGCAGAGCACTCGCTCATGTGTACTTTCTTTTATATTAAATACCCCGCGGGAGTTTGGTGTGTGTTTCCAGCTCCTGCGGGGTGATGTTCTGTACCTGACACTATGACCTATTGATGAAATAGGTGCATAATCTCTCCTGGCGTTGCGGATGGGAGAGGGGAGGGCACGGCTTAGAAGTCGCCGAGTTCGGTCTCGGGCAGCTGTGCGAGGGCGCGCGGCAGGTCGTCGGCGGAGAGGACGGAGCCGTGGTATTTGTTGATGCCCTGCATGAAGTCGACGCCGTAGCCCATCTCGGTGGTGAGGATGACGCAGACGGGTTTGCCTTGGCCGGTGAGAGACTTGGCTTTGGCCATGCCGTCCAGCACTTGCTGCATGTCGTTGCCGTTGGCGATGACCACGACGGTCCACATGAAGGCCTCGAACTTGGCTTTGAGGTCGCCGAGGTCCATGACTTGCTGTGTGGTGCCGTCGATTTGTTGGTGGTTGTAGTCGATGGTGGAGATGAGGTTGTCGACATGCTTGGCACCGGCAAACATGACGGCTTCCCAGATTTGGCCTTCCTGTAGCTCGCCGTCGCCGTGGAGGGTGTAGACGAGATGGTTGTCGCCGGTCATTTTCTTGCCCAGAGCGGCGCCGATGCCGACGCTCATGCCCTGGCCGAGGGAACCGCTGGCCATGCGGATGCCGGGCAGGCCGTGTTCGGTGGAGGGGTGGCCTTGCAGACGGGTGCCGAACTCGCGGAAGGTCTTCAGCTCCTCAACGGGGAAGAAACCGCGGCGGGCCATGGTGCTGTATATAACAGGGGTGATGTGGCCTTGCGACACGAAGAGCATGTCCTGACCGGTACCCTCCATGGTGAAATTGGCGGGGTCTTGGTCGAGGATGTTGAACTGCATGGCGGTCATCCAGTCGGCTGTGCCCAGCGAGCCACCGGGGTGGCCTGATTTGGCGGCGGAGGTCATTCGGAGTATGTCGCGACGCACTTGCGTGGCGAGGGTTTGGAGTTCGTTAGTGGTTTTCATTATTGCGTAAAGATTGGTGATTTGTCAAAGACGGAAAATGTACTGGCGGCTGTTCTGGTCGTAGCAGATGAGTTCTTCGCCCTGGCGGGTGCAGGTGACGGTGAGTGCATTCTCGTGCTCGTCGGTGACGGTGCCACGTCCTTTGTTGCCTTTCATGGTGATGTGCCCCCAAACGCGGCCGTTGGCGCCATGGCCGGAGATGTAGAGGACTTCCTCCTTTTGGGGCTCTTTGCGGACTACGGGGCGGGGAGCGGGTTTCTGCTCGGGAGCCTCGATGATTTCGGGTTCGGGCTCGGGTTCGGGCTCAGGCTCGAGGGCAATGGTGTCGTATGCGGGTTCCTCAGGGGTTTGTGCCTGCTTGCAGCCGTAGAACAAAATGGGCATAACTGCCAACAAAATGAGTGCTAAAGTGAATCTGTTGCTCTTCATTGTATACTATTTTTGAAAGTACAAAATTACACATTTCTTTTGAATAAAAGACTCTTTTGGCGAAAAATATTTTATTTTATATTAAGTGTGAGAAAATAATCGTAACTTTGCAAATCCGTTCGCGATGCATAGTATGGACGGATTTGAATGAATATTAAACAGATATGAATAAAAAGTCGATAGTAGGAATTGTATTGATTTTTGCCATTTTCGTTGGCTATATGTGGTGGGTTGCACCCAGCAAAGAGGAGATTGCCGAGCGTCAGCGTGTGAACGACTCGATACGGCAGGCGTATATGGACAGCGTGGCGTATGCCGACAGTGTGGCTGCGGTGAAGGCTCATCTGGACAGTCTGGCTGCCCAGGGCGACACCAGCGCCCAGCGCCAGTTGCAGCGCCATCAGCGGGGTGACATGGGCGTGTTCAACGGCAGCGCTTTCGGCGACACGTTGAATGTGACCGTGAAGAACGAGAAGATGTCGGTGACGCTTTCGAATATGGGTGCCCAGGTGCGCGAGGTGGTGCTGAGCGAGTACACCACTTACGACAGCCTACCGCTGCAGCTTATCAGCCCCGCCGACGACAATATGAACCTCATCTTCTCCACAGAGGATACAAGGGTTATCAATACCAAGGACTTGGTGTTTGTACCTTACAGGGAATACGGCAACAAGCTGGTTGAGATTAAGGGCGACAGCGTGTTCGAGATTGCATCCAACGAGGCGGTCGACTTGCGTTTCCGTGCCTTTGTGGGAGACAGCAACGGCCTCAGCCAGGACAAGTACGTAGAGTTCCATTATGTCGTGGTCGGCGACGAGTACGATGTCAATTTCGAGATTAACTTCCATGGGTTGAAGAATATAGTGCGTGCCACCGACTATATGGACTTTGAGTGGCATAACAAGATGAACCGCCAGGAGAAGGTGGATGCCAGCAGCCGTGGCAGCAAGAACCGCAACAAGGACCCCGAGAAATTCTATTCGAGCATCTACTACAAAGCCGCCAAGGACGATGTGGATGATGTGGGACGCGGCCGCGACGACGACAAGAATGTCAAGACGGCAGTGGAGTGGGTGGCTTTCAAGCAGCAGTTCTTCTGCGCCATCCTGGTGGCAGACAGCACCTTCGAGAACGCCTACCTCTCCCAGACTACCGACAAGAGCAACAAGGATGCCAACTATCTGTGCGACATGAGCAGCACCATCGGCCTCACCTATAACAGTGAGCGCGACTGCTCCATGGGTATGCACTTCTATTTCGGCCCTACCAAGTATCGCGACCTCCACGCGATGCATCGCGGATTCGAGAAGATGCTCCCGCTGGGTTGGTGGATCTTCTCCAAGTTCGTAAGCCGCTATCTGATTATCCCGGTGTTCAACTTCCTGGAGACGTTCAACTGGAATTATGGTATTATCATCATCGTCTTCACCATCCTGCTGCGACTGGTGCTCTTCCCCCTTACGTTCAAATCGTATCAGGGTTCTGCCATCATGCGTATCCTCAAGCCTGAGATGGATGCCTTGAACAAGAAATACCCCAATCCCGAGCAAGCCATGCAGAAGCAGCAGGAGATGTCCAAGCTGCAGAAGAAAGCAGGCTACAGTCCTTTGGCGGGCTGTCTGCCTGTGCTCATCCAGATGCCTATACTGACGGCCATGTTCATGTTCTACCCTGTGGCCATTGAGCTGCGCCAGAAGCCCTTCCTCTGGTGCAACGACTTGTCCACCTACGACAGTATCCTTGACCTCGGTTTCAATATCCCGCTCTATGGTGACCACGTGTCTCTGTTCTGCCTGTTGATGTTCGGCATGCAGTTCTTCTACACTTGGTACACCATGAAGGGTCAGAATATGAATGCCGGTATGCCTGGCATGAAGTTTGTGATGTATTTCATGCCGTTCATGATGCTCTTCATGTTCAACAGCATGGCGGCAGGACTGAACCTCTATTATTTCTGCTCGCTGACCATCACTATGCTGCAGATGGTGCTCATCCGCCGTTTCACCAGCGAGAAGAAAGTGCGTGCCCGCATGGCTGCTTACGATGCCAAGCATAAAAACACTCCCCAGAAGAAAAGCAGCTTCCAGAAGCGCCTTGAGGAGATGCAGCGCATGACTGAGGAGATGCAGAAACAGCAGCAGAAAAGAAGATAGCAAATAATAACTTCAAAAAACTTATACGCTATGGTAGTTGTATTAATCTCTCTGTTTATATTAGGCTATACTTGTATAGCTTTGGAACACCCCCTAAAGGTGAACAAGACGGCTACAGCCCTTCTGTTGGGTACTGCACTGTGGGCTGTCTTCTCTTTCTGCCACGGAGTCTTCCAGCCTGAACTGAACGAAGCAGAGTGGCGATTTTTCATAACAGACAATCTGATTGATAATCTGGGTGAGACCGCCGAGATCGTCTTTTTCCTGCTTGGCGCAATGACCATCGTGACCCTCATCGAGGATTATCAAGGTTTCCGTATCATTACCGACAAGATTGTCACCACCAATAAGAAGAAGCTCCTCTGGGAACTGAGCATCCTCACCTTCTTCCTCTCGGCATTGCTCGACAACATGACCACAGCCATTGTCATGTGCGCACTGCTCAGCAAACTCATTGCCGACAAGAAGGAGCGCTGGCTCTTTGCAGGTATGGTTATCCTGGCTGCCAATGCGGGCGGTGCATGGAGTCCCATCGGCGACGTGACCACCATCATGCTTTGGATTGGCGGACAGGTGACCACCATTAATATCATGGTGAAAACACTGGTGGCTTCGCTCGTGTGCATGGCGGTGCCTGTCCTGGTAGTGGGTGCTACACTCAAGGGCGACATTACAAGACCCGAAAGTGAGCAGAGCGGAGTGGATGTGCCTGTGCATCTCCGCCGCCTGATTCTTATCATGGGTATCGCTGCACTCATCTTCGTCCCCATTTTCAAGACCATCACCCATCTGCCTCCCTATCTTGGCATGCTCTTCGGCCTTGGTGTTCTTTGGGTGACCACCGAGATTGTAAGCCGCAAATATGAGAAGGACGGCCATAAACTGCCTACAGCAGTCTCCACACTGGAGCATATCGATGTCCCTACTATCCTCTTCTTCCTTGGCATTCTGATGGCTGTTGCCTGCCTTAAGGATGCGGGCATCCTTGCCAGCCTCGCTTCGGGACTCGACAACACGTTCCTTGGCATGAAAATGGGGAACGAGCCGGTGGGCTTCTTTATCATCGACCTCATTATCGGTGTTCTCTCTTCTGTGGTGGACAATGTGCCGCTGGTGGCCGCTGTCATGGGTATGTATCCAATCACTGACGGTGCCATCTTCGACGTGAACCATCCCTTCTGGGAGTTCCTCGCCTACTGCGCCGGAACAGGTGGAAGCCTTCTCATCATTGGCTCGGCCGCCGGTGTGGCCGTTATGGGCATGGAAAAAATCGACTTCATCTGGTACCTTAAGAATATCACCCTCAAAGCCCTTTTGGGATACCTTGCCGGTGCAATCGTCTTTGTACTGATGGATGTTACACTCTTTGAGAAAGTAGAATGGCTTCGAAACTTGGCATAGCTCTGAGTAGTTGGCGCAGACGAAGCGTGGGGCGAAAGATTTTCGACATTGTGGTCGGACTTTTTGCTCTTGCTGGATTTATGATTATTGGAGCCTGGGCTGTTTATCAGCTCGGGCTCACCAATAACAGGGGTGCTGTGGACAGCAATTCGCGCTACATGCTCTCGGTGGATGAGATGGAGAAGCTGAACGGTGACCAGTATACCCCTGAGCAGGTGCAACAGCGCTGGATGCGGCAATACTTGAAGTTGGCAGTGTTCAGCAAGTTTTTCCCCACCAATGCGCAACTTATTACCACGGCGGCACAATACGGGCATGACCCCATGCTTGTGGACAGAATGATTGCCGCATCGAGTATCTATATCGAAGACCTCACCGAGTTCAACAATCTCCTGAAAGAGGTGGAACAGGTGATGAACCGCCATCCCCAGGCTCATGCCGCCAACGTCATCCCTTGGATGGAAGGCCCCGAGTGGCCTGCGCTTAAGGATGCTATCGTACGCGACAAGGCACTTATTTATGAGGTAGGCCGTCTTACCGGAGTGGAACCCCGCCTCATTGTGGGGTGCCTCATTGGCGAGCAGATCAGGCTTTTCAATACCAACCGCGAGAATTTCAAGAAGTATCTCGGTCCGGTGAAGGTGTTGAGCGTGCAGTCGCAGTTTTCATACGGTGTAAACGGTATCAAGATTTCAACGGCAAAGGCTATCGAGGATCACTTGAAAGACCCTTCGTCGCCGTTCTATATGGGGCCAAGGTATGAGCACTTGCTGGATTATCCTGTCGAGGGCAAAGCGCAGGAGGATGAACGGTACAACCGTCTGGTTGACTACAGAAATCATCTCTATTCCTACCTTTATACCGCCTGCATTCTGCATCAAACCATGCTGCAGTGGAAGCGTGCAGGGTATGATATCAGCAACCGCCCTGACATTCTTTTTACCCTGTTCAATGTGGGGTTTGCCCAGTCGGTGCCTAAACCCAACCCGGTGTGTGGCGGCAGCCATATCAAAATCCATGGGCAGACGTACACCTTTGGCGCCATTGGGTTCGACTTCTACTATTCGGGCGAATTGGCCGAGGATTTCCCCTTCTGGCGCCAGCGTTTCATACCTGGCGACAAGGATCTCACCGAAGAGGAAATCGCCTATATTCAGGGTAGCGTGAGCAACTGCAAACGTCCCCCGCGAGGATGGGAGTATGTTAAGAAAGACACCACTGCTGTCCAGCCGACGGTTGACGATTTGGACTACTCACATGATGAGGACGAGTATGCTGGTACGTATGCTAATGAGTAGAGTGTCAGAGCGATGCACGGAAAAAGCTTGAATCATCGTCTTTTTGTTGACCAAAATGGCTCAAAATCCCGTTTTTCAGACCTCTCCGAGACAATGTTGAGTGTTTCCAGTTGCTTCTAGATTAGAAAAACTTTGATTGTATATTGCTGATTATTATAGTACTAATTGAAATTGTGCTGATTTTTTAAAACAATTCGTTTATAATTCAAAAAAAAGTAGTATCTTTGCAGTCGCTTTTGAGAAGAGAATGGTGAATTGTTGATGCTCTTTTCTCCACTTTCGGATCATGGCAAAAAGATGAATAAAAACCTGTAAATGGTCGTTTCAAAATAAGAGTATAACAATGGCAAAGAAAAACAAAGACGCAAGAGTGCAAGTCATTCTCGAATGCACCGAGCAAAAGAATAGCGGTGTCCCCGGTATGAGCCGCTACGTCACCACCAAGAATAAAAAGAACACTCCCGAACGTTTGGAGTTGAAAAAGTACAACCCGTACTTGAAGAAAATGACTGTTCATAAAGAAATCAAATAATAGGAGATAGATAACTATGGCAAAGAAAGTTGTTGCAACCCTGAAAACCGCTACGGGAAAGAGTTATGCCAAAGTGATCCGTATGGTCCGCTCTCCCAAAACCAATGCTTACACCTTCGAAGAGACCGTGCTCCCTTCTGATCAGGTACAGGATTTCCTGAAACAAAAATAGAACACAGTAATAATATTTTTTTTCATACGCTTTTGTTTTAGCCTCCGTTGTGAAACGGGGGTTTTTTTATTCCGTATAAGTCGATAGGAAGACGATAAAAATGATGCCCTGCCCCGTACCCGGATTCAGGTAGGGCGGCATCTATTGCAGTATGTATGAGGGGAGAAGTGCGCCGATACGTTGTTAGAACTTGGAGGTGAAATGCAGTTTAAGGTCTTGCATTTTCTTGTCCTGCCGACGTTTCCATACTTCGGTGATGCACTCTTTGGTGGATAGGGGGAAATCGGCCTTCATCATCCAGTCGTAGTATGCAGGCTCAACGTTGAATACTGATTCGAGCGTTTTCCCTTTGTGTTTGCCGAAGTTGAATATTTCGCGGTGCTGCTTGTCGTAGCCGATGTGGCCCACAAGGTCGGCCCATTGGCTGTTGCAAGTGAATTGGCTCAGTTGCTCAATGTTGTTGACGATGGGTTTGCTGACGGAGCCGTCGGGGGCAGTATATTCACTGTCCTGATAGCGGTCCAGCTGGGCCATGAGCACTTCGTAGGTGGCCATGGTGTCGGCGTCGGCGGAGTGGGCGTGGTCGAGGTTCTTGCCGCAGTAGAAGCGGTAGGCGGCCTTGAGGGTACGCTGTTCCATCTTGTGGAAGATGTTTTGCACGTCGATGAGTCGTCGTGATTTGAGGTCGAATTTGAGCCCTGCACGCAGGAATTCTTCCACCAGCAGGGGGACGTCGAACTTGTTGGAGTTATAACCTGCCAGGTCGGCATCGCCGATGAAAGAGGCTATTTCGGGTGCAAGTTGGGTGAAGCTGGGTTTGTCGGCCACGTCGGCATCGCTGATGCCGTGAATGGCCGTGGTGAATTCGGGGATGTGGATGGTCTTGCCGTCGGAGTCTACCGGGCGGACGCGGTGTACCAATTGCTCGGTGGTCTGGTCGGGGTTGACTTTCAAGAGGCAAATCTCGACGATATGGTCGGTGCCTACGTTAACGCCTGTAGTCTCGAGATCGAAGAATACGATGGGCTTTTCTAAATTAAGTAGCATGGGGTGATTGGTCTGATTGGGAGTTGGCGTGGGATAATTATTGCATGTGGGCAGCGCGATGTATGCGCAACAGTGTGCTGAGCAGGTCTTCTGCCAAGTCGAGCCGCAGCATGTTGGCGCCATCCGATTTAGCCACGGCGGGGTTGGGGTGGGTCTCCATGAAAATGCCGTCACAGCCGACAGCAACCGCAGCGCGTCCGATCGTCTCTATCATCTCGGGATTGCCGCCAGTCACGCCAGATGTCTGGTTGGGACGCTGGAGGGAGTGGGTGATGTCCACCACCACAGGCACACGGTTTTTCTGCATGATGGGGATGCCGCGGAAGTCCACGACGAGGTCTTGATAGCCAAAGGTGGTGCCGCGTTCGGTGAGCATGATGTTGTGGTTGCCGAAGTGTGTGATTTTCTCTACGGCATGTGTCATGGCTTCGGGCGAAAGGAACTGACCTTTCTTTACATTGACGCAGCGGCCAGTCTGTGCGGCGGCTTCAAGCAGCGAGGTTTGGCGGCAGAGGAATGCGGGAATCTGCAGTACATCGACATAAGGCGCAGCAGCAGCAGCTTCCTGTTCAGAGTGGATGTCTGTGACTACAGGGATGCCAAAACGGTCGCGGATGGCTTTAAGGATGTCAAGGCCGGCTTGGTCGCCGATGCCTGTGAAGGAGTCGATACGGGAGCGGTTGGCTTTGCGGTATGACGCTTTGAACGCATAAGGGATGCCCAGCCTTTCGGTGATTCCAACCAACCGCTCGGCGATGAGGAAGGGTGTGGTTTCGTCCTCAATGACACAAGGACCGGCAATCAGAAAGAAATTGCCGGTCTCAGTAAAGTGTAAGTGCTCTAATATGGGATACATGTAGTAGCTTTGGAAGGGGAGGGAAGGGTGAGTGAGTATTAGAAGTTGGTGTCGATATTGTCGATGTCGCTTGTAGTATCGTCGGTGGTGGTGTCGCTGTCATATTCTTCGTGGCGGCGGGAGCTTCCGCGCTGCAGAGAGATAATTAAAGCACCTATCATGCGGGTGAGCTCCATGAGGAATTCGCGCGACTGATTGCATTTGTCTTCATCGAAGAGGCCGGTGTTGAAGGCGATGGCGGTGTAGACAATGCATTCGCGTATGGCGGATTTTGAAATCTTCAGGTAGTGCTCAAACTGATTCTTGTTGCGCGAAGAGCCTTCTGCGATATTCAGGGCGATGTCGTAGGAGGAGTGGCAAAAAGAGTTAACAAGATTGCGCTGCATGTCGTTTTCGGGATGACCGATGTTGTTGATAATCCATGTGCTGTAATCTGTGGCTTTGGCGTAGATGCGAAGATCCTCGAAACGGAAAAAGCTCACATTCTTTTCTTGTGTGTTGTCCATGTTGTACTGTTTTTACTTTTGATTAATTCTGTTATTGTTCGTTGCGGATGTATTAAGAGTTTTTCCTTCTCTACAATGCGTCGCTCTTGAAACTCAATGGTATTATTTAATGTCGGCGAAATAGTTCATGAATTGGGTACGCATGAGCATGCTGGCCTTGTCGCTTTGTTTCAAAGCCAGTTTGCCGCGGAATTGGTCGATGTTCTCATATCCTTTCTGCCCCATCCAGTCCTGAAGACCAGCGTTCAGCTCCTTGACGTATTCAATGCCGTTTCGGTATAGGCAGGAGGCTATCTGCACGGCGGTGGCACCGGCAAGCAGCAGTTTCACCACATCGTGGGCATTGCTCACACCTGTGGTGGCGCACAGGTCGCAGCGCAGTTTCTTGCTCATGATGGCTGTCCAGCGGATGGTGTTGTAAATCTCGCCCGGATGGGTGAGGGAATCGGCGTTGCGCAGTGCTTCCTCGTCGATGTCGATATCCACCTGAAGCGATTTGTTGAACATGGTGATGCCTTGAATCCCGGACCACGAAAGCTGTTGCATGAACTTGGCCAGGTCGGTGAAGTAAGAGCCCACCTTAATGCTGATGGGGATAGAGATGGTTTTGCGCAGAGACTGGATGATATTGCTGAAAGTGCGCTCAACATCGTCAGCCGACAGCGAGGTGTCGAAAGGCATAATGGCCATGTTCAGCTCAAGTGCGTCGCACCCCGAGTCCTGGAATTGCTTGGCATAGGTGATCCAGTTCTCGTGCGAGAAACAGTTGATGCTGCCAATGATGGGGATTTTAAGTTTCGATTTGGCCTCTTTAATCAGCGAGAAATATTTCGACACTGAGTCGTCGGCCACGTGCTGGGCTATGTATTCATAGCTGTCGCCGTAGTTGCCAACCGGGGCGTGGATATGGGTGTTGCGCTTGATGTCATATATTATCTGTTCCTCGAAAATTGACTTCAGAACAACTGCACCTACACCACACTCCTCGAGTTTGCAAAGGTTGTCAATTGAGGCAGTGAGACCGCAACTGCCCGCAATGATAGGGCTGTTCAGTTCCATGCCTAAATACTTTATCTTCGTATTCATAATCTCAATTTTTTCGGTATTCTATATATAAAAATCCAATTTGCAAAGATAAATAAAAAAAGCAATTCAAACTTTTTTTTTTGAAGGAAAATCTATTGCGCTCGGACAAGGTATTGAAATATAATCTATTGTGAAATGTTAAAAAATAATCTTCCCAACAAAAACCATCCAATAATAAAAAATATTTCGTCCCAATGAAAAAAAATGACTAATTTTGCACTTTCGAAAAATCAAAAATAAGATATAATGAAAGAGAATAACGAAGAGAAAAACTTAGAGGTTAGCGGCGTTATTGCCAAAACCGAGCAGTACATCAAAAAGAACAAAAAGACCCTCTCCATCGTCGGTGGTGCCATCGTTGTCGTGGCCTTGGCCATTTGGGCATACGTTGCCCTGGTTGCCCAGCCCCGTCAGGTGCGTGCTGCCGAGGATATGTTCGCTGCCGAGCAGTGGTTCAACGAAGGCGATTTCGAAAAGGCTCTCAACGGCAATGACGAGTTCATGGGCTTTGCAGAGGTCATCGACGAGTATGGCTGCACCAAGTCCGGCAACCTTGCCAAGTACTATGCCGGTATTTGCCAGCTTAACCTTGGCAAGTACGACGAGGCTATCGAGTACTTGAAGTCCTACAAAGGGAAAGACATCTTCACCTCCGCGCTCTCCCAGATGCTGATTGGCGACGCTTACGCCGAGAAGGGCAACAATACCGATGCTGTGAAGTACTACGAGAAGGCCGTTGCAGCAGGCTCCGACAACTACACCGTCGCCCCTGTGGCTCTTTGGAAAGCCGGCATGCTCTATCTCCAGATGGACAACAAACAGGCTGCTGCCAAAGCCTTCCAGCAGATTAAGGACAACTATCCCGAAAGTCCTGAATGGAACGAGGTTGATAAATACCTTGCTCTGGCAGAATAACTTCATAATTGTAGATTTTGTGATGCAGTCCCTCCCGTCGGGGGACTGCTTTCTTTTTATCGACCCCAAATCAGTCATCAGGTCGACTTTTCAACCCATATTGGTCATTAGGAAACCGAAAACTCCGTAGTAATTGCCGAATCGTGCAACCTACGGGGATTAGCCCTGCCCCATATCCTTGTTCTGCCTATCCGCCCTGCGCCGAGGAGCGGCAACGATTCCCCCTCGCTACGGAGAGGGGCCGTTCAATCCTGCATCGTTAAAGTATCGTTATAGCATCGTTACTCGACAGGATAACGGAAAACAAGCCGAGAAGCAGGCAACATCGAGCCGAGATTGAACGACCCAAGTGGGGTTAACCCAAATCGGTCATTAGGCCGACTTTTCAATCATTCTCTCTTTTTCAGGTCTGTTTATGCCATATCAGCATTTCTTTATGTTCCATGAGCAAGCAAGCTTCCTCTGCTCTCGCTTTGCGTAACGTTCGGCATCTTGTCCACATCCCTGTCTCGCCGTAGCCCGCTACGCCTTCGACAGCGATGCGGCCAATCTGCTCGAAACAAATACTAATCTGTCATAAACCCTAATGACCGATTTGGGCTTAATAGTATACCAATGTTGATAGAGTAGGATATACGGTGGGGAGAGCCCCGGCATGCCGGGGCATTAGATACTCAATGTCAACGGACTGCCGTCGAGAATCGGTAGCACGTGCGGCTCTGATACTGCTCACCGGGATTGAGTCTGGCAGAAGACTCGGGCCAGTTGTGGTTGGGGCTGTCGGGGTATTTCTGTGTCTCCAGACAGACGGCGCTCCGCTGTTGATAGGCGATGCCGCCTTTGCCCTTTACTGTTCCGTCGAGGAAATTGCCCGTGTACACCTGCATGCCCGGTTCGGTGGTGAACACCTCCATCACAATGCCCGTGGTGGGGCTTTCCAGCCGTGCGCAGGGCTTCCCGATGTTCCCACGGGTGTTCAGCACCCAGTTGTGGTCGTAGCCCTTGCCGTTGCGCAGTTGCTCGTTGTCAAGCGTAATGTCGCGACCGATGGCCTTTGCCGTCCTGAAGTCAAAGGGGGTGCCCTCCACTTTGTCAAGTCTTCCAAGCGGGAGGAATGTTTCGTCTATTGGCATGTAGCGGTCGGCATCGATTGTCAGCAAGTGGTTCAGTGTGGTGGTGCTCCCGTCCCCATTCAGGTTCCAGTAGCTGTGGTTGGTCATGTTGATGACTGTGGGAGCATCGGTGGTGGCCGTATACTGGATGTCCAGCGTGTTGTCGTCGGTCAGGGTGTAAACCATCCTCACGTGTACCGTGCCAGGGAAGTTGTTGTCGCCATGCGGGCTGGTGAGTTCCAACACGATTGAGTTATCCGTTACACTGACCACGTCAAACAGTTGATACTGCCACCCCGTCGGGCCTCCGTGCAGACAATGCGGACCGTTGTTCTGGGGCAGTTGGTAGGTCGTACCATCCAACGTGATGCGGCCGTTGCCAATGCGGTTGGCGTAGCGGCCTATGGCTGCGCCGAAATCACTCAAGTGGTTCTCTCGCAGGTAGTCTTCCTTTTGGTCAAAGCCCAATACCACGTCCTGCATCTTTCCGTTGCGGTCGGGCACAAGCAGCGACATGATGCGACCACCGTAGTTTGTCACGCGGGCGGTCATCCCATTCTTGTTGGTAAGTGTGTATGTCTCCATATCCTTGATGTTGTTTACGATTGCTATTACTTCTCTGTTGGCACGGCGAACCTCCTCAGCCACCACCTTCAGCTCCCTACGGTCGTAGGTCAGCAGACCGTTCACCTCGCTCTCCACGTCGGTGGTCTGGGTATATACTGCCGCGCTGTAGCCTTGCTTCACCAGCTCCTTCAACTCCTTGGCATACTTTATATATTCATCCGTCACCTCCCTGCGGTTCTGGAATTTCACATAGCCCCAATTCTGGTCCTCTTTCCACAGGTGTCCGGGCAGGGGCAGGCCGATGCCGCCGTATTCTCCCAGAACATTCACTCGTCCGGGGTCGCTTAGCGGCATGGTGGGCTGTGGGTAGTGGTGCATGTCGAAGATGTCGCCGCAGGCGCGGTGGTTGCCCCCGCTGGCGGGATTCACCAGCCGCGAGGGGTCGAGTGCCTTGGTGAAGGCTGCCACCTTCTCGGTCTCGAACTGCCCCCAGCCCTCGTTGAAGGGGACCCACACCACCACGCAGGGGTGTTGGCCGCATTGCTCCACAATCTCCCGCCACTCGTTGTAGTAGTTCTCGGCCGAAGCGGATGAACGTTGCCTGTCGGTGCCGCCGTTGTACTTATATGGCTCCCACTGGTTGCCGTAGTCGCCGCTGGGCATGTCCTGCCACACCAGCAGACCCAAACTGTCGCACAGGTAGTACCATCGGTCTGGCTCCACCTTCACGTGTTTCCTGATCATGTTAAAGCCCATCTGCTTTGTCACCAGCAGGTCGTAGCGCATTGCTTCCTCTGTCGCGGCGGTGTAGAGGCCGTCGGGATACCAGCCCTGGTCCAATGGGCCGTAATGGAAATAGTTTTTCCTGTTCAGCTGCATGCGCAGGCATCCGTTTTCAGGGTCTTTGCCGGTGCCGATAGAGCGCATGGCGGCATACGATTTCACCTCGTCCACCACCTTGCCCCCTTTCCGCACCACCAGGCGCAGTCCGTAGAGGAATGGCCGTTCGGGGCTCCACAGCTTGGCGTCCGGCACCGACAGGCGCAGGGTGCCGTTGGGCATGCCCTTGGCTTGCGCCACGGCTCGGTTGCCGTCGGTCAGTGTGGCCTCCACAATGCTCCCGTCGTTGCCTCCGCTGCTGCTCAGCGTCAGCTCAAGGGTGCCGTGCTCCACGTCGGCCACAGGAGTTATGCGCGTCAGATGGTTCTCCGCCACAGGCTCCAGCCACACCGTCTGCCAAATGCCGCTCACGGCGGTATACCATATCGAGCGCGGGTTGAGCGTCTGCTTGCCCACAGGCTGGTAGCCTTTGTTGGTGGGGTCATACACCCGCACTACCAGTTTCTGGCTCCCCTTGGAATTCAGATATGGGGTGATGTCGAACCCGAAGGACGTGTATCCCCCTTTGTGGCACCCGATGTGGATGTCGTTCACATACACGTCGGCCTGCCAATCCACTGCGCCGAAATGGAGCATCACATGCTGCCCTTTCCATCTTGCCGGGACAGTGAACTCGCGGTGATACCACAGCTCATCCTTTTCGGTCAGAGTCTTCTGCACCCCCGACAGCTGCGACTCGATACAGAATGGCACCGTGATTTTCCCGTCCCAGCGGGCAGGTTCGGGGCAGCCCTTGTCCTTCACGGCATAGTCCCACTGCCCGTTCAGGCACAGCCACTGGCTGCGCTGCATAATGGGGCGCGGGTATTCGGGGTGTGGCATCGCCTTGTCCACCTTTTCCGCCCAAGGGGTCTTCAGTGTTTGCGCCGTGCAGCACCACGCTGCCATCGCAGCAATCAGTAATAAAATTCTTTTCATAATCATTTAATCAGTAATTCAAAACATTCCAAATTATGGGTGAAATTAAAAGTTGATAATTGTAAAATAACCAGATGTGGCAGCAACTTTCAATTGTCAATTGTCAATTGTCAATTTTCAACTTCCTACAAAGTCTCACCCAGCAGACGGGCAGCACATGCCACAAGGTCGTTGCACGAGTGGTCTCGTCCCTGCTGTTGCAGCAGGCGGAAACAATTCAGGTCTCCGTTCTCTTCGCGGAAGCGGTTGCCCAAACCCTTCACCATCATGGTCTGGTTGCAGAGGCCGCACACCATGGCCATGCCCGTCACGCAACCGCAGGTTTCCCGCAGCCCCGAAATGCCACGGCCAAAGCCCGAAGCCATCATGGCAGCCGATTGCTCATCGATGGGCAGTAAATCGGAATAGGCCAGTACTACCGACTGGCAACAGTTGCAGCCCTGCTCATGCAGCTGGCGTGCTTTCATTACACGGTTTTCTATCTCTTTGGTGTCCATATTGTAAGGTTTTGAAAGATTCGTAACTCGGGTGCTGTCGGTCTCAAGGCTGGTATGCCGTGGGGTAGAATGCCCGCAGAGCCTCGGCCACTTTGTCGGCAATGATTTGCCGTCCTTGTTGCAGGTAATGTTCCGTGGTCCAGTCGCGGTCGCGGAACAGGCTGTCCGGCACTGCGTCCAAGTTGTTGACCACCACCACCCCTTTGCGTGTGTAGTACTCCTCCAGCAGCACCGCGTTGGCGTGCATCAGGTCGGTGAGGTCGCTCCCGGCCAGCCGTTCGGCCCATTCCACATCTTCTGCCAGCAGGTTGAACACCAGCCGCCATCCCCGCTTGCGGGATAGTTGCACAATATTGTCGAAATCGGCAATGCGTACATTCTCCATAGTGTCTATCACAAAAGCATAGTTGCGCACAAACGTGCCAGGCATCGAGCTGCTGTCGGTGTTCAAGCTGTCCGCCCAGCGGGGCACGCTGGGATGTCCCGGCAGTGGGTGCTGGCTCCAGTAGTGGTCCATCTGCTGGTATCGCTCGTTCTCAGTTTTGATGTCGTAGGCTTTGAACGACAGGATGGCGCGGTTTGCCAGTGCGGGGCGTCCCTTCATCATCACTAACCGCTTCTGCAATGCCGTTTCGAGTGGTGAATAAATCCAGCCCACACCAAAGGAGCGCAGATTCAGCGTCACTACCACAGTGCCAATGTGGCAACGTGGGTCTATGTTTCGCAGCAGTTCGTAGTACACTTCTGCGTGCGATGCGTCGTGCGTCATGTTGCGCACGGTCAGTGTGGGGAAATGTCTGCCCACCATCTCGCTGATCCATGCCGTGTCGGTGTCGTCAAGGCCGAAGGTGTGGTTCGACGACTCGCCCAGATACAGTATGTCGGCTCCCGTGCTGTCTATCTGGTCCACCAGCGCCACCAGCGGGCCGCTGTAGGCATGGCGGTCGTGCTGCCAGAACAGGAGACGGTAAGCCCCCTCTGCCAGCATGCAGAGGACGGCGACAATGAGCAGGGTTTTCAGTGCGGTCTTCATGGGTCAGAACTGGAAATAAATAAACGGGAAAGTCTCAACGCTTGCAAAGGCCACTGTGCAAAAGGCCAGCAGAAAACACACGGCCCACTGCACCGCCTTGGGCTGTTGTATGCACCAGCGGTCAAAGCGTGTGTTGCGTAGCATCACGTCCGCCACCACAAAGAGGATAAGAAACAGTATGGCCACTCCGTCGATTGCGGGCATGGCACCCAGCCGTGCATTGCTGAACAAGGAGTGCATCACCTCGCGGAATTGCCAAAAGCCCTCGGCTCGGAACATTCCCCACAGCAGGGTCACGGCCACAAACACGCCAGCCATCCGCAGTAGGCGCACAGGCAGGGCCTCCGTGTCGGACAGCTTCCGTTTGCGCCCCTTCAGCTTGGCTGGAAGCCCCTCGGCCACCAGCAGCACCCCGTGCATGCCGCCCCAGACCATAAACGTCCAGTCGGCACCGTGCCACAGGCCGCTCAGCAGGAACACCACCATGATGTTCATCACCCATCTCACTGTCCGCACACGGCTGCCGCCCAAAGGTATATACAAATAGTCACGAAACCAGGAAGAGAGCGATATGTGCCATCTGTGCCAGAACTCGCCGATGGAACGGCTCAGATACGGGGCTCGGAAATTGTCCATCAAGTCGTAGCCCATGGCCTTGGCGCATCCCAGCGCAATAGTGCTGTAGCCGAAAAAGTCGCAGTATATCTGGAATGAATAGAATATCAAGCCAAGCCCTATGCCCACTGTGCTGTATTGCTCAGGGTGGGCATAGATCTGGTCCACATACACCGCCAGATTGTCCGCCACCACCATCTTGGCAAACAGACCGAAGAGGATGAGCATCACTCCACGCGCCAGGTTTTCCCCCTTGAAAGGCTGCGGTATCCGTAGTTGCCGCAACAGGTTCTGCGGTCGCTCAATGGGTCCCGTCACCAACTGAGGGTAGAACATCACGTAGAGCGAATAGAAGCCGAAATGCTTCTCGGCATGTTGGTTGCCGCGGTACACCTCGATGACGTAGCTGAGGCTTTGGAACGTATGGAACGAAAGGCCTATGGGGAGCAGGATGTTTGTTTCGCGGAATAGTCCTTGGTATTTGAAGATGAACAGCACTGTTAGCGTCGACACCACACTGGCCACCAGCCACGCCCTTTTTCGGCGCGGGTTCTCGCGGTTGCGCTCTATCATCAGTCCCGCTGTGTAGTCTATCACTATGGTCGTCAGCAGTATGAGGATATACACTGGCTTGAACCACATATAGAAGAAGCAACTGGCTGCCAACAGCCAACACCATCTCCAGCGGAAGGGCAACAAGTAATACACCAGAGTCACCACTGGGAAAAATATCATGAATGGCAATGTGTTGAACAGCATGTCAGTTTACAATAACAAAATGCAAAAATACAATATTTTTTCCAATAATGCGTTATCCTGCCATGAAAACAGCAATTTTAACTCTTTTGGCTTTCCTGCCGCTATGCCTCTGTGCACAAGAATATGATTTTGCAAAGAAAATAGGCGGCAACACCCTCTACTTCTACATCACCTCCACAGGCGGTAAGAACGGCCCCACCGTCGAAGTCACCTACCCCGGCAATAGCGAAGAGGAACCTTGGAAAGGTTTCCGCAAGCCCTCCGGCCAGCTTGTTATTCCCGATGTAGTCACCCCCGACCGTTCACGCGGGCGCAATGCCAACCCCGACGATGACGACACCACCCTCTACACCGTCACCGCCATCCGCTATTTCGCCTTTGCCGGCTGCGACCGCATCACGCGCCTCACCCTCCCCGCCTCCATCAAAGAGATTGGCGAAGGTGCTTTTGCCGGGTGCAAACGCATTGAGTACATTGTCTCCCAGAACCCCGAGCCGCCCAAGCTCGACGAGTCTTCCTTCGACCAAGTCGACCTCGACATCCCCGTGCGGGTGCCCATGGCCACCTACGAGACCTACCACCAGGCCGTAGGCTGGCGCCAGTTCACCGAAATCACCGAATATTGAATATGCGTGTGGTATGAATGCGTTAAGAACGTTGATACGTTGATACGTTTATACGGCTCGCACCACATCAACATCCATAAACATATTCTATTCCACCACCAGTTTCTGCAGGTAAGTGCCGTGCCGTGTGACCACCTTCACAAAGTAGGTGGCGGCGGGCAGGCTGCTCACGTTGAAGCGGGCGCTTCCTTTCGTGTATAGCACTGTGTGTCCAAGGGGTGAAATCACCTGCACCTCCTTTACATCGTGTCTGGGTGTCTCCGACCACGAGTCGGCCACCACCACGGCATCGTTCGAGGGGTTTGGCATTAGTGTGATGCCGGGGGTGGGTTGTGCGGGTGTGGTGCCCACTTGCGGGCAGGCCATCACCGCCTTTATCTTCCGCTCCAGCCTCGCTTTACTCTTCTCTATGTTGTTCACGTACACATAAAACAGAACCTTATGTATCATCGTTTTATCAATGCGGCATTATTAAACCCAAATCGGTCATTAGGGTTTATGGCAGATTAGTATTTGTTTCGAGCAGATTGGCCGCATCGCTGTCGAACGTTGCGTAAAGCGAGAGCAGAGAAAGCGAGCTTTCTCACGTTACGCAAAGCGAGAGCAGAGGAAGCTTGCTTGCTCTGCCGAGCCCAAGTAACGTCATGGAACATAAAGAAATGCTGATATGGCATAAACAGACCTAAAAAAGAAGAGATTGATTGAAAAGTCGGTCTAATGACCGATTTGGGTTATAAAAAGGATGTCCGTTCGTTGTCTGTTATCCTGATGGACGAAGAGTGTCCAAAGAATGAAAAACGAATGAAGAGATGAGGACGCTACAGCGTACACGGTACAGGTCTACAGCTGAAAGACAGACCAGAAAAAAGGAAAAGACGGACTATTGGCAGATTTGGGTTTAACCCAAATCGGTCATTGCAATATACCTATTCGAAATCTCCTACGGAGAATATATCTGTACAACAACGTGATATGCTATTAAACGAAAGCCCCTACGGGGCAGGGCGATTCCCCATGCATTGCACGATTCGGCAGTCACTCCGTAGGAGTTTTCGCTTAATAGCCAACATATTACCCCTTGCCAATGATACTCCGTAGGAGTTTTCGGTTTCCTAATGGCAGATGTGGGTTTAACGTGTTCATTATTGGAGTGGCCCCATAGAACGACCGAAGAAAACATTTTCTTGTATGGGCAGCAAGGTTGGATGGAATGACTGGGGTCAGGGGCGTTTGGTGGCGACGGCGGCGAGTCGGGAGCAACGCTTTGTGGGATGGCTTTCGGCCAAGGCGGGGAAGTACTGCTCGAGGTTTTTGTCTATAAGTTCGTCAATGGCTTTTTGCGAGTCGATGTTATCACCCAAGGCGGTACGGCTTAGCCTGTCTCGGACGGTCTGTATCTCGTCGGGGTCGTAGCAGAGTTCGAGGAGGGCGCGGTTGATAAAGCCGTTTCCGCAGTTATAGAGCTGCACGGTGCAGTAGGAGAGCATGACGTAGTCGGTGCGAAGCAGCTCGTCCACCAGGTCGATGTCGGCAACGTTGTCGTGGTTGGGGTCATAATAGATGGTGCTGAAATAATACCAATAGCGGAAATCGGAGAAGAGTTCCTGTATGGGGAAGTTGTAGAGGATGTTCCAGAAGAAGGAGTCGCCGATGACTATTAATTATTAATGAAGGGCGGTTGTACGACGTGGGTGACGATGGGTTTGGGTCGCACAATGCGACATTGGCATGCAAGTTGTGCCAGGCTGGATTGGGACAATTGAGAGTTGAAGAATGTAATAAATGTAATAACTGATTATTGAGTCTGCCTATATAGTATTGCTTAGATTGTACGATGCTTCAACAGATGTTTTTGTATGCAAGTTTTTTGCAATTACATGTAGCATTTTGTCTGATGATAGTTTAAATGTGACTTCCATTGATCCTTTTCCTTTTGGTAAGGGAGGAATATCGTTTAAACATATCTTTCCAATTGAGTAATTACTATTTGCGTCAACACTTTCTCCCAATAGTGTTTCGCAAAGAAGGCTGGTTTGGTTGTCTGTCAATGTAAAAAAGACACCTTTCTTTTCATATGGAATTAAAGTCCCCTTTGGAATCAAAAATGAGGTACAATTATAATTACCGTCAATGGTGACCCGGATACCTAAAGAATGCAATGTGACAGCATTTTGAGTAGAAGGCATTACAGCTTGTGTCTTATGAGAAATAGTTCTGTTGGAATTCTTTTGTATAACGATATTGTTTTTTATGGCAGAGAGATAATTAGAATACTGAACACCTGTAATGTTGCCCTTGTATAACAAATCCTGATATAAGTAATCATAGTCATTGAGTAAAGAAATGGGGTCTATTTCTTCTAATTTGAGTTGTCTGTAATTAGATACTTCAGATAATTGAGACTTTATGTCCTCAAATTCATTTACGTACTGGTTTACTATGGATATGTCATCGCTAGTAATGATGTTTTCCCAATTCCTTTTTTCCGCATAATAAGTCCAATTATATGACCCTGTTATTACTTTAGTGTTATCAATGATACAAAACTTGTTGTGCATGTTTTTTGCTTGAGTAGATAAGTATAGATGTCCTCCCATAGAGATGAAAGCATTAAAATCAAGACCATATTCGTTTCTGTTGATGTAGTCATCTATTATTATCAAATCCACTTGAATTCCTTTCTGGAGTAACATAAGAATTATTGAATATAATTCAAGGTTTGTAAACCAAGCTACGGCAACTCTAATTTTAGACTTTGCGTTAATAAGGCATTCGATGATAAAATCCTTAATGTTAATAAATAAAGCACATTCCATGTCTTTTACTATTTGGAGGATTCTTTTACATATTGTTATTGGGTGTGGACTGATTTGGTATGTGAGAGAGTGCTCTCTGTGCTATTTTTGTGCAACGCTTTGAGGGATGGCTTTCGGCCAAGGCGGGGAAGTACTGCTCTAAGTTTTGGTCGATTAGTTCGTCAATGGCTTTTTGCGAGTCGATGTTATCACCCAAGGCGGTACGGCTTAGGCTGTCTCGGACGGCCTGTATCTCGTCGGGGTCGTAGCAGAGTTCGAGGAGGGCGCGGTTGATAAATCCGTTGCCGCAGTTGTAGAGCTGTACGGTGCAGTAGGAGAGCATGACGTAGTCGGTGCGGAGCAGCTCGTCGACGAGGTCGATGTCGGCGACGTTGTCGTGGGTGGGGTCGTAGTAGATAGTGCTGAAGTAGTACCAGTAGCGGAAATCGGAGAAGAGTTCCTGTATGGGGAAGTTGTAGAGGATGTTCCAGAAGAAGGAGTCGCCGATGACCACAAGGGATGGGTTGCGCTCAGGAGCAGGTTCGGCAAGCGTGACATCGACGTACTGGTTGCGCTCGGAGGGGATGCGGAAGGTTTTGTTGAGGAGGTCGTCGAGGTCGGCATCCGGCTCGCGGGTGGAGCCGAAATAGGGCTGGCCGAGGGTGACGGGACGGATGGCGGGGCCGAAGGTCTGCATGTAGCGCATGACGGAGTCGAAGGCGTAGGTGCTGGCGATGTTGCTCCAGTGGGTGCCGGTCTTGGTGAAGAGGAGGTAGGGGGTGTGGCCGTTGAGGCTGTCGAAGCAATGGCAGAGGTCGATGCGGCGGAAATCGTAGAGGGAGTTGCTGTAGTAGTCGTAGGCGCGGTGGTGACCCATGAGGCGGTCGCTGTGGGCTTTTGCTCCTCGGTCAGGCAAGTATTGGGGGTAGATGCGTTCCTTGCCGGGCAGGAGGGCTAGGAAGAGGTGTACCCCTTGCTCTTCGAGGATGGCCTGCAGTTTGGCCAGGCGGCTCATGCGGCGGTAGAAGATATGGGGTTTCTCATAGTCCGGGATGCTGTCGGGGTGGTAGTGGTGGAGGCAGCCGGTGTAGTATTCGTCTACAAACCATGGCTCGAAGAGGTAATTGTCTTTCCCTACAACAACCGCACCGGGGTTGGTGGAACGGTGGTAGGCCGACCAGAGATATTGGTTGTAGAGACGGATGGCGGGTTCACGGAAGCCGTGGTGTTCTTTCAGGTATTGGTCGGTGGCTTTCTGCCATTCGCCCGACAGGAAGGCGGCAGGAGTGAACTGCGGTTTCCCGGCTCCGACGTAGACACCTTTGAGGGGCTTGACCTTGATGAAGGAGGTGGCTCCCTGCAGAATGGTGAGCAGGAGGAGACCGAGGGTCACGAGGCAGAGTATCTTGGGCGTGTTGCGCATGGTGTCAGAATCGGAAATAGATGAAAGGACTGAAATCGGTGGCAGTCAGTGCGCCGAGGCAGAAAAAGAAGAGCAGGCAGGCCACAAGCCACACGGGTATATGCGCCTTGGGGCTGTAGTGAGAATTGAGAATCGAGAATTGTGAATTGAAAAATAGCTTGCAGAAGGCGAAGATGAGGGCCACGATGAGTGTGACGTAGAATTGAGAATTGAAAATTGAGAATTGAGAATTGAAAATTGGCTTGCCGAAATCAAAGGCGAAGAGTCGTTGGATGAATGTCCAGCAGGAGGGGAGGTCTTCGATGCGGAAGATGGCCCAGCCGACAAGTAGGATAATGAAGGTGGGTAGTACGAAGAGGGGATGACGACGTTTGGTGTCGAACAGGGGAATGTGGCGGGACAGGATGCGCTCCACTACGAGAAAGAAGCCATGATAGGCTCCCCACAGGACGAAGTTCCAACTGGCGCCGTGCCACAGGCCGCTGAGGAGGAAGACCACCCAGAGGTTGAAATAGGTGCGAGCGGTGCCGTGGCGGTTGCCGCCCAGAGGGATGTAGAGGTAATTGCGCATGAAGGCTCCGAGGGTGATGTGCCAGCGACGCCAGAACTCGGTGATGCTGGCCGAGTTGTAGGGGTTGTCGAAGTTCTCGGGGAAGCGGAAACCCATGATGCGGCCGAGACCGATGGCTATGTCGCTGTAGCCGGAAAAGTCGAAGTATAGCTGCATGGTGTAGGCGGTGATGGTGACCCAGGCGGTGCCGGTGTCCATGGCGGCAAGGTCTCCACCCAACGCCACGTCGACGGTACGCCCGATGACATCGGCGATGAGTACTTTCTTGCTCAGTCCGATGACGAAACGGTACAAGCCTTGCAGACATTCATCCCAGCGCAGGCGGCGACGGGCGGTGATTTGGTCGGCAATGTCGGTATAGCGCACGATGGGGCCGGCAATGAGCTGCGGGAACATGATGATATAGACCATGTAGTCGGTGAGTCGCTGCATGGGGGCATTGACACCGCGATAGGTGTCGACGACGTAGGTGATGGACTGGAAGGTGAAGAAACTGATGCCTATGGGCAGCAGCACCTTTGTCCACGTCATGGTGCCGAGACCGAGGGCAGAGAGCAGGGCGTTGGCGTTGTCGACAAAGAAATTGGCGTATTTGAAGTAGGCCAGCAGGCCGAGACTGATGAGGATGGCACTGGCGCAGAGCAACCGCTTGGCGGCGGGTCGGTCGGTGCGGTGCATGGCCTTGACCAGATAAAAGTTGGCAACGGTGGAGGCCAGCAGGATGAGAATGAAATCGGGTGCCCCCCAGGCGTAGAACACGATGGAGGCAAGCAGCAACACCAGGTTGCGTCCCTTGGACGGGACAAGGAAGTAGACCACAAGAAAGAGTGGCAGGAAATAGAGGAGGAATATGTGGCTGCTGAATATCACAGGGAGAAATTGAGAATTGAAAAGTGAAAATTGAAAATTAACTTGCCGTCAATGCTTAATGTTTAATTCTTAATTGCTTAAGGCGTTGCCAGTCCACCAGGGCAGTGAGGGCAAAGAATATGGCCATCAGGCATACCGAAAGGCTGCGGTAGGTGAACCAGTTGTGGAGGTAGGAGTGGTCGGCGGTGACGAGGTACCACAGCAGAGGGGGTACAGCAGTGAGCATACAGAGCAGCGCGGTGCCTGTTCCTTTGCGGTTGAAGCGCCAAAGCAGTAGAATCCCCATCAGGATAAGAATCCAGATCACGTAGTCCCAAGGGATAAGCGAGAGATTGTTGGTGACGGCATCAATCCGTGAGTAGTCGATATTGGCCCCGGCACGGATGGCGAACTGGCTGGCGCCGTCGCGGATGACGTTCTCGCCGGTCAGGATAGTGGCGATGCCCCATTTGGCAATCCATGTGGCACCATAGCCTACAGCCCATAGCCCTGAGGCAATGGTCCACGAAGCCAGTTGCCGGGGCCAGGGGCGGCTGTCGGAACTGCGTTGCTGCATCATAAGATATACGCACATGGGTATGCCCCACGTCATTACGGGACAGGTGAGGAGATCGAAAAAAGCGGTCAGCGAGCCAGTGCAGAAGAGCAGCAGGGCCATCTGTCGCGGCTCCTTAACCCGATACACCACCCAGAGGGTGGCGCACAGCGCAATGGCCAGCACGGGTAGAAACTGGATGGAGTATTGCATTATGAAGCAGTTGACGAAGGCCAGTGCCAGCGCAAAAAGCAGTGCCACGGCTTTTCCCACACGCCGGTAGAGGGATGCCACCACCCATGCCAGCAGGAGAGAGGAAAGCAGATAGAAGAGGATGCGCAGGGAGGAGTAGTCCCACAGCAGCAGCAGGAAACGCATGGCGAAGGTGCTGCCGTGCCAATAGCGGCCATAGTGGAGCGTACACATCGTGGTGTCGCCTTCGGTAAGGCGTTTCAGGCTTTCGCATTGTTCGCCTCCGCCGTCGACACGGGGATTGAGCAGGATGCTGGTGAGCAGATGCTGGCTGCCCCCGTTGCAGGCTTGATTGAGGATAAGGGCGTCGGTGAAGTTGTCGAGGTAGTAGGCGGGTCGGCAGAAATAGACGAAAGAGAAGTCGCTTTGCAAGTCGCCGCGTTCAAGAGTGCGTGTCGCATGGCGTAGGATGGGCTGGTTGGGCAGCAGGTTCGCCGCCAGGCCGAAGAGCAGATAGGCTGCCAGCAGGCCGAAGAAGACGGCGAGATATTTCGTAATGGTGCGTCTCATGGAACGTGGGATGGGGAATTAATACTCTTGGCTGCCGTCTTGCAGTAGGCGCAGTTCGTAATTCTTGCGGTCTTTGGTCACGATAACATCGAGACAGAGACCTGTGAAGAGCGACAGCAATGCCGCAAGCAGGAGGAACATGGAGACGATGAGTGTGGGGAAACGAGGTACCAGCCCCGTATGGAAGTACTCGACCAGAACGGGGATGAGTAACAGCACTCCGGCAAGGGTGAGGAATGCGGCCAGCCACGAGAAGAAACGCAGCGGGCGGTATTCTTTGTAGAGTAGGACGATGGTCTTGAGGACGCTGATGCCGTCGGAGAAGGTGTTGAGTTTCGACACGCTGCCCTGCGGGCGGTCGCGGTAGACCACGGGCACTTCGCGCAGGAGGAAACGGCGGTCGAGGGCATGGATGGTCATCTCGGTCTCGATTTCGAAATTGCCCGACATGACGGGGAAGTTCTTGACAAAGGTGCGGCTGAAGGCGCGGTAGCCGGTCATGATGTCGTGGATGTCGGTGTGCCAGAAACGACGTATAAGCCAGCGCACCACGCGGTTGCCCCCATTGTGGAAAGGACGCTTGTTTTGCTCAAAGTAGGTGGAGGAAAGCCTGTCGCCGATCACCATGTCGACATGCTCTTCCAATATGGGGGACACCATTTGGCGCGCCTGTTCGGCGGGATAGGTGTCGTCACCGTCGGCCATCAGGTAGCAGTCGGCTTCCACTTCGCGGAACATGCGGCGGATGACATTGCCCTTGCCCTGCATGGGTTCATGGCGGACGATGGCGCCGGCTTGCTGGGCCACTTGGGCGGTGCCATCGGTGGAGTTGTTGTCGTAGACGTAGATGTCGGCCTCGGGCAGTGCAGCACGGAAATCAGTCACCACTTTGGCGATGGTGGACGCTTCGTTGTAGCAGGGCAGGAGAACGGCAATCTTCATAAGGGGTTGTCGACGACAAAGGGTTTGTTATCGGGCGGGGAGTACTACCACTTTGCGTGCCGGGCGACCGGCAATCTGCACGAGATAGACACCGGGGCGGTCCACCGCAATGCGCTGGGGACTGGCAGCGGAACGGATAGTGCTGCACAGGCGGCCGGTAATGTCGAAGATGTTGATATCAAGTCCTTCGGCACCGGCAATCTGGATGAGGCCGGGGAGCGAAGTGATGGTGGTTTCAAGGGTAGGGAGCGGGTCGATGCCGATGGGCTCGACATAGATGAAGTGGGCGATGAGGATGGAGTCGATGGTGACGTCTACAGTGCGCGGGTTGGTGGTGTCGCCGTCGTTCCAGTGGGTGAACTGGTGGTTGCGGAAGGGGACGGCACGCACAACGGCGGTGGAGTCGGTGCAAGTGGGCTCGACAACCACCTCGACAGTGCCCATGGAGGTGTCGGCTGCGTAGTATTGGAGTTTGTAGCCGGGGTATTCAATCAGATGGGTGAATTCGTTCCACCCTTCAGCAGCAGAATATTGGTCGTAGGTGCCGCAGGGGATGTGGACACTGATGGCGCGGTCCACATCGAGGAAGGTGTTGTTGCCCAGTGTGGGCGGTTGGGTGTTGAGGACAACGATGTCGTTCAGGTTGGAAGCGTTGGCAAAAGCGTTGCTCTCGATGCGGTAGACCGAGGCGGGAATGCGCACGTGGGAGAGATGGGTGCAGTTGCGGAATGTATACGCCTTGATGGTGTCGAGACTCTCCGGCAGATAGATGTATTGCAGGTTTGAACACTCGACAAAGGCAGAGTTGCCGATGTGGGTGACCGAGTTGGGGAGGTCGATGGTACGCAGGCGGTTGCACTCGCGGAAAGTGAAGTCGCCAATGCTGGTGAGCGAAGCGGGTATCGTGAGGGTCATCAGGCTGTTGCAGGCATAGAAAAGGTGGTTCGGGAGCCGTGTAACCGTATTGGGTAGTACGATGGAGTCGAGCTGGCGGCAGACAGCAAAGACACCTTCGCCCAACGAGTTAAGGGTCTGTGGCACAGGAATCTTTTTCAAGGCGATGCACGACTCGAAAGCACTTGTGCCGATGCGGGTGATACCCGAGGGAGCCAGTGTAATGCTGCGGAGCAGCGAGCAATACTGAAAGGCATAGTCGCCGATGGAAGTGATGGAATCGCCGACGATGACATCCTTGATGCGGGTGCAGTTGGAGAAAGCATGGTCGCCGATGGCGTTGACAACATAGGTTCTACCCTGATAGGTGATGGTGGAAGGGATGAAGAGACTGTCGGAAGGCTGGCGGTTGGTCGGCCAATAGTTGTTCGAGTCGCCATAATAGGTAACTACTGCAGTGCCCTTATCATTGTCTACATTGTAGTAGAGTCTCTTCCCGGCGGTGACCACCGAAATGTCGTAAGCCGAGGCCGTGCCGATGCCCATAAAGAGCAGCATGGAGATGACGACAAGTCTTCTTGCAATATTCATGGGGGATTTCATATTAATGTAAAGTATTTTTAATGAATGTGTTGTTTTAATGATGAATGATTGTTTCGGACTACAAAGATACGCTTTTTTTTGAATTTAGAATTTAGAATTTAGAATTGAGAATTGAGATCTGTCGGGGTGATATCTCTCAATTCTCACCTCTCAATTCTCAACACTCTACAGGTTCAGACTGTGGATGAGGCTGCCGAGGTTGGTAGTGAACAGTTTCACGCCGATGGCCAGCAGAATGACACCGAAGAATTTACGGAGGATGGAGATGAGTGTGCCGCCAAGGAGACGCTCCAGGCGGTCGATATAGCGCAGCACAAGGTAGTCGATAACAATGTTGACGAGCAGGGCAATGAGGATGTTCACGTCGTCATACTCGGCACGGAGGGAGATGATGGTGGTCAATGCCCCCGGTCCAGCAATGAGCGGGAAGGCGATAGGGACCACGGTAGAGCCCCCGCTGGAGGCATCGTTCTTGAAGATTTCCACCCCCAGAATCATCTCGAAAGCCATGATGAACAATACAATGGAGCCTGCAACGGCAAAGGACTCGATGTCGACACCGAACAGTTTCAAGGCCGCATCGCCCAGAAAGAAGAAGATGACAAAGATGAGCAGCGAGATGAGGGCTGCGTAGAGCGGATGGAACTTGTTGCCGCTGTGTTTGAGGGAGAGAAAGATGGGGATGGAACCTGTGATGTCGATGATGGCAAAGAGGACCAGAAAGGCACCTACGATTTGGATAATATTAATCATAATGACTGTGGTATTGAGTATTAATTATTACAATATTTCTATGATGGTTTGCGTGACACCGTTGAAGGTAATGGTGTCACCGACACTTTTACCTTTCAGTGCCATATATATGGGGGTCTGGGCACTGATGGCGAAGAATACCTCTTGGGGTTGGGACTCGGGGCTGCGGAAGGGGACCAGGAATTTGCCTGCACCGATACTGAGGAAAAAACGCTGCCTGTCGGTTATGACGATGGCACCATGGTCGGCCTTGTCGAAAGGACTGTGGTTGAGAAGCCCCTGCAGTACACGGATGCCGGCATTGGCATTGGCCAGCTGTTTGGCGTACATGTCGCGTGCGCGCATCATTTTCGTACGGTAAGCGTCGTAGCGGTCCACGTTGGCCCCGTAGTCGTTGCTCTGCTGCTGGGCTGAATCCATCTCCTGCTTGGCAGTGGCTGCAAGCTGTTGCTGCTGTTCCAGACAGGCTTGGATGATTTGGGTGCGATGCTGTTGACGTGTCATAATCAAAATAAACGCGGCAAAGGGAGATTTATTGTAGCAAAAATGAAAAAAGGGGCGGCGCGCAGCGCCGCCCCCTTTTGTAATACTAGTTTTACTAGTCTTACTAGTTGGACTAGTTGGGGAGATTATTTCACGATCAGCTTTCTGACCATGTTCACCTGTTCGCCGCTGATGCGGACAAAGTAGGCACCCTGGGCGAGTTTGTCGACTTCCATGGTCTTGATGCAGTCGCTGTTGCACTCGAGTGTCTCGGAGGCAACGGTGCGGCCGTTCATGTCGACCACTTCAATCTTCACCTTGCCGTTGACGCCGCCCACGCTGATGGTGGTGGAGCTGGTGGCGGGGTTGGGGAAGATGGTGCAGGAGACACCGTCGGCCAGGTCGATGCCCTCAGTACCAGTGGTGAAGGTGGTGACGGGACTCCAGGCGCTGTAGTTGTCAGCACCGCAGAGGGCACGCACGTAGAGGTCGTACTGGGTGTTGTACTCAAGACCTGTGAGCGTGGTGTGGGGCTCGGTGGCGTTGATAGTGGTGCCGTTACCGTGGCTGAAGCCGCGGCTGCCGTACTCAACCTCGAAGGCGGTGTTGCCCTCGCCGGGCGTCCAGTTGACGTCGACGTTGTTCAGGTTGACGGTGGCTGTCACACCGAAGGGAGCGTCGCAAGGTTCGGCACAGTAGTCGGTGGTGAAACTGACGCGTGCCCAGTTCTCGCTGGTCCAGTCGGTGCCGCAGACGGCGCGGACGTAGAAGTCGTAG
>ONFR01000017.1 GCA_900317125.1 uncultured Bacteroidales bacterium | reverse complement strand
CCCACCGCGGGACAGGAATCTAACAGCGAAAAATCCGTATCCTGCGAAAGAATGGGGAAAATGTACCATAGATTCCATGTAGTATATTCCGTAGGCTGGCCTGCCGGAATTATTACACCGTTACTGTCATAGATCAAAATATAAGTTAATTCACGTCTGATACCGCAAGGAGGATTTCCATACATACTGAAATTCATTGGATATATACAATCCCATATCCCACCACTGTGGTTGGTCATTCCGATGCAAAACGAATCAACGATAACCAAGGGATTGTCCTCGAAATACACCTCATATACGGGATGTACGTATGGGTACCCATAGGTAATCGAGTCGCAGTTGACGATTGATGGATCATGGGGGGATCGGGCAGAGGAACTTTGACAATTAAGATACCGATGCGGAGCAGTGGGATCCCACGGTATGGAACGCAGCGGAACATCGGTCGAATCGCGCTTTCTACGGTAAATGCGGAGATATTCCTGTACAGAGGTCTCGACGGGTTGGACAAGGTCCTCAGGCCAGTGCTGGTATCTTGCCGCCACCGCGCAAGCTATGCCGACAACACGTATCGGATGATCCACAGTATGCTTCATAAGATATTCGCCCCCAGGGGAGTTGGGAAATCCATAAGTAAAGGTAAAGGATTCGTGAGGTATATTTGCGGGGTCAACCAGCGTGTCAACCCAATCTGGTCTCCAATAAATCGAATCCATGTATTGTATGGTATCGCCAGTGATATGGTATTGCGCCCACAACGGTGTTGTGCCCATTATACTCAGAATGATGATTAAGAAATAATACTTTTTCATAGTCAATAAACTTTATATTACGCAGTGAATGGCCACATTCACGGTGCAAAGATACAAAAAAACCGAAACAAAAACAAATAATAAATGCAGGGCACTAAATACCACAAACTTAGCAAAGACACCTCATGCCTATTCACGGCAACATGGGGCGGATGTAAAGAAAAAAGTTGCCCTATTGGGGACAATGGGGATTGTCTCAACTAATCCGTGTCCAGTCTATGGGGGCAAGCCCCTGCTGCTGCAATATGGCGTTGCACTGTGAGAAATGCCTGCACCCGAAGAACCCCCTGTAGGCCGACAACGGCGACGGATGCGGTGCCGTCAGCACATAGTGCCGCGAACGGTCGATATACTGTGCCTTGCTGATGGCAAAACTGCCCCACAGCATAAACACGATGCCTGTGCGTTGTTGAGCCAACGCCTGTATGGCGGCATCCGTAAACAGCTCCCATCCCTTGTGCTGGTGCGACCCCGCCTGGTGTGCTCTGACAGTCAACGTGGCGTTCAGCAGCAGCACACCTTGCTCTGCCCAGCCCGTCAAGTTGCCGCAAGTGAGCGGTATCTGCGTACCCAGGTCGCTGTTTATCTCCTTGATGATATTCACCAGCGACGGCGGCACGGTGATTCCCTCAGGAACAGAAAAGCAGAGACCATGTGCCTGCCCTGGCTCATGATATGGGTCTTGCCCCAGAATGACCACCTTCACCTTGTCGAAAGGCGTGTGGTCAAAAGCCGCAAAGATGTCTCCCCCTTTGGGGTAGCAGACATACTGTTGCCTCTCGGCCACAAGAAAATCCTTCAACTGTGCAAAATAAGGAGCCTCGAACTGCGGACGCAGCACCTCCAACCACGATGATTCAATCTTGGGGTTAATCATATCAGAAAGCCGTTATAACGTTGCTCTTCCCCTATCGTGCTGATATCGCCATGGCCGGGCAACACTTCATAGTCATCGGGCAACGTAAGCAGTTGTGTCCTGATCTTGTCAATGAGCAACTGATAGTTCCCGCCGGGCAAATCGGTTCTTCCAATACTGCCCCTGAACAGGGCGTCTCCGGTCAATACCATCTGTGCACCAGGCAACACGTATGCCATGCTCCCCGGGCAATGACCCGGTACCTCACGGCACTCTATCTTTTCCTGCCCCAGCATCAGCACATCGCCACCTCTTATCTCATCCACCGGCAGTTTATCCATCCGCTCCACCTCAAAACCCATCACAGCGCCGTAAGCCTCGGCCTGGCGAAGCAGCACTTTCCCGTCGGCATGCATTGTCACGGGCAGCTTATACCGCTCGCACATCTCCTTCAATCCTGCAATATGGTCCACATGGGCATGAGTCAACAATATCATGGCTGGCTCAAGCCCATTCTCATCTATATACTGAGTAATCTGAGCCTCCTCATAGTTGGTCTCAGCACCGGGGTCAACAATGGCGCACTGTTTTGTAGTCTCGTCCCACAGGACGAAACAATTCATGGCAAAGTGATTAACCGTAAACTGCTTAACCTTCATAACGGCAGCTCCTCACTCCTACCCTATCCAGCTCTCCACGGCCTCTTTCTGCACCGGGGGGATGTCCAGTTTGTTCTTCTTGCGTAGACCGTTCAGGTCGTTATACAGTTTGTTGGGGTTGGCCTCTTTAAGCTGTGCCAGCGTGTTGATGCCTGCCTTGCGCAGCATCGGCACCCACTCGGCTGCCACGCCATGCTCCACAAACTCCTCGTCGGTGGTGACAACGGCCTTTTTCTCCGGCTTCATCTGTGGGAAGAGCAACACATCCTGAATGCTCTGCTCGCCAGTCATCATCATCACCAGTCGGTCGATGCCGATACCCATGCCCGAGGTGGGAGGCATGCCAAACTCCAATGCTCTCACAAAGTCCAGGTCGATAAACATAGCCTCATCGTCACCCTTCTCGCTCAAGCGCAGCTGCTCCTGGAAACGTCCCAGCTGGTCGATGGGGTCGTTCAACTCGCTATAGGCGTTGGCAAGTTCCTTGCCGTTGACAAAAAGTTCAAAACGCTCGGTGAGGTTAGGATTGTCGCGGTGGCGTTTGCACAGCGGCGACATCTCTATCGGGTAATCGGTGACAAAGGTGGGCTGAATCAGTGTATGCTCGCACTTCTCACCGAAGATGGCGTCAATCAGTTTCCCCTTGCCCATCGTCTCGTCGGTCTCAACGCCCAGTGCCTTGCAGGTATCGCGCAGCTGCTGCTCGTCCATATCGGCCACATCGTAGCCCGTATGCTCCCTAATCAGCTCGCACATCGGGGCACGGCGGTAAGGAGGCTTGAAATCAATCTCATTGCCCCACACCTGCACCTTCGTGGTGCCGTGCAGCGTCAAGGCGATACGTTCCAGCATGGTCTCCACAAACTTCATCATCCAGTTGTAGTCCTTATAGGCCACATAAATCTCCATACAGGTGAACTCGGGATTGTGGGTCCGGTCCATACCCTCGTTGCGGAAATTGCGGCTGAACTCATACACACCTTCATACCCGCCGACGATAAGCCGCTTCAGATACAATTCATTGGCAATGCGTAGATACAAGTCTATGTCCAAAGCATTGTGGTGCGTGATAAAGGGACGTGCAGCGGCGCCGCCGGGGATGACCTGCAGCACCGGTGTGTCCACCTCCAGATAGCCCTGCTCGTTGAAGTACTCGCGCATCGTGTTCACAATCTTGGCCCTCTTCACAAACGTCTCCCTCACGTGCGGATTCACAATCAAATCCACATAACGCATACGGTAGCGCTGCTCGGGGTCGCTGAAAGCATCGTACACCACGCCGTCCTTCTCCTTCACAATAGGCAACGGACGGAGGCTCTTGCTAAGCACCGTCAAGCTCTTCACATGGATGGAAATCTCACCCATCTGTGTGACGAACACATAACCCTTCACACCGATAATGTCGCCAATATCCAGCAGACGCTTGAACACCGTGTTGTACATCGTCTTGTCCTCGCCCGGGCAAATCTCGTCGCGTTTCACATACAACTGGATTCGTCCATGAGGGTCCTGCAGTTCCACAAACGATGCCGCTCCCATAATTCGGCGGCTCATGATGCGGCCTGCTATACTGATGTCCTGAAACAACGTGTTGTCCTGAGGATACTTCTCCAGTATCTCGCTCGACTTGGCGTTCACCTCATAAAGTGCGGCGGGATAGGGGTTAATACCCAGTTTCTTTAATTCATTCAGCGAATTTCTGCGTATTTGTTCTTGTTCGGTCAGTTCGGCCATGATGCAATATATTATTTATAAACAGTTTACATTACCTAGCCCTTCATGGGGCTGATTACAAAGATACGAAAAAAATCTCACATCCCAACAATAACAGCCACGCCATTCCCAAAACCGCCTCAACTATCGCCTGCACGGATGTCACACTTAATCACAAACACCTAAAAAAAAACGTCTCCTCACTGCTGCATGGGAGACGTTTTGTTGTCCAACCAGGACTCGAACCTGGACTGACAGAACCAAAATCTGGAGTGCTGCCATTACACCATTGGACATCCTTCACATTCTAAAAACTTATCACAAAACAAGTTCGAGAAACATGAAAACACTATCAATCTTTTTTTCAGTTTGCAAAGATACGAATATTTTCCGACATGGCAAACTTTTTTTTACTCAAAGACCAATTCGCCCTCTTCGCCACCCAAATTAATCGTGCAAACGCTGTTGCGTTCCACCACAACATATTTGCCTTCTTTCAGGTTTTTGACGCACACGCGACCGTCCTCGGTCACCATGGTCACAGCGAACGAATTGAAGCAACCGGGGGCCACATACAGATTCAAATCAGCGCCAGCACTGAAATCGACGTTCTGCAGCTGCTCGCAGCTGACATACTTGGCGGCGCCCTGAGTAGATGCAAGGACGGGGAAAGGATGATTGTCCACACCGTAGCGTCCGGTCATAAAGCCGTTCGTGTCCTCCGAGCTCACCTGCACCGAAGCCAGATGTTCGGGGGTGGTGAGATGCAGGCGAACCACACCGCAGAGGGCCTTAAATGCCAAATCGGTGTTACCCTCGCTGGTCTCGGCATAGAAAGGCATACCATTGGGGAAATCCACCCCGCTCTGCACGGCAGGCACCATCACCATGCCCTCGCCGGCATACACCGAAGCGGGATAAACAAAATGGCGCACACCCTGCGTCTTCAACCCTTCCGGCAGCTGCATAACGGCATAACTGCTGTCAGCCATAATGCTTGCAAAGGAAATCTCGGCAGGGGTCTTGGTGTCGTCCCATGTGGTTATCACGGCATCTTTCGGCCAAGCGATGGCGGCGACGCCGTTGCCGGCCACCTCTTCCACGGTCACATTAAACACGCTGTTGTTATGGCAAGATACCAAAGCCAACGACACAGCGACAAAAGCTGCTAAACTGATAAAAATCTTCTTCATATTGCAAAAAGTATTAATTAATATGCTCTACAATCCTTCGATTTGAAAATGCAAAGATAAGCTTTTTTTTTCAAATAGCAATATTTCCAACATACAGTCTCCTAAAAAAGAGCGGGCAGGCACAAGGCCCGCCCGCTGCTATCAATGCATTATGAAAAACCAAACAGTTTTACTGATTAACGGTGGAACGGCCATCGGGGTCAACATAACCAGGAGCCGGTTTCACCAAACGAACCGAACGCAAGTACCACCAATCCATGTCGTAGTTGGCATCAGTATGGTTGCCCACAGCTTGTGATGATGTCTGCAAATGCCAATAGTAGTTATTATACTGGAACCACAGATGATGAGCATCGGGATAGCCATTAGTAGTCCTTGTACTTGACCAATAATAACCTGACTCATAGGTATTAGTAATAAAGTTACCATCATTATTATAATTTTCTCCTTGTCCTGCAGCAGGGAGGAACATGGCACCGGCAGCTTCAAGTCGAGCCCATTCAGCAACAGTATATGAATTCACTACAGCACTAGAATATGCATTTTCGCTGGCGGGAGTAAATGAAAGACCTTCAGGGATATCATCAGAAGTCCAATCATCAGGCATTAAGATAAATCCGTAAACATAGTCTCTCGGCTGAGAACCGAAGTTATCAATTGCTTCATGGCCTTCAATACCAGTAATCACCGCTCTTCCACGCAAGTTAGTGGCATTACCATTTACACGGAGGTTGAAAAGATAGTACCACTCATCGGAAGTAAGCGTGAACCAAGTATGAGGAGCATCACCGGAGATAGTCTGATTGCCCCAGTCATTAAAGTAACTTCCAGCCATACCACTAGGAGTCCAACCACCTCTTTGCACCCATTCATCATATGTATACAGGCCATAATTACTATAACTAGATGCATCGCTCCAAGCAAAAAGATCTACTGTCTCAGAGAGATCGTTATAATGGGTATAACTTCCTATACGAGAAATATTCTTCATGCCATAGAAATCATACTGGCGAGGTGCAAAACGCCACTCACCCTCGCCTGGATTTGGTGTACCCAAGTGTTGAAGGTTGCCGCGGGAGAAGACCACTTTATAGGTGTCAGGGCCAGTGGGGCCTTGACCACGGACGGAAAAGTAACCGGTCAGGCCGTTATCCTCAGTGGGAGTGCCCTCAAAGTGCATGGGGACAATGTAGTTGCGGGGCAGGCTAACGCCATTTTCATTTGTTGTATTAACGGTAACAGTTCTAACCTTCTGGTCATCCAAAGTAGACTGGCTAGTACGGATGGTCTGGATACGGACTGTGAGGTTCTTATTCTCGAACGGGGGGAGGAAGATGTAATACTTGCCACTGGTCGCCTGAGAGGCAACAGTCGGTTGGTCATCGGCATCAAAATAGAGGTTGACACGGTTCTTGTGGACATCGTTCATCACAATATTGGAGGTATTGCCACTGAGGTTGGCAACGCCATCGCCATACAGACCCACACCGGGAACGGTGACTTCGATACCGACAATGTCGTAGGAAACATTGGAAGTGTTCTTCCACTGAATCTCAAGCAGAGAGCCGAAATTGTAGAATTTCAGTTTCTTGCTACCGTCACCATTAATGATGGCACCTGCAGGGAGCTGGACATTCTGTTTACCGTCGACCTTCACATACTTCTGCCAACGCGACAGGTGGATAGGCTGGTTGGTATTACCGGTGAAGCCTGTCTCAGAAATGGTGTTGAACAGAGAAGTGGGATAAGCAGCACGATAGATAGCGCCTTCACCCTCATCCTCAACATCAACCTTATAGGTAGCACCATCAAGGGTGACAGGATACTCGGTACCATTGACATTCACCATCTCGCCAGAAGTGAAGAAGACGGGATTGTGGCTGTCATCGATATACAGTTTACCAGAGGCAGCGGCGGGCTCCACCTCGACACCCAGGGTAACGGTGTTCACATCTTTCTTGCAGCCGGCAAAAAACATAGTGCCAGCGGCGGCAATTGACAGGAAAAATACAGATATTTTCTTCATTTTGATATGTCCTTTCTATTAATTAATGTGCCAATCCCAACCCAGGGTTGAGTTGTTCTCATCATAGTTCATTTGCTCGTTCATGCCGTCGGTGTCGGTGTCGGGCTGAACAATGCGGTAGGGGCTTCCTTCAAAACCGCGCTCAATCATAAAAGCAACCATCTTAACAGTTGGCTCTTTGTAACTTTTCTTTTGCTGATTCATTTTATATTTTTATTATTATTGTTTTTTTGAATGCTCAATTACAGAAATAATCACAAAATACGCATAAAAATCACAGAAATAAACACATTTCCACTACGTCATTGCACACTTTAAAAGCTCTCTGTCAGTATTTTACACATAATTCAATCACTATTTCCGATTTACAAAAGTACACATTTTTTATCAATCAGCATAGCCAACAACAAGCATACTTAGACATTTAATATTATTTAACACATAGGTTGTTAAAGTTCTTAAATTTATTTAAGACAAGGAAAACTGACAAAAGGCAGTGTCAAGGATATGCCGACACCACCCTAGGTTCGTTCAAAACAGCATCGTTACAGGAATCTTACAGGATAGTTATCCAATTACAAATCGAGGAACGAAGGGATAACGATAGGAGAACGAGCGGATATCGAAGGGAGTTAGTGTGATAAAAAACACCCGAAAAGACACATTAACAAAAAGGAAAAAATCACGCTGTCTGCACCGGAGAAGCAGGAACAGCGCCTGTTAACAGATAGTTACCAAAAGCAATATATTGGAAGAAGATGTGACACGGAAGGGATGTGCCGTGCGTCGTCCCACAATCCAAAGAATCCGGTCGTCGGCATCGACCATAAGGAGCTGGCGTTGTTTTTCGGGCAGGCTGTACTTGTGGTCGGTGAAGAAGTCGCTGACAAGTTGTGAGCCTTTGCCCATGCCAAGGGGCTGGAAGCGGTCGCCTGCCCTCCAATGACGCAAACTGAGGGGCTGACGGAGCGTGTCGGCGTCGAAAAGGGCTTGGTTGGGCGGCAGGTGACGATAGTCGACAGGACAGGTTTGGGCATCGAAAAGCTGCAATACGATGTCGGGCAACGTCTCGGAATCCGCTCCGCTGATTGGGGAGACGAGCAGCTGCCCACGGTCGAGAACGGCTTGATGGGTGGCCGAGAGAAACCGACGGCCGGGCTGGGTGCTTGCAAGGACAGCGTCGACCGAGGCGGCATTGAAGCCGAATGGACGCAACAGCTCGAAAAGGAGCTGGCGGCGAAGGGTAGCGTTGTCGGCGAGGGGAATGGACCCAGGTGCGCTGAAAGGAAGGAGGCTGACACGATAGGTGCCGTCGGAGCCCGCAGTGACTAGCTGCCGACGGAGGGGCTCAAGGAGGGCGGAATAAAGCTGCTCGACCGCCTGAAGGTGGGCGATGGTAGTGGCTAGTGCCGTGTCGGCAGAGGGCTGTAGCTGGCGGAGGAGGGGAAGCACCTGGTGGCGGATCTGGTTGCGGCGATAGAGGAGTGATGCATTGGTGACATCCTCGACATGGCGGAGGCGGTGGCTGCGGGCATAGGCTTCGATGTCGTCGCGGCCAAAGGGGAGCAACGGCCGTACCACATGCCCCTGAACAGACAGGATGCCATGGAGACCAGAGAGCCCCGTGCCGCGCAAAAGGTTGATGAAAAAGGTTTCGGCGGCATCGTCGCGGTGGTGTGCGGTGAGCACTGCGGGGTAGCCCTGTTCGCGACAGAGAGTGTCGAACCAGTCGTAGCGCAGCTGCCGGGCAGCCTCCTCGATGCTTTGCCCGTAGCTGCGGGCATGGGCTAGCGTGTCGAACCTTGCCAGATAGAACGGGACACGGTAGCGACGGGCAAGCCGCCGGACAAAGGCCTCGTCGCGGTCGCAGTCGCCGGGGCGCAGATTGAAATTGCAATGGGCAACGGCGAAGGGATAGCCTGCGGAATGCATGAGATGGGCCAGCACCACCGAGTCGACACCCCCGCTAACGGCCAGCAGCACCTGCTGCCCGGTGGGGAAGAGGTGCTGCTGAGTGACGTTGGATATGAAGCGTTGTAACACTACTTGACGGTCATCTTGCGCATACGGCGGTCGCCATTGTAGTCGATGCCGTAGAAGTAGACACCGGAGGGGAACTGACCCTTGTCGATGGTGATCGTGTTGCGGCCCTGGTTGAAGAGGGAGGAACGCTCGTAGACAAGTCGGCCAAGGAGGTCGGTGATGAAGAACCGGGCGCGTCCGCTGCTGGGCAGGGCAAACTCGATACGAGTGGAGCCATCGAACGGGTTGGGGTAGTTCTGTTCGAGTACGAATCCCATGTCTTCGGCCACAGGCACACCTTCGAAGTAGTTGAGAACTTCGATGATAGTAGTCTGGTCGTTGGCGGGGTTATCGTCGGCGTTAGGCGGCTGTATAATGCCCATACCTACGTAATCGCGGAACGGAGACTTGGGTATCTTGAATTCATTGCCTCGTCTGTCGAGAATCAGAATGTGCCTCTTCTGACCGGGTTGGACATATAACGTATCCTGCAAAGGAATCGAGTAGTTGAAGGACGATTCGTTGATTCTGCCCCTAAAGGTCAATGTATTCATATATGGATAGGTGCCGTTATTGATGATGACAGCACGCACACGGCACGAGTCGGTACGGTTCTCCTCCACCTGTAGCTTCAACAATTCGAGGTCGAATGAGAGCGGGAGAACGACATCGGATGTATCGTTAAAGTGATTGGTGTCGCCAGGGCAAGAGGCCCAAACGGTAAGGTAGGTGCGGGGGGCGGAACGAGCACTATCCTCAGCGATGTAGAATACAGCATGACCACCTGCCTCCAAGCCTCCATCACGATGGAAGATGGCTGTGGTTCTTTTAGAAGTGTCACGATCCCAGTAGCAACCCACCTCGAAATCGTTCACTGTACGTGCACCCACGTTATCAAGAACGATGGCCATGAAGACTTTCTTTGCATAATTGGAACGACGTTCGTCGATAATGCCTGCAGTGGCACGGACATCGATGATGTTGGCCATACCGACAAATTGCAGGGAGACGCTGTCGTTGTAGGGATAGACATCGAGCGGGAATTTGCACCATACCTTAAGGAGCATATTGCCCATGGTGGCACGCTCGCGATGGCGGAAGGTGTAGTTGAAGAATTCGGTAGAGGGCAGATTGTGGCCTAAATAGTCGGAGAAGTTGATATGCTCCTGAACCGTGTCGTTATCGTTGAATACATAGAATACATCGCACGACTCGATTTCGTTCTGGCCGAAGTTACGGAGACGGACGGTGATGTCGATGCTGTCGCCTGCAACGGCATTGCTGAGCGGCGATAGGAGCTGGTAGAGATAGAGGTCGTTGGCCAAAGGAGCAAGTGCAAAGGTACGGATGGTGGTGTCGTTGTCCTTGTAGACGTCAAGCTGCACATCGGTAAAGGCAACGAGGTCGAAGGTGTCGGGGTAGTTGTTGGTGATGGTGAACGGGTCGGGGAACTCGAACTCGATGTCGCCACCGGGGGTGATACCTTGTGTGCAGGTTGCTTCGCGAGAGAGGAATGAGCCATAGGGGATATAGCTGACCTTGAAGTTTTGGATGGAGTCGAGACCATAGTTGTGGATGATGACACGCGGATAGATGGTCTGGCCGAACTGAGGCGAAACGGGGTGAGTGATGGCAGTGACGCCCACGTCAATGTCGCGCTTTGCACGACCAAGCTTGAAGTTGTCGATAGCCACACCGTCGCCAAAGCTGGAAGAGGGCGAGGTGGTTGTGGGTGTGGTGTATACGAAGCGCAACTGCAAATCTTGGTTGAATTCTGTACCTATGGGTTTGGTGGGGAGGTTGTAGTAGACATATTCACCACGGCTGTCGCCAGTCCAGCCCTCCTCTTCGTCGTACCAGCTGGGATTCTCCTCGCGAGGAGCACTCCAACGCACACCCTGTGCATCGAGGGTTACCCATTTATTCTCCCAGCTCCAGTACTGGAGAACCATGTGGCTGCCTTGTGCCATGTTCTTGCTGAGGCGGAACTCAATGGTATCGGCTCGGATGAGACGGAGGTCGATGATGGGCGAGTAGATGACACTGCGGTTGCCACGCTTGCCCGTGACGACAGTCTCGGTGCAGCTGGTGACATAAGCATTGGGCAGAGAGTATGCCGAGATGATATTCGACTTGGAGGGTATGCCACGCTCGAAGTAGTTGCGAGTATAGTCATTGTATCCGGCAGGTGCATACCATTTGTTGATTTCCTGATCGAAACTGTCAACCCAGTGACACCTTACTACATAGTAGCGGTGGTAGCGGTACTGGAGACTGTTGTTGTCGGTGTGGAAGGTGTCGCCATCAACGGTGACAGTACAGGTCAAATCGGTTGTGCCTTCGTGGAAGTAAACAGAATCGAGACGTATCACCTGGCTCATGCCGGGTTCGAGGTTGCCAGTCCAACCAAAGGTACCGGACTGATCGGGATGGATTTGGTCGCTGAAGATGTAGGTGATGTAGGCAGAGGTAATCGGCGTACGGCCTTTGTTGGCAAGCATGACGCTGACATAATGGTCGGACTCGGTAACGATATGGTTGCGCGGCGTGACGACGCGGGTGAGAGCGGCATCGACGGAGTCAAGCTCAACATCCTCTTGAACGAAGAGCAGGTACTGCTGCATCTGTCCATTGCCGTGGGAAGAGGCATTGTGGAGACCACTAATGTAGGCTGTGGAGTCGCCATGTACCCATACAAGCATGCGCATGTAGCCGTAATGGGCGCTCTCGGGGATGACGAGCGGGAGTTTGAACTCGCGACGACTGCGCACCTTGGCACCTTTGGAGAAGGGTGTGGTTGTAAGGTTCTCGATGCTGTCGAAGTTGTAGAAACCATCGCGGTTGTAGTCGATGGCCACACAGAGGCTGGCAGAAGTGCTGGAGTCCATTTCGTCGAGGTTGTTAGCCACTTCGATGGTAAGGGTGTCGGTGGTGCCGCGACGCACGAAGAGCGTAGGAATCTCGGCATTGCTGGCATTGTAATTGCCAAGCCAGAGATTGTCGTAGCCTATCATGTCGGGCATATTCACGTCAAGTTCGTTATAGGAGACTCGAGTGATATCGAAACCTTCGACCGCTGTGGGGTAGTAGTTGTGGATTGAGTCGTAGATGGTCTCGGCAAGCGAGCGGAAGGTGTGGACGTAGCGCAAGGTGTCGTTACCGCGCTGCTGATCGTCGGGATGGTACACCCAAGCGTTGAGCGTAAAGGTGGTGTTGGAGAGCGGTTGGTTAATCTGGAGCAAGGCTGTGTCGAATGAGAAGTCGAAGTAACTGACGTTGTCGCCCACACGGCCAGGGATAGTGGCACGGACGGTGTCGTGGACCTCGAGGTAAGTGACACGGCCGTTGGCATTCATGAACTTGAACGCGATGGGTATGTTGGAAATAGGCTGACTCCCATAGTTGACTACACGGAGGGTGACGGTGTCCTTTTCGAGATAGACACGGCCCGAGCCGCGAGGTGAACGCACCTCGGAGATGGAGACATCGTAGTTGAGGGGAGGATTGATGCCGACATTAATCTGCGAATAGTAGCTGGTGCAGTTGCGGGTGCTGAGACAGCTGAGGTAGTAGAGCGAGTCGTGGAAGTACTGAGGTGTGGTGTTCCAGTGGGTGGAACGATTGTAGTTACCCGTACCGTTGTAGAAGAATTCGCCGCTGACAGTGTCGCGATGCCAACGGATGGGACGGCTGGCATTCTGTGTCGCCCAGAAGTTGGCGTAGGTGCCATAGTCGACCATGGTGTCGTGCGGGATAGGCATCTCGGGCGTGTGGTTGGAGGTGATGTTGATGTAGTTGGTGGTGTCGGTAAGGGGCTTAAGGTCGTTCTCGTGATGGACGAAGCCACGGAGTTTGATAGTGAGGTCGCCGATGTAGCCCGTGGGGAAGAGGTTGGGCTGGTAGGCGGGCGAGTTGACAATGTCGCGTGTGTTGCCTACCGGCAGGTCGCTACCAAAGGTGCGGACGTCGGCATTGCTGGCGCCGGGGATATTCGGGAAACTGGGCAGCGGCTGTGAGCCGGACTGCTGTGCATAGTAATCGTAGCCGAGACTAAAGGTGAAATCGCCGGGGAAGTCTTTCTTACCCACATTGCGGATAGTGTACTTGAGCGGCACCTGATACATGCGGCAATGCAAGGGATCGACAGTGCTGTCGAGCGCGACAGATACCAGCTGGAGATCGTATGCCGGATAGATGAATACAAGTGCTGTGTCGACATTGTCCTCGGGGAAGGCATCGGTAACACCGCTTCCCATCTGAATGACGACAACTATCTTTTGCGTGTCGATGATACCAAGCGGCGAAGGCACCTTGGTGCTATCCTCGAGAAGCGTGCGCAAGGGGAGACGGAAAATGTTGCGGGTCTCGGAACGCGGCTGCGGATAGACGTCGGCAAGATAGGCATACCATGAGATGTTCGTCTCGGGAGCCTCACCGTTGTTCCAGAACTTGACACGGACAGGGATAGAGTCGGTTTCGATGTTATAAACAGTGGGGTTGGCACCGGTGGTAATCTCGGGCATTATAGGCTCGATGATTTCGGCAACGGAAATGTTGTGTGACAGACGGTGGAATTCGTAAGCACCAATGGTGGGCGCAGGAATCTGCGGACGGATCATACCAAAGACGTCGGTGGTGACATCGGGATTGTACTGCGCATCGCCGGCAAACTGCGAGAGGGTAAGAGCAAGGCAGTTGTCGCTGTAGAAATAGGGGAACTCTTCCTTCGAGTTGGTCTCGCGTTGGTTGACCAGACGGAGGCTGTCGATGTTTGCACAGATATTGCCGCCCCAGTAGGCGAAGAAACGGACGCCGGTGTTGGGGTTGGGTTCGGCATTGGTGTAGTAGACATTGAAGTTGGAGTTGATCACGCAGGTGTCGATGGCCACATAGTAGGCATATCCCTTACTTCGGTTGTTGAAGATGTTGTTCAGCACATGTACATTGGAGGAGTTCTGACAGGAGAATACCTTGGTGTTGGCCTGGTTGGGTCCGGCGTAGAGGGAGGCAGTGTTGAAGTAGACATTGACGTATTTGGAAAGCGAGTCGACGGAGATGCCTGAAGAGGTGATGGTGGCCGCACCGGTACCGGAGAGCGAAATCATATTGTTGTAGATGGTCACACGGTCGATGTTGGAACCTCTACAGTTGTTGATGGCGATACCGCGTTTACCACCGTTACGGTCGTCGAGGAGGTAGATGGAGTTACGCTGGATGCTGACACGCTTGCCGTTGGCGACATAGATACCGGAGAGTGGTTTGGAGGCCAAACTGGCAGCTGAACGGATACTGTCGTGGTAGATGGTGACGGTGTCGGTATTGCGGAGATAGATGGCCTGGAACCAGAAGTTGGTGATAACGTTCTCGTTGATATTAAACCACTCGCTGTGGTTGTTGTCCAACGAACGGATAGCGTAGTAACCACTGTCGAGGGTACAGGAGTCGATGGTGATATAATAGTTCTCGTCGCCAAGCAGGACAAGGTTGGCATTGGTGGAGCTTGCAATAGTCTTCTTGCTGCGGATGGTACAGCCCGTGAAGTGGATATTGTAGGAGCCATCAACCTTAATGACATTGGCAAAGATATTGTTGTTGCTTCCTGTGTTGTAGTTGGCGTAGAAATAGATGTCCTTAAAGGTGACGTAGCTGGCATTGTGGACTTGGAGCACGTAGTTGCTGCTGTTGGTAGGCGTATGGTAAACCATGGCCTGGGCAGGAGAGTTGGCAATAGTGCGGAATGTGATGGTGTTGGTCTCGCTAACGCCTACGATAGGTCCGATGTCTATCTGTTCCTCGAAAGTCTGGTTGCACAACTCGAAGACAACCGGGCCGTCGATGCCAGCATGGTTGAGGGTGTCGACAGCAGCAGTGAGGGTGAGATAATCACTACCCGAGCAGTTGCCAACAATGTAGTTGCCACCACAGAAGCGCACATTGACCGTACGGACGATAGTGTCGTTGGATGTAATGGTATCGCCCTGAATATGGATGACCGCGGTGATGGTGTGACGGCCAGGAGTGAAATGTGCTCTCAGCAGCGATACTTCGCGCTGGTAGCCCAGCGGAAGGTTGTTCGCATTGCCAGTGGTCTCTCCCCATGTTCCGTTATCGATACGATAGCGGAGGGTATAATTATTGATATTGGAGTTACCATGGTTATCGATAGCCACAGTCAGACCGACAGAATCGCAAGAAGACAGCAGCATGGTGTCGAGCGAAGCAGGCCACACAATAGCGGCATCGGTATCGGGAACATTGGTCACCGCAATCTGGATCAAAGCCTCAGGACCTAAGCATCCATCAGGCTCCAGGAAGCCGAATGTGATGTCGGGACGGTTGTTACCCTTCGAACCAGAGGTTTGCTCGGATTGGTCGGTGGTATTGTTCTGTTTCGAGATAACGGTGTTGGGCTGGGGAGTATAGCGGGTGTTGGCACCGGCGCTGATACCGGGCTGGTTCAACGCACGGGTTATCTCAATGACGAGATTGGAGGTACCGTCCCAGTGATAGACCGAATCGAGGGTATGATGCACCCAACCGAGGTTGCTTGCGTTCAGCGTCAAATCAGTGGCGGAATAGACTGGGGTAAGGCCAGTGACGAAATTGCCGTTGGGGAAGACACTCAGTGTGGTGGTCCCTATCTTGATGTTGTAATAGCTATAGGTAAATGTGCTGACGTTGTTGCCCAGGGCCTCGAGGTAGAAGGAGAGCGAGCTGATGTCGCCTGCACCATGTCCGGCAGCCTGTATCTGCTCGGCGGTGAAGAGATATTGCTCCTTCACATAGCGCTGTTTGGGGTTGTAGGGCGACGGGAAGTTATTGCTCATCACATTGGTCAGGTTACCCACATGAGTGTTGGGCTGGTCGACAAGAGCGACGGGAGCCACGAAGAATGTATCGGGGTGATAGATTCGCGGAGTAATATAGGTGCCACTGTTGGTATCGACAATCCTGTGACGGGCATTGTACCAAATCATGGCTGTGCGATTGCCTGCCGGAATAGCGACAAGGGTGTCGATATTGTCATACGACACCGTGGAGGGCGAAGTTACATAAGGCATATCGGGAGTGTAGTATGTGGTGAAGTCGCCACGGACAGTGTCATTCTCCTGATAAGTATCGGTAGCGTATGCAGTGAGCCACGACATGACATGGAATGTGGAGTCGGTGGGGAGATGCATGTTGACGGTGTGGGAGAAGGTGTGGGCCATATTACCACCGGCGACAAGGCCGTTGGCAATTGTGTCGGAAAAGACCGTGGTGCCACCGTCGAGGCTATAGTTAACCACAAACGAGGAGGCAGCCTGCTGTCCATAGTTGTGGATAGTGACTGTGACAGGTTCGGAGGTGGTAAGGGCACATCCCTCGGCAAGTTCAAGGTTGTCGACCATCAGGTCAACCGGGGGAGTGTTGGAGACATGGATACTGACCTCGGAACGCTGACCTTCGCAACCGTTGTCGAAATAGAGGATAAGGTTGTTTTCGACCTCACCGAGATGCATGGGGTTGGCATCGGTGGCCACCTGCCAAAGGGTAGCAGTGGCAGTGGGCGATGCTGTGTGGGCATTGGTAGGCCATGCGATACGGCGAGCACCGGCAGTGGGCGTGTTGACAGGAGGCGTGGCCTGGCTGGCGCCCTGTGCCAAGTTGATGGCCGAGCCCTGCCATACGGCAGCCGGCACCTGCTGGTTGCCCCATGTTATCACCTGCTGCGACGTGGCAGTAATGATCTGATTGAAGGGTACTGCATCGGCAATACCATGACCGTCGCGGTATATCACAGCGAAGTTGCCGTTGTATGCAACTGAAGGAACAGCCGTACTGGGAGCGAAGATGGTGCGTGAGGAATCGGACGGGTTGTTATTGTTTTTGAACTGCAACACCAAGGTGGCACCGGGCTGGATTTCCACATTGGGGAGCACCCAAATCTTAGCCGCCGAGTTGGTCATGATGACGACAATGGAGTCGCCCTCGATATTTGCGGGATAGTCGCCGCAGTTGGTCAATTCAACAGCGAACTGGGTCTGGGCGTTCATGTACGAGGGCATGGGATTGGTGACACCGACTGCATTGGCGGCACGGCTCACTTGCACCTCGGTAATCTTCACCAGGGGAAGGTCTCGCTTCTGAGAGATGTAGAAGGTGGTATCGTGATAGAGGATTCCAGTTGTGAACGAAGGTCCATAGTGGAAGCGAGCCGAGTCTTCCATTGAATGATACCAAGAAATGCCTGAACGCTGCTGACGTCCGTTGCCCGAGGTATAATAGCTGATAGGCCATGAATTGATACCTGCTGTGGGGGTAATTGTAGCCTGAGTGCTATAAGGAATAGTCTGGTTTATCACCGTGGGGGCGGGGGCGGCATAACGGGAGTTGACCGTGTAGTAGCCTGTGTCGTTCATGTCGTCAGGATCGAGGCTACACTTCACCCACCATCTGATGTTGTAGGTCAGGTCGGTATTGTTGGGGCCCGAAGGCAACGCCATGGTACGAGTGGAGAGGAAATGGATGGTATCCATGGGACCGCAGCTACGGGTGACAGTGAAGTTCTGCACCGGGCCGTTGTCGATACTATAATACACCGTAATTGGTGTGGAAGCGCTGTAAGTGTAGGTTCCGTTACCCGTGTTGCGGATGGCCACCTCGACAGGAATAGCGGCAGGGGCACCGCAATAATCAGTCATAGGAGTGACAAACTCGACAGGAGTGAAGTCCACCGCAAGCACCGACACCTCATAGGCACCCATACTTGGGGCTGTGGCATCGCGTGTGCTTCCGAACATATCTATTGTCACCTCGGGGACAACCACACCGACGTTACGCAGCAGGTCGCTGAAAGAACGAAGGTCGACAAGCGAACCATTGGTGAAGATAGGATCGCCCACCACAGAACCCTGGTCGATGGGGACGGCGGCACGCCAACCATTCAGGTTGAAATAGTTTGTACCTGACAACTTGTTCAGCACGCCGCTTCTGGAGTAATAGCAGTTATGGTCGACATGCATTGTCGAGCCATTGCTACCGGGCATATAGTTGAACGCATAGTTGGTCGTGTCGAAACTGGTGATGACATTATTCTGGAAATAGATATTGCTGATGATATCGCCACCAAGTGTAGCGGCTGCCACATTGACGAAATCGGGAGCACTCATGCGGACAGAATTGAACACCACCTTCAGGTACGAACCCTTAATGATATTCAACGGAGTGGTGAGCATGTTGGTTGTATTGTCGAACGACGAGACCATCATGTTGTTAGCCACAATGGAATAGTTGTTGGCAGTACCATGCATATCCGACACACCGATACAGCTGGAGCCCTTGGTGGAGTACACCTTGTTGCGGGTGATGCGGCTACCGTCATAAATATGCTGGCCCAAGACTGTGTAGCTGGCGTTGGTGCGGACATCGAACACCATGTTGCTGTCCACTTCCACGCCATCCTGGTTCACCACACTGATTGCAGTGTTTACCTGATTGCGAAATTCATTGAAATGAATCAAGTTGTGGCTTGCTCTGTCGTCCGGGGCGTTGCCTCGCATATTCACGCCTACCTGGCCACCATAGAACTGGCAGTTGGTTATCGTCACCGAATCCGAGCCATCGGCATAAATCAATGCTTCACCCGAAGCATTCACGGTGTTGCTGTCCACAAACTGGCAGTTCTCGAACAGGCAGTGAGTGCTTCCTTCGCCCAGCTTCGCCAGCACTGTGCAGCAGTTGTCGGAGCTTCTGCCCTGAACGAAACGGATATTGCGGAAATGAATGCTATTGGCATCTTCAAGGTCGACCAGGGAGGGAACCCATGTGATTGCATCGGGGCCACCGTGAGGACGGCGGAATGTCACCACCGCCGATGCTGTTGCCGGCTCGAAGGTCACCCGCTGGGTGGCAGATGCACCGGGGATATAGGGGAACTTGGTTACACCATAATTGCCGGCAGGCAGTTTGATGGTCAAGGGGCCATTGATACCACAACGGCTTAACACATATAGGCAGTTGTCGAGCGAAGTGAAATGGTCATTGGCGCCATTGCCCACGGTACGAACACCACTATAGGGACCATCACAGGCGGCAAACGGAGCAAAGGAAGTGTCGTTATAAGGCTCATGGTCGCGGTAAAGGACATTGCTCACCGTGATTGAATCGTCCACCCATGCACGCATGGTATGGTAGCCCACCGTGAATGCCTGGTTGCTGCTCAATTTCACACGGACACTGTCGCCTGCGCTCAGGGATCCTGTCCAATCAAAATATGAAGGAGGCATATTATCCACCTTGTACCATATCCTCACGCCGTTCATCACACTCACGCCATAGTTCTTCAGCCACACCACCACCGAATCGGTACCCATATTGCACGGTACATCGTAGCTCGGGTATGCCAACGCCGAAATGCCGCAGTCATAAATCAACGGCAGGTGTTTAGTTTCGTAAAACTGAACCCAGGGACGGGTATTACTGACATCACCTGTTTCATAGTTGTTGTCTGACGGATCGAAGGGATTATTCACCTGTTGCTCGGCAAAACCATTCGTCCAAATTGACATCTTGCCTGTAGAAGCAGGGACATGCCTTATGCTTGTTGGAATGGACAAATCGTGGGGATTATAATACAAGATCTGCACTACAAGATCTGAACCCGAATAGAAGAAAGTGTCCTGTAGGGTAATCATTTTGTACGAGTTGGGGGCACACTGCTCCATAACCAGCGTCGAATCATACACAATCTGCATTGCAGTGGTTGTATAAGCTCGCGATGTGTTGGTACCCGAACCCGGTTCAACAATGTTGGTGGCATAACTTTTGTTTGCCATCTTGATTTGCACCCTTTGTCGAGTAATGTTCGACGTGTTGTTTGCAATGACAAACCTCATTTGTTTGATATACCCCGGTCCATACCCCCTTTCTGCCATCGAAAGGCTGTCGTATATAAACTCACTCTTTGACTTTGCAAACGATGGGAACGGGAAATAGATGTTGTTCGTCGTGTTGCCTACTGGTGCACTGCTGAACGTTCGTCCTCGCACACACCTATATTTCATCATCTGCTGCGAATTCTTCGGGAAATAAACAGTATTCGTGTTCAAGGTGGAATCCTTTGCCACGACATGGTAAGTCATCAGTGTGTCGAACCCATAGAAAGGTATTCTTCCTTCATACAGATTGTCGTGTCCAAGAGGTGTGAGATAGGTTCTATAAAGGGTGTCCCTGTTGCCAACCGTATATTCAACATAGACCGAGTCTCTGTTGATACCCTGCGGAACAGAGGTAGATGCCTTCAATTTCAGCTTGGCTCCGCGACTGCTGGGATAGGCGATATTATCAGGGAAAGAAATCATTGAGATGTTCGGTGTGACAATCGGCTGACGCGAGCAACGGAATTGAATATCATCAATATACCATCCGTCATGAGGGTAAACTGTATTCCTTTGCCACACGACAAATCGCACCTGCAATTTCTTGTCAACATCATTGACACCATTGAAAAATGGTTCAAGGTTGAAACGCTCCTTCTTCCACCTATCATTTGAAAGGGGATTGGTCTCCCAGTCTTGATACGATCTGTAATGGAAAGCAGCCAGACCACCAAATTCAGGAGTTCCCTGGTCGGACAAGTCGTAGTGAGTCTCATTCAATTGCGTCCATACGGTCTGGTTGGGGCGCTTGGCCTCAATCATACACACCTGGCTACGATTTTGACTGGGCACCGAGGTAGGCCACACATAGGCAATGTGCATGAATTCCAGCGTGTAGTACTCCAGATTATTGATAGTAGAGAAATCAACAGTATCCAATGTAATATACACAGTGTCATTCGATGACTGTGTGAGTTTGATTGACCTTTGACCTCCAGAGACGATACTAGTCGAAAATGTAACCATTGTCGGATCCGAAACGGTATAGTTCACTGGGGACCCCACTTCGAAGTCTTGATTGTACACTTGATAGATTTGTGCGTGGGAAACGACCGTCGCCAACGCAAAAATCAAGCCGATGAGGAAAAATCTCTTCTTCATATTATTACTTTATTATTATTTCATAACCAATTAATTACACACCCAAAAATACCGCAATCCAAGGCTGGATTGTGGAGTTTTTGAGCCTACAAATATACGAATAAAATACGATTCATCAACATTTTTTTATTTTTTGCTTCATTAATAACCTAAACGGCACCCCTATTCTCACCCTCTTTTTTTGGGTTCCTTCCGCCCCTTGCGACTCATCCAACCAACACCCTTTTGCACCCAACCACGAGGAGGCTTTACATAATAGAGTCTTTGCCCCCGATTTGGATACCCCCTTGGTATGCACTTTTATATTTTTTTAACACATATTGACCGTTTTCGGAAAGAATCTAATCCCATACGTACTCCCTCAATAAACCCACACTGGTCATTGGTATCAAGGCTTAGCCTATTGACGAGGAAAGAGAATGATGATGAGATGAGGAGACGAGATAACTGAATAATCTTGTGGGTATTACGCGTATAACGCGGAAAATATTAATAAGCCAAATGGCGGCTATCCCCACGTGGAATGCCGCCATTTGGCATCGCAGCATCAAAGCTGCCGCTGCTGGACGCTACCGGCGCTGACGCAGCGCCTCGTACATAAACACCGCCGCCGCCACTGAGACATTGAGCGACTGCACCTGCCCCATGATGGGCAGCTTGGCACGGAGATCGGAGAGCTTGAGCAGCTCGGGACTGATACCTGTCTCCTCAGCACCCATAATGAGCAGAGTGGGCTTGCGGAAATCGACATCAAGATAATCGGAGGCGCCCTTCTCGGTTGCTGCTACGATTTGCATGCCACACTGCCTGGCCAGATTGACAACGGTTTTGAGGTTGCTTTCCCTGCACACAGGCACGCGGAGGAGAGCTCCCGACGAGGTTTTAACAGCATCGTTGCTTATCTGGGCACTGCCATGGTCGGGGATGACGACGGCATCGGCCCCTGCACATTCGACGGTGCGCACAATGGCTCCAAAGTTCCTCACGTCGGTGATACGGTCCAGCATCAGCACCAAAGGTGCCTTATCGCCCTCCATCATGGCGGGGATGAGGGAAAGCGCACTATGGAACTCGATGGGTGAGATGAGTGCCACCACACCCTGATGATTGCCACGGGCAAGGCGGTTGAGTTTCTCAACGGGTACAAACTGATAGGGGATTCCTTTGTCGCGTATACGTGCTTTAAGGTCGGCCACAAGGTTGCCCGTCAGTCCGTTCTGCAAAAGGATACGGTCGACACGGGTGCCACCGTCAATGGCTTCCATCACAGGACGCAGACCATAGATGGCGGTTGAAGGTTGATTGTCGGATGATGAGGAAGGGTTGTTATGTTTCTGTATCATGTGTTAGATTTGATAGAAATGATAGGAATAATGGACTATTGTTTTTCCACTTGGCCGTCGCGCAGGGTTATCTGGCGGTCGGATTTCTGGGCAAGGGTTGTGTTGTGGGTGACGATGACGAAAGTCTGCTGGTACTGTTCGCGCAGCTGGAAGAAGAGGTCGTGGAGCTCGGCAGCATGACGGGTGTCGAGGTTGCCCGAGGGTTCGTCGGCCAACACCACAGCAGGGTGGTTGATGAGTGCCCGTGCCACAGCGAAACGCTGCTGTTCGCCGCCCGAGAGCTGGGCGGGCTTGTGGTTGGCCCGTGCGGTGACGTTGAGGAAATCAAGTAGCTTCATGGCTTCGGCAGAGGTCTCTTCCATGGTGCGCCCGGCAATGAGTGCGGGCATGCAGACATTCTCCAAGGCTGTGAACTCAGGCAACAGATTGTGGAACTGGAACACGAAGCCCACATTGCGGTTACGGAAACGCGAGAGGGCTTTCTCGTCGAGAGTGCTCACATCGACATCGTCATAGAAGATGTGGCCCGAGTCGGGGCGCAGCAGCGTGCCGAGCAGCTGCAGCAGGGTTGTCTTGCCCGCTCCTGAAGCACCAACAATGCTCACCACTTCGCCCCTGTCGATGGAAAGGTCGATGTCGCGGAGAACCTGCAGCGAGCCGAACGACTTATTGAGTTTTTCTACCCTAATCATACCTCTTTGCCATTAAGGAAAGTGCGTGCCACCTTGTTCTCGCCATAGGCGTATGGCAGGTACTCGTAGGTGGGGATAGGCATGGTAATGTAGAAGTTGGCCTTCTTGCCAACGGCGACAGAGCCGAGTATGTCACTCACACCCATGGCGTAGGCGGTGTTCAAGGTGGTGGCGTTCAGGGCCTCTTCGGGGGTCAGGCGGTAACGTATGCAGGCCATCGAGAGGATAAGCTGCATATTGCCCGAAGGCGAGGTGCCGGGGTTGTAGTCGGAAGCCATGGATACAGGCAGACCCGAGTCAATCATCTTGCGTGCCGGCGAGAGGGGCAGGTTGAGGAAGAAGGCACAGCCCGGCAACACGGTGGGCATGGTATCCGAGCCTTTCAGACACTCTATCTCGGCGTCGCCCATCTGCTCCAGATGGTCGACAGAGATGGCTCCATATTTCACACCGACCTGCACACCGCCGGAGACAGCCATCTCGTTGGCGTGAATCTTCGGCCGCATCCCGTATTTGATGCCGGCCTCCAGAATGCGGGCGGTGTCCTCGACGGTAAAGAAACCCTGATCGCAGAAGACATCGATGAAGTCAGCCAGACCCTCGTCCGCCACTTTGGGTATCATCTCGTTGATGACCAAATTGACATAATCTTCCTGATGGCCGCGATATTCCATCGGGATGCCGTGGGCACCGAGGAAGTTCGACTTGATGGTCATGGGCGAATTCTCTTTGAGACGGCGGATTACGCGCAAAAGTTTCAGTTCGCTCTCGGTCGATAGGCCATAGCCGCTCTTAATCTCGATAGCGCCCGTGCCCATACGCATCACCCCCTCGAGGCGCTGCCAGGCCATATCGTACAGTTCTTCCTCCGAGGCCGCTGCCGTCGCCTTGGCCGAGTTGAGGATACCGCCTCCCCTCTTGGCAATCTCCTCATAGCTGAGGCCACGGATTTTGTCGACAAACTCATGCTCGCGCGAGTTGGCATAGACGATGTGCGTGTGCGAGTCGCAGAAGGAGGGCAGCACCATGCGTCCAGTGGCGTCAATGACTGTGTCGGCGTTCTGCTCTTTAAGCTCCGACATGGGGCCGAAGGCGGTAAACTTGTCGTCTTCGATAATGAGGTAGGCATTCTTGATGGTTTCCATCTGTGCCATATCCTTGCCACAGACACGGAGCCTGGGCTGGCGTTCTACATGGACTAGCTCCTTGATATTCTTTATTAGCGTTCTCATATCTTGTTATTATTTCATTAAAATCATCATGGTACTGCCAATAGTGGCAGAAACGGCAATTGACCTTACAGTGTTTACAAGTCTAATAGCTGTTGTTGTCCGTCGGTTTTTAGCTTGCCGAGGTGCTGGTAGGCCAACGGGGTTGCTTCGCGGCCTCGGGGGGTGCGCTGCAGGTAGCCTTCCTGTATGAGATAGGGTTCATAAACCTCTTCGACGGTGCCGACGTCTTCGCCCACTGCGGTAGCGATGTTGTTAATGCCTACCGGACCGCCACGGAATTTGTCGATGATAGTGCTGAGGATGCGGAGGTCCATTTCGTCGAGGCCGTTGCTGTCCACATTGAGGGCGCGGAGAGCATAGCGGGCAATATCCAGCGTGATGGTGCCGTCGCCTTTGACCTGAGCAAAGTCGCGGACGCGTCGCAGAAGCAGGTTGGCTATGCGAGGAGTGCCGCGGCTGCGGCGGGCAATCTCGAAAGCGGATTCGGAGGTTATCTTCACCTGCAGCAGTCCGGCGGAGCGGTTGACGATGGTGGCCAGTGTCTCGGCATCGTAGTATTGCAGCCTGCAGTTGATGCCGAAGCGGGCACGCAGTGGTGCCGTCAGCATGCCGGAACGGGTGGTGGCACCGATAAGCGTGAAGGGCTTGAGGTTGAGCTGCACACTACGGGCGGCAGGACCGGACTCGATCAGGATGTCTATCTTGTAGTCCTCCATGGCAGAGTAAAGGTACTCCTCCACTACGGGCGACAGGCGATGTATTTCGTCTATGAAAAGGACATCGTTGGCTTCGAGCGAAGTGAGCATGCCGGCCAGGTCGCCGGGCTTGTCCAGCACCGGGCCGGAGGTCATCTTGATATTCACCCCCAGCTCGTTTGCAATGATGTAGGAGAGGGTAGTCTTGCCAAGGCCGGGAGGTCCGAAGAAGAGCACGTGGTCGAGGGGTTCACCACGCTGTTTTGCCGCCCCCACAAAGATGCGGAGGTTGTCGAGCACCTGTTTCTGCCCTGCGAAGCTGTTGAAGCCCTTGGGGCGCAAAGCGCGCTCGACCTCGCGTTCCTGCACGGTCTGGCTGTGGCCGGTAGCATCTAAATTGGTGTTCATTCCTGTGTACCTTTTGAATGTGCAAAGATACAAAAAAAACGGCACATAGATATTTTTTCTGCCCGACACAATAATAAAAGAGCACTTAATACGTTATGGCCGTATATATAAAATAATGTAATAACATGAGATCAATAATTGTAGGAACAGACTTTTCCAAAGGGTCACTCGTGGCTTTGGAACTGGCGACCGACATCGCCAACAAAATCCATTGTGACATAAAAATAGTATGGGCCAAGCGTGAGAAACTGTTGATGGACGAAGAACAGCAGACGGTGATGACCCTGCTTGCCGAAGACAAGCTGAAACAGATTTGCGAAGAGTATCAGCCCCGAATGAAGACCGGCAAAATACGCTGGGATATCTGTTCCGGACGTGTGGCGGCAGTGATAGCCCGTGAAGCCCGCCACGAGAATGCCCCCATGATAGTTATCGGTACCAACGGTGCCTCGGGATTCGAGAAATACTGGATGGGCAGTACAGCAGTGCGCATTGTACAGGAATCCCCCGTCCCTGTATTGACCATCCGCGAAGGCTTTAACTTCCATAAAGAGCTGGAACGCATTGTTGTCCCCATCCGTGTCAACGTCAACTCGCGCCAGAAGGTGCCCCCTGCAGCGACAATGGCCAAGATGTTCGGCTCCGAAATCCATATTCTGGGACTACAGGAGTCGGTGGAAGAGGCAGCACAACTGCGTGCCTACATGGTGCAGACCGCTGAATTTCTGGACCACGAGGGTGTACGCCATGTGGCCACGGTGCAAAAATACTCCAACTACAGCGATGCCGTGTTGGGCTATGCCGAGAGTATCAATGCCGACCTGGTGGTAATCAACACCGAACAGGACCGCATCATCTCGCAGCTGTTTCTCGGCACCAACGCACAGCAGATTGTCCATAACTCGCAGCTGCCGGTGCTGTGTGTCCATCCCGCCGATATTTTCACCCTCTCCAAGTCATGAGCAGGGTGGTGATTGTGGGTGCTGGAGCTGCTGGCATGATGGCCGCAGTGGCAGCCGCCGAACAGGGGGCGGAAGTGGTATTGGTGGAGAAGATGGACCAGGCCGGGCGCAAACTGCGCATCACCGGCAAGGGTCGATGCAACCTCACCAATACCGCTCCGTTGAAAGATTTCATCACCCACATAGGACCCGACAGCCGTTGGGTTCGCAACTGCTTTGCCCAAATGTTCAACACGCAGCTGATGGCGTTCTTCGAGCAGCGGAATGTGCCGCTGGTTGAGGAACGCGGCAACAGGGTGTATCCCCGAAGCGGCAAATCGCTGGACATATTCCTTGCATTAATCAACGACCTTGAAGCCCGCCCGAATGTGGAGATACGGAAAAACTGCGCTGTGAAGAGTCTGACCGAGGACCGGCACGGTGTCCGCCTGCAGGACGGCTCTACCGTCCGCGGTGATGCGGTGATTATCGCCACAGGAGGCCTCTCCTACCCCACCACGGGTTCAACCGGTATTGGATACCGTCTGGCCGAGGAGGCAGGACACACGGTGGTACCGCAGGTGCCGTCGCTGGTGTTGCTGGTGTGCCAGGAGAAGATTCCGCAGGAACTGGTGGGGTTTGTATTAAAGAATGTGGGGCTAACCATCACCCGTCCCGCTGCGGGAGGGAAGAAGTTGTACGACGGTTTCGGAGAGATGACATTCACCGACAATGGACTTGATGGGCCTTTGGTTCTTTCCGCCAGCCGCCAAGTGAGCCGTCTGCTGAACAATGGCGAATCCCTTACCGCCCATATCGACCTGAAACCCGCCTTGACATCTGAGACCCTGGACCACCGTCTCATCAACGATTTGAACGGAAGCGGTACACGCCTGTTCCATGATGCCTTGCGCATGTGGCTGCCCGCCGAACTGATACAACTGGCCTTGGACCGTCTGCACATCGAATACTACAAAAGGCTGCACCAAATCAACAGCGGGGAACGCCACCGCCTGCTGCACTTTTTGAAGGACGTGGAATTCACCTTGACGGGAACAGGCGACTACAATACGGCCGTGGTCACCCAGGGAGGTGTGAACTTGAAGGAAATCAATCCCAAGACGATGGAGTCGCGACTGGTTCCCGGCTTGTACTTTGCTGGCGAGGTGCTGGACTTGGATGCCGACACAGGCGGTTACAATCTGCAGATAGCCTTTAGCACCGGCTATGCCGCAGGCCGCGCAGCCGCCGCATTAACGGAATAAATCCCCACAGCAATACAATAATTTTTCAACCTATACGTCATAGGAACTTAAAAATATTCTAACGCATAGGTTAACCCCAAATCGGTCATAAGGAAACCGCTGCAGAATCGTGCAATGCACGGGGATAAACCCTGCCCCCTACCTTCCCGCCCTGCGCCATAGAGCGGCAACGTTTTCCCCTCTCTACGGAGTGGGGTCGTTCAATCCTGCATCGTTATAGCTTCGTTATAGCATCGTTACTCGACATGATAACGGGAAACATGCCGAGAAGCAGGCAACATCGAGCCAGGATTGAACGGCCCAAGTGGGTCGTGCGCGCCGTCCGCTCAGTGCGGTTATCCCGATTGATAAGTCGGCTAACGACCGATTTGGGTTCAATGAGGAAGAGAAAATAATGGAAAACTTATGCGCCATTCACCTGCTACGGAGATAAGCGAATATTGCTTACAGACAGTCAACGCTAATTATCTAATCGAACTAGCCGGACAGCTCGACCGCAAACCTGATTACGGCTATTCACTGTTTCGTGTTTGTAGCTGAAATTACCCTTTATACTCCTCCACAGCGATGGTGGCCGTCTCCCATGCCTCCATCTGGGCATCGAGTCTGTCTTTCAGTGATTGGTACTCGGCATAGAAGTTTTCATCCTGGGCATTGCCCGAAGCCAATACCGATTCCTTCTCGGCAATCTGTGCCTCAAGAGCCTCTATCTCTTTCTCTATCTTCTCCACGGCACTGCGCAACTTACGCAACTCGCGCTCACGGTTTTTTGTTTCCTCATAGGCATGCTTGCCGGCGCTGGATTTGACAGGCGGAGCGACGACAGCGGCTGCAGTCTTTTTCTCCTGCGCCTCTTTGCTCTCAAGAAACTCGAAGATGTCTCCCCGGAACTCGTGAACTCCGCCATCGCGGAACTCATAGAGCGAGTCGGTCAGTCCCTGGAGAAAATCGCGGTCATGGGACACCACGATAAGCGTACCGTTGTACTGCAGGAGCGCATTCTTGAGGATGTCCTTTGAGTCCATATCAAGATGGTTTGTGGGCTCGTCGAGCACCAGCAGATTGGAGGGTGTGAGCAGCAGTTTTGCCAAGGCCAACCGGGCTTTTTCGCCACCCGAAAGCACTTTGACCTTCTTCTCGCAGTCCTCGCTGTCGAATAGAAAACTGCCGAGGATATTGCGGATTTTGGGACGGATATCGCCTGTGGCGATGTCGTCGATTGTCTGGAAGACGGTCTTCTCGCCGTTAAGCATGGCGGCCTGGTTCTGGGCATAGTAGCCCACCTGCACCTGCGCACCGAGACGGAAACTGCCAGTGTAGTCGTTTATCTCGCCTACGATAATTTTGGCCATGGTCGACTTGCCCTCACCGTTGCGGCCAACAAAAGCCACTTTCTTCCCAGACGTGAGGAGGAAGTCAACCCCGTCGAACACCTGAAGGTCGGCATAGGCCTTACCCAGCCCCTGCGCCTCGATGACTATCTTGCCGCTATGCGGAGCGGGGGGAAAACGGAAGTGGATACTCTCAGTGCTCACCTCGTCAATCTTCACCATCTCCATTTTGTCCAACATCTTGATACGCGACTGCACTTGCTTGGACTTGGTGGCCTTGTAGCGGAACCGCTCGATGAAGGCCTCGATTTGTGCCACCTGCCGCTGCTGGGCAGTGAGCTGTGCCATCTGCGACGCGCGGCGTTCCTGCATCTGTATCACGTACTCGGAATAGGGGCATTTGTAGTCATAGATGCGCCCAGCGGTGATTTCGATGGTGCGGGTAGTGATGTTGTCGAGAAAGGTGCGGTCGTGGGACACCAGCACCACAGCCCCCGGATAGTTGGTGAGGAAATTCTCCAACCACTGGATGGAGACGATATCAAGGTGGTTGGTAGGCTCGTCGAGCAGCAGGAAGTCGGGCCTTTGCAACAGGAGTTTGGCCAGTTCGACACGCATCTGCCACCCTCCGCTGAACTCGGCGACCAGCCGCTGAAAATCGTCATGACGGAAACCCAATCCCAACAACACCTTTTCGGTCTGCTCCTGACGGCTGCCGCCGCCAAGCATGGAAATCTGTTCGGTGACCTCGTTGTGGCGGTTCAACAAGCGGGTATAGTCGGGGCTCTCATAGTCAGTGCGGTTGGCGATCTCGTCGGTGAGGCGTTGCTGCAGGGAGGTCAGCTCGTCGATATGGCTGAAAGCCGTCATAGCTTCATCGATGACTGTACGGGTGGAATCCGGAACCATCTCCTGTGGCAGGTATCCCACAGTCTGCCCCGAGGCTATCACCAGCGTACCCGTCTCGGGCTGCTGCCAGCCGCAGAGAATTTTCAGAAGCGTGGACTTTCCGGCGCCGTTTTTCCCCACCAAACCGATACGGTCGTGGTCGGCAATGTTGAAAGTGACATTCTCGAATAGGTTGGTACCAGTGAACTGGACCGAAAGATTATTGATTGCAAGCATTGGTAGTTAACAAAGTTTGCAGACATGACCCTGCTGCTATGGAGCCAATGACAACAAGGAATGCCTATTCATAAAAAAAGGGTTGCCGTCAGGGAAGGCAACCCTTATTGTAGATTATTTGCCGGACTGGTGAGCCTCAGCAAGAAGCATTACTGAAGGTCGAAGTTGACAGGCAGGTTGAACTGTGTACGAACAGCTTTACCACGCTGTTTGCCGGGTTTCCATTTGGGCATCATCTTCACGACACGCACAGCTTCGTTGCCGCAACCGCCGCCGATGTCACGCAGAATCTTTACCTGACCTACGCGGCCGTCCTTCTCAACAACGAACGAGACGAACACCTTACCTGTGATGTTGTTCTCTTTGGCGAGTTGGGGGTACTTGATATTGTCGGCGATGAACTTGGAAAGTGCATCCAGACCACCGGGGAACTCGGGATCTTCCTCAACAACCAGGAAGACCTCTTCTTCAACTTCCTCAACCTCTTCTTTCACTTCAACGCGGGTGAACTCCAAAGCCTCGTCAGCCTTCGATTCAGCGTTGATGATACCTACCTCGTGGATGTCCTCAGCATCGTTTTCTACAACGTTGAGTTCGGTAGCCACGACTTCAGGCTCTTCGGGAGGAGGTGGTGGAGGTGTATCCTCCGATGTTTGGATAATGTCGGCGTCAATCTCAACATCAGCGGTACGGGTGCTCACTTCTTTCACCTCTTTATCGTACGACTTGATGTTGAAAGCGACCAGCGCAGCAGCCAAAATGACCGCCAAACCGATTTCAAGAAACAGACCTCTGCGATTTTCGAGGTCAGCCCTGGGGGTTTTCTTTGCTTCCATATTATTGATGTTTAAATTATTATTGCACTTTTTCGGGGTTTTCCACCCCTCTTTTTTCAACCGCTAAATTAGCAAATTTTCTTGAATTATCAACAATTCGATGTAAAAAAAAAGAAAAAAAAGGGTTTTTTAACACTCCGCCCATACCCCGACAGAGCCTGTTCGGTTCTCACACCAAGCGTGGTCACCACCATGCAGGGGAGAAAGGACAGTTGTATTTGCCGATGCACGTCCGTTAACGCGACCGAAGGAATTGATTCTATTCTAAAAAAAAAGTGTATCTTTGCATTTTGTTATGGACAGCAGCCGTTTCATCATCTGCCGTGCTTCTGCCGGCTCGGGCAAGACGTACACACTGGTACGCCAGTATCTTCTGTTGGCCTTCTCGGCCAGAGAGGAGGAACTATCTTCACGGTTTAAAAGGATTCTCGCCATTACCTTCACAAACAAAGCGGCCAACGAGATGAAGGAGCGCATACTGCGCGAACTGGACAACATGTCTGCAGTTGGCACCGGCACCCCCATGGGCAACGACATCGCCAAAACATTACATCTCGACAGCAATACCCTGCAACGCTATGCCATTGCTGTCCTGCAGGGCGTGCTTCACAACTATTCCGATTTTGCCGTTTGCACTATCGACAGCTTCATGCACCGCATAGTCCGCACCTTTGCTCACGACCTCGGGCTGCCACTCAACTTCGATGTCCAGATAGACAATGACGACTTGATACAAAACGCCGTGGACGACCTGATGAGTCTGGCAGGCACCGACGGGCAGGAAGAGTTGACGGAGGTTCTATGCGACTTTGCCGAGAGCAGGATGTCCGATGGCAAGAATTACATGATAGAACAGGAGCTGTCAGACCTGGCGCAAGAACTCTTCAAGGAGCAGACCCCCCAATACCTTAGTCTGCTGAAAGACATCGACAGCCCCCAGTTCAGAGAGAGACAGCGCCGCATGGCCACCGACAACAGAGCCTATGAACAGCAGTTGCGTGCATTAGGGCAAGAGGGGGTCGACCTCTATACTTCAGCAGGGCTGTCCGACACCGATTTCTACCGCGGTGCCACCGGAGCAGGCGCTTTTTTCCGCAAACTTGCCAACGGTGTGGCGACCCAGCCCAACAGTTATGTGCTAGCCTATCTGGAGGGAGACAAACTGGGCAGTGCCAAATGCTCCGCCGCTGTGAGCGATCGGCTGGCATCAGTGAAACCACGGTTGCACGACATTTTCGATCGCATCCAGCAATTCCGCTCCACCGAAGGAGTGCTGTACAACACCCGCAGGCTACTGATGAAGAACATCTATTCCCTTGCGCTCCTCAATAAACTGAATCAGCTGGTTGGAGAATACTCCAAAGAAAACGAGATTGTCCATATCTCTGAGTTCAACCAACGCATCGCCGAGGTAGTACAGGACGAACCCGCCCCATTCATCTACGAACGCATCGGCAACCGCTATACCAACTATCTGATAGACGAATTCCAGGACACTTCACGACTCCAATGGCAGAACCTCGTCCCCCTCTTGGAGAACGGCGTGGGTGCCGGACACACCTCGCTGGTAGTTGGCGACGGCAAACAAGCCATCTATCGCTTCCGCCAAGGTGACGTAGGTCAGTTTGTATCCCTTCCCAAAGTCGACAACCCCGTGCATGGCCGCCTGCTCGAACAGCCCGGCATCAGCACCGTGGAACAGCTTGGACGCAACTTCCGCTCCGCACGGGAAATCGTGGAGTTCAACAACTGTTTCTTCGAGTGGGCCATCCGCCAACGCTACGCCGACAACCCCGAATTACACAATATTTATATAGGCGATGGCCCACGGCCCTCGCTGATACAGGAGCCTGTGAAAGAAGGCGGATACATCCAAGCCGGATTCTGGGAGGCCGAAGACGACAACTCCCAACTTTGGGAACAGATGGTAAAAGACATCCACCAATTAACCGATACACTGGGCTACAAACTCAGCGACATCACCGTGCTGGCACGCTACAACCGCATCCTTGCCGACATCACCGCTCATTTCACCCAGCAGGGCATCGCGGTAGTGTCCAACGAGTCATTCCTCCTCTCTCAAAGCCCCACAGTGATGATGATGCGCAGTATTCTACAGTACCTGATTGACCCGACCGACCGTGTGGCCGCCGCTCAGGTAATCCTATATCTCAACCACTTGGGCAAGACCGACTTTCAGCTGGACACTACATTCATCAACGACCGCCAACCCATCAACCTCGACAGCCTCCTGGCCAATCACGGGCTGACGCTGAACAGCAACCGTCTGCGGTCGCTGGGACTTTACGACTGCTGCGAAGAGATGCTGCGGATGCTCCAGCTGGAAGACTGCGAAACAGCCTACACCGCCACATTCCTCAACGTGGTGGCAAAGTACGCCACCACCCACCGCCACGACCTGACCGAATTCATCCAATGGTTCGACGAACAGAAAGACCGTCTGTCCACCAACACCGCCGCCGACATCAACGCCATCCGCTTGATGTCCATACACAAAGCAAAAGGTCTCGAAGCCCCCATCGTGCTATACCCCGTCTTGAACGAACGCGACAGACTGGACTCCATCTGGGTGCAGACCCCGGCCACCGACGCCGTGCCGCTGCCCGTGGGACTTGTCCACCCCACCAAAGGAGAGCCCACCCTCTTCGACCAGCAATACGACGAGGAACGCCGCAAAACAGATATGGATAACCTGAACGTGCTTTATGTAGCACTCACACGACCCAGGGAAAAGCTTTTCCTATACTGTCACAAGCCTAAGAAATCCGGCACCACAGCCTACACTTCTCTGCTATCAGACTATCTCGACACCCGCGAGGACACCTACGAAGTGCGTCCCGATGTACGTGCCATCGGCACGAATAATCCTAAGCAAATAGCCAAAGAGGCAGACAGTCACATTAGCACTATTCAACTGCATACCACCATCTTCCCCGACTGGACAGACCGCATTGCCATCGCCGAGCAGTCCACCGCCTCAAGACCTACCGACAACGATGCCATCCGCCGCGGAAACCAGGTCCACGAGATACTGTCGCACATCGCATCCATCGATGATGTCGACAACGCCATCGACAGTTATGCCGCTCACAAACAGCTCGACGACGAGACCGTGAACGCCCTTCGCCGAACGCTCTCCGCCATGATGCAGCAACCCGAAGTGGCACGATTCTTCAATCCCGTGCACACCGCAAAAAACGAATGCGACATCGCATGGCAGGGCAACGTGATTCGTCCCGACCGGATCGTCTATACTCCCGAAGCCGTATACGTCATCGATTTCAAGACAGGCCAGCCCAGTGCCGACCATACCATCCAAGTGCTGCACTACTGCGATGCCCTCCTCGCCATGGGCAACCCCACCGTGCGGGGATACCTCCTCTATATCCATCCCGACCACTGCCAAGTGCTCCCTTGCGAATAGCCCCCCGGCAACGCCCTCCCCTTCCAACAAACAGCTGAACTTTTATCTGCTTGCAATCACCCCTCAACCCGTTTCTTGGACAGCAAAGTTGCGATTATTTTTTGCTATATCGAAAAATAATCGTAACTTTGTTTGCTTAATTGTTGATAATAGAAAGACACAAGACTATGGAAGACAATAAATTATTCAGCGAATTCCCTCCAGTCCCGACCGAAAAATGGGAAGAGGTCATCAATAAAGACCTCAAGGGCGCCGATTACGAAAAGAAACTGGTATGGAAGACCATCGAAGGTTTTAAGGTGAAACCCTACTACCGCGCCGAAGACCTCGAAAATCTGGAATACCTGGAAAGCAACCCCGACCAGGCTCCCTTCACCCGTGGCAAACATGCCGACAACAATGTATGGGACATCCGCCAAGACATCAAGGCCGACACACTCGAGGCTGCCAATGCCCTGGCTCTCGAAGCCCTCAACCGCGGTGCCAATTCGTTAGGGCTCTGCGCCTGCAAAGTCGAAAACGTGGAGCAGATGCGCACCCTGCTGAAAGATATCCATCCCGAAGCCTGCAAAATCAACTTCACCTGCAGCAAGGATTACCTCCACACCCTCAAACTCTTCCTCCAAGTGGTGGAAGAGGGCGGCTACGACCCCGCCAAAGTCTATGGCAGCTGCAACTTCGACATCTATGGCCGCGCACTCCTCCATGGCGACTATCGCAACGGCGAGCAGGGCGACTACCAGGAAGCCGTCGAGCTGGTTCGTTTTGCCAAAGAGCACCTGCCCAACTTCCGCGTCCTTGCCGTCAACGGACGTTACATCCATAACGCAGGCTCCAGCATCGTGCAAGAGCTGGGCTTCACCCTTGCCTCCGCCAACGACCTCGTGGCCCACCTCACCGACTGCGGCCTCACCGTCGAGGAAGTGGCTAAAAACCTCGTCTTCAATTTTGCCACAGGCAGCACCTATTTCATGGAAATTGCCAAGATACGTGCCGCCCGCATGTTGTGGAGCAAAATAATGGAGCAATACAAACCTCAGTGCGACTGCTGCCTCAAGGTATTCATCAATGCCACCAGCTCGCTTTGGAACAAGTCCATTTTCGACCCCTACGTCAACATGCTCCGCACCACCACCGAGACCATGTCCGCCGCCATTGCCGGTGCCGACAGCATCACCACCAACCCCTTCGACATCGCCTTCAAAGAGTCCGATAGTTTCGGCTATCGCATTGGCCGCAACCAGCAGCTCCTCCTCAAAGAAGAGAGCTACATGGACAAGATTGTCGACCCCGCAGCCGGCAGCTACTATATCGAGAACCTCACCGACAGCATCGCCCAGTACGCTTGGCAGCTCTTCCTCGCCGTCGAGGAACAGGGCGGTTTTGCCAAAGCCATTGCCAACGGCTACGTGCAGGCCGAGGTGGAGAAAACCGCCGCTCAGCGCGACATGGACATCGCCACCCGCAAAACCACCATTCTGGGCACCAACCAGTACCCCAACCTCCTCGAGAAGATGGGCGACAAGATAACCAAGGACACCCGTTGCTGCCCCAAATGCAGCTGCTCCGCCGCCGACGCCCCCATCAAGCCCCTCCGCCAGTACCGTGGTGCCGAGGCATTCGAGAAACTGCGCCTCGCCACCGAGCACAGCGGCATCCGTCCCAAAGTATTCCTCCTCACCTACGGCAACCTCGCCATGCGCAAGGCACGCTCTGGTTTCGCCACCAACTTCTTCGGTGTGGCCGGATACGAGATTATCGACAATCCCGGATTCAAGTCTGCTGAAGAAGGCGTCAAAGCCGCCCTCGAGGCCAAGGCCGACATCGTGGTCCTCTGCTCCAGCGACGACGAGTATGCCGAAATCACCGAAGCCGCCTGCCAAGGTCTCAAAGGCAAGGTAAAGAGCATCGTGCTCGCCGGCTTCCCCAAAGACATGGTCGACACCTACAAAGGCTACGGCATCGACGAATTCATCCACGTCAAGACCAACGTCCTTGAGTGCCTCACCAAGTTCCAACAAATATTCGGCATCGGGCAAGAGTGAAATCAGTGCCAAAACTTGACAGGTACATCCTGCTGAAGTACCTGAAGACCTTCCTCATGGCGATGGCGCTCATCATAGTCATCGTCATCACATTCGATGTATCGGAAAAACTCGACGACTTCCTCGGCGGCCATGCGCCGCTGGGGGAGATTGTTTATCGCTACTACCTCAACTTCATCCCCGGCTTCGTCAACCTCTACAGTCCGCTCTTCATCTTCATCAGCGTCATCTTTTTCACCTCCAAGATGGCCGGCAACACCGAAATCATCGCCATCCTCGGCAGCGGCATCAGCTACCGGCGCCTCATGCGGCCCTACTTCTACGGCTCGGCCATTGTGGCGCTGGTAGTGCTTGTCTTCGGCAACTTCGTCATCCCCGTCAACAACCGGAGCCTTGCCCAATTCGAAGGCGACTACATCCACACTCGCAAGCAGAACTACTTCAGCAACATCCACTTCCAAGCAAAGCATGGCACACAGATATATGCCGAGAGCTTCGACGCCCAGACCCTTCGCGTCAACCAGTTCCACCGCGACGTTTACGACGACCAATACCAGCTGGTAGACCGCATCTCCTGCTCCAGCATTCAGTACGACACCCTCACCGGCAAATGGGACTGCCTCGACTTTGTACACCGCACCATCGACGGCAACCGCGAACACCTTTCCCGCAGTGGGCAGTCGCAACGCAACCTAGGCATCACCCCCGACGACTTCAACTGGGCCGACGACGACATCACCACCATGAACTCCGTGGAGCTCTACCACTATATCATACGCGAAAAAATGAGGGGCTCCACCACCGTCGTGGCCGCCAAAATCGAGCTCTACCAACGTCTCCTCAACCCCCTTGCCATCATCGTCATGACCTTCATCGGCCTCGGTGTCTCCAGCCGCAAAACCCGCGGCGGCATCGGTGTCCACCTTGCCGTGGGCATCACGCTAGCCTTCGGTTTCATCGTCTTCATGAAAGTATCCACCGTCTACGCCATCTTCGGCACCCTCAACCCCTTTATCGCCGTACTCCTGCCGCAGGCCTTCTTCGGTGTCATCGCCGCCATTATGATTCACACCGCACCAAAATAAACAAATATAAAGACTAGGAAGGCTAGTACCACTAGTTAAAAACCGAAACAATATGACCATCAAAGAGATAGAACAAACCATCATCGACGAGTTCGCCTGCTTCGACGAATGGCTCGACAAATACGCCTACATCATCGACCTCGGCAAGCAATGCCCCGTCATCGACGAAAAGGACAAAACCGAGAGCAACCTCATCAAAGGGTGCCAAAGCCGTGTATGGCTGAGCTGCGAACACCGCGACGGCCGCCTATGGTTCCGTGCCGACAGCGATGCCGTCATCACCAAAGGCATCATCACACTCCTCATTCGTGCCCTCGACGGCCAGACCCCACAGGACATCCTTGCCGCCGACCTCGCCTTCATCGACCAGATAGGCCTCAAAGAGCACCTCTCCCCCACCCGCTCCAACGGCCTCACCTCCATGGTCAAACAGATGAAGCTCTATGCCCTCGCCTTCTCACAGAAACAATCCTAACACCCCATATCCCATGCAACCCACCAAAGAAACCCTCCGCGACGCCATCGTCAACTGTCTGCGCAACATCTACGACCCCGAGATCCCCGTCAACATCTACGACCTCGGCCTCATCTACAAGATAGACATCGACGACGACTTCAACGTCAAAATACTCATGACCATGACGGCCCCCGACTGTCCCGAGGCCGAATACATGTTCCAAGAGGTCAAGCAGATGGTAGGTTACATCCAAGGTATCAAATCCGTCGATGTCGACCTCACCTTCGACCCGCCCTGGGACTTCAACAACCTCAGCGACGAGGTGAAACTCGAGCTCGGCCTTATGTAACCCTATTCCCTTTAACAAATCCATCCCATCTATCCCCATGACCCTCCAAGCTCTGTTCAGCCGCGCCCACCGGCGCTTCCTCCGCCGGGAAGCCCCTGCCCGCAGCACTTCGCTCAGCGGCATGGCCTGGCAGCGCTTCCGCCGCAACGGGCTCTCCGTGGCCAGCCTTGTGGTCATAGGCCTTTTCACCCTTACCGCCCTGCTGGGCTACCTCATCACCCCCGACCCCACCCCCTACTGCAACCAGCAGTACCTCGAGCTGGCCACCCTCAAGCCCTTTTCGCGCATACAGTTCACCTACGTCGACGACGGCCAGCCCCCCGTGCAGCAGTCCTGGCTACGCACAATGCTCAGCGGTCGCCCACTCGATGCCACCGCCATACCTACCTACAGCGTCACAACCGTAGGCGATAGTGTCGACATCGAAGCCTACACCGGCTCCGTGCCCAACAACGGCCCTGTACGCCGCGTGGCCGCCTCGCAAATAGTGCAACAACGCACACGCACCTTTCCCTTCGGCACCGACGGCTACGGCCGCGACGTGCTCAGCATGATAGTCATCGGCAGCCGCGTCAGCCTCTCGGTTGGCTTCATCGCCGTGCTCATCGCCCTGCTCATCGGCATCACCCTCGGCGCCCTGGCCGCTTACTACGGAGGCTGGGTAGACAATCTCATCACCTGGTTCATCAACGTCGTGTGGTCCATCCCCACAGTGCTGCTGGTCATCGCCATCACCTTTGCGCTGGGCAAGGGATTCTGGCAGGTGTTCATCGCCGTCGGTCTCACCATGTGGGTCGACATCGCCCGTGTAGTGCGCGGACAAGTCTACAGCATCAAGGAGAAAGAATACGTCGAGGCCGCACGTGCCCTCGGCATCAGTCCCTTCCGCACCATCTTCCGCCACATACTGCCCAACATATCGGGTGCCGTCATCGTCGTAGCCGCCGCCAACTTCGCCAGCGCCATCCTACTCGAGGCCGGCCTCAGCTTCCTTGGCATCGGTGTGCAGCCTCCCATGCCCTCGTGGGGCTCCATGGTCAAAGAGAACTACAGCTACATCCTGCTCGACAGTGCCTACCTTCCCCTCCTGCCCGGCGCAGCCATCATGCTCCTCGTACTGGCATTCATGCTCCTCGGCAACGGCGTCCGCGACGCCCTCGACATCAAAAACTGACCACCCCTTCTGTGCCGCAGCCACTCCTTGCCTTCGACCATGACAACACAATGCAACAAAAAGAACAAAGAGAATACGACCCCAAAACCGAACCAACACACTTATTGAATTCTAAAAAAACATAAAAAAGACAAAAAAAAAATCTATTCAAAAAAAAAGTTGTATTTTTGCAATTTGAATAGTAAAAGAACATATTAACAAATCACATTATAAACAATTTAAAATCAACACAGAAATGAAGAACATTTTCAAACTGTTTAGCCTGATGCTGGTTGCAGGTACCGTAATGGTCAGCTGCGACAAACCCAACAACAACCCCACTCATCAGACCCCCAAGTACACCATCACCGTTAATGCCAACAACGATGCTTATGGTACAGTGACTGGCGGCGGCGTTTACGACTCTGCTGCTACCGCTACCCTCACCGCCACCGCTAACGAGGGTTACAAATTCGTCAAATGGAATGATGACAATGCCAACAATCCCCGCATTGTGACCGTTACCAGCAATGCCACCTACACCGCTACCTTCGAAGAGCTGGCTGGCGTGAACGTCACCTTCGGCGACGTGAACTGGGCTGCCCAATACGTCAACTGCGTGATTGCTAACCAAGCTCCGGGCGCCATTGGGGTTGCTGCCGCTCAAACCACTTCTTCCACCCAGATGCCCATCGTCCAGATGCTTCACTACTTCGATGGCGCTCCCGCTACTGGTACCTATACCGGCAATGTTGGTTTCTCTCAAGGTGTTACCATGGAAGGTGTTCAACTTTGGTACTTCGAAAGCACCGGCCTCACTCTCCAATACCAGGATGGTAGCGAACAGACCATTGGCGACTGGTGGGGTACCGACGTCACCCTCAATATCACCAAACTCGAAGCTGACGCTATGCTGCTGAGCTGCGTTGCCAACGCCACCATGGCTCACGGTGCCGAGCTGTTGGAGAACAACTACAACTGGGCTGCCTGCACCCGCCGTCCCTTCACCCTCAACGTTATCAACCAGAGCATGACAAATGCAAAAGGCGCTTTCAAAATCACCATGCCCGCCTCTGCCAAAATCATGGCTCGCTAATCTAGTAACTGAGAGTATAACCCTAATACACAATAGAAATGAAAAAGACTGTTAAAGCTTTAGCACTGGCTCTTGTTGCCATGTCACTCGCCGTGGCTTGCAACAATAACAACACTCCCGCCGAGGAGCCTATCGACACCATGGTTCCCGTGGTGGACAGCATTGTGGAAGAAGTCATCGACTCCACACCCGTTGAGGAGGTTGTCGTAGACGAGCCCGTCAAGAAAGCTACCCCCGCCAAGAAAAAGGCCAAGAAAGAAGAGCCCAAGACCGAGGTGAAGGTTGATGCCAGCAAGATGACCATCGGCACCAACAATGCCAACAAAGGTACCGCTACACTCTCCAACAAGGGTGTTTCCGTCAAGGGACAGAACGGCGAAGCCCAGGTTGATGCCAGTAAGATGTCCATCAAGACCAAGAACGGTGGTTCCGTTTCTGCCGGCAATGGTAGCCTCACCATTAAGCAATAACCTTTTTCTTTACGAACAACACAATAAGAGTCTGGGGCTTTAATCCCGGACTCTTATTTATTCCATCAGACATAACATCATGAAACACTACGCAAATCTTGCTGCCGTATGCCTGCTTTTCCTCCTCAGCGCATGCAGCACCGACAAGAAAGAGATTGAGACCAACGCCCTAGGATACTTGAATGCCACAGGCAACTACCTGATAGACGAGGCCATGCCCTACGCCACCAAGGAGACGCAAGAGAATGCCCTCACCTTCCTCCGCGACAAACTTATCCCCATGACCCCTCAAGAGTATATCCAGTCGAACACTCCCGCCACCATCGTTATCGACAACATCGAGATTGTGAACGACACCGCCCATGTGAAATACACCAAAACAACGCCTATCCAAACCCTCGAGAACGAAATCATGATGGTGCAGGAAGACGGTCACTGGCTGGTATATGTGCCTTTCCAAATCCCCGAGAATCCCTATCCCAACAAGGTGGAACACGGAAAGATTAGCTTGCCAAAGGACACCACAAACAATCAATAGCTATTCCTGAAAGCCGACGGCCGCCACCCCTTAACAAGAGGGATGGCGGCCGTTGCTGTTTTATCCCAGATCGGTCATCAGGGAAGCGAAAATTCCTAAGGACTATCTGCCTAATCGTGCAATGCAAGGAGGTTAGCCCAGCCCCAAAGGCTCTTTCGCTTAATAGTATACCGTGATGATATACCGTCAGATTCTCCGTGGGATATTACAAACAGGTATATTCCATTGATCTATTTGGGTCTATCACTAATAGGTCGTTAAGGGTTAAGTCATATTACCTCAACATTTTGCATCAAACTTTGACAGACTTTCGGCTGCTTATTATTTCCCTAACACAAATAATAGAGAATATACATAGAAAGGAAATAGAAAATACATAGAAAGGAACTAACGACAGACCAAGGACTTGACTTGCGCAGTATTTCCCACGGAAATGATTGTCGGATACTTGCCGGTTAAACATTAGGGTTCACCGTTGCAACAGGCTGTATGCTTGACAGGCGATGGCAGAGCGTGTGGAGCTAATTACATATCGCCGAATTCGGCCAGCTGGCGGTCGAAACGCGCAAGGACGGTATCGTGGATACGTTGATAGATTTGGGGATGGCGGGTGTACCAGTCAATGCTCCGCTCAAAATCCTCTCGGGTGAGGCTGTAGCTGGCCAGTAGACTGTCGTAAGAGGCCAACATTTCGGGATACAGGGTGTCGTATTGGAAACTTGTCTCTATGCCATAAAATCCCTCCAAAAGATAGGCCTCCTGAAGGAATTCGGCCATCTTTTCTTCACCCATGACATCGGAAGGCTGCTGGTCGCTACGGCAGCCCGAAGCAAGCGCAGCAACAGCAAAAAGCGCTGCCAATAGTGTATATCTCAGTTGATTCATGCTATACAGTGTTGTACCAATTGATTTGCAAAAATACATTTTTTTGTCTTCACGGCAAAAAAATATTTGCCATGTCGCAAAAAGTTCGTATCTTTGCAAACGATTTCAAGCCCCTCGGGAGGCTGAAAAAACGAAACAAGGGAGTATAGCTCAGTCGGTTCAGAGCATCTGCCTTACAAGCAGAGGGTCATTGGTTCGAATCCAATTACTCCCACAAGCCAAACAGCAGGAGGGTCCTTCTGCTGTTTTTTTATACATACTAGGGCTACAGCAACTGCACAACAAAGAAAAATCATAAATAACGTTAAAAAATTGCAGCAATTTGGACCTTGTGTGTCATAAGGGCAGAAATAATAAAAACTAAATATCATGACAACACATCTTCTCACTACCAAAATTGGAAGGACACTGTTGATGGTCCCGTTTGTGTTATTGTGTAATTTCTCCAATGCACAGGGTGTCAGCTATTGTAAAGGGCTGAAGAACCCCACCTCATTTGTAATTGCAAGCGCCGGCAACAATGCCAACGCCCTATGGTATGGCTACACGGGGAGCAAGGACAACTATACGAGTACATGCAACGACTGGGGTATGCGTCAGTGGGGAACAGTTATCCCCGCTTCGCAGTTGGCAACAACATCATCCGGCAGCAGTTGTACAAACGGCAATTCGGTCAACATCAACGGCCAATCGGACTACATGAATCGATTCGTTATCAAAGGTTCCGGCACCGACCCCCTCACCTATAACCATCTGTCTTACCTCCCACCAGACTCGTCGTACACCAGTTCTATCCGTTTGGGCAACAACTGCGGAGGCACACACGAAGCCGAAATGCTCTGCTACGAATTTGATGTCGTTCCGCAGAACGCCTTGATATTTATCTGGTATGCCCTTTCTCTCCAGAACGGGCAGCACTCCGTATCCGAGAATCCCGAGTTCGCCATACAAATTGAGCGCCAAAACGTCCTCTCGGGCACTTGGCAATCCATCGGTGGCGACACTCTTTGCTATATTCGTCCCACACCTGCAGGTACGGGCTCCGATGTGTCTCCGTTCTATGTTGGCAGCACTGGCTCGCACAACTCGGGGGCTTCCTATGGTTGCAACATCTACCTGCCCTGGAACAAGGTGGCCATCAACTTGAACAATTATCTGTATGAGCGTGTACGCATCAAGATTGGTGCGGGCGACTGCAGTATGAGCGTCCATTACGCCTGTGCCTACATCGCTGGTGAATGCCAGCCAATTGAAATTAAGAGTTCTGGATGTCCCGCTGGTTCCACTCAAGTTGTGGACACGCTAAGGGCTCCCAAAGGATTGAGCAGCTATAGGTGGTATAAAAGCAACTCGGGCATGGAGGGTATCAGTAGCCTGCTGAATGTTCCCGAGACCGTCCAGTTCACACCGCTCACCGCCGACAACAGCGCCAACCACACATACCTCTGCCAAAGCGACGACTTTCTCGTGACGGAAGGCTCCATGGCCGGCCAATACACCAATCTGCAGGTATTCCGCTGCGACATGACTTCGTACATGAACCCCGACATTCCTATCATATCGAAAGTGTACGTAAGCGTTAATAACACCAAGCCCTCAATGTCCATCGACACCATCAAAACCTGCGAAAATGATGTCTTGTTCCTCAACAAGAGTTTCATCCCCAACATCCCTCAGGGTGTTGAAAAGCCGAAAACAAAATGGTGGTTCCACAACGGTGATGTCGTTGACTCTGCCATGGGCGACAGCATCTCCTATCGCTTCGACTCCATCGGCACCTACCAAGTGACCTGCCGTTCCTTCTTCCGCGATGACAACTCCTGCTTCAGCGACAGCACTTATACCGTCAACGTACTCGGTTCTCCCGACACCCGTAACCACCATATTCATGCCTCCGCCTTAGAGGTCTGCGACTCCGAAGTTGTCGTCCTCCGCGACGACATCCCAGGCTCCGTCCGCCGCGACTGGATTATCTTCAACGACACCTCCGTGGCTCCGGACACCGTGCCCTACGAGGTTTTTGAAGGCGACCGCAACGGCAGCCTTGCCGAATTCAGCCACATCTATGGATTCTACAAGAACCCCGTCGTTCTGCGTACATACAACGGCCTCTATACCGAGGGCGAAATCTATGCTGAAGACACTGTCTGGTGCACTGCCTACGACACCGTGGTCATCGAGGTCTTCCAGCATCCCGAACTCCTTGTCGAAGGCGACACCGTAGTCTGCAACGGACAACCCACCGACATCACCGTCTCCACCGAGACACCGGGCTGCACCTACCGCTGGTACCGCCACATCGGCGACAAC
>ONFR01000019.1 GCA_900317125.1 uncultured Bacteroidales bacterium | reverse complement strand
TTTTTTACCCGACCAAACGTTCATACGAAATATCAGCCTGCAATTTGACTATTAGAACAAAAACTGCAATTTTTAGCCTGCAATTTGACTATTACGCCTAGTATTTACGCCGGGTGAATGACTTTGTCTATCGAGCGGGAAGGAGCTCGGCCATCAGGTCGTGTTCCATGGCTTGGGTGATACGTACACGCTGGAACGAGCCTATGGCCAGACGGCGGGAGGCAGGGATGAGGACTTCGTCGTCGACCTCGGGGCTGTCGAACTCGGTGCGTGCGATGTAGTAGTCTCCTTCGCGGCGGTCGACAAGCACACGATACTCGCGCCCCACGCGGGCCTCGTTCTTCTGCAGCGATATGGATTGCTGAAGAGCCATAAGCTCATCCACGCGACGCTGTTTCTCCTCGTCTGGCACGGGGTCGCCAAGGGCTTCGGCAGGTGTGCCTTCCTCGGGCGAGTAGGCGAAACAGCCCATACGGTCGAAGCGGGCTTCAGCCACGAATTGCTTCAATTCATCGAATTCGGCTTCCGTCTCGCCCGGATAGCCCACAATGAGGGTGGTGCGGATACTGACTTCGGGCAAGCAGTCGCGGAAATGCTGCAGGAGTTGGAGGGTCTGCTCGCGGTCGACACCGCGCTGCATGGAGTGCAACAGGCGGCTGTTGATGTGCTGCAGCGGGATGTCGATATAGTTGCAGATGTTGGAGTGCCGCTGCATGGCTTCGATGGCATCGAGGGGGAAGGAGGCAGGATAGGTGTAGTGGAGCCTGATCCACTGCGCTCCGCTCTCGGTGGCAAGGCGGTTGAGGAGGTCGCCAAGACAGCGGCTCCCGTAGAGGTCTAGCCCGTAGTAGGTGGTGTCCTGGGCGATGAGGATAAGTTCCTTGACGCCTTCGGCGACAAGACGCTTGGCTTCGTCAACAAGTTCGTCGATGGGACGGGAGACGTGACGGCCCCGGATAAGGGGGATGGCGCAGTAGGAACAACTGCGGTTGCATCCTTCGGCTATCTTGAGGTAAGCGTAGTGGCGGGGAGTGGAGAGGGTGCGACAGGATGTGAAGGGCGACGGCTGGGCGGTCTGCGAGGCAAGACGCTGGACGTATGCCAGCAACTCGTCCCACTGGTGGACCCCAAACCAAGCGTCGACCTGCGGGAGCTCCTCCTGCAGTTCGGCACGGTAGCGCTCAACAAGGCACCCGGAGGCGATGAGCGTGCGCCGACGCCCGTCGGTATGATGGCGGCGGTTGAACCATGTACGGTGCTCCACTTGCTGCAGGATGGCATTGACCGACTCTTCCTTGGCATCGCCTATGAATCCGCAGGTGTTGAGGATAACGACATCGCAGTCGTTCTGCATGCGGTCGAAAAAGAGGGTGTGCCCGGCATGGCGCAGATGTCCGGCGAGGTTCTCGGAGTCGACGGTGTTCTTGCTGCATCCGAGGGTGATAATATTGATTTTCACGGCAACAGACGGTTGTGAGGTTGTACGAAGGGGTGTGGCTACTGCTTGTCGAAGAGACTGTCGACAAACTCATCGGGGTTGAAGACCTGCAAGTCGGTCATCTTCTCACCCAGCCCGATGTAACGGACAGGGATTTGGAACTGGTCGCTGATGCCGATGATGACGCCGCCCTTGGCAGTGCCGTCGAGCTTGGTGAGGGCGAGGGCATTGACATCGGTAGCGGCAGTGAACTGGCGGGCCTGCTCGACAGCGTTCTGGCCTGTGCCGGCATCAAGGACAAGGAGTACCTCGTGCGGCGCATCGGGCATGAGTTTCTGCATCACCTTCCTGATTTTGCCGAGCTCGTTCATGAGGCCCACCTTATTGTGGAGGCGGCCAGCGGTGTCAATGATGACGACATCGGCCTTGCGCGAGATGGCGGACTGGAGGGTGTCGTAGGCCACGGAGGCAGGGTCGGCATTCATGCCTTGCTGCACGATGGGGACGCCTACACGGTCGGCCCACAGCTGCAGCTGCTCGACGGCGGCGGCACGGAAGGTGTCGGCGGCACCGAGCACTACGCTGCGGCCTGCCAGCTTGTACTGATAGGCGAGCTTGGCGATGGTGGTGGTCTTGCCCACTCCGTTGACACCCACTACAAGTATCACGTATGGCTTGGCAGGCAGAGGTGCGTCGAAGTCCTCGGGGAAGGGGCCGGTAGGTTTGCGGAGCACAGTGGCGATCTCGGCCCGGAGAATGGAGTTGAGCTCGGAGGTGCTGATATACTTGTCGCGCTTGATGCGTTCTTGCAACCTGTCGATGATTTTGAGGGTGGTCTCAACCCCTACGTCGGAGGTAATGAGGGTTTCCTCGAGATTGTCGAGAACGCTGTCGTCGACGGTACTTTTGCCGAGGATGGTTTTCGAGAGTTTGGCAAAGAAGCTCTCTTTGGTCTTATTCAAGCCCTGGTTGAGGGTCTCTTTCTTTTCTTTTTTGCTGAACAGTCCCATGGTAGAAGTGGTTTTAATGGTTGAACGATGGATGGGTCAGAGCCCCAGTTTCTGGTTCATGCCCGGACGTATCTCCTTGTCGAATATCTTCTGATATTTGTCGAAGGGATAGCGCTTGTTGTCGCCGGAAGCGAAATACCAGAGGACGACGACAAAGTCGGCAGCAGTCTGGTAGCCTTGGACGATGGTAAGGCGGGACTGGTCGGAATTGAACAGCGCGAAGGAGGGGAAGCCCATCTGTGTGCCGAGGATGGCCTTGGCAAAGCTATGGGTGGAGGGACGGCCTCCCGGGGTGGCGGCGATGTTGGTGTATTTGGTGCCGCGCCAAGTGAACTCCGAACTGCCTTCGGCGTTGAATTTGACGGGAAGGTAGTAGGTGTTGAGTATCTTGGCCACCACAGGGTCGGCAAAGGTTTCGCGGTCCATCTTCTTGCACCATCCGCACCAGGTGGTGTAGAAGTCGACAAAATAGAGTTTGGCGTTGGATTTGCTGTCGGTCTTGGCAGCCTGCTCTATGGTTTTCCATTCCACCTGCTGGGCATGGACGCTACCGGCCAGAAGCAGGCTCAGGGATAAGAAAAGGAGTATTCGTTTTGTCATAGGTGTTGTATTTAAGGTTAATATATATTACCAATCGTATAACCAGTCCTCGTCCAGGTCGTCGGTCTTGGGGTCGTAGACCTCTTCACGCTCTTCGCGGTCGCGGATACGGAAAAGCCTACCCAGCCAGTCGTCCTTCTTCGAGACGGAACGGGTGGCGGCAGACTTGTCCTCTTCGATTATCTGGGCTATCTTCTGGATGTAGTTCTCGACATAGGTGTGCGGATGGGCCTCGTCGTAATGCACTGCCGCGCCGGTATAATAGTGACGGATGATGCTGTCGTAGCTATAGCCGAGGCCCACCATGCGGATGGTGCCTTCCTGGCTGAGTCCGACACCATGGCCGAAGCCGTGGCCGGAAAGAGTGACACGATGGGCCGCGCTGTCGTAGAGGACGGAGAAGAAGGTGGAGCGGAGCTGGAAGTCGGTACGGACACGGGTGAGGGGGATGCCACAGATGCGCACCTTGCGGGTGGACTGGCTGAAGGTGAGCAGCTCGTTGCGGATGCTGTCGTTGTGGGTGTCGAGTTTATGTTTGGACGAGAAATAATTGAGCCATTTATCCTCGTTGACCACCTTGACCCACTCGCTCTGGCGCATGTGGTAGGAGAAGGTGTCCGGCACAGAACGCAGATAGGGCACGGCGGAACGCCACACGTCCTCGGAATTGGCGGTCTGGCCGCCGCTGTTGGCATGGAAGGGCGTTTCGATAAGATGGCCGAGGGAATCGACAATGGTCATCCCGCTGCTCATCATGGTGCCGAGCATGATGTCGGGACGGACACAGCGGTTGAGGTATGCCTGGCAGTGGACCTGGTCGCAGAAGTTGTAGCCCTCGGATGCATGCTTATTGATGTTTTTCAATGCCCAGGTGCGGGAGATGATGGCCTGGACACGGAAGATGTCGGCTTGGTCGCCGTAAATTTCGGACTGCACAACCCCGGCGATATAGGTCTCGAACTCGACATCGTTGATGAGGAGGAGCTTGCCATTCTTTCCCACCGTGACCTGGAGGTTGCCCTCGTAGGTACGCTGCTTGAGGTTGCGGGGATTGAGGCATAGGATGCAGGCGGTGTCGGTGGCGAGGAAGTTGACGGAGGTGTGGTTGCCATAGTCGTAGCCATTGATGGCGAGGTGGACCTTGCGGCCCGCAGGGGTGAGCTCTACCGACTTGTCGTTGCCCACGGCAGCCTCGACAATGGTGTCGGAGCCTTGAATATCGTAGGTTCCAAGGTCGAAAGAGATATTAATCAGGTCGATGGAGTTGTTGGAGAAGAGACGCACTTTGACACGCTCGGCAGAGGCGCTGAGCGCAAGGAGGAGGAAGCAGAGTATGGCGAGGGTGTGTTTCACTTTTGTGCGATGCGTTTGATGATTTCGGCGGCGGTACGGTCGGAAGCACCTGCATTGCCGAGAAGGGAATGGACTCGCGCATAGCCGTCGAGGACGGACTGGCGGTAGCTGTCGTCGGCAAGGATACGCTGGAATTCCTGTTCAAGCCGTTGGGCGGTAAAGTCCTGCTGGATAAGCTCGACCACAACAGGGGCGTCGGCGATGAGGTTGACGAGTGAGATGTACTTGATGCGATTGCCTATCAGCACACGCGCGATGGCGGCAGAGACGGCATTGGCTTGATAGCACACCACCTGCGGCACGTTGAACAGCGCGGTCTCGAGGGTGGCGGTGCCGGAACAGACCAGAGCGGCATAGGCTGAGGAGAGCAGCCGGTAGGTCTGGTCGTAGACAATGGATACATTGGGGAGCCCTTGGATAAGAGGCTGGTAGAATCGGTCGCCCAGAAGGGTCATGCCCGCTATGACGAAGTCGCATTCAGGATGGTTGCGGGCCACCTGCAGCATGGGAGGAAGCGAGCGTTTGAGCTCCTGTTTCCTACTGCCCGGCAACAAGGCGACTAGCCGACGGGAAGGCGATGCCTGTATGGGGTTGTCGGCTGACTGAGCCTTGAAATGGGCAACAGCGTCGAGGAGCGGATGGCCTACATAGACGGCCTGGGGGAAGTGGTTGCGGGCATAGAAGTCCTGCTCGAAGGGAAGGATATAGCAGAGGCAGTCGAGGTTGCGTCGCATGCTTTTGATACGGCCTTTCTTCCAGGCCCAAAGCTGGGGGGAGATATAATGGATATTGAGTAGACCCCGGTCGTGGGCAAAGCGGGCAATGCGGAGGTTGAATCCGGGATAGTCGATGTATACACAGGCATCGGGCTGGAACTGGAGGATGTCCTGCTTGCAGAGATTGATATTCTGCGTGACGGTGCGGAGATTCCTCACCACCTCGACAAAGCCCATGATGGCAAGGTCTCGGATATGGCGGACGGGCTTCCCGCCCACCTCAGCCATGGCATCTCCACCCCAAAAGCGGAACTGCGCCTGGGGGTCCTGCCGCAGGATGGCGCGCATGAGGTTGGCACCGTGTAGGTCGCCCGAAGCCTCGCCTGCTATAATATAGTACTTCATATATCCTCCGGCTATTAGAAGGTGATGAACTTGTATCGGAGCATGGCCCACATGAAGAGCACCACGGTGACAAAGAATGTGGTGATAACAGCCTTGAGGGTGGTGGGATAGTCTTTGGCGTGGGCATAGTAGCGCAACAGCAATGCCGGAGGCACAAAGGCCACCGCGAAGAAGCGCAGATTATCCACAACGGGGTAATGTATCAAGACAAGGATGAGCCATACGACCAAGGCACATAGCAACTCGGAAACAAGCGTGGCTATGACGCCCTGGGCGATACTGTCTTTATTTAAGAGTTTCTTCATTTCTCGAAATATAGGATGTTCTGCAGGGCCTGGGTGTCGGTGAAGTCGGGTCTGATAGGCACTACCGAAACGTAGCCTTGACTGAGGAAATACTGGTCGGTGTCGTGAGGGGGATTGTCGCACACAAACTTGCCGGTCATCCACCAATAGGGGCGACCGATGGGGTCGGTGCGCCGTTCAAGACTATCGACCCAGGCGGCCTTGGCCTGGCGACATACCCGTATGCCTTTTATCTGGTCGGCCGGGAGACGCGGGATATTCACATTGAGGGCACTGCCTCCGGGCAATGGGTGGAGGAAGAATTGTTCAAGGATGTGACGGATGGTGGGTGTGCAGGGGGTGAAGTCGGTCTCAGGACTGTGGCTGAGCACCGAGAATCCGATGGCAGGAAAGCCGCAGAGGCAGGCTTCGAGCACCGCACCTATCGTGCCGCTGTAGATGACATTGATGGAGGCATTGCTCCCGTAGTTGATGCCGGACAGGACAAGGTCGGGACAGCGGGGACAGAAATGTTCCACACCCATCTTGACACAGTCGACAGGCGTGCCGTCGCACGCATAGCCACTCCCCCCTGCCATCTCGACAGAACGGACACGCAAGGGTCGGCTGGTGGTGATCGAGGTGCTTAACCCCGACGAATTGCGTTCGGGAGCCATGACCACGATGTCGCCAAAGGCGCTTGCCACTTCGACCAAGTGCCTAAGACCTTGCGATTGATAGCCGTCGTCGTTAGTTATGAGGATGAGTGGTTTCATGACGGATGTCGGTTAGGGACGGGAAACTGCTGTCTCGAGTTGGCCTTTCCTGATGTCCTTGTTGAGGAAGAACGAGGCCGGCTGGAGGATATTGTCGAAGACAAAGTACTGAATCAGCACACTGTCCTTGTTGTCGATGATGGCATACAGGCGGTTCACATCAAACATCTCGTAGAGGTTGGTGTCCGGCATGGCCAGCGAGTCCTCGGGATTGGCATATTTGAGATAGGTCTTCACCTCGCGCGTTTCACCATCGGTGTTGGTGATACGGAGGATGGTACGAGGTGCGGAGTTGAACGAGGTGTCCATGTTACTGTTGGGGACACGGCTGGCAAACTCGTCGAAGTTGAGGTTGGCGAAACTGGAAAGCATCTGGGCCACGCGGGCTGTGTCGAACCCGTCGACAAGCTTATGGCCTTGTGTCAGCTCCATGACGAAAGTCTCGCCTTGGCGACGGATGGCAAAAGACTCCTCGGGCGAAGCGGGTATCTCGAGCTCAACGCTCTCCAGATGCCGGACATCCCAGTGCACGATTTCGTGGCTGCGCCAAGACATGGGGTCGGCGGTAAAGCGGGGCGTGAGGTAACCACGGAACCCGGGGATATGGATGATAAAAGGCACCTTGTCGCCTTTGCGGAACATGTAGCAGGCCATCATATCCTGTGTTTCGTGGCCGACGAAATAGGTGACTGCCAGCTTCTCGTGGGGGAAGAGACGGAATTTGCCGCCGAACCAATTGATGAACCAGCGGCGCTGATACACCTCCACCTTCACGGCACGAGCCGAAAGCAACTTGACCACCTGGGGGACGGCATTCTTGTTCACCTGCTGGCGGATGCGCATCTCGTGAAGGGTCTCCAGCAGGAGGTCGATCATAGGCTGGCTGGCAGCATATCGGCCGTCCACGGTCCATGTGGTGTCGCCTGCCGTTCCTTGGTTGCGTTCCAGCAGCACCTGGTTATTCTGCTTGTCGGCAAGGAACACTTTCGTCACTGCATTGACGTCCTCGATATGGAAATCCTGCTTGAAAGTGGCATCTCGCGAGCCGTGTTTGGCTATAACGAGTGCTATGATTCCTACTACAACTACTGCAGCAATGATGATGAGGTTCTTTCTCTTTTTCATTTATCTATGATTTGTCGTTGGAAGTTATTACGTAGTTTATTTCCCGGTATGTGCTGACGAATTGGAGCGGACGTATTCCCTGCGGCGGAGTACCACTATCACCACTCCCGCCACCACCACAATGGCGACAGGCAGCAGGATGTTGAGCAGTTGGTACTTGGTGCGCTGCTCCTTCACCTTCATCACATCCAGCTTCCTCAGCTTGATGTTGCGGCTGCGGGTGGCGATAGAGCCTTCCTCCCCGGCAAGATAGTCCACGCAGTTGAGCAGCAACTCCTTGTTGGCATACATCGTCTCGGTATAGAAATCATATCCGAGCGGGTACCCTGTCGCCTCCTGATAGTTGAAACGGTTCTTGATGACATCACCGTCGGAGATGACAATCATGCGGGTGCTGTCGCCCGTTGCGCGGTAGCCCATGGCAGGGATGTCCACAAAGTCCGGAGTCAGCCGGTTGCGGAACACCGACTTGAAGTCACCTTCCAGCAGCACGGCCACCGGCACATTGCTCTTATTGAACAACCGCCGGTCGGGTTCCACCTTCGCTTCGTTCAAATCATAGATGGCGGGCGCGTTCTTCACCCTCGAATACTCCGAGGTGGCCAGCAGTACGGTCTTGTCGATACCGTTGTCAATAAGGTCGATGCTGCTTACAAAGTCGGTCTTTATCAAGTCGAGGTTGCGTACAATGGGGTGAGGGCTCAGTGGCACAATCTCGGGGAAGTACATCCAGGGCTGGAACTGTATCTGGGCCTGCTCGCCGACCATACCCACTTTCATCGGTATGGGGCGGCAGCGGATATCCATCACCAGGTCGGGATTGACCCGCACACCGTAGGTGAACAGCATCTCATCGATATTCAAGGGCAGGCGTGTTGCCACCGCCTGTCCGGCATTGGCAAGACTGTCCAAATCGGCATCGAGCGCATCCACCAGCCACAGCAGCCTGCCGCCGTACATCACATATTGGTCCAGGATGTAGAGGTCCTGGTCGCTGAACGGCTTGGTGGGCTTGGCCACAATGATGAGGTCATACCTGTTCTTGAATCTGAACGTGGAGTCCTTGGGGTCTTGTGTCCGCATGGTGAGGGAGTTGATATTACCGTCGATAACTGCAGTGTCGAGGTTGTAATACTCCCACAGCGTACCAATGATGTCGGACAGGTTGGGCAACGGCAGTTCGCCATGCCCGCGCAGGAAGGCCACCGTGGGTTTCTGTCCGCGCGAGAGGGCACGGATGCCGTTGGAAAGCACGTACTCCAGACTCTGTATGGAATTATTCAGCAGCTGTGCCTGGTCGACATACTTCTGACTCTGCAGCAACTGGATAGAGGTTTCCGACCCTTTGTACATCACATCAGCAGCGGGGATAAGCACCTGCTGCGAATAGCCCGTAGCCGTGTTCACCTGTATCTGGGTGGGTTGGATACCCTTCTGGGCCAGTTTCTGATAGAACACCTGACGCTCCTTGGGGTCTTCAAAACTGTTCGGGTCGACAAATTCGTATTGGATATTCTTGTTGTAGGCACGGAACTGGTTCAGCATCTCCTTTGTCTCGTTCTGCAGGCGCTTGAAGTCCGACGGCAGCTCTCCCTCCAGATAGACGCGGTACAGCAGCGGTTCATCCACCTCCTTCAGCATCGCCTTGGTCGATTTGGAGAGGGTGTACCTCCGTTCCGACGTCAAGTCGAGACGCCCGAAGACATAATATCCTATCACATTCACAAACACCACAATCAGGATGCCCGCCGACAGCTCGATCCAGTGCCCGCGGCGCATATCCTTCTTGTTCTTCCAGCCATGCCACTTGCGGCTCTGCAGCACCATGCGGGTAGCCATCAGGAACACCGCCACGACGCTGGCGAAATAAATCACATCGCGGCTGTCCACCACGCCACGGCTTATCGAGCCGTAGTGATAGCTCATGCCCAGCTGGCGGACCGTCAGCTCAGCGTTGCCCAGGAAACCCATCCGGCAGATGGCCTCGAATCCGAGATGCATAAACGCACACATCAATGCCGCCAGGATGAAGGCCACAATCTGATTGTTCGTCAGCGAGCTGGCAAACACGCCGATGGCCACAAACGCAGCCCCCAGCAACAGCAGGCCCAGATACGAACCCACCACGGCACCGGTGTCCACATTACCCACCGGGTCGCCCAATGCCACAACGCTGAAATAGCACACAATCGTAGGCAGCAGCGAGATAGCCACCAGCACCACACCGGCAAGGAACTTGGCCCATATCAAGGTCATCTCGCTCAACGGCTTGGTAAGCAGCAACTCCATTGTACCGTTGCGCTTTTCCTCGGCCAGCATTCGCATGGTGATGGCCGGGATAAGGAACAGATAGAGGAACGGGCCTATGAAGAACAGCCCGTCCATGCCGGCATAACCATAGTCGAGGATATTGAAATCCGACTTAAACACCCACAGCATCAATCCTGTAAGCACAAGAAACACCACAATGGTCAGATACCCTGTAAGGGAAGAGAAGAAACTGGAAAGCTCTTTTTTAAACAGTGAAAACACGTTCAGTAAATTAAAAGAATTAGTTATACGTCAGTTGTCAAACAAGTGATAGGCGGCTCCATGTCCCCGTCGCGAGGCTACTCGTCGAATTGGAATCGGCGCGAACGCTGCGAACGGCCTTGATAGTCGCCCAACGAAAGCTCGTAAATCAGCTCCGCCATCAGGCTGGCATTCTTGGTCAACAGTTCACGGTCGATATTCTCCGAGATGTCGCTCGGCACATGGTCGTTCAGATTGCCCATGTAGCCGGTGAACACCACCGAGGGGATTCCTATCTGTGCAAACGGAGCGGCATCGCCCTTGGGCATCGTGCGGTAGCCCTTCACCAGGCTCTTGGTGGAAATCGAGTCATTGCGGGCAGCGATATTCCACAGCAGGGGGAAACGCTTGTTGCCCAGCAGCTGTATGCTGTCGCCCTGTCCGATGCACTCGGCGCCGATAAAGCACTCCACATTGCGCAGCTTCGGGAAATTCGACACGAAGATACTCGAGCCCAGATTCTGCAGCTCGCCGCCCGAGAACAGCACAAACACTATCGAACGTTTGTTGTACTCAATGTCCTTGGGGGCATACAGCGTCAGCAGACGGGCGGTCTCCAGCACTGCGGCCACACCGCTGGCATTGTCGTTGGCGCCGGGGAAGAGGCAGGTGTTTCCCTGGATACCCACATGGTCCAGATGTGCGCCGACTACGATGTACTCATTCCTCAGTTTATCGTCATGTCCGGGCAGCACACCCACCACATTGGCGGTGGTGGCGTTGGGACGGTATTTCGCATTGATATTGATTTCAAAACTCTTGCGCAGATGGAACGAATGCGGGGTCATCTCCTCCATCAGGGTATTCACTACCGAGTCGAGGGTCATCTGCTCATCGGCCAGCAGGGCGGCACCCATCTCGCGCGTGGGCTGCACCACGGGGAAGGTCATCTGTTGCGAACCCTCGCCGCACCATGCCCAGTGCTGCACCTCGTAGGGGCGGCAGCTCTCGGACATATTGATGCACACAAGACCCACAGCACCGTGCTTGCGGGCCACGTCGGCCTTGTCGCGGAGTGTGCTGTATTTTGCTGTCAGCTTGCCGGGAAGGAACTCGGGCACACCGCTGATGCAAAGCACCACCTTGCCGCGCACATCCACCTTGGCATACTCGTTGAACGAATGGTGGTCGATACCCCATCCGCAAAACACCACGGGCGCATTCGTATAGCCGCGACCCGTCATGCTCGAACACACATAGTCGCGTCCCAGCACATACTGCACTCTCACATCATTGTCATTCACATACGTATAGAAATTGCAGTTCTCAATCTCGTTATACTCCACCTGGAAATACTGGCCCCACTCGTCCTGGAAGGGTTTCACGCCATACGACGACAGCACTGCCGCACAATAGTTGGCGGCATCCAGATACGCCTGCGAACCGGCCATCCTGCCTTCATATTGCGACGAAGCCAATGTGCGGACATGCTTCATCAGCGTGTCCGTATTGGCACGGAGCAGAGTGTCCTTGATAACTTCTTCTTGTGCGCCGGCCACACCGGGGGCTACTACAGCCAAAAGGGCCATCACGGCAAAGAACTTCTTCATTTTCATGAGCATCATTATTATTGATAATATTTTATTTTACTGATAATAAAATAATTGTTGCACAATAAGTGCATGATACAATCAAGCAAAGATACAAAAAAAATGTGATTCGGCAATAAAAAAACTTGCAACGGCCTTGCCGTTGCAATCCAAAACGGCCGTTCGACCGTCACTCTTCCGAACTCTCCGAGATAAACCGGCGGTAAGCCGAGAAGGTGTTGGCCCGCGACAGGAAACCCTGATACTTGCCCTCTTCGTCCACGACGATAAGATTGTAACGGTTGCTCAGCTGGAACTTCTTCACCACTTCGGCCGGCGAGTCGCCCAGGTGCACCAGGTCTTTGTCCTCGAAGGTCATCATCAACTCCTTGATAGTGGTGCTGTCGTAAAGCTCCGAATCGAAAATCAAGTGCCGGAGGTCATCCATCACGATAAGGCCGAGGAAATGGCCCTCCTTATCCAACACCGGGAAGAGATTGCGTTTCGAGCATTTGATAGCCTCCACCACGTCGCGCAGTGTTCCGTCCGACGGCACCGTGGCAAAGTTGGTCTCTATCAGTTTCTTCAAATCCATCAGCTGCCAGGCCGAGGCATCCTTGTTGTGCGTCAGCAAGTCGCCCTTCTGCGCCAGCTTGCGGGCATAGATGGAGTGCTTTTCAAACGGCTGGACACAGATATACGTCACCGTGGCCGTAATCAGCAGCGGCACCATCAGGGCATACCCTCCCGTAATCTCGGCAATGAGGAACACCCCCATAAACGGGGCATGCATCACGCCGGTCATCACCGCAGCCATGCCCACCAAGGCGAAATTGGCCGTCGACTGCGGCGGCAGCCCTATATAATTGCCCAGGGCAGCAATGAAATAGCCGCTCAATCCGCCCACCACCAGCGAGGGGCCGAAAGTACCGCCCACGCCACCGCTGCCAATGGTCGTGGCCGTGGCCACAGGCTTCAGCATGATCAGCACAAACAGGATGGCCAGAGCCACCCAGCCGTTGTCGCGGAACGTGTTGAACACACTGCTGGCAAACAGCGCATCGTCGTTGCTGCCGTTAAGCAACTCGGTCAGCGCCCAATAGCCCTCGCCGTACAGCGGAGGGAACAGGAAAATCATCACACCCAGCGACACCCCGCCGACAATCCACTTCAGCACCCAGCTGCGCGAACGCGAAAACCACGACTCCACCTTGTCCGTACAACGCAGGAAATAGACCGAGCTGAACGCGCAGAATATCCCCAGCACCACAAGGAACGGTATCTGTCCCAGCGTGAAGTCCTCAGCCACCTTGAACACAAACTGCACCTGATGCCCCATGAGGAAGTAGGCCACCGTCGAGGCGGACAAAGCCGAGATGAGCAGCGGCACCGCCGTGGTCATCGTCATGTCGAACATCAGCACCTCCACCGTGAACAGCACACCGGCCAGCGGAGCCTTGAAGATGCCTGCTATGGCACCCGCCGCACCGCAACCCAGCAGCAGTTTCACGCCGCGCACACTCACATGGAAGAACCGTCCCACGTTGGAGCCTATGGCACTGCCCGTCGACGCGATAGGGGCCTCAAGTCCCACACTCCCGCCGAAAGCCACCGTGAGCGTGGAAGCCACCAGCGACGAATACATGTTCCTCGGAGGCAACGCCCCCTTATGGCGCGAGATAGAGAGCAGCACCGAAGGGATTCCATGCCCTATGTCGCCCTTTATCACATACTTCACAAACAGCACAGTAAGCAGGATGCCTATCAGCGGCGCGAAAAGGATAAGGATATTGCCGCCGCCTGTGGCGAAATGGGCGCCGCCCACCGACATCACATACTTGCCCGAAAGGTGCACCACCGTCTTCAGCGCCACTGCGGCAAGACCGCTCAAAACACCCACAACCACACTCAGCAGCAGCAGGTAGTTCTGCTCCGAAATGTGGTGCAAACGCCAAATATACAGCTTCTTATATATGTCAGTGAAACGACGCATGTTCAAAAACGATTTGCAAAAGTACAAAAAAATAGCCAATCCACCAAACCAAAAAATGCAAAAACTGCACTTTCAACGCCAACTCCCACACAATAATTGCACTGCACAGCCGTTAATACAGAACATATTTAATCAATATCCCGCGGACCCACTCCGCCAAAACAGCAAACATGAAACACCCCGCCGCCCTCCACACCCCCCTGTCGTCCCGCCTCCTCGTGCTGGCATTGTCGACCCTCCTCCTTGCCTCCTGCGTCTCCATGCGCGAGTACGAATCCCTCCAATCCCAGTACAGCCAGACGATGAAAAGCTGGAGCGTCACCAAACAGGAGCTCCAGGAACTGCGCGAAGAGAATGCCGAGCTGGTGCGCCAAAGCCAAGCCATGACCGTGGCCATGAGCGACCTGGCCGACGCCCGCCGTGAGTGCGAGGCCACCGTGGCCTCCATCAACCGCTCTTACGCGGCCCTGCAACTGCGCTACGACACCACCGTGGAGAACTACATGCAGCAACTCACCGGCAAGAGCCGCGACCTGTCGAAAGTGAACAAACTCCTCGAGCAGCGCACACGCGAGCTCAACGACAAAGAGCGCGCCTTCCAGGCCAAGGAACAGCGGATGCTGGCGCAGCAACGCGACCTCGAAAGCCGCCAACGCGAGCTTGAGCAGAACACCCAGCAGGCCACACAGGCCCTGGAGGCCAAAAACCGCGAACTCGAACATCTCAGGGCCGCCGTCGAGCAAGCCCTTGTAGGCTTTGCCGACAAAGGCCTGCAAGTGGTAACCAAAAACGGCAGGGTTTACGTCTCGATGGAGGACAAGCTCCTCTTCGCCCCCGGCAGCTGGACCGTCTCTGGCAAAGGGGTCGAGGCCATCAAACGCCTGGCCAAGGAGCTGCAGGAACACACCGACCTCAACATCATGGTGGAGGGCCACACCGACAACGACGCCTACCACGGCTCGACGGCGGTAAAAGACAACTGGGACCTCAGCGTGATGCGTGCCACAGCCATCGTCAAACTGCTGTTGCGCGAAGGCCCCACCATCGACCCCCGCCGCATCGAAGCCTCCGGCCACGCCGAATACGCCCCCCTGCGCCCCAACAACTCCGCCGCCAACAAAGCCGCCAACCGGCGCACCGAAATCATTCTCACCCCCCGACTGGACGACATCATGCAGATTGTCGCACCCCAGCGCTGACCCCCCGCTCCCCCACCTGTCGCCACTCCGACACACCCTAACGCCCTTCAATACAGTATCGTTAGGGGGTTCTTACAGCATCGTTATCCTTTATTACATAGGATAACGATGCTGTAAGGAAGCTATAAGGATGCTGGATTGAACGAAGGCAGGGGATTCCGACGCTGTCGCACCTCTCCCGACAGCGAAATGCTGCAGATTTCGACCTGGACACCCACCCACAATCCAAATCGGGAAACAGGCGTTACAAATTGGCAACCAACACGTTGTCACAAACCAGACAGGCCGGTCGGAAAAAAAATTTTGCAGGTGCTGTAGTATTTTGGGCTCTCGCGCGTTGTATAGGCAGATGACACGGAAAGAATACAACAACGGAGTGAAGCTTTGGGCCGACGAGGTGTACCGTTTTGCGGTACACTGCTGCGGCGACAGCGAGTGTGCGAAAGATGGTGTGCAGGAGGCTTTCGCTTCGTTGTGGGAGCACCGCGACAGCGTGGACGAGACCAAGGGGAAAGGGTTTCTGCTGACCTGCGTCCACCACTGGGCGATGAGCCTGCACCGCCACCGGAAGGTGCACGAGGAGAATCGCCTCGACATGGCCGGAGCGTCCACCACAGGACCCGACATGCGGTTCGACCTGCGCGAGGCATTGCAACAAGCCGCCGCCAGGCTGCCCGAAATCCATCGCTCGGCCCTGCTGCTGAAGGACTTGGAGGGATACAGCTGCCACGAGATTGCAGAGATACTGCATGTGGACGAGAAACAAGTGTCGGTGTATCTGTATCGCGCCCGTGTATCGATGAGGAAAACACTAATTGCTTTAGGCTATGACAATAACAACTGATAATTACGAACTGTGGTTCTACCGCTACTGCGAAGGCGAGCTGGACGAGCGCGAACGCCGCGAGGTGGAGGCCTTTGCGGCGCAGCACCCCGCCCTTGCCGAAGAGCTGAGCCTCTACGACCCGGGGCTGAAGCTGCAGGCGGCGCCGATGGTGTATGCCGACAAGGAGCACCTGATGCATCGCGAGCAGCGGGTTGTCCCCCTGTGGCGGTGGGCGGTGGCGGCATGCCTGGCCGCAGCAGCGGTGGCTGGCGTCTGGCGGCTTACCCTCGCGTGGACTCCCGAAGGGCCGATGGTGGCACAAGCCACGCTGCCCCAACCCCTGCCCGATCAGCAACCCGCCACGGCCACGGAGACCACTATCGCGGTGGAGGATGCCGCCCCGACGGCTGCAGAGCGCCCTCGCGTCCACACCCCGGCACGCGTCTCCACCCTCTCGGCCACGCCGGCCGAGGGCGCCCAGCCCGCACCGGCCGCCGACGTGGTTGCCGCCGAGCCCGCGCCCCCCATGGCAGAAGCGCCGCTGCCTGCCGTTCCAGTCAAGGACGAGCCAACGGTGGTCATCCACCATGAGATATATGTGGTGGCCGAAGCCGAACCTGTGACGGTGGAAGAGGACACTGCCACCGCCGAGCCGGAAAGCGGCCTAGAGAGCCTATTTGCCTTCGGCCGGAGCCTCGGCGCACGGCTGAGAGCCGAAAGGCTAAAGGTTCAAGGTGAGGCCCGTGTGGCACTGGCATCGCTATAACCCATTGGATAGAAACAACAAACATAGTAATAATAACAATAAAACATAAACAATATGAACTGCAAACTTTTCACTTTGGCATTCATCATGTGTTGCCTTGGCAGTAGCGCCATCGCAGGCCCAGCCAGCTATGCCGCACCCGGCGAGCGCGACACCAACACGCTGTCAACCCCCGCAGTGGCAGCAGAGGGGATTGACGACACCCTCAACAAGTACCGCATCACCTTCAGCCAACCCATCCGCAAGGTGGTGCTGGAGGACTATTGCAATCTGGTCATCGTGCCGGACACCTTGAACTTCCTCACCACCTCGCGTCCATCAAAAAAGAAGACATTCTCCTACAGCCTCACCTCGGCGGGAGAGCTGAAAATCGAGTCGCTGCCCAGTGGGCGCAAACTGGAGCTACACCTGGACATGGGCACCTCCGTGGCCATCGAGACCAACGACTTCACCAACGCCGAGGTGCATATCAACAGCCAGCTAAACATGCTGGAAATCAAAACTAACGACTACAGCAATGTGCTGGTGACAACAGACCTTGACACCATTCGTGCCACCACGATTAAAATCACCACCAACGACTTCTCAAACGCCAAGTTCAACGCCCCCGTCAACTCCTATACAGTAAGCTTGAAATCGAACGATTTCTCCAACGCCAAGCTGCCCAGCGGGAGGATAAACAAAATCTTCGAGTCGCAAAGCGAAAACGCCACCATCAATTACGGGCACCTTCCGAACGTGGACATCTATATGGGCGACGAATCCGAATACAACGATTCGGACGCGTCGGCATCGAGAAAGCCGGAGAAGCCTGCGAAGCGGTCATCCATCTTCTACGATGGGGGATGGGAGTTCGACTTTGCGTGGGGATTCACCAACTGGGGCAGGCGGCCGTGGAACGGCTTCAACCCCATGCAGGGTCCTTACGGCCTCAGCACCAACTTCTCGTCCTACCAGCTGGAGCTGGTATACTATCCCTTGTGCAGCCGTCATTTCCGCATAGGCATGGGTGCAGGGTATGCATCGGACGTCTACCACTTTAACAATGACTACGTGTCGCTCATCGAGTTGCCGAATCATGGCCCGATGGATTTTGTCAGCCTCAACCGAGGCGATGCCCAATGGAGCACCCGCATGGTGGCACGTTACTTCACCATTCCTATCTCCATTATCTGGAAGCCGTCTGCCAGCAGCGATTTCAGCATCGGGGTTGCAGCCCTCCCGGGGCTAAACTACAGCAGCCGCCACACGGGACTGAAACACAAAGGCGAATCGTCACGGAACCAGGGCAAGGTGTCCGACGTGGAGAATATGTCGGCAATGATGAACCCGTTGAAACTGGATGCCCGGCTGACGCTGAACTACTCCCACATATCGGTATTCGTACAGATGTCGACCCTGCCCATCATGCAGCACATGAAAGAAGAGGTCTACCCCATCAAGCTGGGACTCATCCTGCGTGCATTCAACGATTGATAAACTATTCTCTTTTAGGTAAACCAAGAGGCACCCTGCAAGGAGTGCCTCTTATTTTTTGCGGCGGCGGCCGGGCAGAGGCTCTTCGGGCTTCTGCCGGTCGCCCAGCAGGCGCCTGGCGCCGATATAGCGTTTGGCATAGTACTCCTCGGTGGAATAGGAATGGATGACCCCTGTCGAGGTGGCGGCATGGATGAAGCGGAACACGCCCGTGGCGGTGTCCACCTCGGTGACGATGCCGGTATGGCCTACACCGCCTTTGCCGGAACGCCCCTGGAAGAAGACGAGGTCGCCGCGCTGCAGTTTCTTCCGGTCCTTGATGTCGCGGCCCAGCCGCGACTGAGGCACCGAGCCCCCGGGCAGGGTGAAGCCGAATTGGAGATAGACATATCGCGCAAAGCCGGCACAGTCGAACGCCTTGGGGCCCTTGCCGCCATAGCGGTAAGGCTTGCCCAGATGGAGACGGGCCTCTTCGATAAGGAGGTCGGCGGAGTCGATGACCGCTTCGAGCGGGTTGTAGTCGCGGAAATTGAATATCTTCAGCCCTTCGGAGGGCAGCATGATGTTGGAGAGGAAATTGTTGGCCGCCCAGACACGCGACGGAGCCTGCGGGACGCGGTTGGTGTCGGTCTGGCTGCGGGCAGTGCCGTAGCCATATCCCAACAGGAGTACCATCGTCAAGGCTTTACGTCGTGCGGTCATAGGCTATTCGTTTTTCGCCACAGGCGGGAGCGTGGGTGGCTCGTCGCCGGGGCATTTCTTTTCGCTGTATACATCCAAGGCCACGACCACGGCGGTGAAGGCCCAGAAGGGCACCGAGAGCTTGTCGGTGTCGAGGAAATTGTTGAACACCCCGTGGATGTAGTAGGTGAGCAGGCTGAGGGTGAAGGCCAAGGCCATGTTGGCCACTTGGCGGTCGCGGGCAGTGCGATAGACACGCACCCCGGTGGCAAAGGTGGTCATGAACAGGGCAATCACCAACGCCACGCCGGGCACCCCTTGCTCCGTCATGGGGCCGACATATTCGCTATGGGCATTGCCGAGGTTGCCGGCATTGGTGCTGATGGTGGAGAGCTGGTAGCTGCGCTGATAGCTGGCGTAGAGGAACTGGTAGGTGCCGGGGCCGCAGCCTACCACAGGACTCTCTTTCCACATGCGGACGGCAGAGGCCCAGCGGTTGAGCCGCTCGAGGTTGCTGGCGTCGGTGGAGATGTTCGAAATACTCTTGATCTGACCAGCCAGGTCGTAGGAGCTGTCCTGGTGGTTTTTGCCGAGCTTGTACAGCACGTCGCTCTGATAGACAAAGAACACCCCGACGGCAACGCCGAAGAGCAGCACCATCCATTTCACCTTCATGCCCATACGCACAAGCACATACACCCCTATTGCCCCCAGCACACTGAGCCATGCCGCGCGGCAGTAGGAGAAAAAGAGACCCACCACCAGCAATGCCATGATGGCCAGGGAGAGCAAGCGCCCCCACCCCTTGCTATTGCGGCTGAAGATGAAATAAAAGGCGGCGGGGATGAAGAGGGCGATGACACAACCGTAGGCGGTGTGGTCGTTGTAGAAAGGCTTCATGACACGGTGAAGGGTCTGGAGGTCGCTGAAATTGCCAAGGGTTTTGGCGGTGGCGATGAGGATGACTGCTATCAGGCCGATGGCATAACACCAGAAGAATTGACGGATGCGGCGTTTGTCGCGGAATATCTGAGCGGCGGCAAAGAAGAAAGGCACCACAAACCAAAGACGCGCCAACCAATATTTGAACGACACGAATGGCAGCTGGGAGGTACAGGTGGTGAACAACATCCACACCATGGAGGCCAGCAGGCACAGCGTGACAGGATGCCTGAGCAGGCGGAGGTCGTAGCTGCGGGTGGCGAGCACCCGGAAGAAGAACATCAGCGTGAAGAGGATCATCATCGGCTCCACGGGCATCGAGAGCTCCATCTTGGGCATGAGCGCCATATTGATGGCAAAGGGGGTGAAGAGCGCCATGCAGAGCAGCCCGGTTTCGAAACGGGTGACGAACAGCAAAAGCACCAACCCCGCCAAAGGAATCAACGACAGATAGTAGAAGTCCTTGAGGAGCAGGACGGAATTGGCCACCGCGAACACTAAGGTCGCCGCCACCGCCCACACTGCGGTCTTGTTCTTATTATACCAGCCAGCGATATTCAAAACTCAACGTTCAAGATTCGGTATAACGGATATGAGGGTGAAAGGGACTAAGCCTGCTCCTGTTCGTCCTTGGGTTTGACGGCATCCATGCAGAGCAGCACCAGGATGCACATGACGACAGCGCCCAGGGTGCCCAGCGCCACAATGACGGCACGTTTGGGATAGGCTTTTTTGTCGGGAGCGACAGCCTCGTCCAGCAGGAATTTGTAGCTGACATTCTCGTTCACATCCACTTGTGTCTGAGCGGCACGGGTCTGAATGTCGGCCAGCTCGTGGCATTTCTCGTTGATGAGCTGGGTGAGGCCGAGCTGATACTGGGGGTTGCGGCGCAGACTGTCCTGCAGGTCGCGGATGTCCTGCCCCAGACGGTCGCAGACACCCTGCATGATGTCGGCGGCATTGGCGGCACGGGCATGATGGATGCGGTGGCACACGGTGTCGTAGTTGGCGGCAATGAAGTTGGCCATGTCGGCAGCCCACTGCGGGTCGACATCGAGCACCGACACCTCGACACCGAGGAACTCGGTACGCCTGACGTTGACGTTGCCACGATACTGCTCGTGGAGTTTGAACATCTTGTGGGGGTCGTTGGGGTTGATGCCGTAGTGCTCGAGCAGGTTGAAACGCTTGCAGACGTCGCGTTCCATCGACTCGGACGAGAGGATCTGGATGCAGTACTCGCAGTCGCGCTCGATACCATAGTCCATGAAGTCAAGGCTGTAATGGTAGTCCATGATGGCCTTGCTCAGACGGTTGGAGCTTGTGGGGAACAGGGTGGCCGTGGCCTTGAAACGCGGTGTGATTAACATCGAGACGACAATCGACGCCACTAAGGCGATGGCAAAAACCCACAACAACAGTTTCCGCCATTTCTTGAAAAAACGCAACGTGGCATTGTGGTCGTAGTCGTTACCAAAAGACTTGTTAGGCATAAAGGATGTTTTTGTTTATTCTATACTGATAATAACGTTGTTGCGGAGCGGGACGCTCCGATAAGTTTACAATTAACGACAAACATACGATATTATTGCCCCCGACCGAAAAAAGAATTGGCAGCAGACTCCACCGTCCTTGCAAACCCAGCACAACGGCAGGAATCCCATTGTGCTGGACATTAGCAAAACACGAATTACCATGAATGGGCCATTCAATAATGGGCATTACATGGTAATTCGTGCTTACACTTGCTGTGCTATTGTTGCTGTTGTTACGGATTTGAAATCAGTAACGTATTGTATCTTAATTTAAAGCGGATTGCAAATCCTTATAATCTGTTGTGGCGGATTGCAAATCCGCCACAACGGGAGTCTATGCCATACACATTTTAATCGTTATCCCGAACAAGGCGCACGGACATTGCCCTGTAGCGGGAGTCCCAAGTGACAAATAACCAGTCACCAGCAAAATCCACGTAATCTGAATAATAGGGATAGATTGTTCGAGTGTTAGGTGTAGACGACCAATATACACCTGAATGAGCCACATTACCAATTCTATCACCCCATCGCGTACCCGCCGCGGGTAAGAACACTGCACCACATGCCTGCATCTCAGCCCACTGGTTGAAGTTGTAGCTGTTGAGTGTCCAGTCGTTTTGAATTTCTGTAAGACCTGCAGTGAACGAACAACTGGAAGGAAGTACCCAACTATCAGGCAAAATGATTATGCCAGGTACACCATTGATGTTGCCTTTTCCATACTTGGTAGAAGCATCTGTGCGAGTGTTAAAAATATACTGCCATTCCGCACTGGTAAGAGTACGCCAACCGTTGGGCAGGTTTCCTCCATTGATGACAGCATTCGTACCCCAGTCGACAAAAGTATTGTAATCTGCATCGTTTTCTGTATGGAGCGTAGGATTATTCCCTGTTCCCCAGCCGAATAAATCAATCCATCCTGAATAATTAGATGCAATGTAATTATTCATACACCTGTCACCATTTTCATACACATTCCCTGCAATATCACCATCACCGTAGAAAGCTCTTCCACCCACAAAGTCATACTGGTGTTCGGCAAAACGCCAGGTATTGGTGCTGGCCTGGTACTGAAGGTTGCCCATCGAGAAACGCACCTGGTCGCCGTCGGCATTGATGGTGAACAGACCGGTCAAGGCACCTTCGGGCAGCGGATTGACGAAGTTCAGGTCGTTCTCGCCCAGATTGATGGTGGTGTACTGGCTGCGGGTGATGTAGATGGCCACGTTGGCTTTGCTGTGCTTGGTGCAGACGGTGCCATCCGAGGCGGTGATGGTGAAGGTCATCTCGGTGTAGTTGCCGTGAGGCAGGTAGATGTAGAAGTCCTTGCCGTTGGCTATAGGCTGCGGGTTCTCGCATTCCAGCACGGTGCTGTTGGTGCCGTTGCTCTCGTAGTCGATCACCGGCACACCCGTGTAGCGCAGGGTGTACTGGCCGTTGATGGGCGTGTTGGTGCTCACCTCGATGCTGCTCACGCTCACCCCAGCCTTGGTCAGGTGCAGCTTCAGCGCACCGCACAGGTTGCGGAAGGCCAGCGTGTTGTCGTCGCTCTGGGCGTACATGGGGAACTCCGTCAGCGAACCGTCGGCAGTGGTCTGCACGGCGGGCAGCGTCACATGGACGCCGTCGGTGGTCAGCGTGGTGGGATAGTAGGCGCGGAAGGGGGCGTCGCCCGTCTCGCCGCTCACGTTGTCGAACAGGGCCACCGTGGCAGGTGTCTGCGGTGTGGCGGTGTAGATGCCGCGGCCTGCGGTGCCGTACACGGCTATCTCGTCACCTGCCACCCAGTTGAGGGCGGTTCCGTTGAGGGCGGTCTTGCCGTCCTTCGAGGTGCATCCCTCCATCGTGGCGCGGAACTGTGTGCCGTTGCCCACGGTCTCCTTCTGGCAGGAGGAGAACATGAATAAACTTGATAGAGCCAACAGACTCAATAGAGATGTTAATGTTTTCTTCATGATATTGTAGTTTTTTGTTTATTACTAATTTGTTAATTCGTTTATTTCCACGTATTTCGCGTATCTCAAGTATTATTTATACGTGTGATTCGTGTGATACGTGGAGACCTTGCGAGATATAAAGGCCTTAATCGAAGTCGCTGCCGCCGTGGACCTCGCCGCTGCTGATGAGGTCTTCGTTGCTGCCTGTGGGGGCGAGGCTGCCCTCGAAGCCACGTTCGACGCGGGCATCCAACACCTCTACCAAGGGAGTTGTGTACATCTTTTTGCTGTTTTCTGTCATGTTGTTTGTTTTTTGACTTTAAACCCTGGCGGATACCTACGCCAACCTAAATAAAATTGACACAAGGAAGCATATAAAAAAGAAGCGCGGGTATCAAACTCATCGCTTATCCCGCCCTTTAGGCTCTCGCATTGCCTTCCTGCCGAGAATAAGCAATGCCGAGCCCACGCTGTGCCAATATACAAGATATGTATATCACACACCAATAGGCGTTGGCTTTGCTTTACCGTGCAGCAGGAATGTGAATTTGCGAGATTCAAAAGGGCCGCAGATAAAACGTTTCGCTCAACGTCTTTTTCGTTATGTCCTGTCTCCCACCCGCTTACCCGTCAATGGGTCGGATGGTTGACACTGCAAAGATACGACTTTTTTTGAAATTGAACAGTTTTTCTGTCCTTTGCCCGCCATACCCCAAAAAAAGACATGCGCCTTTCGGTGAGGAAAGACGCATGTCGTAGTGTTACAGGAATAGCCTGGGATTACGCCTCGGCGTTCTTCTCGATGGCTAATTTACCTCTGTAGTACCCGCACTCGGGGCAAACATGGTGGTACATAACAGGAGCGCCGCAATTGCTGCACGTGGTGAGCTGGGCTTTCTCCAAACTGTCGTGTGTTCTGCGCTTCGCTGTGCGAGTCTGCGAGAATCTGTGTTTTGGATGTGGCATATTATTACTATTTTTATTTGTTTATTTTTCTAACAATGTTTTGAGGGCATTCCAACGCGGGTCGTTATCGGCCTGGTCGGCAGTTTCCTCTTGCTCAACACGCTCGTCGGAGATATACTTTAGCATCTCTTTGTCGCACTCGCCCTCGGGATGGACCCGCTGCATGGGCATACTCACCACCACATACTCGTACATCCATTGGGCCAGGTCGATTTTGTAGGCGCTTTCGGGGAGGAAAACCACGTCGTCATCGTCGGTGGTTTCGGTGTCGCTGAATTTGACGCAGAGTTTCTCTTCGCCCTCCACCGGCACGGCAATCTCGCCCAAGCAGCGGTCGCATATCGTCTTCACAGTGCCATTGAATGAAAAAGTGAAGAGCAGCATGCGCTCGTATTTCTGCAAAACGACCTTGAAATCGACGTTTCCTTCCCGAATTTCATCGTTCTGAAAGGTGTCGAAGAAGGTGCTGTCCAGCGTAAAATCATACTCGTATCTCCCTGGTTTCAAACCACTAAACTGAACAACAGTATCGACTTCAGGCTTCATTTTCTCGTTCGTATTGAGTTTGCAAAGTTACGACTTTTTTTTGACATAGCATAATAAAAAGAGAAAAAAGAAGAAAATACCTTTTTTTTACGCTCGCGAGAGGACAAAAAAAACCGCGTCTCACGACGCGGAAAAAAATAATTATGAAAAATGATGTTGTGTTTTTCGAACCAGGTTACCGGCGGGCGGCGAGGAGGAGTTCCATCATCTTGACGGCCGAGGTGCTGACGGGTGTTCCGGGGCCGAAGATGGCGGCGACACCGGCGTCGAAGAGGAATTGGTAGTCCTGCGGCGGGATGACACCACCGGCAATCACCATGATGTCTTCGCGGCCCAGCTTCTTGAGTTCCTCAATGACTTGGGGAAGGAGGGTCTTGTGACCAGCAGCGAGCGAGCTGGCACCGAGGATATGCACATCGTTCTCCACGGCCTGCTTGGCGGCCTCGGCGGGAGTCTGGAAGAGGGGACCCATATCGACATCGAAGCCCATGTCGGCGTAGCCTGTGGCCACCACCTTGGCGCCACGGTCGTGACCATCCTGACCCATCTTTGCCACCATGATACGGGGGCGACGGCCTTCGAGCTTGGCAAATTCATCGGTGAGAGCCTGAGCCTTCTTGAACTCTTCGCTCTCCTTGGTTTGACTGCTATACACGTTGCTGATAAGATTAATTTTGGCTTTGTAACGACCGAAGACTTTCTCGAGGGCGTAGCTGATTTCGCCCAGGGAGGCGCGCTTGCGAGCGGCGTCGATGCTGAGCTCGAGCAGGTTGCCCTCGCCAGTCTCAGCGCAGCGGGTGAGGGCGTTCAGTGCTGCCTCGACGGCTGCACTGTCGCGCTCGGCGCGCAGCTTGTGGAGACGCTCGATCTGTGCGTTGCGGACGGCGGTGTTGTCGATTTCGAGGGTCTCGATGGGGTCTTCGTGGTCGAGACGGTACTTGTTGATACCCACAATGGTGTCGACATTGCTGTCGATACGGCTCTGCTTGCGGGCGCTGGCCTCCTCGATACGCATTTTGGGGACACCGCTCTCGATGGCCTTAGCCATTCCGCCGAGTTTCTCGACCTCCTGGATATGTGCCCAGGCACGGTGAGCAAGCTCGTGGGTGAGGGTCTCGACATAGTAGCTGCCAGCCCATGGGTCGACGACACGGCAGATGTTGGTCTCTTCCTGAAGATAGATCTGGGTGTTGCGGGCGATACGGGCGCTGAAGTCGGTAGGCAGAGCGATGGCCTCGTCGAGGGCGTTGGTATGAAGGCTCTGGGTATGGCCAAGGGCGGCACCCATGGCCTCGATGCATGTACGTGCGACGTTGTTGAAAGGATCCTGCTCGGTGAGGGACCAGCCAGAGGTCTGGCAGTGGGTACGCAGGGCGAGGGATTTGGGGTTCTTGGGGTTGAACTGATTGACAATCTTGGCCCAGAGCATACGGGCGGCACGCATCTTGGCAATCTCCATGAAGTGGTTCATGCCTACGCCCCAGAAGAAGCTCAAGCGGGGAGCGAAGTCGTCGACACTCATTCCGGCATTGATACCGGCGCGGAGATACTCCAAGCCGTCGGCCAGTGTGTAGGCCAGCTCGATGTCGGCGGTGGCGCCGGCTTCCTGCATGTGGTAACCGGAGATGGAGATGCTGTTGAACTTGGGCATGTGCTTCGAGGTGTACTCGAAGATGTCGGCGATAATCTTCATGGACGGCAGCGGGGGATAGATGTAGGTGTTGCGCACCATGAACTCCTTGAGGATGTCGTTCTGGATGGTGCCCTGCAACTGTTCCTGGGGAACGCCCTGCTCCTCGGCGGCAATGATATAGAAAGCCAGAATGGGCAGCACGGCGCCGTTCATGGTCATGGAGACGGACATCTTGCCCAGGTCGATCTGGTCGAAGAGAATCTTCATGTCGAGGATGCTGTCGACAGCCACACCGGCCTTGCCGACGTCACCCACCACACGCTCGTGGTCGCTGTCGTAGCCACGGTGAGTGGCCAGGTCGAAAGCGCAGCTCAAGCCCTTCTGACCTGCGGCGATATTGCGGCGATAGAAGGCGTTCGACTCCTCGGCGGTGGAGAAACCGGCATACTGACGGATGGTCCAGGGACGCATCACATACATGGTGCTGTAGGGGCCACGGAGGAAAGGAGCGATGCCTGCTGCATAGTTGAGGTGCTCCATCCCGGCCAGGTCATCCTTGCCATAAACGGGCTTCACATCAATCTGCTCGGGAGTCTTCCAACTCTTTTGGATATTATTCTCTTCCTCCCATTTGACAAAGGATTCTTTGTTTTCCTTTGTCCCACGAAAGTCTACATTTGAAAAGTCTGGTCTCATTATCAACGTATTAAATTAATGTTAGTGCCATAGCACAGAATGCAAATATAAGCATTTTTTCTGATATGTCAAGAAAAGAGTTTCTCTCAGTCAAAAAAAAGTATACGACCGGCGCCTTATTCCTTACGGCTGAGCAGGGCCAGCAGACGGATGAAGATGTTAATGATGTCGAGGTAGATGTCGAGGGCGCAGTCGACGGCGTTGTCGACAGTCTTGGGATAGATTTGAGACTTGGCGACATCATACCCTATGTAGCCCGAGAAGAGCACGACAAAAATCCAGTCGAAGGCTGTGCCGGAGTAGTGGAACAGGAATGTGGCCACTAGCTCAGCAAGGATGCCTACAATCAAAGCAATGAAAAGGGTGCGGCCCATGCCCAGGAAGACATTGGGGGCCACCAGCCCGAGGAGGGTCATGGTGGCAGTGACGATGCCGGTGAGCAGCAGGGCCTTGGTGACAATGGCGACAGGGATACCGGGCAAAATCAAACAGAGGAGCACGCCAATGGGCAGCACCAGCAGATTGTAGCCGAGGAAACTAATCCACGGATTGGCTGAGCGGGCACTGATGGCGATACCGGCAATGGCCAGCACAAAGTATCCGATGAAAATCCATAACGGGCCAACACCCGACAACATACGCATGATGGGGATGGCAAAATAGTAGACCATCACCGTGTTGACCAGGAATCCCCAGAGGAGGGTCAGCAGCATGACGGCATTGTAGCGGCGGACACTGATTTGGTCGCCCACACCCGAGTTGAGGCGTTCCTCCTTACGGGTACTGAATACTGAAAGTGAATTGGTTTGTTCCATTTATCATTATAGTATTAAAGATACATCGTTGAATGGTTGTCCGAAGGTGAGACACCGTCGGACAGCAATTATTCGTCCGTGTTTGCGGCGTTCAATTCGTCGGCTATCTTCTGGTATTTCTCGGCCAGGTCTTCCTTACCCATGTCGTGGTAAACCTGACTGAGATAGAATGCGGCCGTGAAGTCCTCATCGTCCTCTTCCAACGCCTTCAAATAGCATTCCTCGGCATGCGGCAGGTCGCGGAGATTGGCATACACCAGTCCCCGTTGGCACTCCACGCCATAGTAGTCGGGACAGAGCTCCCGTACGCGGTCGAAGGCTTCCAACGCCTCCTTGTAGAGCCCCAGGCACGGGGTGACATCCACCTGGATGGGGGCTTCTTCCCCACCCTCGGACTCTTCCTGCCCAAGGCCCATCTCGGCCAGACGCACTGCCAGGCCCTCGTACTGAAGGCCCGCCTGGTTCAACGACAAGCCAAGGTCAAACCACACTTCGGCATCTTGGGGCGTTTTCTCAAGCTCTTTTCTGAGACGCACCACCTCGTCGGTGCCGGTCGACAGCATCTGTTCCATCTGTCTTGTGATGGCTTCGGCCATCGCCTCGGGGGTCATATTGAATATATCCATAGTATTCTTTTTGGTTTCACTATCAATTTGCAAATTTACACATTTTTTCCGAACCAGCGGCAAAAAAACTCCGGTGAGCCTGCTAGGAGCAGGCCATGTAGCTGTCCCACATCCACCTGCAGAGGTCCATCGTTGTGTCACGATTTGCCGACCCAACTCTTTATGTCGCCATAATCCATGTCGTCCACCAGCACGCGGCCTTTGGTCACATGGCCGAGGAAGCAGCAGTTGATGCGGGCCTCGTCCATCTTGAGCAGGAAGAAGTCGTCGTTGCGCTCGGGGAGGGAGACAATGAATCGGCCATCCTCTTCGCCAAAGAGGAATGCGTCGAGGCGTATCTCGCGACAGGTGAGGATGTCGAAGCCCACGCGTCCGCCACTGCCTGCCACCAGTGTGGCAAAGAGACCGCCCTGCCCTACCGGGCGGAGGGAGGTGATGACCTCGGCATCCAGCAGGCTGCCGAGGATAAGCTGGAGATACTCGATGTCCTCCTCGACGGTGGTCATCTTGACGGGGTCGGCCACGATGTGGAGGCATCGGCGGGCATACTCCGAGTCGAGGAACTGGGTGCTGACGTTGCCCACCATGTAAAGGAGCTCACTGCGGGAGAAGAAAGCCGGCACGGGAGCCTGGTCTGCGGATTGGGTTGATTTGGCTGAGTCGAGGTTCTGGAGCACTTCGTGCGCCAGAGCGATACAGTCCTTTACGCGGGGTTCGCGGATGTCCTTGTGGGTGGTGTCGGTGCCGGTGTAGAGGTATTCGTGCTTCTCCACCACATGGTGCTGCCCTTTGAGCCAGCCGTAAAGACTCTGCTGCCGACCGTTGGCCTCCCACATGGCGAGGAGGGTGCTCAGCTCCTGCACCGTAGGCATACGGCCAATGATGCCCATCACCTCTTCGTAGGCGGGCTGGCTGATGCCCATGGCCTCCATGATTTCGGGGGAGACCAGTTCTTCGTCCTGTATGTTCTCAGCACTCATTCCTGTCACTTTGACTATTCTTCTGCACATAACGCTTGGCTCACCTTTTTATTGTCTACGGAATGGTATTGCTTAACTTTGCAGCCGGAACAGAACATAGGGGTGGCGTGTCGGGGTGTTCTGAGCCTGAGCGTTATTTGACATATTGCTTTTTGGTATAACCCTATTCGCGGTCGCTAAGAAGGAGGAAGGCTAGACGCAACAGAAAACCCTGTATGAGGATTTTTCAATCATGCGATGCAATAAATAACGGGAAAGCGCGTTTTAGTGTAGCATTTAAAAACAAGTAGGCACAAATGAAGAAACATCTTACTCTGCTTGCAGCCGCGTTGCTGCTTACACTTTCGGCCTATGCACAGGCCGACAAGGCAAAATTCTATATCGAGGGCCAACTGGCCACGCCCACTAAAAGCGGCCAGCCCTGGAAACTGTATAACATCCGCAGCCAGGGTATCAGCTTTACGGACAACGACACCATCTACGGCCACGACACCGACAAGGGTGTGCAGCTGGTGTTCGACCACGCCGCCACGACCCATCCGCAGGGTTTCGACTGCGGCATGAAGTTCTACCGCTGGCAGAACAACAGCGGCCGCTGGCAGGTGGACAGCGAGGTGGAGGACGCCCAGGCGGCTTTCTCGCAACAGAAGGTGATGAGCATCATGCTGGTGCTGGACTGCAGCTCGTCCATCGGCAAGTCGGACTTTGTGAAGCTGAAAAACGCCGCCAAGCAGTTTATCGATGTCATCATCGACAAGTCGAGCGACGGCAATGTGCATATCGGCATCGTGGGGTTCAACTCGATGCGCAACACCCGCACCTTCGACCTGCGCCCGCTGACCAAGGAGAGCCGCAAGGACATGTTCCAGTTTATCGACACCCTTCAGCTGAACAACCGCACGGCGTTCTACTACGCCATCAACAAGGGCTTGGACAATATCAAGGGCTACGTGGCGAAGTTGAAAATAGACAAGGGCAAGAAGTATGACGGCAACTATGTGATTGCCTTCACCGACGGATACGACAACGACTCGTTTGACCCCAAAATCGGCAAGGCCGCCGAGGGTACGGAGCACCGCTATTTCCAGCATGTGAACCAGCGCATACTGAAAGAGAAGATTGGCGGGGCACCAATTGAGAGCTACGTGCTGGCCATCCGCGGCAATGATGTGGACCGCAACAACACGGAGTTTGAGCGGGTGCTGAGCAGCCTGTCGCACAACGCCTCGGGCGACAAGTTCTATTCGCTGCAGAACTTCGACAAGCTGCAGGCCGCTTTCGAGGAGATTGGTACAAACCTTATCAATAAGTGGCAGAGCATTTATTGCTACATCCCCCGTGGCTACGACGGCCGTGTGCGCTGGACGATTGAATGCGGCGACGTGGCTCGCAAGTTCTTCATGGGCGTGAATGGCAGTGTGGGCAAACTCTCCTACCCCAAGACCGACCTTATCAACAGGGATTGCGTCATGCTGGGTGTTGGGTTAGACATGACCTTCCCCGTCACCGACCTCATCTCGGTAGGCGGATATGTAGAGTTGAATGCCTCGCGAGGAATAGGGTTTGCTTTCACCCCCACGGTGGCATTCTCATTCCCCAACAACAGCGCCATCATGCTGGGAATCGGCTACCGCGGAGCCGACCATTTCGTCAGCAACGGCTTCCTGATGCGTGCCGCATACAAACTGACCAACCCCTGGTATATCACGGTCAGCTACTCTGTCGGTCACGGCAACACCTTTATGGTTGGCGCCGGATACACCATCTTCGGCCGTAAGATAGAGTAATTCTCTTTTGGACAAAAAAAGAAGCGGGGTCTACCGATTGGTAAACCCCGCTGTTTTTTGTACTGGAAAGCGCTGCTTATTCTGCTTTGCGGATGGTGAGTTCGACGCTCTTGGTGCGGATTTCTTTGCAGAGGGCATCGATGAAGGTGTCGAGCTTGGACTGGCCCAAGTCGCCGTCCTTGCGGTTCCAGACGGCCACGAGGTTCTCGTCCTGTTCCTTCTGTCCGATAAGCAGAGCATAGGGAATCTTCTGCATACGGGTTTCGCGGATTTTGTAGCCAATCTTCTCGCTGCGGCGGTCGAGGGTGGCCTCAATGCCGTTGCGCTGCAACTCGGCAGTGACTTGTTCGGCATAGTCGAGGAACTTCTCGGAGATGGGCAGCACACGCACCTGCTCAGGAGCCAGCCATGTGGGGAAGGCACCCTCATACTTCTCTATCAGCCATGCCAGGGTACGCTCGTAGCAACCCATGCTGGTACGGTGGATGATATACGGGCGCTGACGGCTTCCATCCTTATCGATGAAGTACATGTCGAAACGCTCAGCGATGAGCGCATCCCACTGGATAGTGATCATGGTGTCCTCCTTGCCGTAGACGTTCTTGGCATTGATGTCGACCTTGGGGCCATAGAAAGCAGCCTCTCCGACATCCTCGACAAAGGGGATGTTGAGGTCGTTGAGCACATCGCGGATATGCTGCTGGGTCGTTTCCCATGTCTCGGCATCACCGATATACTTCTCCTTGTCCTCGGGGTCCCACTTGGAGAGGTGGTAGGTCACATCGTCCTGAAGACCGAGAGTGGTCAGGCAATAGCGAGCCAGGTCGATACAACCCTTGAACTCCTCGACCATCTGGTCGGGACGCACGATAAGGTGACCTTCGGAGATGGTGAACTGACGGACGCGGGTAAGGCCGTGCATCTCGCCGCTGTCCTCTTTGCGGAAGAGGGTCGAGGTCTCGCCGTAACGGCAAGGCAGGTCGCGATAGGACTTCTGGCTGTTCTTGTAGACAAAGTACTGGAAGGGGCAAGTCATGGGACGCATGGCCAGGACTTCCTTCTCGTCGTCAGGGTCACCCATGATGAACATCTTGTCACGATAGTGATCCCAGTGTCCGGACAGCTTGTAGAGGTCGCTCTTGGACATCAACGGGGTCTTGGTGCGCATGTAGCCGCGACGGGTCTCCTCGTCCTCAATCCAACGCTGCATCGTTTGCACAATCTTTGTGCCTTTGGGCATGAGCAGCGGAAGGCCTTGGCCGATGACATCGACGGTTGTGAAGATTTCAAGTTCGCGGCCAATCTTGTTATGGTCGTGATTCTTGATGTCCTCGAGGTACTGCAAGTAGTTATCCAACTCTTCCTTAGTGAAGAATGCAGTGCCATGGATACGGCTGAGGGACTTATTCTTCTTGTCACCACGCCAATAGGTGCTGGAGGATGAAATCAGTTTAAAGCCCTTGATGGGACGGGTGTTCAACAGGTGCGGACCACGGCAGAGGTCGACGAAGTTGTTCTGTTGATAGATGGTGATAGTCTCTCCTTCGGGGATGGCCTCGAGCAATTCAACCTTATAAGGCTCGTTGCGCTGGGTCATGATCTCCAAAGCCTCGTTGCGGGTAACCTCCTTGCGCTCCAAACGGGTGGCACGTTTGATGATGGACTTCATCTCCTTCTCCACAGCGTCCAAGTCCTCACGGCTAAATGGACGGAAGTCGAAATCGTAGAAAAAGCCATTGTCCGTGGCAGGACCAATGGTTATCTTGGCTTCGGGGAAAAGGTTCTGCACGGCCTCAGCCATGATGTGTGCTGTTGTGTGACGCAACACAGAGAGGCACTCCTTGTTTGTGGTATCTAAGAGTTCAATGTCGCAATCGGAAGTGATGGTAGTTCGGAGATCAACAAGGTCTGAATTGTTGTTGATTCGGGCAGCACAATAATTGTTGAGACCCTCCGGATTTACCATCTTGATGATGTCGATAATGGAGCATGGCTCCTGCGGCGACACCTCACCAAAGTTTTTTACGATTACTTTCATTGTTTGTTTCTCCTTTATATATAAAAAGTTAAGTAGTTAGCTACATAAAATTGCAATATGCAAAGATACGAATAATTGTTGATATGGCAAAAATTAATAATACATGCTACACGCATTACGGGATACTATTCACCCTTTTGGATGAGGGAAGAACGGATGGGAACACATGCGGAGCCATGAAAAAAAGAGAGTGCCCGACATTTGGACACTCTCACTATACCAAGTATATCGTGGCGAGCAGAGATTAGAATCTCTTCTCTTTAATACGGGCTTTCTTACCGGTAAGATTGCGGAGGTAGAAAATTCTTGCTCTGCGGACGGCACCGCGTTTGTTGACGTCAATCTGCTCAATGAACGGACTGGCAATGGGGAACACGCGCTCCACGCCAACGCCGTTGGTAATCTTACGGACAGTAAAGGTCTCGGTGGAACCACTTCCTCTGCGCTGCAAGACAACGCCCTGGAAGTTCTGGATACGTTCTTTGTTACCTTCTTTGATTTTGTAATGGACAGTGATGGTATCGCCAGCCTTGAATTCGGGGAACTCTTTACGCTCGACCAGATCCTCTACATATTGCATCAGTTCAGTTTTTCCCATGACATAAAGTTTTAAAGGTTAATCACTAAGTTCGTTTGGTTATTTCTTTACCATCTTGACAACAGCGGTGAAAGCCTCAGGGTTGTTCATGGCCAGGTCGGCGAGAACTTTGCGGTTCAGCTCAATGTTGTTTTTGTGCAATTCGCCCATAAATACAGAATAGGAGATACCGTTGATACGGCAACCGGCATTGATACGGTTAATCCAGAGTGCACGGAACTCTCTCTTCTTGTTCTTTCTGTCGCGGTATGCGTAGGTTTGACCTTTTTCCCATTTGTTCTTGGCAACGGTCCATACGTTTTTACCTCTACCCCAGTAACCCTTGGTACGGTTGAGGATTTTCTTTCTGCGAGCTCTTGAAGCTACAGCATTTACTGATCTTGGCATTTTTGTTTAATTGTTTTTCATTTCAGCGGCAGCACTTGGCTGCTCTTTTGTGCTCGAAATAATGGTTAATAACTCCGTTTTGTGATGGTTTGGCTCGGATTCGACGCGGGATGTGTCACCACAGCCTCACTCAAACCCGGCAACCTGTCATCTTAAGCTAAAAGCATTCTCTTGACACGCTTCTCGTCATCGCGGCTCACCAAAGCGGTGTGGTCAAGATTGCGTTTCTGCGTGGTTTCTTTCTTAGTCAGGATGTGACTATGATAAGCATGCTTTCTCTTGATTTTGCCGGTACCGGTGAAAGTGAAACGCTTTCTGGCAGCGGCTTTTGTTTTCATTTTAGGCATTACTTTACTGTTTTAATAAGTTAGACTATATTGTTACGATACAACTTGGTTCATTGTTTCTTGGGAGCGATGATTATCAGCATGCGCTTGCCTTCGAGCCTCGGCATGGCTTCGGGCTTTCCATAGTCCATCAACGCCTCGGCGAATTTGAGCAGCTGGGTCTCACCTTGCTCTTTATAGACTATCGAGCGTCCACGGAAAAACACGTCCACCTTTACTTTGTTGCCTTCTTTAAGGAAACGTTTTGCGTGGTTCAACTTGAACTCAAAGTCGTGGTCATCGGTCTGCGGACTCAGTCGAATCTCCTTTATGACCACTTTGGTCGAGTTGGCTTTTCGCTCTTTGTCTTTTTTCTTTTGCTCATAGAGGTATTTTTGATACTCTATGATTTTGCACACAGGAGGATTGGCTGAAGGGGATATCATCACCAAGTCCAAGCCTTCGTTGTATGCCATGATCAACGCATCCTTGGTGCTCATAATGGTTGGCTCCATGCCATCGCCCACTACACGGACCATGGGGTCTGTGATGCGCTCGTTGATCAAATGTTCTGCCTCTTTTTTCTGAGGCCCTTTTCCGCGCCCTTTATTCGAATTATTGGGGGCACCAGGGGTAATCGGTACTGCTATAACTTGGTTCTCCTATGTTTATTAATACTCTACAATCTTGTGATTGACAATTAATTATACTGCTCCAAAAAGCATCCTGCGATACTTTTCGGAATTGCAAAGATACAACTTTTTTTTGACATACAGGTTTTTCGCTCAAAAAAAGAAACAATCTGTCGGAGTCATGAATGGAAACAAGCAAAGGTCGTTGTATCTTATTCCTAAGCGACAGCCCCTTTCACCTGGATATTGAACCCCTCTTCTATCAATGGCATGACCAGTTTTGTCATCTCTTCGGGCGAGAACAGCTCCAACCCGTGCGCCGGAGTGGGACGGTCAATGGTGTACACCATTATCTGACGAGGTTTCAGCTCCCTGACTATATTCATCCAACCCTCGAGTACTTCGGGGCTTGATGAGTCGAAATGGTATTCATTGCTCCGCAGCATACATGTCTGCAATACGAAATTGCCTTCAAACTGCTTCAGCGCATCCACCACGCGGCGCACATCATATCCCGGTGCAGGTTGATTGATTCGGGCAGCCAGCTCATTGGTGGGTGCATCTATCTTCATGATAGGGTTATCCACCTTGACAAGGGCATTGAACACTGCAGGAATATGCACTCTCGTGGCGTTGGAAAGCACCGACACTTTGGCCGTAGGTGCATATTGTGCACGCAATGCCAAGGTATCATCTATAATGGCCGGAAACGCAGGATTGAGCGTCGGTTCACCATCGCCAGAGAAGGTAATGGAATCCACCTTTGTACCCTGATGGCTCAGTTTCTGAAGCATGGCTTCAAGATCGGCTCGTACCTTGTCGGCAGTGGGCAGCACGGTGTCTCCACGGCCGTCCCTATTCCATCCACACTCGCAATAGATACAGTCGAAATTACATATTTTCCCCTTTTGGGGCAAGAGATTGATGCCTAACGATGTGCCTAAACGGCGGCTGAAAATAGGTCCGAATACGGTTTCTTCTCTTATCATTGTCCTATCCAGTGTATACGGTTTTCCTTTCTGGGTTTTGGCTGGGGCTCGGAGGTGGCGGCATAGCCGACAACACAATTTCCGATCCCAAGATAATTGCCTTCAATGCCTAACTCTTTCAAGATTGCCTTCCCCTCTTCGCCCGCAAAGACCTCACGGGCTCTGTTAATCCAGCATGAAGCCAACCCCAGAGCATGGGCGGCATTGAGCAGATTGCCCATCATCAGACTGCCGTCCTCGACAGGGGTAAGCGCCACATCGGTATCGACAAGCACCACCAGCACAACCGGTGCGCCATAAAATGGGTCGGAGTCGACACCCATCACCTCGGCGTTCAAGCGGCTCAACTTGTCGCGCAATGCCTTGTCGGTGACAGCAAGTATAATCGGGCTCTGGGTGCCCATCCCTGTGGCTGCATACAGCCCCGCATTACAAATGGTCTCGATATCCTCTCTCGAGGGCATCTGCGCAGTGTAAGTTCTGACACTGCGACGCGTCATTAAATCGTGTATCGTCTGATTCATGCTACTCTATTGTTTACTCATCACGGTTGGGATGATTCTCATTGTCATTATGGTGCTTGGTCACATGCCACAAAATACTGCTGTCCGACTTCTGGAGGTTATGAATCTTCTTTATCATCTGCGTCGACTGGGGCGTGTTCTGTTGCTCATGTTCCCTTACTTTGGGACTGATTTGATACAAAGCCATAGAAATAACCATATACGCTGCGAAGGCAAACATAATCACGGCACAGGCCTTGTTGGTTATGTTCAGCACTTTGGCGGTAATAATCTGCTGGAGAAGCGAGGCCAGCTTACACTTCAGAATATCCAACCCCAAAGTAGTGCCCAGCACACCCAGGAAGAAGATATAGCGTTCTGTCACCGTCAAGTTCAATTCGCCAGTCAAAAGGGCAATCACCGATACCCAGTAAATCCAGATAAGAGGATTGACAATATTGATGACAAAACCTTGCATAAAGATTGTTCTCCTGCGCGGGTCGCCATCTTTACTTTTAAACTTTATCCGCGAACCTTGTTTCTCGAATCCAGTGACCTCCTTTCGCAAATAATAGAAGCCCATCGCCACAAGCACTGCTCCTCCGATAGAGGCCACCCACACATTATGGAGCAGCTCATACAAATTAACATTCTTCAGAACTGTCAGCATCAGGAAAACTATGATTACATCCCCGGCGCTGACGCCAAAAGCAAAAGGATATGACTTCCTGTAACCATACTGAATACTGGTACGGATCTGCGAAAAGAAGGCAGGTCCGAAACTGAAAAACAGCGACAAAGCAATGCCGCACACTATTCCTAATAACAGTTCTCCCATAGTAATTGAACGTGCAAAATTAGTAATAATATTTGATATATCGAAAAAAAAGTACCATAATAGGATTATTTTTTGTATTTTTGCAAACTCTAAACAACATGTTCAATCAACAATACAACACTAATATGAAGATTCACGCTATCGCAGCAGCAACCCTTTGCACTATTCTCTTAGCGGCCTGCAACAACAATCCCGAAGAGGCAGTCAACCATTTCTATGCAGCCACACAGGCAAACGACTTCGAGAAAGCCCTATCCTATACCAACATCGCTGAAGAGGAACGGGAGGGTGTTATTGACGTTCTGAGCGAAATGGGGATGGTCATCCACTCGTTTAAGGTCAACGGCTCCACCATCGACGAGGGCGACACAACAGCCACTGTCGACCTGCACATTGTAACCTCCAATGCATTCCACCCCGACAGCATGTCCGACGACATTAAAGTGCCTTGCATCAAGTCCGGCAACCGTTGGCAAGTCAAAATGATTTAATGCCCTCACGAAAAGCTCTTTTCATGAATCCGACTTTCGACCACATGCTCTCACTGCTGAGGGCGTCGCTCAACGACTCCCCTCCTGACATTCCGTTGCTCAGCACCAACGAATGGGAACAGCTCTTTTGGTTAGCCCGCAAACATGGGGTGGTAACCATGATAAATGATGCCATCGAGCGTCTCCCCGACGACAAACAGCCTCAAGGCGACATCGCGTTAAGCTGGACTCTTTCGGCCGAACGGACGCGCTACCACTATGCACATCAAGCACAGGTTCTGGAATCCATCGACCAGAAAGCTCAGGCCGAGGGAATCCCATACATATTACTGAAAGGGATGAGTCTCTCCAGGTACTATCCTAGACCCGACTCCCGCCCTTGTGGCGACATCGACATCTGCTTTCCCCATCACTACCAACAGGGCAACACACTCCTTGGCAGCCCCAACGCACCTACCGAGGGCAAGCATTCCGAGATTGTTGTCGACGGTGTGACTGTCGAGAATCACCGTCAACTGCTCGACCTCAACTATCGAAGCCAGAAGAAAGCCGAGGAGTATATCTGGAAGTCAATCGACAATTCTTCTTCCGACCATTTCCTCCCACCAATGGCCGACATGGTATACCTGCTTATGCACACCATCTGCCACCTCACTGCCAAATTCAAACTGCCACTTCGCAATATTATCGACTGGGGTATGTTCCTCCGCGCTAATCGCGACACACTAAAGCCTGCCGAATGTAACAAGCTATTACGCCAACTCGGCATGACCGATGCCTTCAATATGCTAACACAGCTATCCTCCGAATTCATTGGAGCAGACCTCAGCATGTTCATCAGCCGTCCGCTCCCTAAGAAAGACATCACTCGGATGAGAGAACTCATCCTGACAAAGAAATACCTTGAGCCCGTGCCCAAGAACCTGCCTGTTCTTAAATACTTCCTTGCTAAAATCAAACGGCACTGGCAACGCCGCTGGCTCTATCGTTACCTCCCCTCAACCCGCATGGAACGCATTCTCACTGTCGCCCGCCGCATCCTGTAAACACAACTTTCTATCCTAACAAATAAACAACAGAGGTTGACTCAATGAGCCAACCTCTGCTATTATAGAGTTCAACTAACTCTTACTGCATAACAACGCTGGTGACCTTGGAGACACCGGTGACCGAGAAGAGGTCGCAGGCAAGAGTGGTACGCTCGGAACGGATGACATTGGTGTTGTTGAACACGCCATTGCCTTCGTAAACACACTCGTAAGTGTGGTTAGTAGCAGGATAGGTCAGAGTGAAGTAGAGAGCAACATGGATGTTGGCATTACCCTCAACAACGGGAGCGATGGGAGCATGACCCAACATGGTAGCATAGTTACCAGTGGGCTGAACTTCATAACCTTCAGTATAAGCATCGGGATCAAGAATCCAGCAGGTCAGAACGTCGGGGTTAGCCTCAGTGGGAGCAGCACCATCCATAACCAGATAGGGCTCTTCGGTGTTCAGGGCAGCAATGTGACCATAACCCGTCAGTTTGGTGTTGTCAGAGGAGATGACAATCTTCTCAACTCTCAAAGTAGGATAATCAGTGCCGTCGAAAGTCTCACCGGTGACTTTGGTTCTGGTGAACTCGTCAACAAAGTTGAAACCGTATTTCACAGAAGGAGTCATCAGGGCAACATTGTTCTTCAGGTAAACATTGTTGTTGAGAGTGACATCGGGAACATAGGCGGTCAGAGGCCAGGTCTGATGGATATCACTCATCGGAGTCTGAACATTCAACTCAGCATCAGCAGGAATCAGAACCACATCATCCTTCATTTCCACAGTCCAATCGCTGTAGTCAGCAGCGTTACCGGGAGTGAAAGCATCGGCAGGATAGAGAGCATAGAGAGGATTGTAAATCAGCTCGGCGGGGATGGCAACGCTACCAAGATTACTCTCGGTCGAGCTGGTGCCAAGGCCGTTGGGAATGCAGGTGATCTGGCATTCGCCACCATTCACATACATGCGATCAGTGTTGGTGAAATAAATCTGGTCTCTTGCACCGCTGAAAGCCTGCTTGTCCTGAGAAGCATATTTCTCACCAGAGAGCATGATGGTAACATTACCGTTAGCATCGGGAACAAGATTATTGTCTTTTTTATTGCAGCCTACGAAGGCGAGAGTTGCGAGAGCAACAGCAAAAAATGTGTACTTTTTCATTTCGTTCTTCAAATTTTAAAGGTTAAAAATCAATGGTGTGGTTGTTGACGATACCTTCAACATTACCTAAACTTAACTGGAAGCCATTCTCCACGGCTACAACTTTCACCTGCACTGCAGGAGTGGAATACTGTTTTTTGTCTTTCATTGTTACAATTTGTTATTTAAATTATTAATTTGTTTGTTCTTAATCATGCTGGTTTCGTTTTAATGGACACCAACAAACACAGTCATTACTTTTTTTTTGCTTCATTAAACGTTTTTTGTTCAACATTAATTTGTTTATATCTCTACGCAACTACCAAACATTCAACTGTATACACAGATATCAAATGTCAGTAATCACGTTTCAATACATTGCAAAGATACAACTTTTTTTGAACATACAAACTATTTCTCACATTTTTTTCAAATAATTATTTTGACATGCTTTCAGCCAATACTCTTTCCTACTTCTTCAACGCGATTTGCAGTTCATCCAGTTGCTCGGGTGCAATCGGAGCCGGGCTTCCGCTCATCACGTCGCGACCACTGTTATTCTTGGGAAAGGCGATGAAGTCGCGTATGCTGTCGGCACCTCCGAACAAGGAGCAGAGTCGGTCGAACCCAAAGGCCAGCCCGGCATGGGGAGGTGCTCCATAGGTGAAGGCATCCATCAAGAAACCAAACTGTGCAGCTGCCTTCTCGTCGGTGAACCCGAGCGTATGGAACATCTTGTTCTGCAGAGTGCGGTCATGGATACGAATTGACCCGCCACCTACTTCCACACCGTTTATTACAATATCGTAAGCATTGGCGCGGATGTCTCCCCAACGGCTCTCGTCATCAAGCAATGCCTCGTCTTCGGGTTTGGGCGCAGTGAACGGATGATGCATAGCATAGTAGCGCTGCGTCTCGTCGTCCCACTCCAACAGGGGGAAGTCTATCACCCACAGCGGAGCATACTGGTCAGGGTTGCGCAACCCCAGTTGACCGGCCACCTCCAGACGCAAAGCACACAGTTGCACACGGGTCTTCATTGCAGGGCCACAGAGCACCAGCATCAAGTCGCCCGGTTTGGCCCCGAATTTGTCAGCCACTGTCTTCAAATCATCCTGCGTATAGAACTTGTCCACGCTCGATTTGAAACTGCCGTCGGCATTATACTTGATGTAGACCATGCCACCGGCGCCCACTTGGGGTCGTTTTACAAAGTCGGTGAGGGTGTCCAACTGCTTGCGGGTGTATTCGGCACAACCTTCGGCATTGATACCCACAACCAATTCGGCGGAATCGAAGAGACCGAAACCATGTCCCTTCACCACATCGTTCAGCTCCACAAACTGCATCCCGAAACGGATATCCGGCTTGTCGCTGCCATACAGGCGCATGGCATCATTCCATGTCATGCGGGGGAAGTCGCCAAACTCCAGACCCTTTACCTCTTTGAAAAGGTGCTTGGCCAACCCCTCGAACATATTGAGAACATCCTCCTGCTCCACAAAAGACATCTCGCAGTCTATCTGTGTGAACTCGGGCTGGCGGTCAGCGCGCAAGTCTTCATCGCGGAAGCAACGCACAATCTGGAAATAGCGGTCCATTCCTGCCACCATCAACAGCTGTTTATACTGCTGAGGGCTCTGGGGCAACGCGTAAAACTCACCGGGGTTCATACGCGACGGAACCACAAAGTCTCTTGCCCCTTCGGGAGTGGACTTAATCAGCATCGGGGTTTCAATCTCGAGGAAATCCTTACTGCTGAGGTAATTCCTCACCAGCATCGCCATGTTATGGCGCAGCACAAGATTGTTTCTGACAGGGTTGCGGCGAATATCCAAATAACGATATTTCATACGCAGGTCGTCACCGCCATCGCTGTTGTCCTCGATGGTAAAGGGAGGAGTCTTGGCTTCATTGAGCACATTCAACTCCTTCACCTCTATTTCAATCTCACCGGTAGGAATCTTCGTATTCTTGCTGGCACGTTCAATCACGATACCTTTGGCCTGGATAACATATTCACGGCCCAGTTTGCGGGCTTTCTCACACAGCTCGGCATTGGTTTCCATATTGAATGCCAGCTGCGTGATACCATAGCGGTCGCGCAAGTCGATGAACGTCATACCGCCAAGGTCGCGGCTGCGCTGCAGCCAACCGCAGAGCGTAACCTCTTGGCCGACATTCTTAATGGTGAGTTCACCACATGTGTTAGTTCTATACATTTTATATTCTGATAGTTTTAATAGTTACATTGGTTTTATTGTGCAGGAGCAGGGGTGGGAGCGGGAGTTGCCGCATTCTCCACAGCGTCTTGCACAGCAGTGTTCAGTTCCTCGCCTGCTGCAGCCATTTCGTCACTCACAGCGCCGAAAATCTTGCCAATCCACGAATTTTCTTTGTCGTAGTGCAACGCCTCGATACCAAAGCGGTCAAAGTAATTGTTGAAATAGAGCACCAGGAAGACGATGACCAGCACAATGAGAATGAAGATAAGCCAGATAAGCCATTTGGGCATGGGTGCGTAGGGGTCTTTTGACATGACCACCGCAGGATACTTGGCACGCTGGGTAAGCGTACGGCCAAAGCGGGAATTGACAATAATCTTCGAGTTGATGGCCCACCCATTGGCATTAAGCACAGGACCGAGGTTACGTCCACGCAGCTTAATCCATGCCAACACCATGGAGGGACCCGAGATGCAGAGCATAATAATGAGAATAAAGATAATAGCCGAAAGCCACGAGTGGAAAACAGCACCGAGTATTCCAGTAAGAGCTTGTATTACCATACCCAAGCCGATGCCGATGGCAGCAAAGATACCGGCGAACTTGGCGATGTCGAAGGGTTTCTTGGCGGCAGCAGGAGCGGCACCGGGGGCTGCCACGGCTGTGGTGGTGGCGTCAGCCTTGGCAGTGAGGTTCTCGAAAGCCGCTGCCTCTTTCTCCTCGGCCGACTTGGTGAACTTCTCCTTGCACCAGCGTCCAAACTTACGGTAGGGCGACCAGAAGGCCTCGCGTACACTGATGGGGTTCTCCTTGACATGGGTGACGACAGCATCCCAATCTTGGCCGCTGTTGTCATAGAAAACAGCATTCTTGCCCACACGGATATTGTTGATGTCGCCCGATGTTAGCACGGCAACAATGTTCATGGTCTCATTCTTGACTCGCGAAGTGCATTTGCAATAGATGAGGAACATATCGCTGAGTTCGGAGTTGTCCATGTGCTTTGCCACTTCAGGACCAACCTTCAAACAAAGATCAAGGCGACGGGAGTCGATATAGAGCTGGCCTGCCTGGAAAACAGCGGGAATATCCTTATTGTAGAAATCAATCATCGCAACATAGTTGCGCAACAGGGTATAGAAGTCACGATACAGATGCAAAAGACGTTCCAGCGGTTTGATGACATCGTGCTCGTTGGTAAGCCTTTCTTCATGGCCATCATGGATATTTTTGGTCTCTTCGTTCTTTGCCTCGACGTAAGCGTCGATTTTTGCCACTGCGGCATTCCACTCCTCCTCGGTGAGGGCATCCTTGCCAGGATAGTCTACATCAAGAACAAGTTCTTTCACCTTGGCAAACTGACTCTGCCATGCGGGGTTGATACCGCCTTTGAGAGGAAGTAACGCATCTGCACGGGGCTTGCAGAGAGGATACTTGGAAATCTCTTCGATATTCGTGGCGAAATTCTTCTCGCTGATCTCTGCGACCTTCTCGACCGACACGTCCAGGGCTGCAGCACAGTCATCATGGAACTGGATAAACTTGCAACGGAGAAAATAGTCTGTCACCTTGTCGCGGATAGCATCGACAGCAGCAACGGCATCGTCGCTGTTATCTTTATATGGGGCAACGGCGACGGACATGTTTTCCAATGTATCCTCAAGTGCCTTGACGGCATTCTCGTCATAATCTTTAAGAAACTCATCCAACTCGGGGAGGGTGATAGTCGTCTTCTCCAGACCCATTATCTTCAGCACCTCAGCAGCACAGTCGTGCATCTGGGCGCCCTCCTCATTGTCGGTATTGAAATCTGACAAGTCAATATAGTCATGACCTTCAAGAATCCTATCCTTGTCCTTCACTACCGAACAGAGCCAGTTGGCAGCGGTGATGACCTCATCGGCGCGAATCTTACCGTCACGGTCATAGTCAATCAAATCAAGAGTACGCTCATCCAACTCGAGACCTTTGACAGGACAACTCAACACTGTCCATAACTTCTGGTCCAACTCACCCAAGTGAGCAATGTCCTCACCACGAGTGATGCATACACGCTTCGTGCCACCAAGTGAGCAGTACTGCCACTTATAATTTCTCTTGTCTTTCGACAACTCAGTCTGTTTCTTTTCCATAGCGATGATATTACATTATTACTTAAAATGCAAAGATACAAAAAAAATAAAAAATAAAAGAAAATAGTTGTCCCCAATCTCTATCGTATCTATCCAATCTATCGAATCTATCGAATCCATAAAACAAAAAAAGGGAGTCCCTTTTCAAGAACTCCCTCTGTAAAAGATTGGCAGCGACCTACTTTTCCACGAACATGCGCAGTATCATCGGCGATGACGGGCTTAACTTCTCTGTTCGGAATGGGAA
>ONFR01000020.1 GCA_900317125.1 uncultured Bacteroidales bacterium | reverse complement strand
TTCATTTGACAACACAAAAGTAGTCATTTTACCTGAGAGTACCAAATTTTGGTACTCTTTTTTTCTACTTAGTGTTGCACTTGTAACTGGAATTTAGGAAGGTTTATTCTCCAAGTGGTTATAAATAAATGTCCTATGTTTTTTTTTATTGAGGTGTTATTTACATTTTTATAGGTACGATAAAAAAAAATGTTTGGAAACAAAAAAAGTTGTATTTTTGCATCGGAAAGGATTTTTAATTATGACTGCAAAAAATAAAGGAAGAGCAAGCAAGGATACCTTGCAAAAGAAGTCTCCAAGTATTATGACAGACGATAAATTGGGCAATTATTTTGACGAGACCCACGGATTGATTATGAATGCCAAACCCTATCTTCAGAGACTTGTCTTTGGCATACCTAGCCGAACCCAGTCGAACAGGATTTTCTATATTCGCGAAGGTGAGGCTAAAGTGAAAATCAATTTCATTCATTACGATATTAAGAAGGGAGATCTCATCCTGGTACCTGCCAATTATATTTTGATGGTTGAAGAGTTCTCGGATAATGTCGACCCTTGGATGCTTGATTTCCACTATCAGACAAACGAAGAGAAAGAGCTAGTGGGCATTGAAACATTGTTTTTGCATCTAACCGAGGACGAAGAGCGAATTATGAGCTATTATTTTAACTTGATGAATCAGATCGATAGTTCGGCGCAGAATTCCAGCGATGATTTGATGCATTTGGTTATGTCGTTACTCTATCGTATCCATCGTATGAATGAGACCAGGTCAGGGAAAGGGAAAAAAGAACGTCTGCCACGAGTGAAACAGATTAAGTCCGAATTCATCAACATGGTGGTGACGCAGGATGTACCGCAAATGACCATTGCCGAGTATGCCGAGGCACTCGGTGTGTCGGAGAATTATCTCAGTATCATCATTAAGCAGGAGACCAACCAGACGGTGAAAAAGTGGATTGAGCAGAAGACAGAGACGTTGATCAAACTGCTGCTGACCGAGCAGAAGAATCGCAATTTGAGCGAGATAGCTGAGATTGTTGGCTATAGTTCACCCCCACAAGTGGTACGTTTCTTCAAGAGAAGAACCGGAATGACTCCATATGAGTATCGTAAAACGAAGATGGAGGAGAAGGCTCTTTCAATGAAATAGAATTCGATAGGAATAATAGGGGAGAGGGTCTGCCGAACCGTATGTGTCGGGGAGGCAGACCCTCTTGATGTTTGTTCCACTGAGGGATTCGATGGGGACGGAGAGCAAGTGTGTGGGGCTATCGGGTGAGTATCTCCACCCTGCTGCGTCCTTCGCCGTGGCGAGTGATGTGTATTTGTGTGTGGATTCGTTCGTTCAGTTCCTCGCGGTGGGAGATGATGCCTACGCGGCGGTTGGACTGACCAGCAATGTATTGCAGCTTTTCAAGGGTGGACATGACGCTGTCGAGGTTTTTCTCGTCGAGGGTGCCGAACCCTTCGTCAATGAAGAGGATGTTGACATTAAGGTCGGGCCGGTTAAGTGACGAGAGGGCCAGCGAGAGGGCCAGCGACACCATGAACCGTTCGCCACCGGAGAGGACCGTGGCGCTGCGGACGGCATCTTTGTTGTATCGGTCGAGCACTAGGATGGTGAGTTTCTCGTTTTCTTCGCTGCAGGTCAGTCGGTAGCGGTCGGTTATCTGCTCCAGATATAGGTTGGCATTATGCAGTAATGGGCGGAGGATATGGGTCTGCACAAGGGTGCGGAAGCGGGTGCCGCCAAAGCGTTGGTTGATGGCGTACCATTTGTTGTAGCGTTCCACCGCCTTATTGCAGTGCTCGCGGGCCTCTTCGGTGCGGTGGCGGTTCTCGTTGTCGGCGGCCAAACTGTTTTTCGATGTGGCATACACTCCGGTGGCGAGACTCAATTGCTCCGAAACCTCGTTCTTGTCGGTGCGTAGTTGGTCGGTATTCGGGTCGGCGTCCTGCTCTTCCAGTTTCAGTGCTGCCCGGCTCTCGGCAATGGCTTTTAGTGATGCATTGAGGGCATCGGTGGCCGATTTCAGTCTGGCATCGGTGTCGGCGACTTGTCTGCGGGCTGGTTCAAGCAGGTCCTTTTGCCGTAGCAGATGTTCCAGTTCAGACTGGGAGCTACCAGTTTCAGCATACCAGTCAAGCAGCGAGGTGTCGAGATCCTTTGCCCGTACTTCCAATTCCTTTATGGAGTCGTGCAGCTGTCCTACAAACGAAAGCAGTTGGTGCCAGTCGGCTGGTTCGACGGGTTGGAGAGGCTGTTGGGGTGGCACCGGCTGATGCCAAGCATTGTAGTATGATTCGACTTGGTTTTTCAGATTCTCCATTTCGCGGCATTGTTCTTGCCGTTTGGCAAGCAGGTCTGCTGCTTTGTTGTACTGTTCGTCTCGTTGTTTATACTCTTCTGCGGCCTTTTTCAGATGCTCGGCAGTGCCTGTCACGTCCTCCCTCCAGCCGGGGTAATGGGTTCCGATGCGCTCGTTGACTTGGTCGACGGTGTTTTTGACGGTTTGGTCAATCTCGTTGAGGTGCAAAGCAAAGTTGTTGATGCTTTGTCGGTTCTGCTCAAGATGCGACGTGGCTGCATGTTCAGCGGAGAGAGCATCAGCATGAGCCTTAATCAGTTGCTCTTTCTCTTTTTGCAGTGAATTCAGCTGTTTCTGCAGCGATTCGGCTTGGGATTGTAGTTCCTTGAGGTGTTCTTTTTGTTTAGACAGTTCGTTGAGATGTGTCGCTACAGTGCTGGGAAATGCATCGTTGTATGCCCATCCCTTGTCGCACACTTCCTGTCGGAGTAGCTCCTCGGCATCGCTACATTCTTTCTGTTGGTTGCCGAATGACTTGGTTTGGGCCTCGTATTGGCCGTTCAGACGGTCGTGGAGGGTCTTGGCAGTGTCGCGGCGGTTGATGGCCTTGTCCAGCGCTTTTTGAGCCTCCTGCAGTGCTTTTTCGATGGGGGAGAGCAGATGGACGAAATCTTGGTCGTTATGGATATGCTCGAGTGGTTGTCCGCAGAGGGGGCACGTCTCGGCATGCTCCGAAATCAGTCGACGACGCAAGGCTTTTAAGTCCTCTTCGAGTCCAAACTTGAGAGTATTGTACTGGGTGAGGCAGGTGTCGTGGCTCTTTTTTGCCTGTTGAAACAGGGTTTCGGCAGTTTCGGATTCGTGTTTGGCGGAGTCCAGCTGCTCTTTCAGTGCCTCCAACTGGCTCTTTGTGAGGGCAAGTGTTTCGTGTTGACGGACTAAGTCGTTGTACCGTTCCTGCCATTTGGTGCAGAGGTTCCACTGGCTGTTTAGCTGTTCCAATGCTTGGTTGACGCCGTCGGGGTTGAGGCGTGTGCGTTGTTCGGCAAGGCTGTCGATGGCTTTCTGTTTGTCTGATACGGCAGTCGCTGCTTGTTGGGTGATTTTTTGGGCCTTCACAAGCGCCTCTTCCAATAGTGGTGTTTTCTTCTCTTCGTCCGACTTGGCTTGTTGGTGACGCCGGATGTCTTCCTGTTGACTGCTGTAGGTCTTCAGCAAAAGGATTATCTCGGACACGCGGTTGTACATCCCGGAGCGGTCGCCTTGCTGGTATAGCCAAGTCTTTTCAGACTCCAACGAGGAGCTTTGGGCAGCGTTTTGTTCCATCTGCCACTGCAGACCGGACGAGAGCACCAGGTAACGCTGGCGGCAACGTTCCAACTTTTCATTGTTCTGTGTTATTGATGTCTCGGCATCGTGTTTTGCCTTGAGCGTTTCGCGCTGCTGTTCGGTTTTGTCCCACCGTTCAACCAGTTGCTTCATGGCTTTGAATTCGTCGCTGCTGGCGTAGGAGATGGCGGCGTTGATTTTCTGTTGTGCCTCGGCCGCCAAGCGCCGGTTGTCATGGATGCGCAACGCTGTCTGTAGCCTGTTGTCAAGATCCTGCATCTGTTTCCCAAGCTGGGATATTTTTTTCTCCTCCTCATTGCACTGCTGTTGCAGTTCGTCGACCTGTTCGGGGGTGAGCAGATGGCTCTGCTCCGTGCTGAGGGCGACTTCTGCCAGCTCTTTCTCTTTCTTTGCCCTGTCGAAAATCGTCTTGACGGCATTGCCGTAGACGGTGAAAATCTCGGTGTTGGTGAGTTGTTCGAGGATTTCTTCGCGCTCTTTTTTCTCGCCGCACAGGAAAGCGGCAAACTGGCCTTGGGCCAGCATCGCCATACGGTTGAACTGCTTGAACGACAAGCCGACGGCTTTTTCAATCTGACTGTCGCGGCTGTCCACTCTCACCCAGTCGTCGTCGCCTGCCTTGACGGTCCATTTGGGCGTGGCATGGTCGCCGGTGCGTTTGAGTCCCAGTTCGAGGCGTGCATGGTATTCGATGCCGTCGTTCCCTTCGAAAACAACCTCGCTGTAGCATTCGTCCTTGTGCGATATTCCGATGCGGGTGTACTGTCCTATGTTGTTGATGCCAATGGGCTCTTTGGCGTCTTTGTGGGCTTTGAAGAAGTTCTGTTTCGAGTCGGTCACGTCTTCGATACGGGGGGTGGTCTTGTAAAGCGCAAGACAGATGCCGTCGAGCAGGACGGACTTGCCCACGCCGGTGTCGCCTGAGATGAGGAAAACAGGGGCTTGGCAGCCGGACACGCCATCGATTAAATCGGTCTCGAAGTTGATGTCGGCCTTTTCGATAGAGGCAATGTTGCGCAGGTGGAGCTCTTTAATTTTCATGGGCGGGGGTGTTGGGTGTTTCGGACTGGCGGCGCACTTCGGCCTCGACCTCCTGGAATGCCTGTGCCAGCTCGTCCATGTCCAGTTCGGGGTAGTGGCTTTGTGTTTGTCGGATAAACTCCATGGGGTCGGTCATCTGCTGCAGTTCGGCCACTTGGAAGACCGGTTTGTCCTCTTGGTCATCCTTTTCGGGCACATTGGTCTCTATCCTTTTGGGGTTGTAGCGTATTTCCTCCCCGTAGGGTTCAATGAGTCGGTATATTTGCTGGTCGAAGTCGGCGGGGATGGAGGCGTGGTAATCAATCGTAAGCCTGAAGTAGCCTGAGCCTGTTTCTTCGGCAAATTGTTTTACGGCGGCAAGGGCTTCGTCGGCAGTGGTGGCAGCGCCGGTATGGGGCAATTCATAGAAATGGCGTAGTTCGTCAATGCGTAGTTTCGTCACGGTTACCGTGCCACCGTGCCGGTCGATGTCCACTAAACTGACGCTATGGGGGAATTTCTCATCGCAGCTGACGTGCAGGGGGCTGCCTGAGTAGCGAACCACACCGGCCGGGTAGGTGCTGACAGGCTCGTGTTCGTCGGCATGGCCGATGGTCTGAGGGCGGTGGATATGCCCAAGGGCCATATAGTCGAACCCTGTGCCCAGGTCGGACACGGCAATAGTCTGCAGGTGGCCGATGTCGAAACCATGGCCTGTGAAGTCCGAGCCGGAGACGGCCATGTGTCCCATGAGCACCACGGGTTTCTGTGCGATGTTCCGTTGTGCCACATAGTCGAGGAGTGCCTGCACAATATCTTTGCGTGTGCCAGTGACGAAGGGCATGGCTATTACGTACCCTTGGGGAATCTCAACAACATAGTCCTGCTGCCATCCGTCGGGGCGGCTGAGGCTGTCGGCGGCAGGAGGAAGGCCTACCAGCTTGACATTTCCCAGACTCCAGACGACATTGTCGGCATGGATGCGGGAGGCGGAGTCGTGGTTCCCGGCGGTGATGACCACTGCCATTTGGGGGAAGGCGTTATGGAGGGAGACAAAATACTCGTTAAAGCGACGTTTGGTGGTGGCACCGGGTTGCTGGATATCGAAAATGTCGCCACTCACCAGCAATGCGTCGGGTTGATAGCTACGGCACCATTCCTCGAGTTGGCGGAAGAAATGGTCGTGCTCGTCCTCGCGGGTGTAGTTTTGATACAACACCTGCCCTAAGTGCAGATCGGCGGTATGCAGTATTCTCATGATAGCGTGAACTGTTTTCGGGATAAGAAGAATCCCCGTGCTACCCTGACAGCAGAACGGGGATTGTATAGATGAATGCGTGATGACTATTTCAGATTGGCCAGTGCATCCTTGATGCGGCGGAGAGCTTCGCGGAGCAGCTCTTCGCTGGTGGCGTAGCTGAGGCGGATGCAGGTGTCGTCGCCGAAGGCGGAGCCCATCACTGTGGCCACGTTGGCTTCGTTGAGGAGGTAGAAGGCCATGTCGGTGGAGTTCTCAATCTTATTGCCGTTGAAACTCTTGCCATAGTAAGAGCTGACATCGGGGAAGAAGTAGAAGGCACCCTGAGGCAGACGCACTTTCAGGCCGGGAATGTCGCACAGGAGTTTGTACACCATGTCGCGGCGCTGGCGGAAGATGTTGCGCATGTTGATAATGTCCTCGCTGGTGTTGGGGTCCATCTGCATGGCGCGGACGGTGGCCTTCTGTGCAATGGAGCAGGTGGCGCTGGTCACCTGGCCCTGCAGCTTGTTGCAGGCTTTGGCTATCTCCAGCGGAGCGGCGATGAAACCGATACGCCAGCCGGTCATGGCAAATCCCTTGGCAACACCGTTGATGGTGATGACGCGGTCTCTGACCTCGGGGAACTGGGCAATGCTCTCGTGTTTGCCGACAAAGTTGATGTGCTCGTAGATCTCGTCGGCCATGATAAAGACATTCTCATGGCGAGCCACAACCTCGGCAATGCCTTTCAGCTCCTCTTTGGTGTAGAGCATGCCGGTGGGGTTGCTGGGGCTGGAGAACATGATGAGTTTGGTTCTGGGGGTGATGGCGGCTTCAATCTGCTCGGGAGTCACCTTGAAATCGTTCTCGATGAGGGTCTTTACATAGACGCATTTGCCCTCGGCCACGCGGACGATCTCTTTGTATGAAACCCAGTAGGGAGTGGGGATGATGACTTCGTCGCCGGGGTTGACCAGGCACTGCACCACCTGATAGATGCTTTGCTTGGCACCTGTCGACACCACAATCTGCTCGGGTTTGAAGTCGAGGTTGTTGTCGCGTTTAAACTTCTGGCACACTGCCTCGCGCAGGTCGGGATAACCGGGTACAGGAGGATAGTGGGTGAAATTGTCGTCGATGGCCTGCTTTGCAGCTTCTTTTACAATTTCGGGAGTGTTGAAGTCGGGCTCACCGATGGAGAGGCTTATCACATCTTTCCCCTGTGCTTTCAGTTCACGGGCTTTGGCTGTCATGGCGAGGGTCTCGCTCTCGGCCATGTTCAGGATTCTATTGCTTAAAATGTTCATGGTACGAAATGATTTGGACTGCAAAGATACGCTTTTTTTTTATAATCGCGAGGTTTCAAAAAAAAATTGTATATTTGTATCTTTCAAAACCCTTGTGGAATTTACCTGTAATAATAATATAAATAATTGTATACTATGGCAAAAGAGATGTCCGACAGCGAGGCCCAGAGACTCGAAAAATTAAAGATTCTTCAAAGTACACTTGATAAGATAGAAAAAAACTATGGCAAAGGCTCGGTGATGAAATTGGGCGACCATGCCGCGGAGAAGGTTGATGTTATCTCCACCGGCAGCATCAATCTCGATGCCGCTCTCGGTGTTGGCGGTTTCCCCAAAGGGCGTATCATCGAAATCTTTGGCCCTGAGTCGTCGGGTAAAACCACGTTGGCCATCCATGCCATTGCCGAATGTCAGAAACAAGGCGGTATTGCCGCCTTTATCGATGCCGAGCATGCCTTCGACAGTTTCTATGCCAAGAAACTCGGTGTGGATATTGACAATCTGCTTGTCTCCCAGCCCGACAACGGCGAGCAGGCTCTCGAGATTGCCGACAATCTGATTCGCTCCGGTGCCATTGACATCATTGTTGTCGACTCTGTGGCGGCGCTGACCCCCAAGGCCGAAATCGACGGCGAGATGGGCGACTCGAAGGTGGGTCTCCAAGCCCGTCTGATGAGTCAGGCCATGCGCAAACTCACCTCCACCATCAGCAAGACCAACTGCTGCTGCATCTTCATCAACCAGCTGCGCGAGAAGATCGGTGTCCTCTTTGGCAATCCCGAAACCACCACCGGCGGCAATGCCCTGAAGTTCTATGCCTCTGTGCGTGTCGACATCCGTCGTATCCAAGCCATCAAGGATGGCGACCAGAACGTCGGCAACCGTGTCAAGGTGAAGATTGTCAAGAACAAGGTGGCCCCTCCGTTCCGTACCTGCGAGTTCGACCTTATGTTCGGCGAAGGCATCTCCAAGCTGGGCGAAATTATCGACCTCGGTGTCGAACACGAGATTATCAAGAAGAGCGGCTCCTGGTTCAGCTATGGCGACACCAAGCTTGCTCAGGGACGCGAGGCCCTCAAGCAAGTGCTGCGCGACAACCCCGAACTCTGCGACGAACTCGAAGCAAAAATCCGTGCCAGCCTCCAAGAGAAATCCAATATGGAGTGATTCATGAGGAGAGCCCTGATATACATTGCATTCATCCTTTCTTGGCTCTGTGCCGCGGCACAGAGCCGTGATGTGGTCGACACCTCGGCCGCCACCTACGACACTGTCCAATACTTCGCCCCCAAAGTCAACCCTATCCGCTATTTCGGAAGCCCTTTCTGCAACCATTTTGCCGAAATACGACTCTTTACCGGATTATATGACGCAGGGGTGGGGCTCGACTATACCTACCTGCCCGAGATATGGGGTTTCAACCTGGCCGGCAACGTGGGATATGCCAATCTTTGGCTCTCCGGCGGTGCTGCATACCGGCTTTCGAAACCCTGGAGCCGCTACGACTGGCACCTGTACGCAAATGCCGGAGTCTGTTGCGAGGACGGCTCTTTCCGCCGCGTCCGGCCCTCGCTCGAGGCCGGCATCCGCTGGGCATCGCCCGAAGGCATGAGGGGCTTCTGCTATTCCAGCGGGACGCTGGGGGTGATGACCAACTTCGACGGCGTGTATGTCACTTTTGGCCTCGGCCTCTCCGTGGGGACTTTGTTCTCCCTGATTTTATTATTTTTATGATGTCTTGAGCCATTAAAAACCCGACAACTATGTATGTGATCGACGAGGCCCGCGAGGAAAAAGAAATCCAGGCCAAATACGAAGAATTATTAGCGGCATGCCGCCAAAACTCCCCGCTCACCCAAAAACAGGAGGACGAAATCTTCCGTGCCTTCTCTTTGGCCAAGAAAGCCCATTCCGGCACCCGCCGCAAGTCCGGCGAGCCCTATATCTTCCATCCCCTTGCCGTGGCCCTCATCGCCGTGCAGGAAGTGGGTCTAGGCCCCATTGCCGTGGTCTGCGCTCTGCTGCACGATGTGGTGGAGGACACCGACATCACCCTCGACCAGATTCGCACCATCTTCGGCGACCGTGTGGCCGTCATTGTCGACGGTGTCACCAAAATCGAGGATGTCTTCATCATGCAGTCCACCGAGTCCAAGCAGGCCGAGAACTACCGCAAGATACTGCTGTCCATGTGCAACGATGCCTACGTCATCTTCCTCAAACTCTGCGACCGCCTGCACAACATGCGCACCCTCGGCTCCATGAAAGACACCAAGAAGCTTGCCATCTCCTCCGAGACACAATACCTCTACATCCCTCTTGCCCACCGTCTGGGCCTTTACTCCATCAAGACCGAACTCGAGGAGCTGGTGATGAAATACACCAATCCCGAAAAATACAACGAGATTGCTGCCCTCATCAACAAAACCGCCGGCACTGAGGATCGCCTCAAAGAGTGCTTCACCCAACCAGTCACCCGCATGCTCGACGCCAACGGCTACAAATACACCATCAAAACCCGCATCAAGTCCGTCTACAGCTGCTGGAAAAAGATGGAGCGCAAAGGTGTCAAATTCGACGAAATCTACGACCTTTACGCCATGCGCATCATCCTCGACGTGCCCCTCGATGCCGAGAAGTCCGAGTGCTTCAAGGTCTACTCGCTCATCTCCTCCGCTTTCCCGCCCGACCCCACCCGCTTCCGCGACTGGATTACCACCCCCAAGACCAATGGCTACGAGTCGCTTCAAACAACCGTCATGACCCCCATCGGCCAGTGGGTGGAGGTGCAGATACGCACCCAGCGCATGGACCTCATCGCCGAGAAAGGCATGGCCGCCCACTTCCTCTACAAAGAGGCCCACCCGGAGGAAAACATCGAGAACAGCCCCGTCGAGATATGGCTCCAACAGATACGCAGCACCCTTGAGAACACCGAAAAGAGCGCCCTCGACCTCGTCGAGGAATTCAAAGATACCCTCTACATCAAGGAGATATACCTCTTCACCCCCAAGGGGCAGATGGTCAAACTGCCCGCTCACTCCACCGTCCTCGACTTCGCCTTCACCATCCACACCAACCTCGGCCTCCATTGCATGGGTGCCAAAGTCAACGGCAAAGTCGAGCCCATCGGCCATGTCTTACGTGCCGGCGAGCAGGTGCAGATTCTCACCAGCCGCAAAACCCATCCCACCGATGAGTGGCTCGGCATGGTGAAGACTTCCCGCGCCCGCGAAGCCATCAAGGACTATCTCCGCGCCCAGCGCAAAGGTTATCGCGAAGAAGGCAAAATACGCTTGCAGGAAATCCTAGCCAAACTCAATCTGCCCTACTCCTCCGCCACCATCGGACAAATTAAGCGTTTCCTGGGTCTCAAAAGCGACATCGACCTCTTTTTCCAGCTCGCCATGGGCATCACCTCCCACAACGACATCGCCCAGTGTTTCGGCAAAGGCTTCAACCCCAACCACAACACCTACTTCATGGGCGAATACACCTCCCTCTTCGACAAGGACAGCACCGCCATCAACCTCAACACCTCCTCCTCCGGCAGCAACCAACGCTCCTTCCTCCTCGACGAGGAGTATGAGCGCTACGCCACCGAACCCGCCCCTTGCTGCAAACCCGTGCAAGGCGACAGCGTCGTGGGCATCGTCACCGACGGCAAAATCATGGTGCACCGCACCAACTGCAAAGTGGCCATGGACGAGATGGCCAACCATGAGAACCGTATTGTCCGTGCCCGCTGGCGTCCCGGCGAGCACGTCGCCCTGCTCTCCGGCATCGCCTTTACCGCCATCGACCGTAAAGGCCTTCTGCAGGAAATCACCGGCATCGTCACCGGCGAGATGGACCTCAACATGCGCGCCATCACCCTCGAGGCCGTCGAAGGCATCGTCCGCGGCATCATCATGCTCTACGTCCTCAACCTCGACAATCTCAACCATCTGCTCGAAAACCTCGAACGGATAGAAGGCATAGAGGAGGTGCGCCGTATATGAAACCTGCCGATATCCAAGCCCTGCAGCGGCTCAGCGACATCCTCGACCTCTTGCGCCGACAGTGCCCCTGGGACCGTGTGCAGACCATGCAGAGCCTCCGATACCTCACCATCGAGGAGACCTTCGAACTTAGCGAGGCCATCCTGGCAATTGAAAAATCAGAATTGAAAAATGAAGATGAGCCCGACGCGGCAACGCATTCCCAATGTGCTGACCGCAATACTCAGTTAATGAAGGAGCTCGGCGACCTCTTCATGCACCTCCTCTTCTACGCCAAGATAGCCGAAGAGGAAGGACGTTTCACTCCCGCCGACATATTCAACGCCATCAGCGACAAACTCGTCGACCGCCACCCCTTCATCTTCCATCCCGACAGCTACGATGGCGAGAGCTGGGAACAAATCAAGATGCACGAAGGCCGCAAGTCCGTCCTCGAAGGTGTCCCCGCCAGCCTGCCGTCCTTGGTCAAGGCCGTCCGCCTGCAGGAGAAAGCTGCCGGCATCGGGGTCGACCCCACGCTGCACTCTCCCGATGGCTCTGCGTCGACGCCAGAATTGCCGCCGACACATACTATGGCGGAGTCCGAACCCACAGAAGAGTCGTTTGGCACGCTCCTCTTCAACCTCATCCACTGGGCCCATGACCACGGCATCAATGCCGACACCGCCCTTTCCCGCGCCAACCAGCGCTTCTGCGACAAAGTCAAAGCCTTCGAGCAGCAATAGTCCCCGGCCCTCTGCTGGTCTTTGTTCCGCAAGAACCAGTGATGTTACGTATTATGAGTCGGTCTCTTGCCATGAATTTATGGTTATTACATGGCAATTCGTGTTAAGTAATCAATAACGATAATCACGAATGCCCCTTTCGGTGGGGCTGTTTTTAGAGATTACCTAAAGGTATTCCTTGAGGTCGACGAGGAACTGGCGGGCTTCGGTGAGGGTTTTGACAAGCTGTTTGTCGCGGTCGATGTCGTCGGAGAGGCGCAGGCGTTCGCGGGCACCTTCGAGGGTGTAGCCGCACTCGCGTGTAAGGTGGTAGATTTGGCGGAGGAGGTCGATGTCGTCGTCGGTGTAGTAGCGGGTGCCTTTCTTGTTTTTGTGGGGTTTGATAGCAGGAAATTCGGTCTCCCAGAAGCGGAGGAGGGAGGGGTTGACGTGGAGCATTTGGGATACTTCACCGATGGAGTGGTATAGTTTGTCGGTCATAGGGTGTGTTTTGTTGGTTAATAGGGGTTAGTAGGAGTAGTAGCCTTGGTTGTCCTGGTAGGATTGCTGTTTTTGGTATTTGACGTCTTTGAGGCTGCTGGCTTTGATGTTGATGATGAAGTTCCAGCTTCTGTAGTAGCCGAAGGGGACCCAGTTGAAGCGCATCTCCCAGCAGTGGAGGTCGCGGTAAATGTCGATGGAGGTGTAGGAGAGGCCTTTCTTGACGAAGTCGTAGCCAGTGGATACTGCCACGCGCCAGTTGTTGGTGATGTTGGCGTTGGCGGAGAGACTGAGGGTTTGGATCACCTCGCTTTTGTAGTTGTATTGTGCGGCCACGAAGGTGCTGACGTAGCTGAGGGTGTAGTTGAGCGATACGTTCCAGGGCATGGAGAAGTCGGCGTAGGTGCCCATGAGCAGGGCGGGGTTGTAGTTGTAGGGCGACTGCATGATGGGGGCTACAATCTGCTCGCCTTCAGATTTGGAGGCCTTCTTGTCGCCTTCGGGTTTGAAGGTGGTGTTGTTGAGGCTGTAGGATATCTGGGTGCTCCAGGTGGAGTTGTTTTTCTGAAACAGTTTCTTCTGTCCGGGGACTTTCCAAATGAATTGGTCGTGCTTGCGGCCTTCGTTGTCGATATAGTAGGGGCTGAACGAGCTGGAGTAGTTGATGACGAGGTTCTTGAATAGGGTCGTACGGCCGTTGATGGTGAGGTCGGACCAACGGAGCGAGTCGCGTGCCATGTCGTAGCTCATGGAGAGGTTGAGGTTTTCGAGGAGGGTGATTTTGCGCATGCCGGTGATGGTGTCCTTCCGGTCGGTGACTTTAATCTCGAGGTTGTTGCCGATGCTGAATGAGATGCGCCCGGACTGCCCGTCGGGGGGACCGCCGTAGAGACTTTGCTCGAAGATGGAGTAACGGTGGACATAGCCGGTCTTGTCGGTGTAGGACTGCCACCATCCGAGGGAGGAATGGCCGAAGTCGGGGTGGTAGTTAAAGGAGACGGAGGGGTTGATAACGTGACGGATAGCTTTGAGGGGACCATACTTGAAGTTGAACATGCCATAGATGCGGGTGGAGAGAGACGAGTTGAAGCTGACCTCGCGGTTGCCGCGGAACCCGCGCACGGTGTCGATAGTCAGGGTGTTGGTCACGGTGTCGTAGTGTTTGCGGATGGTGGACCAGTGCCAGCGCTCGCTGTAGTTGGCGGTGTTGGTCCAGTTGAAGTATTTGAGTACTTTGAGGGTGAGGGAGAGGGGTATGGTGTGTTGTATGCCGTATTGCATGCGCTGCAGGGTTTGGAGCTTGAAGAGGTCGGAGTCCTGGGCGTTGATGTTGTTGTCGGCGGAGAAGGAGTAGGAGAGCGAGAGGTTCTCGTACCAGCGGAGGTTGCCGGCGGCCTCTTTGCGGCGCAGGGGGTAGAAGGTGGTGGAGCTGAGGGAGAGCTGGGGAAGCTTCAGGTTGATGAGGCCTGTCTGGGCGTTGTAGGACTCGCGTAGGGAGGCGGCGAAGTTCAGCGAGCTGCCCAGCTGGGCGGTGTAGGAGATGCTGGAGGTGGTGGTGCTGTTGAAGTAGTCGTTGCGGTTGGTGGTATTCTTGTTGTAGTTGCGGCTCTGCAGGTTGACGTTGGCCGAGAAGCGGCTGCGGGGGTTGGACTTGGCATCCTGGTCGTGTTTCCAGGCTATCTTGAAGTCGCTGAATTTGCGGAAGGTGTTGCTGTCGCCGGGTATGCCCTCCTTGGTGATGCCGTAGCGGATGTCGAAGTTGCCTTTGTATTTGTATCGCAGGTAGTAGTTGCTGCGGGCTTCTGCAGCCCAGCTGAGGTTGGTGTAGATTTCGCCGATGAGGGCGAGGTCGAGGTTGTCGTTGATGGCGAAGTAGTAGCCGCCGTCCTTAAGGTAATAGCCGCGGTTGTTCATCCAGCCGTAGCTGGGCATAAGGATACCCGAGGTGCGGTCGTGGGTCATGGGGAAGAAGGCGAAGGGGAGCACCAAGGGGGTGGGTACGTCCTCGATGGTGACGTATGCCGGGCCGGTGAAAATCTTGTCGCCAGTGATGAGTTTGGAATGGGTGAAGTTGATGGCGAAATGGGGGTGGGAGTAGTTGCAGGTGGTGTATTGTCCGCCGTTCAGATACATGACGGAGTCGCTGACTTTTTTCACCCTCGAGCCGTGCAGGTACCCGTCGCCCTGCTGGGTGATGACACCTGAGATGAGACCTTTGTGGGTGTTGTAGTTGAAGACAATAGTGTCCGCCATGTATTCGGCATCGCCCTGCTTGAAGAAGGGGCGGCCGTTCACTTTGCCCGCCGAGTCGGTGACCGGCCTGGCGCTGAGTATCTGGCTGTTGAAGTCTACCTGTATGTCGTCGGCTTTCAGCTCCATACCATCGTATTCGATGACGCCTTTGGTATAGAGTTGGGCTTTGCGTTTGTTGATGTCGATGGCTATTGAGTCGTTGGCCTTGTAGTGGACGGCACTGGTGAGGGCGTTGGGCGAGGGCTGGATGACGGGAAGCGATGGCCGGCTGGCAAGGGAGTCGAGTGTGTCGGCAAGGTGTGCAAGCGTGTCGGCAAGCGCAGAAAGTGAGTCGCTTGCGGCCACGAGCGAGTCGGGAGAGTCCAGCATGTGGCGGAGGAGGCTGTCGGCAAGGTGGTGGGTTGTTTGCAGGGTGGGGTGGGCAGTGGCGGGGGTGAACACCGAATCGGTCTGAGCACCAGACATTGCAGGGAATGTCAGGAGCAAGACTAACAGGCAGATGTTCAAAAGTTTCCGCATTATTTTCTTTACTTTCCGATTTTAGTCGTATCTTTGCAAAAGAATTTGCAAAGATACCAACTTTTTGCTGAATAGAAAAATATATAAAATATACAACTGAAAATGAAACGCTTATTTGCCCTTTTTATTGTGCTTGCCTGCATAAATGGGACCGCTTTTTCGCAAAAAAAGTCCGTTGGACATGTAAGGACTGTAGTGATTGATGCCGGTCACGGCGGCGACAAACCCGGAGCAGTGGGTAGAAAGTCGCAGGAAAAGAACCTGACCCTGCAGATGGCTTTGAAGCTGGGAAAACTGATAGAGGACAACTATTCCGATGTGAAGATCATCTATACACGCACCACCGATGTGGACATCACCCTGGCCGAGCGTGCCCGTATGGCCAACAAGGCCAAGGCCGACCTGTTCATCTCCATCCACTGCAACTCGTGGAACAACAGCACTCCCACCGGTGTGGAGACCTATGTGATGGGTTTGTCGCAGAGCAAGGCCAACATGGAGGTGGCTAAGAAGGAAAATGCCGACATCTTGCTGGAGAAGGGCTACAAGGACAACAGCGACTATCAGGGATTCGACCCCAACTCGCCCGAGAGCTACGTGATGTTTGCCATGTACCAGAATGCCTACCTCGACAAAAGTCTCGACTTTGCCGGTTACATCCAGGACCAATACAAGTCGGCCATCAAGACCATCAACCGTGGTGTCAAGCAGGCCGAGATTTTTGTGCTTTACAAGACCGCCATGCCTGCAGTGCTCACCGAGGTCGGTTTCATCAGCAATCCCGAGGAGGAGCAGTATATGATGTCCGACGAAGGCCAGGCGGCCATCGTGTCCAGCATCTTCAAGGCTTTTGTCACCTACAAGAGTTCCGTCGAAGGGGTGAAGCCCCCGGCATCGTTGAAGATAGCGCTCAAAGGCTATAACGACAAGACGCGCAAAGAGGCCGCCGCGCCCGCCAAGGAGACGAAAGTGGAACCCGCACAGCCCGAGGAGCCTGTCCCCGCGCCTGTCGCTCCCAAGGAGCCACAAGCCCCCAAGGCCGACGAGCCCACCACCTTTGTCCCCTCAACGGCCAAGACCAACGTTGAGCCCCCGCTGCCCATCGACGAGCCCACTGTGGCCATCGTACCCCAAGTGGAGCCACAGCCGGCGGCAGCACCCGAGCAGGCCGAAGTCCGTCCGGCGGATGCACCGCGCAAGACCGGCATCGTGTTCAAGGTGCAGTTTATGACCAGCGGCAAGGAATTGAAGAAGAATGCCCGCGAGTTCAAGGGTATCACCGACTACGATTATTATTTGCAGAAAGGCACCTATTGCTATACCACGGGCAGCTTCGCCACCGCCCGCGAGGCCGCAAACTACCAGAAAGAGGTGCGCGACAAGGGTTTCAAGGATGCCTTTGTCGTGGCTTTTGCCGATGGCGAACGCATCTCGCTGCAGAAAGCCAAAGAGATGCTTCAGCAATAACGCCCCATCCCCCAACTCCTAAGAACATGATACAAGTACAGCATATAACCAAAATCTACGACAGCCAGCGGGCATTGGACGATGTCAGCTTCACCGCCCAGAAAGGCGAAGTGGTAGGGCTGCTCGGCCCCAATGGCGCCGGCAAGTCAACCCTGATGAAAATCCTCACGTGCTACATCCCGCCCACCGAAGGCGAAGCCACCGTCTGCGGCCACAGCATCTACGACGACCCTCTGGCCGTGCGCCGGGTGACGGGCTATCTGCCCGAGCACAACCCGCTCTATACCGACATGTATGTGCGCGAGTTCCTCCGCTTTGCCGCCGGTGTATACGGCATCAAGCAGGCCAAAGAGAAGGTGGAGCAGATGATTGAGCTTGTGGGGCTCACCCCCGAAAGCAACAAGCGCATCGGCCAGCTCTCCAAAGGCTACCGCCAGCGTGTGGGCCTTGCTCAGGCACTCATCCACGACCCCCAGGTGCTCATCCTTGACGAACCCACCACCGGCCTCGACCCCAACCAGCTTGAGGAAATCCGCACCGTCATCAAGAACGCCGGCCACGACAAGGTGGTGCTCCTCTCCACCCACATCATGCAGGAGGTGGAGGCCATGTGCTCCCGTGCCATCATCATCAACCACGGCCGCATCGTCTCCGACGACCACCTGACCCATATCACCTCCCAGCAACTTACCGAGAAGTTCCACCGCGTCACCGCCGAATAACAAACATAGTGTCCAACCCCTAAAAACAATACCATCATGAACAGACAAGAGTTAATCGACCTCATATACAGCCGCCGCTCGTTCCTTTGCGTGGGGCTTGACGTAGACAAGAACAAAATGCCCGCCCATCTCAAAGACGAGCCCGACGGGGTGTTCCTCTTCAACAAAGCCATCATCGACGCCACCATCGACTATGCCGTGGCTTACAAGCCCAATCTGGCCTTCTACGAGGCCATGGGCATCGAAGGCCTTGTGCAGCTCAAGAAGACCATGGACTATCTCCATTCCCTGTCCAAACCCGCCTTCACCATTGCCGACGCCAAGCGCGGCGACATCGGCAACACCTCGCAGCAGTATGCCAAAGCCTTCCTCGACCCTGCCGGCGACTTCAATTTCGACTCCCTCACCGTGGCACCCTACATGGGGGCCGACTCGGTGCAGCCCTTCACCGTGTTCGAAGGCAAATGGGTCATCCTGCTGGCCCTCACCTCCAACAAAGGAGCCTTCGACTTCCAGTTCCTCCCGGTAGGCAATGAGCAGAAACTCTTCGAGAAAGTCCTGCAGACAGCTCAGCAATGGGGCACCCCGGACAACATGATGTTCGTTGTTGGAGCCACCAAGGCCGACATGCTCACCCAGGTGCGTGCCGTCGCACCCCGCAACTTCCTCCTTGTGCCAGGTGTAGGTGCCCAGGGTGGCAGCCTTGAAGAGGTGTGCAAGTATGGCCTCACCGACGAGTGCGGCCTCCTGGTCAACTCCTCGCGGGGCATCATCTATGCCTCCAATGGTGCCGATTTTGCCGAGCGTGCCGCCGAAGAGGCTCGAAAACTGCAGCAGCAGATGGCCGCCGTCCTCTGATGGCCGAAGCGCATTATTAAACACTCTAGTACAAAGCATGACAGTTTCTTGCCCACAAACCTTGTTGTCGCGTCCCTTCGGGACGCTGGGTTGCATGGGTGCCGTCCCCTCACGGCGTTCCCTGTGCGAAGCTGTCGAACAATAACTATTGGGGGCGACCCTGTCTAATATTTTATACCCGACAATGGAAGACAATAAATACACTGCCAACCTGAAGACCCTGCATGTCCTGCTGGTCATAAGCTTCATCGTCAGCGGACTCTATTTCCTTTCCGAACTCGTCAGTGGCTTGACCCTCCCATGGATGCAGCGCTACTATGCCGCCCACCCCGAGGTAATGCCCGACCAGTGGAATATCCTCCTCGAGCGTTCGCTCAGCATCCCGCAGTGGTACTACCTGCTCTGTGCTCTGCTCGACGCCATATCCGTCATCGGGCTGGTGCTGATGTGGCGGTTGCGTCGAAACGGCTTCCACTGCTATGCCCTCTCCAAACTGCTGCTCATGCTCATGCCCCTGCTTTTCCTCGACCGCTCCTTCGTCGGGGTCGGCAACATCATGCTAGGGGTGCTCTTCATCGTCTACTATTATTATCTTATGCGTGTCCTCACCTCATCCACCGACGTCACGCCTCCTGCCTCTGAAGGTGAATAGAACGATAGGCACAATAGGTATATAGGGCTCTTTTTTCCGTAAAATGAGCCCTACATTTCTTAAAAAAACATAAAAAAACAGCCTCCTCGTGTTACTTTTTTACCTATTTTGCAACTAATGTACTCGAAAGGCCAAAAGTATGTCTTCGGTCGTCCACCCGGTCCGGGTCGAAGGGATGTGCAGGGCTGATATTTGCAAAGTATGAACAGGCACCGTCAACAGGAAGAGGCATTCAACTCCATGCTCAAGCAATGCGAGGGCACACTGGTGAGGATATGCCTTTTCTATACCCGCAACAACCCAGAAGACTTCCGCGACCTTTACCAGGAGATACTCTGTGCCCTCTGGAAAAGCTGGCCATCCTTTCGTGGTGACAGCAGTCGCAAGACCTGGGTCACACGGGTCGCCCTCAACACCGCACTCTACTACCATCGCCGCATCAAGTCCATGCCCCAGATTATCGTGGTGGACCGTTACCTTCTGGATGCCTTGCCCGGCGAGAGCGATACCAGCCTGCGGCAGCAACTCGATCATCTGATTGACCAACTCGAGAGTGTGGACGACCGTGAGTTTCTCTATCTTTACCTCAACAATGTGTCCATCTATCAGATGGCTCAGATCACTGGCCTTTCTCACTCGGCCGTGAAACAAAAACTCTACAGGTTGCGTAAACGTCTAATAGAAATAAAAGAACAAGAAGAATGAATAAACAGCACCATCACCGCTTCCTATTCCACCAACGGGACAGGCTCGCCGATGTCGACGAACGCGACAACGACGATTTAGAAGATCTCGAGGGTATGGAGATGCTGGAAGAACTGCGGGCCGAATGGAATCGTCTCTGCAAGCGTGTGGACGAGATTGTCGGCGATAGAGACATTGTCCGTCCCACCCCCGAATTCTATCGCCACATGTGGCGCTGTGCCATCTCCCGGCAAATCCTGCGCCTGCTTGTCTGTTTGGTCATTGCTGCCGTATTTGTCATAGAGTCTCTCTACTCCGACAATCACATCATGCGCATCACCTATTGTGCCCTTCTTACCCTCGTCATCCTCACCTGCCTCCTCAGCAGCATCCCACTCGACGATGTCGAGCGGGCGCTCCGTAGGCGTACCAGCCCTCTCCGTCGGCTTGCCACCCTCATCGTCGAACGCATCAATTCCATCCACTATAACCTTGTCGGTTCGCTCTTTTCGCTCGACAGCCTTGCCCTTCGCCGGATAAAGGCCGGCATTGTGGGGCTCACAGCTGTGCTGGTCTTTGCTGTAGTCCGCATCGCCCCCCCCGACGACCACTATGCCATGACTGCCTATCTCCATTCCGACCGCCAGGCGTTGATAGAACAAATCGACAACATCTTCCAAGGATAAATACTGCACATCATGAAACACTCTTGGATAATCGTCACACTTTGCAGCCTGCTAATCATCGCGGGGGCATGTCTGATGCTTATGCCTCGCACCGTTCCTATTGACCAGTGCAGCGATGTCTACCGCCAGTATCAGGGGCGGGAAGGTCTCGAAGTCTCCTTTGTTAAGCAATACCGGGTAAACGACACCACTGCTGTCGATGTCACTTTGATTCACGCCACCACCGACTCCGCATGGGTATCCCTCTGCGAAGAGTTCATCTCTCAAGATTACCCCAGCGAATTAATGAAACAATTCATGTATGGAATTCATGTAACCCAATGGACTGTTTTAAAATCCGATCCTCACATAAAAGCAAATATATCTACTGACAAAGACTGCAATCACCTGGCCTTATCATCAACAACGAAGTCAATATGCATCTTCCACACTGATGATATAGAGCAAATAATGGCCATTTCAGATGAGATGGTAAGAAGATTAGCACATTAATCCACAACAATTTCTATACAACAGATGAACCATTTAGCACCCGTATCCATTGAGACAAATCAAAGAAAAAAATATCTAACTATTCAAATAAAAGCAGTATCTTTGCAAAGTAAACAGAAACAATTACAATAACCACAACAACCAAACAATCAATACCATGAAAAAGGCATTTCTCTCTCTTGCCCTCTTGGCTTGTGGACTTGTGACGTATGGACAGGCCATCAGATATCAAGATGATACCGTCTATCACAAGGTCGGTTACCTATATTACCATATCACTTCGGACAGTACCGTGGAACTGAGCCCCATGCAGTGTCCCGACGGTCATTGCGACTCTTACCCCGATCCAACCCATGTGCCTGCCACGGTGACCATCTTCGGCTGCGAGTACACCGTCAACCGCATCGGCTACCAGGCTTTCAGAAACTCTGGTGAATTGCTATTTACCATCACCCTGCCACCCACAATCGAGGAAATAGGGGTGGAAGCATTCAAGAACGGCATGGCCCCCATCACCCTGCCTGAATCGGTACGCCTCATCGAGAAAGGGGCTTTTGCCAACAGAAGGAGCAGTGGACACATGGAGGTATTCCATATCCCCGCCGGTGTGGAGTATATTGCCGAGGACGCTTTCAGCGGCACCCAGATTAAACGTTTCACCGTCGACCCCGCCAACCCCCACTATGTGGCAGTGGACTCTGTGGCCCTGTGCAACAGCGACACCACCCTGCTGCTTGCCTACGCCGCACTGAACGAAGCCAGCCAGTACACCGTCCCTGCCGCCGTCCGTCGCATAGCACCGGGTGCTTTTGCCCAGAATACATTCCTGCGCACACTTATCCTGCCCGACGGGCTGCGTGAGATAGGTGCAGAACTGACTCGCTGCAGCCGCCTGCAGACCCTCTGCATCCCCGCCACGGTATGCCGCATTGAAGGCTCGCTGCACGACACCGCCTCCTCCTCATTCAACCTCACCGTCGACCCCGCCAGCCGACACTACCGCATGGATGGCAACCGGCTGATGAGCTTCGACGGCGACACCCTGCTCCAGGTGTTGGGTGCCCAAGGCGAATACACCGTGCCGGCAGGCGTGCGGGTGCTTGGCAACGGACTCTTTTATACCAACAACGACTTGACCAAGGTCATCCTCCCCGACGGCTTGACAGCCATCGGCGACGAGGCTTTCGCCTATAGCTCTGCCGATGTCAAACTGCCCTCCTCGCTACAGAGTATTGGCAAATATGCTTTCTATTACAACAGCGGAACACAAAAAATATCCCTTCCGAACCTGACGCATTTGGGCCAATGCGCATTCAGCTATAGCGTGTTGAAGTCGGCGGACAGCATCCTAAGCCTGCGAACAATCCCGGAGAGCGCTTTTAGCATGACTAACCTAACCACCTTCATCTGGGGCGACCAGATTGAGACTTTAGACTCGTATGCCCTATATGGCGCTCATTTTCCCGTCAGGTCAAAAGTGATGCCCGCCTCGCTCAGACGCCTCGGCATACGTGCCTACTACCCGCGTAGCCGAACCATATCCATCACCTTCACCGGCCGTGTGGACACGATTGGCGAGGAAGCCCTCCGCTGCCGCATCCTGCACCTCCGCGACACCCACATGCCCTACATCTACCCCTCGGCACTCAACGAGACCGACACCGTCTACACCCCCTGCGGCTATGCCGAGGCCTTTAAGCGCGGCATCCCGCACCCCGACCACGTAGTCTTTGCCGACTGGTGCCACCCCGAGGGCATTGCCGACAGCGAGGCGCAGCCCGCCGCCATCCTCTACCCCAACCCTGTCCGCGGTAGCTTCACCGTCAGCGGTCTGCCCGAAGGCGAGACCCTGTTGACCGTCACCGACCTAGCCGGACGCACACTGCTGCGGCAGACCATCTCCGGCCCCGCCGCCACCATCGATGCCACCACCCTCCCCGCAGGCTCCTATCTCGTCACCCTCGCCTACCCACAAGGCTCTTCCTCACAGAAACTCGTCCTCCAATAGTAGACGACGGTCCAGAAGATCTGCACCCCTACCGTGTTCAGCCCAAATCGGTCGTTAGGAAACCGAAAACGCCTACGGTCTAACTGCCGAATCGTGCCATGCACGGGGATAAACCCTGCCCCGTGCATTGTTCTGCCTACCCGCCTTGCGCCATGGAGCGGCAACGTTTTCCCCTCGCTACGGAGAGGGGCCGTTCAATCCTGCATCGTAATAGTATCGTTATAGCATCGTTACTCGATATAATAATGGAAAACAAGCCGGGAAGCAGGCAATATCGAGCCGGGATTGAACGGCCCAAGTGGGCAGTGCGTGCAGTCCGCTGAGTGCGGTTATCCCGATTGATAAGTGGACTAACGCCCGATTTGGGAATTATTGGAGGTTGTCATAAACCCAAAACGGTCATTAGGAAACCGAAAACTCCTACGGAGTATAATTTGAGAGGGGTATGACGTTGGCTATTAAGCGAGAGCTCCTACGGAGTACCTGCCGAATCGTGCAATGCATGGGAACTATCCCTGCCCCGGAGGGGCTTTCGTTTAATAGCATATAACGTTGTTATACAGATATATTCTCCGTAGGAGATTTCGAGTAGGTATATTCCATTGACCGATTTGGGTTAAACAAAAAAGCCCCGGAAGGCATAGCTTCCGGGGCGTGCAGTATCGTAATCGATGAAAGATGCTTAGAGCTTGATTTCGACAGGTTGGAGCATGTTTTCGGGCTTGAGGATTTCGTCAAGCTGCTCTTTGGTGAGGAGTTTGTGTTCGAGGACGAGCTCGTATACACCGCGGCCAGTCTCGGCAGCCTCTTTGGCAATTTTGGTCGAGGTCTTGTAACCGATAATGGGGTTGAGCATGGTGACGATGCCGATGCTGTTCTGAACAAGCTGGCGGCAGCGCTCCTCGTTGGCGACGATGCCGTCGATGCAGAGGGTGCGGAGGGTGTCGAGTCCGTTCTCCAGCAGGTGGACGCTCTCGAAGAGGGTGTAGGCGATGACGGGTTCCATGACGTTGAGCTCGAGCTGGCCGTTGTCGCTGGCAAAGGTGATGCACATGTCGTTGCCGATGACTTTGTAGCAGACCTGGTTCATGACCTCGGGGATGACGGGGTTGACCTTACCGGGCATGATGGAGGAGCCGGGCTGACGCTCGGGGAGGTGGATTTCGTTCAGGCCGCAGCGGGGGCCGGAGGAGAGGAGGCGGAGGTCGTTGCACATCTTGTTGACCTTCAGTGCCAGACGTTTCATGGCGGAGCTGTATTGGATCATGCAGCTGGTGGCGCTGGTGGCCTCGATAAGGTTGTCGGCCAGGGTGATGTTCCAGCCGGTGACTTTACGGAGGGCCTTGATGCAGGCTTCGCTGTAGCCGGGTTTGGAGCAGATGCCGGTGCCGATGGCGGTGGCACCCATGTTGACGGTGAGGAATTCGTCGGCGGCATTGCGGAGGTTGGCCACCTCGCCACGCAGGGCGGCGGCAAAACCGCTGAAGGTCTGTCCAAGGGTCATGGGGACGGCGTCCTGCAGCTGGGTGCGGCCCATCTTGATGACGTGGGCAAACTCCTTGGTTTTCTTGTCGAGGGAGTCGATCATCTTCTCCAGATGGGGCATGAAGGCAAGGTGTTCGAGACACATGGCCATGTGGATGGCGCAGGGGTAGGCGTCGTTGGTGCTTTGCGAGGCGTTGACAACGTCGTTGGGCGAGCAGTATTGGTATTCGCCGCGTTGGTGGCCCATACGTTCAAGGGCGAGGTTGGCGATAACTTCGTTGGCAGCCATGTTGGTGCTGGTGCCGGCACCGCCTTGTATCATGTCGATGGGGAACTGGTCGTGGAAACGTCCAGAGATGAGCTGGTCGCAGGCCCAGCAGATGGCCTCGCCCTGTTCGGGGGTGATCATGCCCACTTCCATGTTGGCCATGGCGGCGGCTTTCTTGGTGATGGCCATGCCCCGGATGAAGTTGGGATAGCTGCTGAGCAGGTGTCCACTGATGTGGAAGTTGTCTATGGCACGGCTGGTTTGAACACCGTAGTACACCTCTTCGGGTACTTCTTTTGAACCGAGGAGGTCGGTTTCGGTACGATAATTTTTTTTGTTTGTCATTATTTTTTGTGTAAAAGTTTATTCGTTCATTTTTTGTCCTGCATGGTCATTTCGTAGAGGCGCACGGAGCCGTCGATGTCTTTTTCCTTGGCTTCGTTGCCGTATTTGTCGACATCGACCACGTTGCGCGGTGAGTGGGTGATGCAGAGCGGTCCTCCGATGCAGCCGCCGTCGCAGGCCATGCCTTCGAAGAAGTTGGCGGTGGCTTTTTTGGCACGCAGCAGCGTGAGCTGCATGCGGCACTGGTCGATACCGTTCATGGCGATGGGTTTGACCCCATCGAAGCCCATCTTCCCGGCCACGTAGGCTACGCCTTGGGCGATACCGCCGCTCTTGGCGAAGATACGGCCATAGTAGGAGGCGTTGTCGAGGATGGTGTCTTCCTGTTGGGTGGTGTCGATACCGCGGGCGTCGACAAAGGCCTGGAGCTCTTCGAAACTCATGACGGAGTCGATCATGCCGCCGGTTTTGGCGAGGGTGTATTCGCCTTTCTTGGCGGCGCAGGGGCCGATGAAGACGACACGGGCGGTGGGGTCGGAGTGTTTGATGAGTTTTGCAGTGGTCACCATGGGCGAGACGGATGAGGAGATGGCATCCTTGAATTCGGGGAAGTTCTTCTCGACAAAACTGACGAAGGCCGGGCAGCACGAGGTGGTCATGACGGCGCCTTCGCCTTTCTCGCGGAATTCGCGTGCCTCGTTGTAGAGGGTGATGTCGGCACCCAAGGCGGCTTCAACAACCTGGTGGAATCCCAGTTTCTTGATGGCGGTGACCACTTGGGTGATGCGTCCGAACCGGCATTGGCTGACGATGGCAGGTGCGATGACGGCGTAGACACGGTAGCGTGTGTTGTTCTCCGACTCCTGGAGGAGCTTGATGATGTCAAGTACCAGGCTGCGGTCGCTGATGGCGCCGAAGGGGCACTTGTAGACGCAAGCGCCGCAGGAGATGCACTTGCTGTTGTCGATAACCGCCTTGTCCTCGTCGTTGATGCTGATGGCTTTCACTTTGCAGCTCTGCATGCAGGGACGTTTCTGGGCGATGATGGCGCTATAGGGACAGGCTTGGGAGCACTTGCCGCATTCGATGCACTTGGACTTGTCGATGACGCACCGGTGGTTGACAATGGTGATGGCGTTGCGTGGACAAACGTCTTGGCAGGCATGCATCAAGCAGCCACGGCATGCGGGAGTCACCATCATGCCGGCTGCGGGGCACTCGTCGCAGGCGGTTTCCATCACCTGGACGGGGTTGGGGTTGTCCTTGTCGCCCCCCATGGCCATGTGGATGCGTTCCTGTACAATGGCACGTTCTTTGTAGATACAGCAGTTGAGCTCGGATTTCGGGCCCGGGCTGATGATTTTGGGTATCTCGAGATAGGCATTTTCGAGACCGCCCTCGTAGGCGCGGCGGATGACCTCTTTCAGTACCTTGTATTTAATCCATTGTACGTTGGTGTCGAAAAGTTTCTGTTCCATAATCAATCGTAGTTTACGGTTACTTCTTTACCCATGCGGCGTAGATTTTCGGCGATATGCTCGACGAGCTTCAGCTTCATGGTGATATCTATGTCCAGACCCTGGTGGGCTGCATTCACGTTCTGTCCGACGAAGAAGACCACATGGGTGGCTTCTTCGAAGATGATGTTGGCTAAAAGCGAGCCGCCGTCCTTTTTGGAGTAGGTTTTCGGGGTGAGGTCTTTGGAGGATACGTATTTCTCGGAGAGTGAGAGGAGGCGGCGGAGGGTGATGACCCCCTCGGTGGTGAGGTCGATGCCGTCGATGAAGCCGATGGGGGGTACTTCGCGGTCGGGGAAGTCGAAGCTGGTCTTGAGCTGGCGCCCGAGACAGCGTGCCACAATCTGCGAGCTAGTGCCGCCGCAGACGATGCGCTTGTCGGCCCCCTCCATGAAGCGCTGCACGTAGAATTGGTCTTTTTCTTTGTCGACAGGGGGACCTACCATGATGTGTACTTCCATGCGGCGATGGATGCGGATGGCGGCCACGGTGGTGTCGTCGCCCGGACGGTCGAGGTAGAGGTCGTTGCAGGCCGATGCAAGCAGGCAGGCGGCAGCACGGGCCGACATGTGGGCGTCGACGTTGTGGTCGAGGTGCTCCATGATTTCCTTGCGCTGCCAGCCGAAGTTCAGTATCTGGCCGATGCCGGCGTGGATGGTGCCGTCGCTCATGACGAAGACCATGTCGCCTTCGGAGAGGGAGAGCTCGGTGTGGAACACCTGCTTGCCGCAGATGGTGAGGGGCTGGCGGTTGGGGAAGTCCTGAGTGTGGCCGTTGTGGTACCAGATGGCTTCGGGGTTGTCGAATTCGAACAAGTGGCCTTTGCCGTTGTTGTCGACATGGATTACGGAGAAGGTGCTGTAGGCAAGCTGGCGTTCCTTACATACCGGGAGTGTTTGGATGATGGTCTCCACACACTCTTCGATGTCGGCTTCGTTGGCCACCATGGTGCAAAGGATTTTGCTGGTGAGTGTGGCAAGGATATTGGCTTTTACGCCACTGCCTAGCCCGTCGGCCAACACCACGGTGGTGTAGTCGCCGCGTACACATGTTTCCACGTTGTCGCCACACAGCTCTTCGCCTACATGGTTGAGCGAGGTGAAGCCATATTCTATGCAAAGATTCTTCATTCTTTGTCCTCCCTGGCCACTGAGTCTTGCAGCATCTTTTTCAAGTTGAGCAAGGCGACCTTGGTTTCAGCTGTGGTTTCGCCAAGCAATGAGGCTATCTCTTGCGCCACGCGCATTTGTTTCATAATCAGACCGTCGGTGGTACTGATGGTCTCCAGTTTCACCTTGTCCAGTTTCTTGTCGTAGTTCACCTCGTCGGAGATGTCCTTCATGAGGCCGAACAGCAGATCCTGTTCGCTGAGCAGGCTGACGGTGAGGCTTACGTACCTGTTGGTGGCACCGATATGGAGGCACTTGTTTTCCACACGGCAACGGCCATTGTAGGCATTGTAGAACTCGATGGGAGGGAAGAAGTCGGAGAGCGGCCGTCCCTGGTAGCTTTCGGGTTTGCCGGACATGCCCATCATCTTCATGGCGGTGGCGTTGGTGTCGACGATATTCATGTCGGAATTGACCAGAATAACACCTTCGGGAGAATTGCGGACAACGTCGATGGCAAGGCTTTCGGCACGTTTGCGCATGTAGGGCAGGCAGATGTCGATGTCGGCATAGCCGTTCACTACAGCCCAAGCCTTTTCGCGGCAGGTGCTGTAGCCGCAGGCTCCGCAGTTCAGTTCATCCTGTTTGGAGAATTTGCCTGTGCGGTGGAGCACGTCCTCAATCTCTTTCTCGGTGGCAGGACGGTTGTGGGCTCTGAGGCGCGGGTAGGCCATGCTCAACGATACACCTGCATCGGGAGCCGGAGTGTGGGGATGGGTGGCCAACTCGTGTTCGACATATTCCATGATGTCCATCTCGGCTTTTATCATGCCGCCTTCCTGCGGGATAGAATAGGGCCCGTTGATACAGCCACCGGGACAGACGTTCATCTCGATAAAGGCGTGGTCGAGCGATTCGATGTTCTCCAGTACCTCCTGGATGCGGGCAGCACCGTCAACAGTCATGTAGTGATAGCCTTCGGGCAGGGCATCGAAAGAGCGGATAATGCCTCTCGTGACAGGGAAAGCTTTGGCACGGTTGGCACCAGCGTTTTCGCTGTCGATGGTGAGACGGTTGATATTGCTGAGGTCGATATTGTTTTCGTTCAACAGGGTGAGCAGTTCCTCGAAAGTAAGGACAGCGTCGATATTGTGTTCGTCGGCTTCGCGTTTCTTGGCGATGCAGGGTCCGATGAAGACGATTTTCATATCGGGATTATTGCGGCGCAGCATTTTGGCGTGTGCCACCATGGGCGACTCGACAGGAGCGAGATAGGGCAGGGCCTTGGGATAGTACATCTGGATAAGGCGGCAGGCGGCGGGACAGGCGGACGTGATGAAGTTGCGCATCTCGCCTTTGGCAAGCACTTTCTTGTACTCTTCAACCACTGCCTGGGCTCCGAGGGCGGTCTCTTCAACAATGGAGAACCCCAGTTTGGCAAGCGCAATATGCAGGGTGGTGAAATCCTTCACCTTCAGGCTGCTGATAAACGAGGGGGCGACGGATGCTGCAATACGGTCGCCCGAGGCCAGCAATTGCCGGACGAGGGGAAGTTCGCTATGAACAATCTTGGCGTTTTGGGGACAGACATGCGTGCAATGCCCGCACAGGATGCAGTGGTCTTCAATAATCTGTGCGTGGTGACCTTTTACTTCGATGGCCTTTACAGGGCATTCTCTCACACAACGGTAGCAGTCCTTGCACTGCACCGTTTTAAATTCCATATATTCTGACATACAGAGTGATTCTCGTGACTTAGTTTAAATTCAGTTTGGGATAGATCTCGTTGGCAAACAGCTCCTCGGCATTCTGAGCGTTTACATCGTGAATGATGAAGCAGTCGTCGCAGATCTCGACGCGGGGGTCCTGTGCAACGGGCTCACCGTCTTCGCAGCGTACAGTAACGCCACGAGCGCAGTGCCCCAGACAGAAGCTGGCCTGCAATTCCACGATATCCTCTACGTCGTATTTCCTAAGCACTTCTTTGAAGGCTTCTATCACGTCGTAAGAGCCTTTTAAGTGGCATGAACTGCCCACACAAACTTTAATAGTCATATTGTCTTGTTTGAATTATTAAAAGGCCAAGGTTGGCATCAGTTTGTTGTCGTGCTTGGCCGATATTTTCTTTTCTTGCGCTGAAACTAAATGAACATCATGATTGAATGGCTGAATAGAGAAGGGGAAGTAGAGGCTAAGTGGTTTGTTTAGTTTGAGGTGTGGAAGCTGTACGGGGGAGTAACGATTATTGTAGGTTCACTTTTTGATGTCCGTTTATGTTGTTTGCATTATTTCATCCATATTGGATTTTTTCAATGTCCTCGAGTGTTCTTTCGGGTTGCAAAATTACAAAATAAACACCACATACACAATTTTTTTTAGTTATTTCTTTCCATATAGTTGATATGTAGGATGATATTTTTCACATATCACACTTTTTTTATCGAATTAATTACCTAAAAAATGCACTTGAGAATGAATTTTGGAACTAATTTACCCCTGATTATATGGTTGCCCGAAGGATTGAAATGTAATCGTTTAGAGTACTAGGGGATTGCTGTTATTTGCCGTTGCGTCGCAATAATTCCGCAGTAAGGGCAGCAAGCGAGGCGGCAAGGTTTTCGTTTTTGACCAGTATGTGGTCAGGAAGGTTGATGGTAGTGGGAGCGAAGTTCCAGATGGCTTTGATTCCCCCGGCAACCAGCAGGTCGGCCACCCCTTGTGCTTCGGTGGCGGGAACGGCAATAATTCCTATCTTGATATGGGTTCGGCGAAGGAATGACGTCAGTTTCTCGATAGGCAGAATTGGTTTGTCGCCTATTTTCTTCTCGTGAACGACTTTATCGAACCCGGCCACGATTCCCAGTCCATAGTTGGCAAATCCGCCATATTGCATCAGCACATGGCCCAAGGCTCCAACACCCACGAGTACAGCCTCGTCGTAGTGATTGTAGCCTAGATACATTTTAAGGTCGTTGAGCAGCGTCTCAACCTTGAATCCGCGTTTGGGACGGCCGGGCTCGGAGCAGATGCTTGCCAGGTCTTTGCGTACTTGAACGGGATTGATAGAAAGGCTCTCCGCAATGGTTGTGGCCGATACATATTCTTCACCTTCAGCATGGTATTCCTCGATTAGACAGTAGTATGAAGGCAGTCGGCTGAGGGTGGATTTCAGTATTATCAGTGAGTTCTGCATCCTAATGGACTATAGAGATGATGATGTCGAGGATCCGTTGTTGCTCTTGGTCGGTCAATTCGTGGTGCATGGGCAGGCAGATCACTTCGTCGGCGATGCGTGTGGCTACGGGCAGATTGTCGGGGTTGGCACTGGGTAAGTGGCGGTAGTCGCCGAAAGTGCTGATGAGCGGATAGAAGTAGCGGCGACCAAGGATGCCGTGTTGACGGAGCGTTTCGTAGAGTTTGTCGCGCGACATTCCATACTCGTCGGCGTTAACGAAGATGGGGAAGTAGCTGTAGTTGTGTCTTACTCCTGGCATATCGTCGAAAAAGCGTATGCCGGGAACGTTTCGCAGCGCTTCGCGGTAGCGGATGGCTACTTGGTGGCGGTGTTCGATGGCCGCATCGACTTTGGCGAGGTTGAGGAGACCATAGGCACTACGTATTTCGTCCATTTTGCCGTTGATGCCAGGGGCTACTACTTCGGTCTCGTTTTCGAACCCGAAATTCTTCAGGTAGTCGATATGCTTTTTGGTGGCAGCATCGTGGCAGATCAGCGCACCCCCCTCTACGGTGTTGAACACTTTGGTGGCGTGGAAGCTGAGCGTGGACATGTCGCCCCATTGGAGGATGGACTGGCCGTCGGTCTCCACACCGAAAGCATGTGCGGCATCGTATATCACTTTCAATCCATGGCGGTCCGCTATCTGTTGGATGCGTTGAACATCGCAGGGTTTCCCATAGCAATGGACGGGCATGATGGCGGAGGTGCGAGGAGTGATGGCTGCCTCAATCCTGTCGGGGTCGATGCCGCAGTTGGAAGGGTCGATATCGACGAAGACGGGAGTGAGCCCATTCCACCAGATGCTGTGGGTGGTGGCTACAAAGCTGTAGGGGGTGGTGATGACTTCGCCTTGGATGTGGAGCGCCTGGAGGGCAGTGAGCAATGGCAGTGTGCCGTTGGTGAAGAGACTGATGTATGGAACTTTAAGGTATTGGCACAATGCCTCTTCCAACAGTTGGTGGTAATGTCCGTTGTTGGTAATCCACTTGCTCGCCCAGATCTCTTTCAGCAAGTTGTTAAACTCGTCGAGGTCGGGCAGGAGCGGAGTGGTGACAGTGATGTTGTTGCCTTGTTCCACGGTATGGGGATTGTTATTTTTTCTTGAATTTGAGCCAGGAGAGAGGTCCTTTCTTCTCCTGAGGTTCCTCGTCGCTCAGGCTTTCGTTGGGATTGCCATAGCCGTAACCATAGCCATAACCGTAGCCGTAGCCATAGCCATAACCGTAGCCATAGCCGTAACCATAGCGGCGGCCATAGATGGGCTGCTTCTCGTATTTGACATCGTTGAGAATGATGCACATATTGGGGAAAGCCTCCTCTTTGTAGAGACGCTCAACGTCGAGGAGCAAGCGTTTGTCGAATTTGCGGGCACGAATCATGAAGCAGGTGTGGTCGGCCACGTGTTTGATGATGTCGGTGTCTACAACCATGCCAGCCGGCGTGCCGTCGATGATGATGTAGTCGTATTTGGAACGCAGGGTGGATATGCCTTGGTCAAAGCGGGGATTGCTGAGCAGTTCGGCAGGATTTGGCGGGATGGGGCCGGAGAAGAGAGAATCAACACCAGGAGCCATGACATCGTGCTGGATGAGAGATGTGATGTCGTCGACTTTGCCGGTAAGGTAGTTGACTAAACCGGGTTTGTGGCGACTATAGAAACGGCGGGTGAGGGAGGCTTTGCGCAAGTCGATATCGATGATAAGTATCTTTTTATCGGTAAGGCCGATGCATGCAGCCAGATTACTGGTGGTAAATGTTTTGCCGGATCCAGGCATGAGAGATGTGAACAAGAGCGTCTTGGCTTGTCCAGGCTGGCTGCTGAGAAAGTCGATTTTGGAACGCAGGTGACGGAAGGATTCGGCAATGCCCTCATGTTCTTTGTCGGTGATGACGATGTCGCGTTTTTCGGTGTCGTCAAGGGCCGGGATTTCGCAGAGGAAGGGTACGGTGATAGAGGACTCAATGTCGGCATAGCTCTTGACCTGGGTGTCGAAGAGGCGGCGCAGGATGTAGTATACTACTGGCAGAAGGAGTCCGATGATGATACCGATGAAGGTGATGTGGGGAGTGTTGGGTGAGACCGGACGTTTGATGACCTGTGCAGCATCGATGATTTTGGCGTTGCCTTCGAGAGAGGGCTGGCTGATCATGAGCTCTTCACGGCGAGTGAGGAGGGAGACATAAAGTTGCTCCTTGATCTTCTGGTTGCGTTCCATACCTTCGAGATAGATTTGCTTCTGGGGGACGGAGCGCATTTTGGCAGAGGCGGTGTTGGCAACGTTGCGTTCGTTCATGATGCGTTGTTCGAGGGAGGAGATGTAGCCTTCGGTCATAGTGGCGAGATCCTGCTGGAGCTGGCGTTGGTTTTCGATGGCACGTGTGGCGATGGGGTTGCTGGTGATACCGCTCTCAAGATAGCGGGCCACTTCTTGTGCGTGCTGGTTGAAGTTGGTGAGGTAGGAGACGATGATGGAGTTGGTGACGGTTCCGATGGGGATAACACGGCTGCCGTCGTTGGAGCGGATGGCGTTGAGAAGGGTACGTACCATCTCGAGTTCCGACTGCATACGGTTGATTTCGTTGTTGGAGGAGATGCTGGCGGAGATGTATCTTTCGCCCACGGTGGCGGAGGTGACTACATCGTTGCTGCTGCGGTAGTTGGCCATGGCTGACTCTTGTGCATCGAGGTCGCCACTAATGATGTTGATACGTTCGTTGATGTAGTTGTAGGTGTCGGAGATGATGCGTTTCTTATCGTTAACGGCACCGTCGTTGTAGACGCGGATGACAGCATTGATGAAGTCGGCGCAGCGTTCCGGCGAGGGGTCGCGCATGGTGAGGTTGAGGATGGTGTTGCGGTCGTCATTGCGGCGCACGACAAGACGGGCGCGGTAGTATTCGGCCACAGCCACGGGATCCAGGTTCTCAACAAAAATCTCCTGTCCGATGTAGTCGTCTTCGAAAGCCCATGTTTTGTGGATGACGAGTTTGCCGAGCGGGGTGATGACAGTCTTGTCGACAGGGATATATAAGGCGTGGTGACCCGGAGTGCAGAGGAGTACGTGACTTTTATCGAGGATTTTGATGGTAAGACGGCCGGGCAGTTTGAAACCTTCGTTGTCATCGAGCAGTTCGATTTCGACGGGTGAAGTGTTGTAGAGATCCTTGTCTCGGTGAATAAGGCGGGTCTTGGTCGAATATTTTACATTGAGATGGAGATCCTCTACCGCTCTCTGGATTGTGGATTTGGAGGTGAGAATCATAATCTCGTTGTTTATGGTGCTGGAGAAGAACGAACGCAGTCCCAGGGCAGTGCGAATGGTAGCTTCGCGAGTGTCGTTGTCGCTGACGTTGATGTCGTTTCCGGCACGGATCAGAATTTTGGCGGAGCTTTCATAGGATTTCTCCTGACGGCGTGCGTAGAGGTTGGCAACCACACCTCCTAATGCCGCGAAGATGATGAGCCAATGTATATTGCGGAGTATCAAGAATATGATGTCCTTGATGTGGAATGAGATGGACTGCTTGTCGTCGAGGAATGACAGGTCGGTCTGCGTCCGCTGTGTTTTGCTGCTGTTGTCGTCCATATTGTTGGTGTTTTTTTATTTTAATAAGATTTGGCGGTAGAAAATGGCGGTACGGGTGAGGAGTTATTGCGTATGAATGGTAATATGCTCAGGCTCGCTTTCAATTCTACCGATGGCTCTCTGTCACTTGTTTGTGTTATTTGTTGAGGAGGTTGATTACTGTGAGTACGAGGGTGATGGTGGACATGGCTGTGGAGACCCACATGGTTACGAAGTTACGGGCTTCCTGGCGAGTGGTGGAGGTGTTGTAGTTCTGTGTGATGATGAAGTCGTTCTGCTGTAACATGAAGAAGGGGTCTTGGAATACCGAGGAGGAACGCGGGTCAAGATAACGCATCACCATCTTGCCGTCGATTTCACGCATGACGGCAATCTTGTTTCGGTTAGTGTATACACTGAGGTCGCCGCAGAGGGCAAGTGCTTCGAGGAAGGTGCAGCGCTCGTTGGTGATGGTGATGGATTTACCACCTTCGGCACCGAGGAAGAATATTTTGAAATTGGCGAAACGTACCATGACGACAGGCTGGGTAAGGAGGTGCTGTTCGGCAAGGCGTTTCTGGATGGTGTCCTGAAGCTGGAGTCGGGTGAGGCCTGCGACGTGGATTTGTCCAAGGACAGGGAACTGGATGTCGCCGTTGACATCAACGAGGTAGGCACCGCGGCGGTTGGTGGTGTAGCCGTTGATGGTGTTGCTTCCGATGTTGAAAGGTTTTGTGACTTTCTCATCGTCGACGGGTCCAAAAACATAGATGTCAAGTTCGTCGTAGGGGCATATAATTGCCTGGAATTTGTTTTCCAGTTCTATCTGGCTACCGTGGCGCATGTCTTGGAGGTAGTTGACTTGACTGGGGGTGACGCAAGAGGTGAAGGCGAGCGTCGCAACAAGGGCTGCTAGAAGCAGAGTTCTTTGTGTTTTCATTGTATTGGGCGTGTATTAGATTTAAAACGGATATGGGGTGTTTTTTATTGTGTTCAATGATTGGTTTTTTTTCGTATAAGATAGTGTTTGACTACATTTTTCAGTGTTTGAGTGCCTAGTTCCGTTAAATAGCGCATCCCAAAGGGGTTCCAGCGTTGGGGATGGGTGGTGATAAGCAGTGTATAGCCCGTACGACGAAGGGTCGAATCAGGGTCGAGCAGTTGTGCAATGATTTGGTCGGTAGTGTGGAAGGAAAGACCTTGGCGGTCCCATTGGTCTTGGTATTGCGGTATCTTATCGCGCAAGCTGACATGGTAGCCGTCCCAACGTCTTCCAGTGTCAGTGAGGTATAGCTTGTCGGAGAAATCGGTGTCGAGGTATGGCTCATAGTCAATTCCCAAGCTGTGGTAGTCGAAATGTTTCCATAGGTCGCGGCTGTCCCAAGGACTGCGTGGAGAACCGTGCATGCAGATGGTGTGTACAGGAGCGAGACTACGCAATACTTCGAGGTTTCGACAGAAGTCCAAGAAGGCTTCTTCGAGGTTTCCTTTGCGTGTTGTGAGTGATTCATAGTGATAGCCTATTTCGTGCCCCAATTTGGCTATCTGTTTGATGATGTCAGGATTGTAGCTTTCGGGAACGCATCGGAAATAGTAGGTGGCAGCTATATTCCTTTCCTTTTCTAGCTGAGCGGTGCGCAATGAGTTTGCCGGGAGCCGGTCGACATCGTGCCGCAGCTTGAACGACATGCCGCTCTGTAGGAGGGCATCAAGGAATTGGCAGTATTTATCGATAGTGAAGTCCATAATCAGAGATTGGTAAGTAAATCGACTATAGCGGCATTGGTGTCGCCTACATGTGAATAGTATTGTTGGCGTTTGAGCAACCACTCTTCTTTACAAGAATGCTCGGCCAATTGTCTGGCTTTTTCGATGGCTTCATCGGGGTTGGCAATGTTGTAGAGCATGCCGTATTCTTTTTCGAGCATGATGAAGTTCGACATGTCGTTAGGTCCCACAAAAGTGTTGGACCGAATGGCTGGAGTGCCTAGAAGAGCAGCTTCGGCGGCCATGGTCTGGGAATCGCCTACATAGAGGTCGGCGCAGAAGAGAACATCGTGTATGGCGTTGGCAGGTGTTGGCAGTTTATATGCCGATAGTTCTTCTGGCAGGGGCTTTTCGGAGGAGATATATACGGTCATGTAGCGGGCGATGGCCTCCACCAGGGCTTTCTTCTGTTTGTAATTGAATCCACCGTTTCCCACATCGTGGTTAGCCTGCCATCCTACAAAGCGCAGTATTGCGTAAGGAGTGCTGAGGCCGTATTTCTCCACTACCGAGCTGTCGGGTTTAAGCACCGTGGGGGAGAGGTAGCAGTCTTCGAAAATACCGGCTATGCGGCGGTGCTTTGCGCCATAGTTGAGTTGGAAAGGTTGCGGGGTGACTACACGGCTACAGATCGGCACTACATAGCGGTTGGTCACTTTCACCACTTCGGAATCGGGGAAGATGACGGATTTCTTATGCAAGGCTTTTGCCATAGCAGTACCGTACCATGAGGCTTTAGAGACAATCACGTCGGGGCGTTCGCGACGGGTGATAGTCCAATAATTGAGCATCAGGCCGAAAGTGCCCAATATTTTTGCCCACATGCTTTTCCGGTGTTTTCCAAATACGATATAGGGAATACCTTCCTCCTCCAGTACGTTGAGCAGAACATCCTTGTCTCGAGCAAGTACAACAATGTCGTGTCCTTGAGACTTCAGGATTTGCATCACATACTTGAATTGGTAGTAGTGTTTGGGATGATTGAGTTCAAACAGATATTTCATTTCTTATTAGATGATTCTGGGTTTGTTTCGAGCAGATTGGCCGCATCGCTGTCGAAGGCGTAGCGGGCTACGGCGAGACAGGGATGTGGACAAGATGCCGAAAGAAATGCTGATATGGCATAAACAGACCTTAAAAAGCGAGAAAGAATATAAAAGTCGGCCTAATGACCGATTTGGGTTTAAGCTTTGAACTCCCGAATGACTTTGGCTGGGGTGCCTACGGCTACGCAGTAGGGAGGGATGTCGTGGGTGACTACACTTCCGGCACCTATGATAGCACCCTCACCGATGGTCACACCAGGCATGATAATGGCGCCGATACCGATGTGTGCTCCGTCTTTAATTACTACCCGTCCCTCTTTGAAGGGGCAGTGCATAGCATACATGCCCGGACGGTAATCGGTCAAGTCGCGTTGGTGACATAGAATCATAACCCCGGAAGTGATGGCAACCCCTTTGCCTATTTCGATTAGGTCGGGGTTCCTATCGTCAAGAATGACACCCCGGGCCACATGCGACTGTTTGCCAATCTTCACTCCCCGCAAACGATGGCAGGCCACGGTCACTTGGTAGGGGAAGGTGAACATGGTGAGTATTGAGAGTGAGTGGGTCCAGATGCCTTTGATGATTGATTTCAATGAACGATGTTGTACGATGGACATGATAATTAATAATTAATTCGTGAATGTGTTAATGTGTTAATGTGTTAATGTGTTTATCTGTTTATCTGTTGATCTGTTGCGAGTCGTATAAACGTATCAACATATAAACCTATCAACGATTTAACCTATCAACATCTCTCAATTCTCAATTCTCAATTCTCTCCACGTATCTCGCGTATCACAAGTATTTTTTATACGTGTAATTCGTGTGATACGTGGAGCCACTTTCTCAATTCTCAACTCTCAACTCTCAATTCTCAATTCTCTTGTATTCGTATTCGGAAACGCAGTAGTCTTCCTTGCCTGAGGGTAGGGTGGGAATCTCGTCGACAAAACGCAAGGTGACCTCGGAGCCGACGAAGTGGTTGCGGTAATTGTCGATGATGTAGTTGAATTGTTCGTGAGATTCGGAGGGGTCTTTCAGTTTAAGGAGTATCAAGATATCGCCCTGTTTGTCCTGTCTTATTTGGAATCTGTCGATTTTGTAGTATCTTTTTTGGTATTCCCTGTTGTGGTAGTCGAGGTTGGGGTAGAACATCATAGGGAGGATGGTGGGAGAGATGGGAACCCCTTGTTTATTGTACATCAGTTTGCCAGCGCGGCCCATCACTTCGCCAATAAGACGTGAAGGTCGGCCGCAGGCGCAGGGTTCGGTTTTGAGGTATGCCATGTCGCCCACATGGTAGCGCAGGAAGGGGAAGACGAAGTTGTCGAGATCGGTGGTACATACATGGCCAACAATGCCGTCGGCGAGGGGGTTGCCCTGGAGATCGGTGATTTCGATGATGCACGACTCTTCGGTGATGTGGAGACCGGAGTGACTTGGACATTCGTGCGAGAGAATGCCGCCATCGCTGGCACCGTAGGCATCGTATACGGGAGCCTTAAATACCTCCTCAAGCGTGCGTCGGTATTCGGCCATGAGCACTTCGCCCGTAGTCAGCACAGCCTTGATGGGACAAAGGGGGAGGTTGTGGGTTTGAATGTAGCGTGCCAATATGTAGAGCGAGGAGCCGTAACCCCGTATCGCCGTAGGACGCAGTTTCATCAAGGCTTGGTAGTTGCGCTGCATGCATTCATCGGTGACATCGGAACTGCTGTATTTGTGGTTACGCATGATTACCAGGTCGTAAAGGCCTTTGAACGACGTGACGGCTTTGCGTTTGTTGATGGAACTGCCGCCCAGCGAGAATATTTTGTCGCCCAGGTGCAGTCCGTACCACTCCCACGCACGTAAGGTGGAGGCTTTCCAGCTGCTCCATTCAACGTTGTCGGTGCAGAATTGGAGAGGCGTTCCGGTGCTGCCGCCTGTTGACGATTTGCGCCATCGTTTGGGACTGACGGCTGTACTGAATAGGTCGGCATAGTTGTCGCGGATAGTCTGTTTTGTTAGGACAGGCAACAGGCGGAGGTCGTCACGGCTATGTATATCTTCAGGTTTCAGTTTGAGTCGGTCGAATAGGCGGTGGTAGTAGGGAACGGTGTCGTAGCTGTGCTTCACCAGCTTTTGCAGCTTGCTGTCCTGAAGCCTCCGCAACTCCTCTGCAGAGAACGTAGCGGAGTGTTGCAGCTCTTTCAGGCTGGCAGCCACACGGCTACCATATACCACATCTCCCAGGGGGAGGAAGAGGTAGCGGTCGATGATATTATAGGGAGTCATAGACTGAGATGATTTTCTTTGCAATTTCAGTGGTTGTAAGTCCATATTGCAGGATTCTGTCGCGGCCATTGGTCCGTTTTCCCCAGGCAAGGGCCTTCCGAATGCCCTCGGTCAACGCCGGAATGTCGCCAATGGGTACCACGTATGTGCCGTCGACCCCTTCGGTAATCCATTGCACATCGCCCACGTCTGTGCTGACGATGGGACAGTTGCAAGCCATGGCCTCCTTGATTACATTGGGCGAACCTTCCATCACTGAGGTGAGGAGGAGCAAGTCTGCAGCGCACATATACTTGACCACCTCGTCGTGGCTCTTGTCGTAAACGGGATACAGCACGGCCTTGTCGTCGTCCAGCCGCTGCACAGCCTCCTTGGCCCAGTTGAAGTGTTTCTCGGTGCGGGTGGGGTGGGAGCACCAAATGATGTATTTGTGGTCATTGTCGAAGCCGCAGATTTCGCGGGCTTGTTGTTGTTCGATGAGGGTGAATTGTTCAAGATTTACTCCGTTGGGAATGACGGGAAGCGGTATGCCCAGTTGGTTGGAGGTGCGTTGTGATTTGACGATGGTGGCGTCCCAGACATGGCGTATGAAGAATCTTACCCAGCGCCGTTTGAACGTTTGGCGAGGGAAACTCCCCAGTATCGACACCACCACCTTGGTACTTGAAAAAAGCGTGCCGGCAGAGGCAACAAGACCGCACATGGAGTAGTGTGCATGTACAATAGCCGGGCGTTCCTTACGTATAAGTCGCTGCAGCTGCCAGGTGGCTTTGGCATAGGCTTTCCATCCTTTCCCTCGCACCGGGAAGAGCATCATCTCCAACCCCTCCCGCTCAAGCGAAAGGTATTGCGATTTGACAAAGGCGCTAACGGTGCCTACATGCTTGTTGCCGCTTGCCACAAAGATTACTTTCATGTACTTCCGATAGTTGGGGATAGTTAATTCGTTAATTCGTTAGTCTTTTGATGCGCCAAGGACTAACACGTTAACACATTAACACATTCACGCATTCACTTTAGATTGTTCCAATACCATTCGCATGCTTGTTCAAACCCTTTCAGCGCATCGAATTTCGGGTCGTAACCGAGCACCTGTCGCGCTTTGTCGATAGAGGCTTGTGAGTGGGGGATGTCGCCAGGGCGGTTCTCGCGGTGCAGCGCTTCGATGTTTGCAATCTCGGGGTCGAAATGTGCCAGGTTGTCGCGCAGGCAGTTGAAGAGTTGGTTGAGTGTAGTGTTGCCGCCGTATGCTACATTGAAAACGGTGTCGCGTGGACTGCCTTCGGGCAGCGAGGAGTTGTAGGCTTCGATACGTTGATGAAACAGCTCGGTGGGTATTGTTGCTGCCAAAAGGTTGGCTTGCACCACATTGTCGACATAGGTGAAATCGCGCGAGTAACTACCGTCGCCATTGATAAAAGGTTGGCGATGATCAATGAGGGCGCGCACCCACAGCGGAATCACTGCCGCATAGGCTCCATTGGGGTCTTGCCTCCGGCCGAAAACATTGAAATAACGCAACCCGATAGTTTCTATCCCATAGAGTGAGGAAAAGACGTTGGCATATAACTCGTTTACGAACTTTGTGATGGCGTAGGGTGAGAGCGGGCGGCCTATGAGATGTTCACGCTTGGGGAGCACTGCACTGTCGCCATAGGTTGAGGAGCTGGCGGCATAGACAAACCGTTTGACACCTGCATCGCGCGATGCAACGAGCATGTTCAGAAAGCCGTCGATATTATTGGCGTTGGTGTTGATGGGATCGTTGATGCTGCGTGGCACACTGCCCAAGGCCGCTTCGTGCAGAACCACATCGCTTCCGGCCACCACTTCGCGGCAGGTGTCGAGGTCGCGTATATCACCTTCTAAAAATCTGAAATTGTCGCGGCACAAAAGGTGTTCGATATTATGTTTGAATCCAGTGGAGAGGTTGTCGAGACAGGTCACCTCCATGCCTTCCGTCACGAAATAGTCGCACAGGTTGGACCCGATGAATCCAGCTCCGCCGGTAATGGTCATTTTCATTGTCAAGATGCTTTTTGATTATTATTCTATCATAAAAAGGAAAGGCCATTGCTCCCCTTTTACTGTTATTCTCTATACGAGAGCCCTGCCCTGGTATTCAGCAATGCGCTTATCCAATATCCTGCCCTGTTCGAAACTATGGCAATTTTTCAACACGTCGTTTTTCAGAGGGATATCCTCTATCAGGAAATCGATGTATCGGACAAATACTTCACTTAAGGTTTCGGTGGCTGTTTTCCAGAAAAGGGAAGGCGTGTGGTCAACCACATAGTGCGTCACGCCTTCTGTCACGTAGATGGGGTTGTCGATAGTGGTAGGAACACTGGTTTCTATGCCGCCATTCCTGTCGCACGACACATCGATAATCATAGCCCCCTTCCGCATCCGCTTGAGGTCATCGCGGTAGAGGATATGGTCCTTGCGCGACGTGTCCCAAAGGATGGCGTTCACTATCACGTCGTAGTCGCCAAGCTCTTTGCGGAACAGACCCTCCGTCTTGCGGTCGTACTGCACCACCTCGGCCCCCATATAGTTAAGGGTCTTAACGGCGCCACGGGCGATGTTGCCTCGTCCAAGCACTGCCGCTTTGGTGTTGTAAGGAAACACCCCATGGCACATATAGGCATGGATTACGGCAGCCTCGCCAGCAATCTCGTTGTTGCGCCAGAAACAATGGCGGCCGTATTCATACATGTCTTCCCACGCATAGGCTGAGAGGTGGCCTTGTATGATTTTGTCTGTGATGTCCCGGTTCTGAACCGCATGCAGCCAGCCGAAGACTGTCTGGTCATGAAGCGAGTCCAGATATTCGGCATCGCCTATCTTGGGGTCGGCAACGATATCCTTGTCCAGAGTCTCCTCACGTGATACAGCATGCACTCCCAGTTTTGTATACTCCTCGTCGGAGAATCCGAGCACATCACCGTATCCCTTCTCGATGAAAATCTGGCCGGGATGTGCCATCCGGGCTATGTGGGCAGGCACCAACGCTCTTCTCTTCTCATTCTCTTTGTGCGAGATGGGCAGTCCTACGGTTTTCAGTGTATTGTTCATATTCTTCATTGTTTTTCATTGGAGTTGGAATAAGTGTTGTATGGGCTGTGTTGTTTTTTGCAGCCTGCATGCAGCGTCGGCTCACTTCAGAATGGACCGATAAATACTGTTGAGTGTTTCGACATGTTTCTCAATGCTGTAGGCTTCCCTTACAGCGTGTGCATGCTCTATGGCCTTGTCGACAAACGTGTCGGGGTGTTGGATAAACTGTGTGTATAGGTCGAAGAGTGCGTCCACATTGCCCGACGGGTAGAGCCATGCCCACTTGCCTTCTGCGGTCACTTCGCGCATCACATCCCAGTCGTTCACCATCACCGGCATCCCTGTCGCCACGGCTTCCGCCACTGCTATGCCAAAGGTGTCGCATCGCGAGGCGTAAACGAAAAGATCCATCTCTTTCAGCAACTCCGGCACATCGTGCCGTACCCCGGCGAAGGTGACGCAGTCGTCCAGTCCGTTGTCGTGGCAAAAAGTCCGACATGCCTCCAACGCCTTTTCCTCTCCCTTGCGTGCACCACCTATGAAGGTGAAATGGAATGGAATCCCTGCTTCGTGGACACGTTTCAGGAATCGGCAGACGAAGTATTGGTCGCGCACCAGTCCGAAACTGCCCACCATACACATCTCCACCCTCTCTCCGGCTGGCTTGGGAGCTCGCACGGGTCCGAACTTCGACATGTCTATACCGTTGTAGACCACTGCGCATTTGTCCTCCTGTGTGCCCACTCCTGCTTTTAGATAGCGGTTGCGCATATATTCGCTTACAAACAGCAGTTTTTTGTTGCCGCCGCCAACCATCCGTTTCTTCCATCGTGGAGCCTTCTCGAATCCGAACCCGTGAAACGTAGTGACCGCCTTCACCCCCGTTAGCCAGGAGCAGAGAACGGCAGTCATGGCGTTCAGCGACGTTTGTGCATGGAGGATGTCCACCCCCTCGTTACGCAGCACCTTGCACATATCCAACAGATATGTCAGCCAGTTGCCTCTCCTGGGGATGTGTACCATGGGGGCACCTGTGGCGTGGAAATCGTCGGACATGTTGCCCTCGTTACGATAAATGCAAACGGCCTCAAAGGGGAGGTCGCGCCAGTGCCGCAGCACATCGCACACCAATGTCTCTGAGCCCCCGCGGTTCAGGCTCCCGAAATAAAAAGCTATTTTCATGAATGATTAAATCTCAATTCTCAATTCTCAATCTTCAACTCTCAATTATCTCCACGTATCTCGCGTATCACAAGTATTATTTTATACGTGTAATTCGTGTGATACGTGGAGCCACTTTCTCAATTCTCAATTCTCAATTCTCACAACAGTCCTCTCGAACCCAGTTTAAACACAGCCCAACCTATCACCATCACTGGAACCACCCAATACCACACCTTCACCCATCTGAAATTACGGGCATTCATCAGACTCACACCATATGCCGACAGCATGAGCAGGAACGGAAGACCCGGTAGCAGGAAACGCTCCGAATTGGAAAAGCCGCTCATACACACAACCCCAAGGTACGATACTGGGAAGGCCCAAAGCATCGACAGGTCGCGCCAGTTCTTGAGCACGAAAATCGAACTGAACAACGCTATCAACACAAAGATACCCAAAAAGTTTCGGACATAGTTTCCTCCGTTCATCAGCTGCTGGTTGTACTGCTGGTCTACGTCTACCATCGTGGGGAACGGCATGACGAACATGATGGGAGCCATCACCGACCCCGTTGCGTATTTGGCCCATTTAATGCCCTTGTACACTTGGTAGTCGCGCTTGGCCGCCTGGTTCTCGTTGCGCCCCTCCCAAACACTCAATGCCTCCGATGCAATGCTGCCGCCAGCCATCACCCCCAGCCCTATTATTGCCCACGAGATCAGCACCACCTTATTCCATCTGCTCATCACAGCACTCGACGAGAACACCAGCCCCGTCAAGATGGCAAATATCGTAGTGGCGCCCAAGACCGTGCGGAAGAAGAACAAGCTCACCGCCAACAACACCGTGACAAGCAGTTTCCAGAAATTAAACTTACTGCTGCGTAGCAGACTGTCGGCCCGCTCTAGGGTGGCCACGCAGAGGAAAATCATTTCTGTCTCCTTGAGGTGCAAACCACAGTACATAATCAGATTGGGCATCAGGCAGCAGAAAATACCGGCCATCCTGCCCACCTCTTCGCCCATGTTGCGCTTGGCAAGCTTGTAAATGAGCAGGCACATCCAGCTGCTTAGCAACGCCTTGATGATACGCGTCACAATAATACTGCCACCCGTTACAGAATAGAGCAATCCCAGATAGGTGACATAGCCGGCATCGGCAAGCGAGCGTCGTGACAGGTAGTCGCGTGCCGCCTTCCATCCTATTTCCTGGAACCAGAGCGCCTCGTTGTGATAACCCAACGCATCGCTCGACCCGAATTCAAAGGGTACACCCGTCTTGAAGGTGAAGAAGAAGAACGAGAACACCACCCATGCCAGTCGCAGCCACAGCGCGGTCCAGAACACCTTACGGCAATAATGCTTCTCATCTAAATCCACCCACTTGCGTGTGAACCTCGCCGAGAGCAGGAAAAAGACCAACACCCACATGATGCCGATGATGATGAAATCAAACTTCATCATCAGGCGTACAAAGATAATGCTCACTATGGCCAGCGACACGAGATAAAGCGTAATGGCCTTAGTGGATAATTGTTTTGGGAAGAAAGGTACCAAAGTCTATACAGTTTAATAATCTCCCTTACGGAGTGATAATGAATTGCTTTTTATTTTCTGCCCCGCGACAAAGCCGCGAGGATATGCCGTTTGCACGCCACGCCCCATTCGCCGAAGGTAAAGCGGGTTCGAGCCATCCACAGAGGTATCGTGTATTTCTTTTTTGCCTTGGCCGAGAGGGTGGACCAGTCTATCTTGGCCAGCTCCGGCAGCGTGGCATCATGGTATCGACGCGAAAGATAGTAGCGGTACAACCCGCCGCTACGCAGCAAGTCGAAGAGCCTTTTCACCTCCTTGTTCTCCCGTTCTGCAGCTTCCATGGAACCGAGATTCCACAGCATGTGGCGTTCGGGATCATGAAGCCGCCTTGTGGCCCGTCTCTTGGGGGGAAGGTCCTGAAAATAATTTGCCAATGGCCTATTCACCAACGCCACTGGATATTTCAAGGCAAGCCGAATCCACAGATGGAAATCTTCCCCAAACGACAGATTCTCGTTAAATCCACCCACGGCATCGAAACAATCGCGCCGTACCGCCGTGGAGCTGCTGGTTACAGGCATACAGAGGGTGCGGCAATAAGTGCGGCAGTAATCAATGTATCCTGACTCGAAATCTTTCTCCACACCAATGGGGGCTATGGACTGTTTGCCGTTCTTCACAAGATAGTATCCTGTGCAGTATATCCCAGCGTTAGGGCATGCATGGATAAGGCGGTTAATCTGTTGAAGAAAGCCGGGTTCCCACCAGTCGTCGGCATCAAGGAAACAGACATATTCTCCAGTGGACTCTGCTACCCCTCTATTGCGGGCGGCACCCACACCACTGTTGCGCTGCTGCACAAGTTTGCAGTTGGAATGCCCGTCAATGCATTTTGCCGCTACCGAAGCAGAACGGTCCGAACTTCCGTCATCCACCACGATAAGTTCATACCGGAGTACAGCCTCCCCGTCAGTGCATTGTTGGTTAAACACACTGGCGATGGCGCGTTCAACATACTGCTCTTTATTGTAGAGCGGCATCACTACCGAGAATTTCGGAGGCTCCATTTCTCAAACTTAAATAAAATTCGTTCCAGGAATCGTACAATGCTGAATGCCCAGGGGTGCCGGTGGAGACGGCGCATCATGACAATATCGTCGACATAGCGGTCGTAGTCAGCCAATACAAGAGGTGGAAGAGAGGCTTTGAGCACACTGCGACGCTCCTTGAGGATAGTGGCCCGGTTTTTCCCCTCACTTTCGCTGATACCCGTCATATCGAAATAGATTGTGTCAATGTCCACATGTACAGGCTGTATACCCTCTAATGCAACAACCTTCAAAAACCATGACCAATCGGAAACTATACGCTTCGACTCGTCATAATAGCCGTACTCATCAAAGAGTTTTCGCTGTATGAGCGTGCCTACATGGTCCAGTGTGCCACGGTAGAAGCTGAACATGGTGTAGCGCAGCTCTTGAGGGGGATTTCTCATCTTCCTACCGTCTGGCCACACGTTTGTAGTGGTGCCGTAGAGGATGGCAGGATGGCCGTTGCGTTCAATCTCTTCGGCCATGCGCTCAAGCACATCGGATGACATCAGCCAGTCGCCCGAATTAATCATCACCACATATTCACCCTTGGCCATGCGGATTCCCTTGTTCATCGCATTGTAGATACCGTTGTCGCGTTCCGATATCCATGTCAAGCGAGCGTCACCGTCATACTGCATGATGGTTTCCACACTGCCGTCGGTGCTGGCACCGTCGACAACGATGTATTCGAAGTCGTTGTAGGTCTGCGATGCGATGCTGGCCAGCGTTCGTTGCAGGCCTGCATGATTGTTCCAGTTGATAGTGACAACCGAGATAGTCATGGTTTTGTGTCAATCTGTTTTGAAATGAGGATGGGTGTTAGCGGCTTTTACCCTGTATAATGCGACCAAGTTGGTCGGAGGTGACAAACTCGCAGTCGGGCCAACGCTTGGTTATTTCTTGAAGCAATGTGCGGAGAGCAGGCAAGGTCCGGTCGGTGTTCCGATGGTCGATAGAGCCGATGAAATTCACTCGATGGGTGCATATATTGGCCGCCTTTCCCCAACGGAAGGCTGTCCGGATATGTTGCAGGCATTGGTCTACGCTGTCGATAGTTGGCCGGAGTGAGGGTTCGAACAAGCAGTTGCGCATCAAGTATATTAGTCCGTGGGGGCTGCGGCGTCCTTGGAAACAGCGCCGGTGCATTGTCACCCCTTCGTCGTTGCCGATAGGTATCTTCTGGCACACGGTGCCTTGGAGGTATTTCACACCCACCGCCGACAGATGGGGCTCGAGGTCGGGGTGCCACTCGTAGGTGGTGGCAATGAACGACTCTGACCGGTAGTTGAACAGTTGCTGAAACATGTCGGCACCCTCGTTTATGATGGCTGCGTAGCGCGCTGTGTCTTCTGGTAGGCTGGAATTGAAAGCCCCCATATAGTATTCTTTGATTGAGGGAGCTGCAATCTGTGTCAGTCCGAAGGAACCGACCTTGAAAGCGGCAAGAGTGGCTGATTCTGCGCTCCGGAGAGCCCGGAGCCATTTCTGCACGTTCAGGTGTTCGCGACCATGCAGCTGGGGATGGAATACACCCTTTGCCATGCCCTCCTTCCAGAGTGCGAACGACCCGCTGTGCAAAGCGTCACGCTGCAGCGTGTCGGGGAAGGGTTCGAAAAAGTATTCGTTAAACCCCGATTGTTCAATCTTTTCAAAGACGGGATTGGCCGTCACACAATTGGCGGTGAGCACGGCGGGATTCCCGTTGGAGTCTTTCACAGCATGGAGCACCTCGAAGAGATTGGACAGGTCGCCCGGTGTGGCGAGACTGTCGTAACGGCAATAAGGGTCGCGGTCTACACGGATACCTTGGCTCAGCAGGTTGTTGTAGGCTTCCGTCGAGGGGGTTCGGATGCTTCCCCAGTCGTCGGATTCGATGACGACAAGCCGTCGGCGGGTGTGCCATCCGGGGATGTTGTATAGGTCTTTTCGTCGTGGTAGCATGAGAAGTGGGGTGTTAAAGCCTTACGGTGCCGGGGGTATCGATACACCTGCGGCTGATTCCGTCCCTGTATCGGCGGTTGGAGGCTCCGTCGCAGAAGAGGGGTATGATGTTCCGTTCGCGTAGTACGGACTGTGTGGTGTCGTTGTACCTCCCCCATGTGTACGCATAATAATTAATATAGCGTGGATGTTGTTTTAATAATTCTTCGCACTTGGACACGGAGGCATCGAAATCGGCGCGGGACATGAGCGTGCAATCGTCGTGCTTGAAGCCGTGCAGGGCAATGTTCACCATGGGCGATTGTATAGCAGACAGTTGGTCGAGGGTAATATAGAGTGGATTGCTGCAGTAGTTTTCACGGATGCTGATACCGTCGAGATATTTTGGATTGATGAACAGGGTTACGGGTACCTGTTCGGAGGAGAGGAAAGGAAGGATGGAGAGGATGGAGGCATTGCCGTCGTCGCAGGTGAGGGCGGCATACTTGGTTCGACGGAATCGGTCGTGCGTCAGCCGATGGTATACCTCGGGGAGGGGAATGAAGGTATACTGACTTTTGAGTTGTTGTATTTGATGTTTGAAATAGTTGGTGGGCGTCCAGTCCTGCCGCTGACAGAGCGAGGGGTCGAAGGTGTCCGATACGCAATGGAACACAAATACTTCGATCGGAGCAAGGGTGAGCTGCGTGAGCCGACGGTCTATTTTGTTAAGCAACCTTGTAGTGGACATTGGCATGTAGATTGAAATGGCAGGTCAGGCAAAACAGTCGCCATCGCCTCCTTGCGTGCTGCCTGATGGGTTCAGACTGAATCCCTTGGGGCAGGAGAGGGAGATGTCTGCGATTTTATGGCTTTTGAATAGTTTCGTTGCAGCTATGTAGTTTGCCAGTTCCGTATGGCGTGTGGCGAAACAGGAGTTCCCAAAATGGAGTATGTGCTCGACAATGGAGGTGAAAACCTGGTCACGGTAGGGTTCGGCATAGTAGAGGTATTTAACGGAAAGGTCCGACTCGGCGTTGCGGATGATATAGAATCCAATGGTTTCATCGCCGTGCATTACTTTGACTCCCCGCAGCCAGTAGAGGGGGTCGCTATCGCCGAATAGTCCGCGTGAAGAGGTGCGATGGGGAAGCGGCGTGCAGTGTTTCAGGGGATATTGAAGTATCCAATTGAATGTTTCGCGTGTACGCGGGAAGAGGTCGTTGGCCGATTGACGCTGGATGAGACTGTATGTGTCGTCATCAATCAGGTCGATGTATTGCAGTGTATATGTCGAATGATTGATCGCACGGAGGGCTCGAGCGTTATGTCTGCGCAAGAATGTGCGGAGTTGCTCCCGCTGGTAGAGGATGTGGCCGCGAAGACCGCCACGCTGTATTTTACTTCCGAAACGGTGCTCGTGGAGGTATGACACTTGGTGGCCAAGGAAGCGAAATATCTCAACAGTTTCGGCTGCGCCCATGGTGTCGAGACAGTTTTCGGGTCCATAGTGTTCAGCCAGTGTGCCCACAAGTGCCAGCGGGTACCCTTTCCCCCGGTGCTCGGGGTGGCACCAAAGGGTGCTAAACCACCACATGCGTTGATTGCCCACCATGTCGGGGAATGCAGCGGTGTATGCAACCAGTGCGGGTTGTCCGGACGAGGTTGCCACGAACAAAGCGCAGGCAATGGGATCGTCGGGGTCGACATAGGGGTTGTTGGCAAAGGCCAGTGCTCGCGACGGCGATATGACCCCTTTAGGGCCAAAGGGGGTGCTATGGCCGGTGTTGAGCCATTGCAGCAGTTCTTTTGCTGAGTATGTCTTTATCTCGACGGATTCCATTTCTAGGAATTATGCGTTGAGGTGGTGGAGCGTGATGTCGATGATGGCTCCCATATTCTGCATCTTGATAATTTCCATCATCTTGTATTTAATGTTGAGGGTATCCTCAAGTGCAGTGAGCAGTTGTGTGAAGGTGAGGGATGTCCAGGCGGGGAGGTTTGCCGGTCCGAGTTGGTCGGTAATTTCGAGGTCGGGGCTGGAGAAGATCTGTCTGGCAAGGGGTTGGATGGTTGCTATGAGTTCCGTGCGCGTCATTTGTGATGAATGATTATTGGTGATATTGTTTTGAAATGTTTTTAAGCATTCTTTGTGGCATGTTGGCTGATGATGGTCTTCAGAGCGTTGCGGTCGATTTTCTGATTGTTGTTGAGCGGCAAAGGACAGTGATGGATGATGCACGAGGGTATCATGTATTGGGGCATCAAGGTTTTGAGGTGGTCGAGTAGGTCGTTGTCGTTGGAGGTGTGGGTATCGGGGTCATCCTCGATGAATAGAGCAATCTGGTCAAGGCCCTGAGGACTTTGGTAGGTGACTGCAACGGTGCGGGAGTGATGTTTGAGATAGGTGGCGGCGTGGTGTTCTATCTCGCCGAGTTCCACACGGTATCCCTGTATTTTTGCTTGTTGGTCGATGCGTCCGTGGTAGAGGATGTTGCCGTCGGGGAGGAGTGTGCATAGGTCGCCTGTGCGGTAGTAGCGCTTGCCGTCGGGTGTGGTGATGAATGCGGTAGCATCTTGAGAGGGATTTTGCCAATAGCCCGGAGTGACTTGGCGGCCTGCGAGGCAGAGTTCGCCTTCGTGGTTGGCGGGGAGCGGATTTAAGTCGGAGTCTATGATGATGGCGTCGATATTGAGAAGCGGTTTGCCGATGGGCAGTATGCCGTTGGGGGTGTTGTCGGTGTAGGGTGTGGGCAGGTGGAAGCAGGTGCTGTAGACTGTGGCCTCGGTGGGTCCATAGAGGTCGAAGATTTGTGTGTTTACGGCACATTTGGACCATTCTTGTGCAAGATAGGCAGGGCATGCTTCGGCAGTGAGAATGGTGGTGCGCAGGCTTGAGGCATCCAGTTGGCTGAAGTATGGGCGAAGATAGGTGAGCATGGATGGAGCCATGGCTGCGCAGGTGATGCCTTGCTCTGTGATGAGCATGGCGGCGTAAAGGTACTTGACTTGTGCGGTGGGGATGGTGCAGAGACAGGCTCCTGGAATGAATGCGGTGAGGAAGGTCTGGATGCTGACATCGAAGGTGAGGTCGAAGGCTTGGAGGCATCGGTCGGACGAGGTGATGTTGATGCCGGTGTGCCAGAACGACTGGATGAAGGAGGCGAGGTTGTCGCGTGTGATGCAGACGCCCTTGGGTTTGCCTGTACTGCCGGAGGTGAACAGGATGTAAGCCAGGTCGTTGTCGTCGGTGGGGTAAGGTGCCGATTGTTGACTGGACGGTGTGGGTAGTGTGGTGGTGGGTATGGCGGAGGTTCCGATGGTTGAGAACTGTTGCAGGATGGGTGCGTTCGGGTCGGTGTAGAGCAGTAGCTTGGCCGATGTTTGGTGGATGATGTCGAGGTTGCGCTGTTCGGGCCACCGTGGGTTAAGGGGGAGATAAGCATTCCCTTCGAACCAAAGGGCGATGATGGAGGCGTAGGTGTCGATATGGTCGTCGAGAAGCAGGGCGACGATTTGGTGGTGGATTTGTTGCTGTTGGAGTGCGTGGCGTATGGCGCTGATGCGTTGGCCGAGTTGGCGGTAGGTGTATGACTCGCTGTTGATGAGCAGGGCTTCACCGTCGGCATGGGCGGTGATGCTGTCGAGGAGGGGGGTGAGTATGACTTGCTGGAAGGTGGTCATCGGTATATTCGGGTGATGTTTTTGAATAGGGTTTTGTATTTCCAGTTGAGGAGGAATTGGGTGAGCGCAAAGCGGAGCGCTTTGGCTTTGTTGACGGGGGTGTAGTATTCGGAACAGGACTGAAGTGTCTGGCAGTAGATGCGGCGGGCGTGGGAGCTGTGGGTGACGTGGAAGAATTCGCGGTCGAGGGGGAGGTAGTTCTCGCAATATTGCTGCGGTGTGTTGAGGGAGGCGATGCCGGAGGGATGGATGCGGTAGACGCCGCCGTCGAAGGCCATGAGCCGTCCGCGTCCTGCAAGGAGGAGGTGGTAGATCTCGTGCGAGTCGCGATAGTATTTGTATCGGTTTTGCCAGGAGTAGCTGAACATGCTTTTGCGCATGAGCATGGTGAGCGGTTGCGTGATCCAGTCGGCAAAAAACATGTCGAGGGTGATGTCGACACCTTGTTCTCCTTTTGGTATTAGGTTCCCACAGAGGTCGGGGGAGGAGGTGCCGTTGACCATGTTGAGGTGTGTGCAGCGATGGAAGCAGACCGAGTAGTCGGGGTGGGCCTGCATGAAGTCGACTTGTTTCTGGAGTTTGAGCGGGTCGGTCCAGTAGTCGTCGCCTTCGCAGTAGGCGATGAATTCCCCTTTGGCATGGGGATAGAGGAATGTGACGGCCATGCGGCCTTTGTAGCCTGCGGAGTATTGGTTGGTTTCTTCGTAGAAGGCAGTGATTCGCTCGGGATATTGTTTTACGTAGTGGCGTATTATCTGGTCGGTACCATCGGTGGAGGCATCGTCGTGGATGATGATTTCGGTGGGGAAGGCGGTCTGCTGCATGAGCATACCTTCGATTGCCTGGCGGATATAGTCTTTCTGGTTATAAGCCAGGCAGCAGATGCTGACGAGTGGCTGGGTGGAGGCAGGTGTGGGCATGAGGGGTTAGAAGATGACAGGGTTGATGTCCTTGCAGCTGCGGACGCCGCAACGTTGGGTGAGTAGCGCGGGGTCGGTGGGCAGGCCTTGGAGCCAGCGGACCAGCTGCAGGGGGACGTTGACACCTGCGTTGTGGGTAAACGGGTATTGACCGCCGAAGCGACAATTCATTTCGAGTACCGTAATGTCGCCCGAGGGGGAGACAAAGCAGTCGACGTCGAGCATGGCACGGTGCCTGAGATGCGACGACAGTGTCTGAGCAATGGGCAGGAAGGGGGTGGGGTCCACGGTCTCGGCCACATCGGTCTCGCCCGAGCGCATGGCTATTTTCTTTTTGGCGAAGGTGGCTGCATAGTGGCCTTGGAGGTCGTTGAGTATTTCGATGCCGTATTCCTGGCCTTTGATCTGTTGTTGGATGATGATGCTGGCCTCTTTGTCGGCGGCGGATTCGAAGCGGAGGGCGGTATCCCAGATGTCGTTGCGTAATTTGGCATAGAGGACGTTGAGCTCTTCGCGGTTTCGGGTGGTGTAGATGCCGATGGAGCCCATGCCCCAGCGGGGTTTGACGATGAGTGGGAATGCGACGGAGCCCGTGTCGATGGCTTTTGTGGCATCGGCCAGGCTGAGGAATGTAGGCGGCTGGTTCAGTCCCGCCTGCTTGAGTAATTGGTATGTGGCCCACTTGTCGTTACATGTCTGGGCAACGGGATAGTCCGATACGATGAGTGTGATGCCTTCTTGTTCGAAAAGGGTGCGGTGTTTGGCGAGTATGGGCAGGTCGATGTCGAACAGCGGGATGATGGCGGTGATGCTGTTTGCTTTGCAGTATTGCAGGAGGAAGGGGATGTAGTCGGGGTTGTAGATCTCGGGGGTGAGAGTATGGCCGTCGGCCTGCCCGAGGGTGTAGGTGTAGATGCTGTTGGAGGCAAACACTTTGCCCCTCCCTTTCAGGGCTTGCTGGAAATAATGGATGATGTATGTCCGGCGTCCGGCAGATGTAAATAGGATGTTCACTTGGCGGGTGTTTTTGTCAATCATGTATGCGGTAGGAACTCGATGGTCAGATGTCCCATTCGGATTGTAGTATCACGCGGTAGGAGGAGTAGTAGGGAATGGGACGCAGGATGAATTCTTCGGTTTGGATGACGTTGAAGCGTATGCAGTCCTCCACTTTGTCGTAGGTTGCATAGGGACTTCCCAGCCAGATGTTGGCGGTGTAGTTGCCGGGGGCAAAGTTGATGTTCTTGATTAGGCAGTGGAAGTGGCGTTTCTCGCCCTTTTCCATGGGTTTGATGAGGGTGCCGGCATCGGTGTTTGAGATGTTGGCAAGGTTCTGGCCATTGGAGTCTTTTATCTCGATTTCGGCTTCGAGGATGTCGACATGTTGATAGGCTTCGATATCGAAATCGACCTCGATGTCGTGACCAACATCTACACGGGTGGCACTAGTTTTAAAGTCGGTGGTTTTTACCGCTCCGTTGCCGTGACGGTTGTAGTCGTTGACAGTCTTGATGTTGCTGAGGTAGATGTTCACAACATCGGATATGGGGCCGGAGGTCTCGATCATGCCGTTCTTGAGCAGCAAGCCGGTATGGCATAGCTGCTGGATGCTCACCATGTTGTGGCTAACGAACAGGACGGTGCGACCCTCGCTGCGGCTGACGTCCTGCATCTTGCCGATGGCTTTTTTCTGGAATTCGGCATCACCGACGGCAAGGACTTCGTCGACGACCAATATTTCAGGGTCGAGGAAGGCAGCCACGGCAAAACCAAGGCGGACGGACATGCCCGAGCTGTATCGTTTGACGGGGGTGTCGATATATCGTTCACAGCCGCTGAAGTCGACAATCTCGTCTAGTTTGCGTGCAATCTCGGATTTGGTCATACCAAGGATGGCGCCGTTGAGGAAGATGTTTTCCCGTCCGGTCATCTCCTGGTGAAATCCCGTACCCACTTCGAGCAGGGAGCCGATACGGCCTCGGGCACGGATGGTGCCTGTGGTGGGACCGGTGACTTTGGAGAGTATCTTGAGCAGGGTGCTTTTGCCTGCACCATTCCGCCCGATAATCCCAACAACGTCGCCTTGTTCCACCTTGAAGTTGATGTCACGGAGAGCCCAGACATACTCGCTCTCACCTTTGGTGGCACGGTCGTTCACTTCGCCTATCTTCAGATAGGGGTCTTCTTTGCGGAGCACATTGACGGTCCACCAACGTTTGAGGTCGTGGTTGAGTGTACGTGTGGATACAAGACCAAGACGGTACTGCTTGGAGATATTATTGAATTCTATTGCCGTTGACATCGTGTTGTGTTAGGTTTTATGTTCTGAGGTTTTTGTGTGTTGTATCTTGATGAATCGTGGGGACAGGGCTGTTTGTTACCGCTCCGCGCGCATGGGGTTGTTGAGGAAGTCTTGGTAGGTGAGGCGGATTCCCTCTTCGAGCGGTGTTTTAGCAGTCCACCCAAGAGAAGTGGCTTTGCTGACATCGAGTAGCTTGCGCGGCGTCCCGTTGGGGCGTGAGGTGTCCCACGTCACTGCCCCTTCGTATCCCACTATCCGCGCCACGGTCTCGGTGAGGTGTTTAATGGTAATCTCCTTTCCGGTGCCGGCGTTGACGGTTTCGTTGCCGTGGTAGTGTTCCATCAGGTGGAGGGCCAGTTCGGCAAGGTCGTCGACATAGAGAAATTCACGGAGGGGGCTGCCGTCGCCCCAGCACACCACTTCGTGCAGGCCGGACACTTTGGCTTCGTGGAACCGTCGGATAAGAGCTGGCAACACGTGGCTGTGTTCCGGGTGGTAGTTGTCGTTGGGGCCGTATAGGTTGGTGGGCATTACGCTGAGGAAGGCAGTGCCGTATTGGCGGTTTAGGTATTCGCAGTATTTGAGTCCGGATATCTTTGCAAGGGCATAGGCCTCGTTGGTGGGTTCCAACGGTGAGGTGAGGAGACAGTCTTCGCGCATGGGTTGTGGCGCCAGGCGGGGGTATATGCAGCTTGAACCGAGGAACTCCAGTCGCTTACAACCATTCTGCCATGCTGCATGAATTACGTTCATCTCAAGCATCATGTTCTGGTACATAAAGTCGGCCGGTGCCGTCTGGTTGGCGATGATGCCTCCCACTTTGGCTGCGGCTAGGAAGACGTATTCGGGACGTTCGGTTGCAAAGAATTGTTCCACTTCGTCCTGACGGCATAAGTCGAGTTCGGCATGGGTACGTAGAACAAGGTTGTTGTATCCTTTCCTTTTCAACTCACGCACAATGGCTGAACCCACCATGCCACGGTGGCCTGCTACGTATATCTTCGAGTCGCTGTTCATTTGACGATGCCTTTCTCCAAATATTCGGCCAGATTGCATCTCACGTGAGCTGCTGCAGCATCGGAAGCCACCTTGGCCATATCGCTGTCCACCATGATTTTCACCAATTTGTCGAAGGAGGTCTTTTGAGGATTCCATCCCAAAAGACGTCGGGCTTTCGAGGGGTCGCCTAACAGGTTCACTACGTCGGTGGGTCGATAGAAGTCGGGACTTACTTCGACTAGCACTTTCCCCACCAGACTGTCGCTTGCACCAAGGGAGCCTGTCACAGCTCTGCAGACGCCTTTTTCCGCTGCACCCTCTCCCTGCCACTCGAGTTGTATGCCTACGTGGCTGAAAGCGCGTGTGCAGAATTCACGCACGGTGTGCTGCTCGCCTGTCGCGATGACAAAGTCGTCGGGCTGGGGGTGTTGCAGTATCATCCACATGCATTCTACATAGTCTTTTGCATATCCCCAGTCGCGCAGCGATGATAGGTTCCCGAGATATAGTTTTTCCTGTTTCCCTTGACAGATGCGGGCGGCAGCGAGGGTAATCTTACGGGTGACGAAGGTCTCTCCACGCCGTTCGCTCTCGTGGTTGAACAGGATGCCATTGCAGCAGAACATGCCGTAAGCTTCGCGGTATTCCTTCACTATCCAATATCCGTAGAGTTTCGCCACGGCATAGGGACTGTAAGGGTGGAAGGGTGTCTCTTCGTTTTGCGGCACCTGTTCCACACGTCCATATAGCTCGGAGGTGCTGGCCTGGTAGATACGGCAGCTCTGTTCAAGTCCACATTGTCGTACGGCCTCCAGAATCCTCAGTACACCTGTCGCGTCTACATTGGCAGTGTATTCCGGTGCGTCGAAACTAACCTGTACATGGCTTTGGGCGGCAAGATTGTAGATTTCGTTGGGCTTCACCTTGCCTACCGTCTGCACCATACTAAGGGTGTCACCCAAGTCGCCATAGTGGAGATGGAAACAGGGATGTCCCTCCAGATGGGCTATACGTTCGCGAAAGTCCACCGACGACCGTCGGATAACCCCATGCACCTCGTATCCCTTTTCCAGCAAGAATTCGGACAGATAGCTTCCGTCCTGTCCTGTGATGCCAGTAATCAATGCTCTTTTCATCGCACTCAATATAATATTAATATAGAGGACTCTCTCACTCTCGCAAACGTTAGACAGTGTCCATGAAACTCTTCTGAGTTTTGTTGAAAATCACCACACCGAATATCAGCAAGATTACCATGAACACAAAACTGTAGGCAAGCCAGCCCCAGCCGATGAACTCGCCTGCTCCCAGTACACCGTATTTGAAGGTTTCGAGTACAGGGGTCACGGGATTAAGGTGCATCACAGTGTAAAGGTCAATGCCTGCAGCGGTTTTCCCTTTCACCAGACTGAGCGGGTAGACAATAGGCGTTGCATACATCCATAACTGAAGAATGAACGTGAACAGAATCTGCAGGTCGCGGTACTTGGTGGTCATGCTTGAAATCAGGATGCCGAATCCCAAGGACAGACCGGCCATCATCAACACAAGCACAGGGAAGAGTAGCGCGTACCAATTCATTGAGGCGGGGCAGCCGATGATGCTATAGACGATATATACAACCACAAAGAGCCCCAGTTGGATGCCGAAACGCAACAGGTTCGACGTCACATTGGCCACGGGGACTATCAGGCGCGGGAAATACACCTTGCCGAACAGACCGCTGTTTGTCACAAACGTGTTTGAAGTCTTGCTCAGGCAGTCGGAAAAGTACTGCCACATACATGTGCCCGCCAGATAGAACAGCGGTTGGGGTATACCGTCGGTGGCGATTCCTGCGATGCCACCAAACACTACCATGTACATCAGCACTGTCAGGATGGGTTGTATCACAAACCACATCGTGCCTAGAATGGTCTGCTTGTACTGGGTGATAATGTTCCTTTTGATGAACAAGGTATACAGGTCGCGGTAGCCCCACAACTCCTTGAAGTCAACCGACCATAATTTATCTTTCGGTTGGATGACGGTTGTCCACTCTTGTGATTCAGTCATATAAATAGGGTATGAAAATATCAGTGTGAATGTTTATGATTCAAAAAAATGTTGCCCAGTATGCCCCAGAAGTACTTCCAGTCTGTGCGCAGAGGGTGTTTGAGGTATGCTTCCAGATAGCGTCGTTCCGACTCTTGGATGCCTTCCAGCGTGTCAGGCTGCACCTTCTCATAATAAAGCGGGGGTAGCAGGCCGGGTTTGGTCTTGGTGCGCAATTCCTGCATCTCGGGGGTATAGAGGCTGAAAAACTGTCGCGACAGGGGTCTCACCCCCACCAGTTTCATCTCTCCTTTCAGCATATTCACCACCATCGGCAGTTCGTCCAGCCAGGTTTTGCGGAGCAAGGCACCCATTGTGTTCACCCTGTAGTCGTGGTAAAACTTGCCTGTTTTGTCCAGCCTTCGGTGTTCGTAGACATATTCCTGCAGGTATTCACTGTATGAATACATCGTGCGAAACTTGTATACAGTGATAATCTTGCCGTTTTTGCCCACACGTTCCAGCTTGGCGATGGGCGATGAACTCGGCGTGCCTTCGGTGATGGGGTCTTTCGCTTTGCGGGCGATTACCCTGAATTCGCCATGGGCAGTGCTCTCATACACCACTTCGAATCCTGCATGGTAGAGTCTTCCAAGAATCTCCACTCGGTGGAATGTTCTGTTGCGACCTTTGGTAACAGCAAAATAGATGTTTTTCAGACCTTTTATCTTCGGAAACACACGGTGCCACACATAGTGGAACCCATAGTACAGCCTGTTTATTCCTCTGGGGTAGCTGCGGTATATCACGGCCTTCTTTACCGATGAGGTGCGGCAGTTGCACACCAGATAGCCACCCTCCGACAAATGCCTGTTGACATTGGCAAGGAAGATGTCTAACTCATACACCGTGTGCAAGGGGCGCTGGACCAGGATGGCGTGATACAGTTCCCCGTTTTCGCGTTCGGGGATAGGGTCTCTGCCGTTGTTTTTCAGTCCAAGCACCAATGTGGTAGGAGCAAAGTCGTCGCGATGGTCCATCATCCAACGGTAGACCTGCTTGATTGGCTCTGTCTCTACCTCCAGAAACATCCGCTTTACGTCTTCGTCCTCAATTGTCTCTGGGTCAAGTTTATCGCATCCCTCACTCCCCGTCTCAGTAAAATTCTTGCCCGGATAATAATACCGTGCTTTTATCGGGTCGAGAGGGAACAGTGGTTTTCTCATATCGTTCTAAATAATCAACTGACAAATGTCAGCCCATATCGTGTTGTGTGTGTCAGTTATTCGTTTTCGATCATTGGTGCCGGCTCGAGGAACTGAGGGTGGATGAATGTCGTGGCCACGGCTGCCACTCCGCGTATGGTGACCACCAGGCGGCGGTCTTTCTTAATCCTCACGATATGGCCTTCTGCCCCTTTGAACGGGCCGTCGGTCACCCTCACCCGGTCGCCTCGGTGATATTCCGCTTTGTCGTCACCCAGAAAGGTCAACCCACGCCGACCTGCTGTGCATACGAAGATGAATACATCCATCTCCTTGTCGGGAATGGGGGAAGGCGTGTTCGTCAAAGGGTCTCGGTATACCCACATACGGTTGAAATAGTCCTGCTCCAGTGTCCCGATATATTCTTTTGTGGCTTTGATGAACACAAGGGAACCTATTATCTCCGGCACAAAGAACTCGATTCTGTCGGTGGCCAACCTGTCGCGTATCGGACGGACTCTGTTGTACAGAACCCTTGCGGCATACCACCTGGTATTCGTCTCGTCATTCACTGTATTATTTCCCTGATTGTTCACCGCATGAGCCATTGTTTTGTTATCATTCTTTGTGCCAATTCTTCCACTCCCTCCTGCATCAGCAAGAAGCTCTTGGAAGATTTTGGGCTATTTCGTACCCCTTCAACGCTTGCCCCTATCCAAGGGCAGAATGCGTAATCCACCAAATCTCTGTCCATTATAGAAATAATGCACCGAAATTCCTAAATGCAAAGATACATTTTTTTTTTAAATTAAGAATCTTTTTCGCCCATATTTTTATAGAATAGATGAGATACTATGATGAAAAATGGCAAAAAAATGGTAACACGGACAAGGGTGGCCCCTTGGGTTAAAAGAAGAGCCCGGACTCTCGCAGGTCTCCCTGTCGTGGAATCCGGGCTTTGTGGCCTTGTTAAGGTGTGGGTTCTTATTGCAGCCCCAAGGCTTTCAGACCTTGGTTGTAGCGTATGTCGCGGGGGATATTGTGTGTGCTGATCATCTCAAGGTCCTTCTGCAGGTCGGGACGAATCTTGCCGTTCTTGGCAGAATAGCTCTTGGCAAAGGCAATGTCGCCTTCACCTTCAACTTTCAGGATGAGGGCAGCCCAGCTCTTCATTGCCTCTTCGGCCTTGTTCACGTCGATGACATATTTGCCTTCGCTGTTGCGAGTGAAAGCTCCATTGTCCTGCAGGTAGTTGAAGCACATCATGTTGGCAATACCGTGGGCCTCGGTGGCTCCAAAGCGTACACTGCGCAGGATACCGGCGATGAAGGTGACGAAAGCGTCCTCCTTGGTGCAGTTGGTGATCTCGCCCATCTCAATCAGATGAGTGGTGAGGAACAATCCGCAGATGTCGGCCTTGGCCTCTTCCCAAGCGCTGTACTGGCTGCCCAGGGCCTCGCGGAGGCTCTTGCCGTCGGTGACGGTCTCTTTGATACCCAGACCGTGTGCCACCTCGTGGAAGCATACATTGCTGAAGAAGGCATTGAAGTTGACATTGTCGAGTTGGTCGTCGGCAATCAACAGGTCGGCGATGGGTTTGAGGATGGTCTCGAACTTGGCCTGCATGGCGTTCTTCAACTGCAGACGGCGGGCACCTTTCTCTTTGTGGATGCGCTCATCGTTGGGCAGATTGATGGCAATGGTCTTCGAGCCCGCATTGCAGTCACCGGCATAGTAAATCACGTCGTACACATTCAGGTCGCTCTCGGCACCGGCCATAGCGGGTTTATATTTGGGGTCGCAGGGCAGGTCGTTCTGCAGCTGGGGCAGCATCTTGACAAACTTGGCCAAATCATTGCTCCATTTCTCATCCTTCACCAGGATGAACGACTCGTAAGAGGTCTTGCTGCCATAGAGGGCATCGTCGTAGTTCTCGATGGGCCCCACGACAAAGTCAAGACGGCTCTGCTTCATGTCCATCCAGGCCAGGTCGCTGGCATAGTAATCGTCGGTCATCAAGGCTTTGCGGCGCTCGGTGAGATACTTTTTCAGTCCGGCATCTTCAGCCAGGTCGATGGCAACACCCATCAGGCTGTCGACCTTTGCCAGTCGGTCGGCATATTCCACATGGTAAGGCACCACCTTGAGGGCACCGTTCTCGTCGCGGCGGATAACGGTGTACTGACTGCTCTTCTCGGGGTCGGCCAGTGCGTCATACTCCTCGGCAGTCATGTCCACAGGGTAGAAATTGCAGCCAGCGGGACGCTCGCCATAGCCGGGAATAAAGGGGCGCTCTTCACCCAAACGGTCCCATGCACCATATTGAATCATCGCGAATGCCTTCACGGCAGGGTCGGTGATGGTGTCGAGGTTGGCACGGTTCTCAGGGCCGAAGTACTGGTCCCAGTACAGGTCGTCCATGATGTCGGCAATCTGGATGAAAACGGGCAGGAGCTGTTTCTCCTTCTCCGTCAGCACGCTCAAATTGGTGGTCAAAGTAAACTCGGCATACTCGTCAACTTTCTGTTGAATTTCCGATTTTTCTTCCGTTTTGTTGCTCTTGCAACCCACTGCAGCGAGCATTGTGATGGTCATAATTGAAATTGCTAATCTTTTCATTTTTAATAGTTTTATTATGTTCTTGCCATTGTTCTTAGAATGCAAAAATACATTTTTTTTTGTTATTTGCGAAAAAAGTAGTACTTTTGCACCCGATTTCGAAAGGGGAAAACGCTCCCCAACATGCAAAAATCAACTCACGGAAAGGTGCTCGAGTGGTTGAAGAGGCCCGCCTGGAAAGCGAGTAAGCGTTAAAAGCGCTTCAAGGGTTCGAATCCCTTCCTTTCCGCTCAAAGAAAAACGTTGCAGCAGTCGCCGCAACGTTTTTTTGTTTGGTCTGTCAGTAGCAGGTATTCCTGATAAATCTGCATCCTCTATCGTGCAAAAACAGCAAAAAACTGCACTGTAGAGTGTGCAGTTTTGATTATTATTCGTATCTTTGCATCGAAAAATAGTATTATGGAAACCCTTTGAGGTTGACGGATATACTTTTGAGATAGGTGGGAAAAACAAAACCCGCCGACAAGTTGCTACGATGGACCCCGCGAAAGCCTACGTTGTGAGAGATGACATCGAGCAAGCCTCTCTCCATAACATCCCCCTCTGGATGTTCGGTTTTTTATACTAATATAAGCAAAGGACGCTGCAGGCTGTCCTTGCAGTGCCCTTTGCTTTATTACGACTTATTGAGCCATTATTTTTCAATCTGCTTTTCCTTTTCAAGATCCTCCTTCGCTTTTGTCTTGTTTTCATACTCACGAGCCTTATCGGGATTCTTGTCACAACCAATGCCCTCACTGTATAAGTATACCATTGTATTACAGGCATTAACCAACCCGGCATCTGCAGCTTTTTTTGTGTATAAGAATGCTAAATAAGTGTTCTGCTCAACCAAATCATTCCCCATGAAGTATTGTTCTCCGAGGCTGTAGCAGGCATATTCATCTCCCATCTTTGCTGCTTTAAGCAAATAATCTTTGGCTAAGTCATTGTCCCTTGGTCCAGCAGGGATATTTGAACCGCCGCCATGATAGTACACAAACAGATTATTTGCGGCAGGCGCACTACCATATTCTACGGCTTTTTTCCATGTCTCTATACCTTTTTCTACATCCTTCTCGCAACCGGTGCCTAGTATATAGTACCATCCCAAATCGCATGCACCAACTGCGTTTCTCATCTTGGCAGCCTTTTCCATATATTCAAATGCTTTATCATCATCTTTATCAACATGCTGGCCCCCATAGTTTACAATACCCAGTCTTAGGTATGCTTCAGACGAACCGTGCCTTGCTGCAACTTTCAGTAGTTCAATACCGCGCGACACATTGTGGTATTTTTGAAAAGCACTGTCGTCTGAGAAATAAATATCCGCCATCTCAATCATGCATTTAGTCTGATTCGCCTCGATGCCTTTTTGCAACCATTCCAATGCTTCTGTTGTATCCGCTTCTAAGTCATCATTATTTTGAATATAACAAAGATACAACATATATGCACAATACCTGTGGCCATAACGAAATGCCCTTTTATAATAATCTATTGCTTTGTATATGTTAGGGATGATTTTACTGGTTCCTAACAAGTTCACACCGGCTATAAATCCAAGGTATAAGGGTTCATCTTTGTCTTTGATGTTATCCAAAATTTCCAAAGCTCTGTCTTTGTCCTCATTGTATGGTTCATCACCGTCCCACAGCAAAGCGGCATAGTTTGCCATAACATAAGAATTGTTCGTTCTTTCCATAAGTGCATCCATCATAGTTTTGCCTTTCTTTTTGTCTGTGCCAATATCGAGCCAATTGAATATGTACGCTCTTGCCAAGTCGCATTCAGCCTCTTCACACCCAGCATCGGCAGCACGTTTCAAGTAATCCAAAGCTTTCTCTTCATTATATTCCACACCATCGCCATTGCTGTAAGCATAAGCCAATCGCCACATGGCGTATGCATCCCCTTCCGCAGCAGCTTTTTTGTACAACTCGGCAGCCTTGCCAAACTCATTATTTAACCTAAACTTGTCGGCCTTGTCCGTATCGCTCTGACAAGAAACAACAATTATCGCGCACAGCGCAATCAAAATTACTGAAAATTTCTTCATATTATTCTTTGTTTGATAAATCTAAAAAAGAGAGTCTTGCATTAATGTGATATTTATCAGTAATTGCCTTACTCAGGGATTCAGCACATTTCTTATCAAGGTAAGGTGATAATACTATTTCACGCATCATTTGTTTTGGTGTTACTTTTAGAGAAACACCTTTTTCTGGACACTCTTTCTCTTTAGGGGTGTCGGTCTCGACTTTCTCAAAACTTGAAGAGAAATAAAAACGAATTTCGTTTTCGTCAGCAAAATAAGGCTCTTTTACCCAAATCTTATTCTCAAACTTGATGACTTTTGAGAATGGCTCGTAAAACATTCTTCCACACCATATCTCATAGTTTATGTCTTTTTCAAAAGAACCAACAAAATCCCCTATTGTTGAAACGATGCACGCTCTGCTTTTGGCACCTCTATCCCACATAAGAATATTCTCCATAGTCCTTACCGTCCAACACGATGTTAGTAAGTATGATTGTTTTTTGTATTGCGAAACACTTTTGTCCCATTCTGCTTGTCGTTTGGCAATCTCAGCGGCATGGTCCTTTCTATATTCAGGGTCCATTGGTTCAAGACCAAAACGCAGTAGTTCAGGAAAGTCTTTTTCACGATCATCAACAAAGAACTTTTTCCTTTTTACATAGTACGACTCCTCATTCAGTATTTTCATTAAATACTTTAAATCTAAATACTGGCAAATCTTTGTTTCGCTATTAATTCCGACCCCTTCCATTATATGAAAGTAACGAATTTCATTTTCATTTTCTTGTGGCATAATACTCAGCCGTTTTCCTGCCCCAAGTCTCCATAAGGCGGTTTATACAATAAAGAAAGGCATGAGACTTATGTGCTCATGTCCGTTTTGTTAGAGGTTTTGGCAAGTACCTTTGAGGAAACGGATTTAATGGAACATATCTCACGCCTGAAGATATGCCGTTGGCGTGAGAGCCAATTGCATACACAACAAGCGAAAGCAAAATGCTCATCCCTCCTCTTGAAACTTTGCCAAATTTCTAACAAAGGACAATGTTGCAATGCTTTTCTTGCAGTTGCTTACTTTACTTGCGTAAGCGGTTGCAAAATTACAGAAAAAAACTGATATGTGAAAAAAAAAGATAATGTGATGTGCGTATTTGTTGTTGGCTATCTCGATGGGAAGTCTCGCACCCCACAGCATAAAGATATGTGTGTTGGGTTGTTTTTGGCTGTGTGACAGCTGCTTCTGAAAATGTATAGACAGGTTTCGGTGACAGTTGTTGGATTTGTCATTACCATAAACAGGGGTAACATAAATGTCTCAACGGACAGGATGTCTTCTGTGGCCGATTAGTGGCTTTTCAGTACCTTGGATTGGGTGCCGGAGGTTTTGTCTTTTATGAGGTATAGACCTTTGGTCAGGTGGGTGAGATCAAGGTGGTGTGTGCCGGGCTGCAGCTGGTAGGTGGCTACGATATGGCCGAGCATGTCTATTACTTCTAGGTTACTTTTTTCTGGCAGAGCGACCGTGATTCTGCCTGTTGTTGGATTGGGCCAGAGGCTAAGGGTGTTCTGAGTGGGTTCGGTTATACCCGTATTCCCGCCGCTGTTGGATGTGAAGAACTTGTGTATCTCGGTCATGTAACCGATGTCGTACTGCTCTTCGCTGTGGTACCAGGTGTGATTGCCGCCAATCACTTTGATGTGCTGAAGGGGTGCATCGCCTTGATAGTTGTAGCGGATAAAGCGCAACCCGTCGTTTCGCAGGTCGGGAAAGGTGTCGATAACGGGCTCGTCGGTGCAGTTGTCGGCTGCTTGCCAGTAGTCAAGTATAGCTTCTACGCCGAGTCCGAGGTTTCCACCAAAATACTGTGAGTTCCCGTCGTAGCCCACCACAGGGTCGGCGGTGCCGTGGATATGCAGCATTTTAACAGGTGCGACAGCCTGGCGGTTGGACAGTGAGTGGGTTATCAGACCGCTGACGGGGGCACAGGCCGTGATGCGGTCGCCATGCTCGATGGCCATGCGGTGTGTCATAAAACCTCCCATTGAGAAACCCGTGAAGAAGGCGCTGTCGAGATTTACCGAACTTCTTGCGGCCAAAGTGTCGAGGAGGGCCAGCAGGAAGCCGGCATCGTCGGTGCTGCTGTTCATCAACCCGGCATTCCACATCGTCCCGTAGCCTTCGTTCAGTGCCTGGGGCACAACGACTATCCAACCGAATCTGTCAGCTATCTGTTGGAAGTGAAACTCGTTGTCCAGACGGGTGATATTGTCGCCTAAGCCATGGAGGAAGAAAAGGACAGGGACGCTCCCAGTCTGCCCGGCAGGTGATTTGGCAAGATATTGTCGCTGTTTCCCCTGCCATTCGAAGGTCTGCACCTGCGCCATCAGTGGCAGAGTGAGCAGCAATAGGGATAATAAGATACTGATTTTTCGCATGTTTTTTTATTATTGTAAGGTGATTCTGTAATGTTTTATTTTGCAAAGATACGCTTTTTCTTTCAATAGTCAGAATAGTTGGGGTGTTGCTGCGAAAAGTGTGATTAGTCCATCCAACCACGTTACGACCAACATGAAATATGTCCTCGCCAGTTATTGGTCGGAATCTTTGTGGGTCGGCTCTACGTGGATGGTGACGTGTGTGTCGGTGCCGAAGCGTTGTCTCAGAGCTTGCTCTATCTCGTAGGTGCGGGTGTGGGCGATGCTGAGGGGGGTGCTGCCGTCCATGCGGATGTGCAGTTCGATGGCGTAGCGGCTGCCGATGCGGCGTGT
>ONFR01000034.1 GCA_900317125.1 uncultured Bacteroidales bacterium | reverse complement strand
CTGGCGCAAGGTCAACGCCAAGGACAAGGCCGACAGCGGCATCCCCTCGCTGAAGACGATGGTGGCGGGATTGTTCCGTAAGGACCGCCTTATCGACGTGGTCCACAACTTCATCTATTTCCCCGACACCTCGAAAGACGAGCGCAAGTTCATCTGCCGCTACCCGCAATACTTCGCCGCCCGAGCCCTGTACCAGAATATCCTCAACCACAGCAAACTCAACCCCAGCGGCGACGGCAAGGGCGGCACCTACTTCGGCGCCACGGGCTGCGGTAAGTCGCTGACGATGCTCTTCCTGTCGCGATTGCTGATGAAGAGCAAAGCCCTTTGCAGCCCCACCATCATCCTCATCACCGACCGCACCGACCTCGACGACCAGCTGTCGCGCCTGCTACTCAACGCCAAGCAGTTTGTAGGCGACAGCGTAATAGAGCAGGTGGAGAGCCGCGAGGACCTGAAAGCCAAGCTGCAGGGACGCACCAGCGGCGGCGTGTTCCTCACCACCATACAGAAGTTTTCCAAAGACATCAATCTGCTCTCCAACCGTGCCAACATCATCTGCATCAGCGACGAGGCACACCGTTCGCAGACGGGCTTGGAGGAGAAGGTGGAGATTACCGACAAGGGTGTGCGCCGCTCGTATGGCTTTGCCAAATACCTGCGAGACTCGCTGCCCAACGCTACCTACGTGGGCTTCACCGGCACCCCCATCGACCCGACGCTCGAGGTCTTCGGTCCCATCGTGGACGAATACTCGATGATAGAGGCCGTGAACGACGGCATCACCAAGACCATCATGTATGAGGGGCGCGCCTCGCACGTCTTTGCCGATAGCGAACTCATCAAGCAGATAGAAGCCTACTACGACAAATGTGCCGAAGAGGGTTCAACCGACTACCAGATTGAGGAAAGCAAGCGGGCGATGACGCAGATGAGCGTACTGCTCAGCAGTCCCGACCTCATCCATCGGCTGGCTGTCGATTTCATACAGCACTATGAGCGCCGTGTGGAAGAGGGCAGCACCGTGAAAGGCAAGGCGATGATTGTCTGCGCTACTCGCGAGATAGGCTACGCCATCTACAAGGAGATTGTCGCCCAGCGTCCCGATTGGGCGGAGGTGAAGGTATGCGGCGACGGTGAAGAACTCAGCAAGGAGGAGGCTGAGAAGATAAAGCCGATGGAGAAGATTAAGATGGTCTTCATCCGTCAGAAAGACGACCTCGAAGAGCTGTATAACCTGCTCGGCACCGACGAAGATAGGAAGAAGCTGGACCTGCAGTTCAAGGAAGAGAAGTCGAACTTCAAGATTGCCATCGTGGTGGACATGTGGATTACCGGCTTCGACGTGCCCAGTCTGGACACGATGTACTGTTACAAGCCGTTGCAGATGCACACCCTCATCCAGACCATCAGCCGCGTGAACCGCAACTATCCCGGCAAGGACAAAGGCCTGATTGTCGACTATCTCGGAATTAAGAAGAAGTTCAACCAGGCGATGAAGAGATACGCCAACGGTGGACAGAACGAGACACCGGTGGAGACTATCGACAATGCCGTCAAACTGTTCAAGGACGAGCTGGATGTGTTGCGGAGGATGTTCCACGGCATCGACTACACCAAGTTCTTCACAGGCACCCCGCTTGAGCAGTTGGACGCTTTGCAACAGGCCGCGGAACGCATACAACAGACCGATGACTTGGAAAAACGCTTCATGAAGCACACCACCATCATGAAGTCGGCCTACAACATGTGCAACAACGATGAGCGCATAGAAAAGTCCGAAGTCGATGACGTGCATTTCTTCACGGGTGTTCGTTCGGTCATCTACAAGACCAATACAGGTGATTCGCCCGATGCCTCACAAATGAACCGCCACGTGCTGAAACTGGTCAACGAGGCGCTTATTTCTGAAGAGGTTGTCGCCATCAACACCATGCAGCTCAACGACACCAAACAGATTGACCTGCTGGCCTCCCAATATATGGAACGCCTCAAACGGCTGCCCTATCAGAACACCAAGGTGAAACTGATGGAGCAGCTACTCAAGCGGGTCATCGATAGCGTGCGGAAGGTAAACAAGGTGAAAGCCGTCAGCTTCACAGAACGGCTGAACAGTATCATCGACAAGTACAACGACCGTTCGGACGACATCGTGCTGGCTGACGAAATAGTGACTGAAGTCGCCAAGCAACTAGCCGATTTGTTCGAGGAAATAAAGAAAGACAACGTGTTGCCCGACGGCATCCCCAATATCGAGGTCAAGGCTTTCTACGACATCTTGAAGTCAGTGGCCGAACAATATGGATTTCTTGATGAATACACGGAAGAACAGTATATTGCCCTTGCGAAGGATGTGAAAGAGGTGGTAGACGACAAGACCCAGTATATTGACTGGGACAAGAAGGCTGACATCAAAGCACAGTTGAAAGTGCAGATTATCCTCACTCTCGCAAAGCACAAATACCCGCCAGCCACTCGAGACGATGTTTTCAAAGCCATCTTTGAACAAGCCGAAAACTTTAAGAAAAACAGACCTGTAGTAGTTCATAATATGATGACCTACCAGCTTGACGAAGTGTCCCCGCTTCCTTTTGCGGCAGAAGACGAAACCAATTGAACGGGGTATGCGTTTTGGCCGGGTAGTAATCTTGGTGCGAATGAATGGAGCGGGATGGGAGAAGAAAAGGACTGTTTAGGCGTTTTTTTTGAAGCAAGATAAATTTTAGCGTTGTTGACTGAGAATATTGTTGTAAATTTGCATTGTGAAGTTGGTTATTGCATATGATGTATTATAGTTTAAATTAGTGACTAATGATATTCTACTATTCGGGTTGCGGCAATAGCCGCCATGTGGCTGAGCGTCTCGGCGAGTTGTTGGACGAGCGGCTGGTGTTTATCCCCAAGGCGTTGCGCGAGGGGCAGTTGGATTACACGTTGCAGGCCGACGAGCGGGTGGGGTTTGTGTTCCCCATCTATTCGTGGCGGCCGCCGCAGATTGTGCTGGACTTTGTGGGCAAGGTGCGGCTGAAGGACAGTCCGTCGTATGTATATATGGTGACGACTTATGGTGACGATGCCGGGTTTGCCGACATTGTGTTGGGACAGGCGCTGGATATAGCAGGCCTTCGGCTTGATGCCGCTTTCGGGGTGGCGATGCCGAACACGTATGTGAATATGTCGTTTATGAATGTCGACCCGCCTGAGGTGGAGAAGCGGAAGTTAGAACAGGCCGAGGCAAGAATCCCGCAGCTGGCGGAGGCGTTGAAAAAGCGCCGCTGGACGGTGGACTTGAACCGTGGCGCTATGCCCCGTTTGAAGACCAACGGGATAGGGAAGGGCTTTCTCCGCTGGGTGTCGGACAAGAAATACTATGCTACGGATGCCTGCGTGGGTTGCGGTCTGTGCGCTAAAGTGTGCCCGCTGCAGAATATCGCCATCGATGGCGGCAAGCCCCGCTGGAACGGCAACTGCAATCATTGCGAGGCGTGCTACCACTATTGCCCGCAGAATGCGGTGCAATACGGCCGTGTGACCCGCGGTAAGGGGCAGTACCATTACCGCGAGTCGTAAAGACGGCTGCCGCTACGGCTATGCCGGAGGTCGGGAGGGCGCTCCGCTGCTCCTCCGCTGTGGCTAGGGGACGTGCCTCGTGGTCGCTCAAGGTTCGTTCGTTGTCGGCTCGTTCTTCCTTCGTTACAGCATCGTTTCCCTATTATATTATTGGGAACGATGCAGGATGTATGCAGAAAGGATACGATATTGAACGAACGAAGGGCGGAAAAGTGTGAGTTTGAGGGGGCGTTTTGGGGACTTTCGGGCAGGCTGTTGATAACTCCAGGTCCGTTGATGGGGAAAAGAGGATTTTTGATTTTGTATCGTTCTGATACATAGTGCCTACAAAGAATTTTAAGTTTATTTAACATTGAGAAATCAAGTTGTTACTTTGTGGGGTGAGAAAATAGTTGTAATTTTGCATTCCGTTTCGAGGGCTAAAACGGCACTCAAACAGATTTGTAAAATACTAACAATTAAATATATAACATTAAAAGACAAAATGCCAACAATTCAGCAATTAGTTCGCAAAGGACGTCAGCAGATGGAGTATAAGTCGAAATCTCCCGCTTTGGACAGCTGCCCCCAGCGTCGTGGCGTCTGCACCCGTGTGTACACCACCACCCCGAAAAAACCTAACTCGGCAATGCGTAAGGTTGCCCGTGTGCGTCTCACCAACCAGAAAGAGGTTAACGCCTACATCCCCGGTGAAGGCCATAACCTGCAGGAGCACTCGATCGTGATGATTCGCGGAGGCCGTGTAAAGGATCTCCCCGGCGTGCGTTATCATATCATCCGTGGAGCATTGGATACCAGTGGTGTCGATGGTCGCCGTCAGCGTCGTTCGAAATACGGTGCCAAGCGCCCGAAACAGGCTTCGAAGTAATTAGTTTAAGAATAAAAAAGAATAAGGAATTGCACAGGCAGTTCGTTAATGTAAAAGAGAAATGAGAAAAGCTAAACCCAGAAAACGTATTATCCTTCCGGATCCCAAATATAACGACGTGCTCGTTACCAAGTTTGTCAACAACCTGATGTTGGGCGGCAAGAAGACCATCGCCTACAAGATTTTCTACGAGGCAATCGACGTGGTGGCCGACCGTACCAAGGAAGACGGTATCGAAGTGTGGAAGAAGGCCCTTGCCAACATCACTCCTTCGGTCGAGGTGAAGAGCCGCCGTATCGGTGGTGCCACTTTCCAGGTGCCTACCGAAATCCGTCCCGAGCGCAAACAGTCCATCGGCATGAAGAACCTCATCAGCTTCAGCCGCAAGCGCAGCGAGAAGACGATGGCCCTGAAGCTGGCCGCCGAAATCCAGGCCGCTTACAAGGAAGAGGGCGCCGCCTTCAAGCGTAAGGAGGATATCCACCGCATGGCAGAGGCCAACAAGGCTTTCTCGCACTTCCGTTTCTAATACGGCAACAACAGAATACATTATTTAGGATTATTAATCGACAGCTCAAGCTAAATTACTTATAATCAATGTCAGACCTACATTATACAAGGAATATCGGGATTATGGCCCATATCGACGCCGGCAAGACGACGACGACCGAGCGTATTCTTTTCTACACCGGCAAGAACTACAAGCTGGGTGAAACGCACGAGGGGTCAGCCACGATGGACTGGATGGTCCAGGAGCAGGAGCGCGGTATCACTATCACCTCCGCGGCAACCACAGTATATTGGGATTGGCATGAGCAGCGTTATAAGTACAATATCATCGATACTCCGGGTCACGTGGATTTCACCGTCGAGGTGGAGCGTTCGCTGCGTGTGCTCGACGGCGCCATAGCCATTTTCTGCGCTGTGGGCGGTGTCGAACCCCAGTCGGAGACCGTGTGGCGTCAGGCCGACAAGTACGGTGTGCCGCGTATCGCCTTCGTCAACAAGATGGACCGCGCGGGTGCCGACTTCTTCGGTGTGGTGAACCAGATTAAGGAGCGCTTGGGCGCCAACCCTATCCCTATCGAGATTCCTATCGGTCAGGAGGATTTGTACAAGGGCGTTGTGGACTTGATTGCCAACAAGGCGCTGGTGTGGGACGAGAGTTCCAACGGTCAGCGTTTTGAGGAAATCCCCATGCCCGCCGACTTGAAGGACATTGCCGCCGAGTACCGCCAGAAACTGGTGGAGGGCGTCGCCGAGGAGAACGAGGCTCTGCTCGAGAAGTTTTTCGAGGACCCCGATTCCATCACCCCCGACGAGATCATCGGCGAGATACGCAAGGCAACACTGGCCATGAAGATTGTGCCCGTGATGTGCGGTTCCGCTTTCAAGAACAAAGGCGTGCAGACCCTGCTGGATGCCGTGGCCGCTTTCCTGCCGAGCCCCCTCGACATGAAGGAGGTGGACGGTATCAACCCCAAGACCGAGCAGCCCGAGATGCGTCCCATCGACGTGAAGGCTCCCTTCTCAGCACTGGCATTCAAGATTGCCACCGACCCCTATGTGGGCAGACTCTGCTTCTTCCGCGTGTATAGCGGTTCGCTGGAGTCTGGTTCGTATGTGTACAATGCCAATACGGGCAAGAAAGAACGTATCTCCCGTATCATGCAGATGCATTCGAACAAGCAGAACCCCCTCGACCGCATCGAGGCAGGCGACATCGGAGCCGCCGTCGGTTTCAAGGACATCAAGACCGGCCATACACTGTGCGACGAGAAGCACCCCATCATCCTCGAGTCGATGAAGTTCCCCGAACCCGTTATCAGCATCGCTGTCGAGCCGCTGACACAGGGCGACATGGACAAGCTGACCAATGCACTGACCAAGCTGGTGGAAGAGGACCCCACTTTCCGCGTGAAGAGCGACGAGGTGTCGGGCCAGACCATCATCAGCGGTATGGGCGAGCTGCATTTGGACATCATCATGGACCGTCTGCGCCGCGAGTTTGCGGTGGAGGTGAACCAGGGCCGTCCGCAGGTGGCTTACAAAGAGGCCATCACCGCCACCGTGCAGCACCACGAGATCTACAAGAAGCAGACGGGCGGCAAGGGTAAGTTTGCCGACATCCTGTTCGAGATTGGTCCTGCCGACGAGGGTGTGAACGGTCTGCAGTTTGTCAACGAGGTGAAGGGCGGCAATATTCCTAAAGAGTATATACCTGCGATAGAGAAGGGTTTCAAAGAGGCTATGCAGAACGGCGTTTTGGCCGGATACCCGATGGACAGCATGAAGGTCACCGTCCTGGACGGTTCGTTCCATCCTGTGGACAGCGACCAGCTGTCGTTCGAGGTGTGTGCCAAGATCGGTTTCAAGGAGGCCTGCCGCAAGGCTTCGCCCGTGCTGCTTGAGCCTATCATGAAACTCGAGGTGCTGACTCCCGATGCCTATGTGGGCGATGTGACCGGCGACCTGAACCGTCGTCGCGGCATGTTGGAGAACATCACTGCCAAAGTGGGCGTTCAGGCCATCCATGCATTGGTGCCGCTGGAACAGATGTTCGGTTATGTGACAGCGTTGCGCACCATCACTTCCGGCCGCGCCAACTCGACCATGGAGTTCTCGCATTATGCCGAGGTCACCAAGGACCAGCAAGACAATATCCTTAAGAATAAGTATAATAATTAAAAAAACATATTACCGTGAGTCAAAGAATTAGAATCAAATTGAAATCTTACGATCACAATCTTGTCGACAAGTCAGCCGAGAAGATTGTCAAGACCGTGAAGATGACCGGTGCAGTGGTGAATGGTCCCATTCCGCTGCCGACCAACAAAAAGATTTTCACTGTCAACCGCTCTACCTTTGTCAACAAGAAGAGCCGCGAGCAGTTTGAACTGAGCACCTACAAGCGCTTGATGGACATCGACATCAATGACCGTGCCAAGACTATCGACGCGCTGATGAAACTGGAGCTTCCCAGTGGTGTTGAAGTGGAAATTAAAGTGTGAATTAAACTCAGCCAATGTGCGTAGTCGCCGAGAGGTTGACGAGAATAAGCTGAAAACTAAAAACAAACAATCCAAAGTAAAAAAATGTCAGGATTAATTGGAAAGAAAATCGGAATGACCAGTCTTTTTGATGCCGACGGAAAGCAGATTCCGTGCACAGTGATTGAAGCTGGTCCTTGTGTTGTAACACAAGTGAGAACCATCGAGAAAGATGGTTATGAGGCCATCCAGTTGGCTTTTGGTGAGCAGAAGGAAAGCCGCGTCACCAAGCCTTTGAGAGGCCATTTTGCAAAGGCCAACACCACTCCCAAACGCTATCTCGCAGAATTTAGCCGCTTTGAAGAGGGCCACAAGAAGAAATATGGTGAAGTTTTGACAGTGGAAGTCTTCCAGGAAGGCGAGTTTGTCGACGTTGTTGGAACCTCGAAAGGTAAGGGTTTCCAGGGCGTTGTCAAGAGACACGGTTTTGGCGGTGTCGGTGACTTGACTCACGGCCAGCACGACCGCCTGCGTGCCCCCGGTTCGATCGGTGCAAGCTCCTATCCCTCGCGTATCTTCAAGGGCATGCGCATGGCCGGACAGACTGGCAACCACAAGGTGAAGATCCAGAATCTTCAGGTTGTCAAGATTATCCCTGAAAAGAATTTAATGTTAGTGAAAGGTTCTGTACCGGGACCCAAAGGATCAATAATAAAACTTGAAAGATGGAGTTAAAAGTCTATAACATCAACGGAAGCGAAACCGGTAGAACCATCACTCTTGACGATTCTATCTTCGCCATTGAGCCCAACCAGCATGCAATCTACCTCGATTGCAAACAGTATCTGGCTGACAATCGTCAGGGCACCCACAAAGCCAAGGAACGTAGTGAGAACGCCCATAGCACCCGCAAGCTGAAACGCCAGAAGGGTACCGGCGGCGCCCGTTCGGGCGATTTGAAGAGCCCCGTGTTTGTAGGCGGCGGCCGTATCTTCGGACCCCAGCCCCGCGACTATCGCTTCAAACTGAACATTAAGGTCAAACGTCTGGCCCGCCGTTCGGCTCTCAGCGAGAAGGTTGCCGGCAACGCCATGACTGTGGTCGAGAACATTTCCCTTGAGGCTCCCAAGACTAAGAAGATGATCGAGATCCTCAACAATCTTAAACTTGGTGACAAAAAATCATTAATAGTTGTTGAGAATCAAAATAATTTCGTATCTTTGTCTGCCCGAAACCTCCAGAAGGTAAAGGTCGTAAACGTGTCGCAGTTAAATACTTATGACATTGTGAACGCCGCAAATATTGTGCTTACTGAAGGGTGTTTCGAGGAAATTAGCCGTGTTTTGGCAACAAAATAATGTAGTTACTAATTCGATTTAAGAAAGTTTAACAATGAATATCATAGTAAAACCTCTGATTAGCGAAAAGATGACAAGACTCACCGAGGCTGCTGCTGCTCCCCAGATGACTCGCATCCAGCGTGACAAGGACAAGCCCGCCCCGAAGGTCTTGAATCGTTATGGTTTTGTTGTCGACAAGCGTGCCAATAAGATTGAGATTAAGAAAGCCGTGGAGCAGTTCTATGGTGTGAAGGTTCTTGACGTGAACACGATGAACTATTCCGGTAAAGTGAAAGCGCGCTATACCAAGGCCGGTTACCTGGTGGGTCGCACCAATGCTTACAAGAAAGCTATCGTGACCCTGGCCGAAGGCGACAGCATCGACTTCTACGCTAACATCTGATGAGAAACAAATGCCGAAGGCTTGGTGAGTCCACCAGCCTTCGGTAAGATTAAAAAACAAAACAATAAATTAATAGTAATAGTCCACTGATAAGAGACTAAAAAGAAGAAATGGCTTTAAAGAAAATTAAACCCACAACCCCCGGTCAGCGTCACAAGATTGTCGTTACCAACGATGACATCACAACCAGCAAGCCGGAAAAGAGTTTGGTGCGTGGCTACGGCAAGAGCGGTGGCCGCAACAACCAAGGTAAGATGACCATGCGCTATTTGGGCGGTGGTCATAAGCAGTTATACCGCTTTGTCGACTTCAAGAGAGACAAGGACGGCGTTCCTGCTGTTGTAAAGACTATCGAGTACGACCCCAATCGTAGCTCGCGTATTGCTTTGGTGTTCTACGCTGACGGTGAGAAGCGTTACATTCTCGCCCCCCAGGGTTTGCAGGTCGGACAGACCATCATGTCCGGTAAAGGTGCAGCTCCCGAAGTTGGAAACACGCTCACGCTCGCTGAGATTCCTTTCGGTACGCTGATTCACAACATTGAGCTCCGTCCTGGCCAGGGTGCCAAGATGGTCCGCAGTGCCGGTGCCTATGCCCAGCTTATGTCGCGTGACGACAAGTATGCAATTATCAAGATGCCCAGCGGCGAGATGCGTATGATTCTCCAGGCTTGCCGTGCAACCGTGGGTATTGTTTCGAATCCTGAGCACAACCTCGAGGTTGGTGGTAAGGCCGGTCGCAGCCGTTGGCTCGGTCGCCGTCCCCGCAACCGCGGTGTTGTCATGAATCCTGTCGATCACCCGATGGGTGGTGGTGAAGGCCGTCAGAGCGGTGGCCATCCCCGCAGCCGTAAGGGTATCCCCGCCAAGGGTTACAAGACACGTGCTCCTAAGAAACAGTCGAGCAAGTACATTGTCGAAAGAAGAAAGAAGTAATCATTAAAAGAAGAAGAAAATGAGTCGTTCATTAAAGAAAGGTCCGTATATCTTCCATAAGCTGGAGAAGAGAGTCATTGATGCCCAGCAGTCGAACAAGAAGGTCACCATCAAGACCTGGAGCCGCGCATCGATGATTTCGCCCGATTTCGTGGGTCAGACTATCGCCGTGCACAATGGAAACAAGTTCATCCCCGTGTATGTCACCGAGAACATGGTGGGTCATAAACTGGGTGAGTTTGCTCCGACCCGTATCTTCCGTGGGCACGCCGGATCTAAAGATAAAGCAAAGAAATAACAAGTCCAAATAGAAAGAAATAATAAGAAATGGGACAAAGAAAAAGAGAAAGTGCTAATGCACGAAAAGAAGCCAAAAAGACCCTCTATGTGGCGAAGTTGATGAACAACCCGACTTCTCCACGTAAAACCCGTCTTGTCGCTGATATGATTCGTGGCGTTGATGTAGATAAAGCCCTGGGTATTTTGAAATATTGCCCCAGAGAGTCTGCTCCTAAGATGTATAAACTGGTTCTCAGCGCTGTTGCCAACTGGCAGGCCAAGAATGAGGGTAAACGTATTGAAGACAGCCAGCTCTATGTGAAACAGATTATGGTTGACGAAGGCCGTACCATGAAGCGTATGCGTACCGCCCCCCAGGGACGCGGCTACAGAATCCGCAAGCGCAGCAACCATATCACCGTTATTTTGGGCAGCCATGCTGAGGAAGCTCCCGTGGCAACCAAGGCTGTAGAAGAAAATAAATAAGTAATTTAATAAGAAGAATTAATACAATGGGACAAAAGACTAACCCTATTGGAAATCGATTAGGCATTATCCGCGGATGGGATTCGAACTGGTTTGGCGGCCGCAAATTCGAGCAGAAGCTCGTTGAGGACGACAAGATCCGTAAATATCTCAATGCCCGTCTCGCAAAGGCCAGCGTTTCGAAGATTTATATCGAGAGAACGCTCAAGCTCCTCACTGTGACTATCAACACAGCTCGTCCGGGTTTGATTATCGGCAAAGCAGGCAGTGAAGTTGACAAACTGAAGGAAGAATTAAAGAAACTTACTGGCAAGGATGTTCAGATCAACATCTCCGAGGTGAAACGCCCCGAGTTGGATGCTGTGCTTGTTGCTCAGAATATCGCCAAGCAGATTGAAGGCCGTGTCCAGTATCGCCGCGCTATCAAGAACGCTATCGTCTCCACCATGCGTTCCGGCGCCGAAGGCATCAAGGTCTCTATCGCCGGCCGTATCGGTGGCGCTGAGATTGCCCGCAGCGAGCATTACAAAGAGGGTCGCACTCCTCTCCATACTCTTCGCGCAGACATCGATTACGCTCATGCCGAGGCCCACACCACTTATGGCCGCATCGGTGTAAAGGTGTATATCTGCAGAGGTGTTGTTTATGGCAAACGCGAACTTGTTCCCTCCACCGTCGGTGGTCAGCAGAAGGATCATCGTCCCGTGATGGGTGGCGAGCGTCGCTCCGGTAATGGCTCTTCCCGCCGCCGCATGAACAATAACCGGAACAACAACAATAAATAGTAGGTGAGTGATTGGAGTTATAGAAAAACGCTAAACAATAAGAAAAAATGTTACAACCTAAGAAAACAAGATATAGAAAGCAGCAGAAGGGTAAAATTAAAGGCAATGCTTTCCGTGGTCACGAGTTGGCTTTCGGTACCTTTGGTATCAAATCCCTGGAAACCTGTTTCATCACAGGCCGTCAAATAGAAGCTGCACGTCAAGCTGTAACGCGTCATATGAAACGTGAAGGTCAGATTTGGATTCGTATTTTCCCGGACAAGCCTATCACGAAGAAGCCCAATGAGGTCCGTATGGGTAAAGGTAAGGGTGCTCCTGAATATTTCGTTGCCCGCGTAATGCCGGGTACGATCCTGTTCGAGTGCGAGGGCGTTCCGATGGACATCGCCAAGGAGGCTCTCCGTCTGGCAGCTCAAAAACTCCCCATCTCGACCAAGTTTGTTGTTAAAAGAGATTATATCGAAGAATAAAAAGAAGATACAGTCATGAAAAACGAATTAGTTTTAAAAGAACTCACGACTGCCGAGTTAAAGGAAAAATTGGATACCGAGCGTGCCATGTATCAGAAGATGCTTATGACCCATGCTGTATCGCCCTTGGAGAATCCTAATAAAATAAAAGAAAGTAGAAAAACCATTGCCCGCTGTCTCACTGAACTTCGCGCCCGCGAAATCGCTGAACAGAAGCAGAACAATCAGTAGATATGGAAAGAAATTTAAGAAAAGAAAGAATCGGTGTTGTGGTGAGCAACAAGATGGACAAGTCCATTGTCATCAAGGTGGAGCGCAAAGTGAAACACCCGCTGTATGGCAAGTTCGTCAAGAAATCCACTAAATTCATGGCTCACGACGAGAAGAACGAATGCAACATTGGCGACGTCGTCCGTATTATGGAGACCAGACCTTTGAGCAAGAACAAGTGCTGGCGTCTTGTGGAAATCGTTGAAAGAGCCAAGTAAATTGTCACACAACCTTCTAGACAAAAAGATTGAAAAGAAATGATACAACAAGAAACTAGAATGACGGTTGCCGATAACAGCGGTGCAAAAAGCGCACTCTGTATCCGTGTCCTCGGTGGTACCAAGAAGCGTTATGCCTCTATTGGCGACACTATCGTGGTGGCTATCAAAGACGCCATTCCTTCAGGCAACATTAAAAAGGGATCCGTTTCTAAAGCAGTTGTGGTCCGTACCAAGAAAGAGATTCGTCGCAATGATGGTAGCTACATCCGCTTCGACGACAATGCATGTGTGCTGCTTACCGCTGCCGACGAGCTCCGCGGCACCCGTATTTTCGGACCCGTCGCCCGTGAACTCCGTGACAAACAATTCACCAAGATTGTTTCACTGGCTCCCGAAGTATTGTAAAATTAAAAAGAAGAGAAAAAAATGAAATTGCACGTAAAAAAAGGGGATACCGTTATGGTGATTGCCGGCGAAGACAAGGGCAAGACCGGCAAGGTGCTGAAGGTTTATCCCGAAAAGAATCGCGCCATCGTGGAAGGTCGTAATCTCGTAAAGAAACATACCAAGCCCAGTGCCAAGAACACCCAGGGCGGTATCGTTGAACAGGAGGCTCCTATCCATTTGTCCAACCTCATGGTTATGGATGGTAAAACTCCTACCAGAATCGGCCGCAGAATCAGTGAAAAGACTGGTAAACTTGTTCGTTATTCCAAAAAATCAGGGGAGGAGATTAAATAATGGCATACATTCCTACATTAAAGACAAAATACAAAGAGGAGATTCTTCCCGCGCTGATGAACGAGTATGGCTATAAGACAGTCATGCAGGCTCCGCGCTTGAAGAAAATCACCCTGAACCAAGGTCTCGGCAAAGCCGCTATCGCCGATAAGAAAGTTATCGACAAGGGTATTGAAGAAATGACCCTCATCGCCGGTCAGAAAGCCGTGGCAACGAAATCGCGTAAAGATATCTCCAACTTCAAACTGCGTCGTGGAATGCCCATCGGTGTCCGTGTGACTCTGCGTGGCGAGCGTATGTATGAGTTTCTGGAGCGTCTCATCACCGCTTCTATCCCCCGTATCCGCGACTTCCGCGGTATCAACGACAAGGGTTTTGACGGCAAGGGTAATTATACCTTCGGTATTTCCGAGCAGATTATCTTCCCCGAGATTGATATCGACAAGATTGACCGTATCCAGGGTATGGACATCACTTTCGTCACTTCCGCCAACACCGACAAGGAGGCCATGTCGCTGCTCAAATTGTTTGGCATACCTTTTAAGAATCAACAAAAATAAAAGATAATGGCAAAAGAATCAATCAAAGCTAGAGAACGTAAGAGAGCCAAAATGGTTGCTCGTTATGCTGCCAAGCGTGCTGCTCTGAAGGAAATCGTCCGCACTGGTGAACCCGAGGAGGTTGAGAAGGCTGTCATTGCTCTTCAGAAACTCCCGAAGAATGCCTGCCCCATCCGCATGCACAACCGTTGCCAGCTCACCGGCCGCCCCAAGGGTTACATGCGTCAGTTCGGCATTTCGCGTATCAACTTCCGCGAGATGGCCGTCAGCGGTCTCATCCCCGGTGTCAAAAAGTCAAGTTGGTAAAATTTAATCAGTAATCATTGGTAGCTTTGCAAGTTGGCAAACCCAATACTACAAAACTTAAAATCAAGAATAAATAATATGGTAACAGATCCTATTGCAGATTATTTGACCCGTATGCGCAATGCTATTGCTTCCAAGCATCGGATTGTTGAAATTCCTGCATCGAAATTGAAAAAAGAGATCACCAAGATCTTATTTGAGAAAGGTTATATCCTTAACTATAAATTCGAGAACGAAGGTCAGCACAATCAGAGCATCAAGATTGCCCTGAAGTATCACCCTGTGACGAAAATCTCCGCTATCTCCGAACTCAAGCGCGTCAGCTCCCCCGGTCTGCGCCGCTATGTCTCTGTCGAGGATATGCCCCGTGTTCTCAATGGTCTTGGCATCGCCATTATCTCCACTTCCAAAGGTCTTATGACCGATAAAGAGGCTCGTACTCTTAATGTGGGCGGAGAAGTTATTTGTTACATCAGCTAATCAAAAGAGAGGAGTATAGAAATGTCAAGAATAGGTAAAATGCCCATTACCCTGCCCGCAGGTGTAGAAGTGAAAATATCTTCTGATAACGTTATCACCGTAAAAGGACCCAAAGGTGAGCTGTCGCAGCAGGTTGCTCCTTATATTACGATTAAGCAGGAGGATGGTGCTCTTCATTTTGAGCGTCCTTCCGACAGCAAGGAGCATAAAGCCATGCATGGTCTCTATCGCGCCTTGGTTTCGAACATGGTGAAAGGTGTTTCCGAGGGTTTCAAGACCGTCCAGGAGGTTATCGGTGTTGGTTACAAAGTGCAGGCCAACGGTAATGTCATGGAGATGGACCTCGGCTACAGCCACAAGATTTTCTTTGAGCTGGCTCCCGAAATCCATGTCGAGACAGTTACTGAGAAGGGTAAGAACCCCATTATCACCATGACTTGCTGTGACAAGCAAATCCTTGGTCAGGCCGCTGCCAAGATCCGTTCCCTGCGCAAACCCGAGCCTTATAAGGGTAAAGGTATCCGCTTCCAGGGCGAGGAAATCAGAAAGAAAGCTGGTAAGGCTGCTGCTAAGTAAAAATAATTAGAACGCCAAAGTATAAACAATTATGGCTACAAGAAAAGATATAAGAAGAACAAAAATTAAATTCCGCATTCGTCATAAGATCAGTGGCACTGCCGAGATGCCCCGACTGTCTGTGTTCAGAAGCAATAAGGAAATTTATGCACAGGTTATTGACGATGTAAAGGGTGTGACACTGGCCGCAGCTTCCTCACGCGAGAAAGGTGTAGAAAAGAGTGGCACGAAAAGCGAAATGTCCGCAAAGGTTGGCAAACTTGTCGCCGAACGCGCTATCGCTGCAGGTATTAATACTGTGGTATTTGACCGAAACGGTTATCTCTACCATGGTCGTGTTAAATCGTTGGCCGATGGTGCCAGAGAAGGTGGTTTAAAATTCTAAAGTCATGGCAGAAGTAAACGTAAAAAGAGTAAAATCGAGCGAAATCGAGTTCAAAGATCGTCTTGTTGCAATCAATCGTGTAACCAAGGTTACCAAGGGTGGTAGAACTTTCACCTTTGCTGCCATTGTTGTCATCGGAAACGAGAACGGTGTTGTTGGATACGGCTTGGGAAAAGCCAAGGAGGTTCAGGCCGCCATCCAGAAGGGTGTCGACGATGCCAAGAAGAACCTTATCAAGGTTCCCGTGCTGAAAGGCACCATCCCTCACGAGCAGTGCGGTAAGTACAGCGGTGCCCGCGTGTTCCTGAAACCTGCAGCTCCCGGTACCGGTGTTATCGCCGGCGGTGCTATGCGTGCCGTTCTGGAGAGTGTTGGTGTTAAGGACGTGCTTGCTAAGTGCAAGGGCTCTTCCAATCCCCACAGCGTTGTGAAGGCTACCATCAATGCCTTGCTGCAGATGAAGGATCCCTACATGGTTGCAGAGCTCCGTGGCATTGCCCTTGATAAAGTGTTTAACGGTTAATTATGGAGAATAAAATCATGGCAGAAAAGACTTTAAAAATCAAACAGGTCAGAAGTATCATCGGTCACCCTGCACGCCAGAAGAAAACCATGGCTGCATTAGGGCTGAGAAAAATCAACCATGAGCGCACGGTAGTTGCTACCCCGCAAATTCTCGGTATGATTGAGAAGGTGAAACACTTAATCACTGTTGAGGAAATCTAATTAATGTCGAAAAGCCGTTGTTGCAGTTTGCTCCCTCTTTCTGTGATAACGAATAAACCTTCAAATATAGAATAGTTATGAGTTTAAATAATCTTCAACCCGCAAAAGGTTCCATCAAGCACTCCAAACGTGTCGGCCGTGGCGCTGGCTCCGGTAAAGGTGGCACATCCACTCGCGGTAACAAGGGTGCAAAGGCTCGTTCCGGTTACCATCAGAAGATTGGTTTCGAAGGTGGTCAGATGCCCATCTATCGTCGCCTTCCCAAATTTGGTTTCAAGAACCTCAACCGTATTGAGTATGTCGGTATCAACATTGATACTCTCAATGCCCTTGCCGAGAGCAAGAACATTGCCGAATTCAATGTCGAGGTTTTCCGCCAGAATGGTCTCATTTCGGGCAAGGACCGCATTAAGATTCTTGGCCGTGGCGAGTTAAACAAAGCCATCAATGTCACTGCTCACGCTTTCTCTGCTGCTGCTAAGCAGGCAATTGAGGCCAAAGGCGGTGTCGCCACAGTAATTGAATAAAGTTTATGGAGTTGATGAAGTCGTTGTTGTAGAAACATAGCTTCATCAACTTCATGACTCCATCAACTTCAAAACCTAAAAAATAACAATAATGAAGAGATTAATACAGACACTCAAAAACATCTGGTCGATAGAAGACCTGCGGAAAAGAATTCTTTACACACTGGGATTAGTCCTTGTGTACCGCATTGGTTGTTATGTCGTCCTGCCCGGTGTCGATCCTACGCAGTTGCAGAATCTCCAGAATCAGGGTTCTGAGGGTCTGATGGGTCTGTTGAACATGTTCTCCGGTGGTGCATTCTCCAATGCTTCCATCTTTGCTTTGGGTATTATGCCTTACATCACTGCATCCATCGTGATTCAGTTGTTTGTTATGGTCATACCTTATTTCCAGAAGATGCAGCACGATGGTGAGAACGGCCGCAGAAAAATGAATCAGATTACCCGTCTGCTCACTGTTGCCATTACCGGTTTCCAAGCTCCTGCTTACATCACCAATATGATGTATCAGTTGGGTGCCTCGTCAACCGCCATCTATCCTTTCGATGGCAGCTCTCCCACTTGGACTTTCTGGGCTTCCAGTATCATCATCCTGATTGCCGGTACCCTCTTTGTCATGTGGCTTGGTGAGCGCATTACCGAGAAAGGTGTGGGCAACGGTATCTCTCTGTTGATTATGATTGGTATCATTGCTCGTCTGCCCTTCGCACTGTTTGGTGAGTTCGTCTCCCGTCTCACCGATGCTGGTGGCGGACTTGTGATGTTCCTGATTGAGATTGTCGCTTTGCTTGCTGTCATTCTGCTCGTCATCTTGCTGGTTCAGGGTACTCGTCGTATCCCCGTGCAGTATGCCAAGCGCATCGTTGGCAACAGACAATATGGTGGAGTGCGTCAGTACATCCCCATCAAGGTCAATGCCGCCGGTGTCATGCCTATCATCTTTGCTCAGGCAATCATGTTCATTCCCATCACTTTCATGGGATTCACTGGCAATTCCGATTCTAAATTCTGGATGGCTTTTACCGACTTCAATGGTTTCTGGTATAACTTGGTATTCTTTATCCTGGTTGTCCTGTTCACCTACTTCTATACGGCAATTGCCATCAACCCCAATCAGATGGCTGAAGATATGAAGAAAAACGGTGGCTTTATCCCCGGTGTCAAACCTGGCAAAAAGACTGCCGAATATCTCGAAGGCGTTCTCTCCAAGATTACCCTTCCCGGTTCTATCTTCCTGGCCATTGTTGCTATCCTTCCTGCTATTATCCGTCTCTTTGGCGTCAACACCCAGTTTGCCCAGTTCTACGGCGGCACCTCGCTGCTGATTCTGGTTGGTGTTATCCTCGATACCCTTCAGCAGATTGAAAGCCATCTGCTCATGCGTCACTACGACGGTCTCACCAAGACTGGTCGCATCAAAGGCCGTACATCTATGTCCGTTCAGGCATAATTCAACTAATTACTTAGAATGATACTCCTTAAGACAAAAGAAGAAATAGAACTGATACGTGATAGTGCCCGTCTCCTCGGCAAGACTCTTGCCGAGGTGGGCCGTCATATTCAGCCGGGTGTTACCACTGCTTACCTTGACAAAATAGGCGAGCAGTTCATCCGCGACAATGGCGGCATACCCTTGTGCAAAGGATATGAGGGTTTCCCCTCTGCTTTCTGCATTTCGGTGAACGATGTCGTTGTGCATGGTATTCCCTCAGATAATTTCTTCATTAAAGAGGGCGACAATGTCTCTCTTGATTGTGTTATTGAGTTAAACGGATATGTGTCTGATTCGGCATACACTTTCACCTGCGGTGAAGCTTCACCCGAAATGCTGCGTCTTTTGAAAGTCACCAAGGAAGCGCTGTATATCGGTCTGGAGAAATGCAAGGCAGGCAACCGTGTAGGTGACATTGGCCACGCTGTTCAGCAGCATTGCGAGAAAAACGGCTATTCCGTGGTTCGTGAACTCTGCGGACACGGGGTGGGTTTCAAAATGCACGAGAGCCCCAATGTCCCCAACTATGGTGTCCCCGGCACTGGTCCGCTCCTCAAGGAAGGGCTGGTCATCGCTGTCGAGCCTATGGTCTGCATGGGTTCTAAGAATGTTGTCTTCTCACGCGAAGACGGTTGGACCTGCCGAACCAGGGACGGCAAACCTGCTGCCCATTTTGAACACACCGTAGCTATCGGAGCCAACGGCCCCGACATTCTCACCACATTCGATTTCATTGAAAACAACAAATAGTACGATAAGTAAATGGCAAAACAATCTTCCATACAGTTGGACGGAACAGTCACTGAATCCTTAGGAAACGCTATGTTCCGGGTAGAATTGGAGAATGGACATCAGATCATCGCCCACATCTCCGGCAAGATGCGCATGCATTACATCAAGATTCTTCCTGGAGACAAGGTCTCCATCGAAATGTCGCCCTACGACCTCACCAAAGGCCGTATCACCTATCGTCACAAATAGCCTTGTTTGTAGTATCATTGAAATACACCAAAGAATTAATCGATTAATACAATAAAAAATGAAAGTAAGAGTTTCTGTAAAGAAAAGATCCCCCGAGTGCAAGGTGGCTAAGTTCAAACAAAGACAAGGATGATTAACTAACAAAAAGAATAAAAAGAATTTATGGCAAGAATTGCAGGTATTGACTTACCCAAAAACAAAAGAGGCGTTATAGGTTTGACCTATATCTACGGTATCGGAAGAAGCCTTGCATCCGAGATCCTGGCCAAGGCTGGTATCGATGAGAACAAGAAAGTGCAGGACTGGACCGACGATGAGCAGAACACCCTTCGTACCATCATCAACGATGACTACAAAGTGGAAGGCGCTCTTCGCTCCGAAGTGCAAATGAACATCAAGCGACTGATGGATATCGGCTGCTATCGCGGCATCCGTCACCGTCTCGGTCTTCCTCTCCGTGGTCAGAGCACCAAAAACAACGCCCGCACTCGTAAGGGTAAGAAGAAAACAATCGCTAACAAAAAGAAAGCTACCAAGTAAATAAGTAAAGTGTAGCAACCTGCTGTGGATTATAATTGAACTCGGAGCAGCAGGGTAAAATAAGTAGAATCAAGCACAATTAAAAATTATGGCAAAAACTTCAAAACCGACCAAAAAAAGAGTCGTAAAAGTTGAACCTCTTGGAAGAGCATGCATCTTTGCTTCTTTCAACAACGTGATTATTTCGTTGACAAATAATGCCGGTCAAGTGATTTCTTGGTCGTCTGCTGGAAAAATGGGCTTCCGCGGATCGAAGAAAAACACTCCGTATGCTGCACAGATGGCTGCGGAAGATTGCGGTAAAGTTGCTTATGATTTGGGCCTAAGAAAAGTAAAAGTCTTTGTAAAAGGACCTGGTTCAGGACGTGAGTCTGCTATCCGCGCAATCAATGGATGCGGCATTGAAGTAACCGAAATCGTCGATGTCACTCCGCTTCCCCACAACGGATGCCGTCCTCCTAAACGCCGTCGCGTGTAATTCGATGGGTATTCAGATTAGTACCCCTATCAAAACCCCAACCAGTATTCAATATTCAAAATTGTAAACAATGGCAAGATATACAGGTCCTAAAACCAAAATTGCAAGAAAATTCCACGAACCGATTTACGGTCCCGACAAGTATTACGAAAAGAAACCCTATGCCCCCGGTATGCATGGTCAGAACCGTCGCCGTGGCAAGGTGTCCGAATATGGCATCCAGCTTCAGGAGAAACAGAAAGCCAAATACACTTATGGCATCCTCGAGCGCCAGTTCCGCAAACTCTACGCCGAAGCTTCCCGTCGTGGCGGTATCACCGGTGAAGAGCTCATGAAGCTTATCGAATCACGTCTGGACAATGTTGTCTATCGTCTCGGCATCGCCTGCAGCCGGGCCCAGGCACGTCAGCTCGTGTCCCACCGCCACATCGCCGTCAACGGCAACGTGGTCAATATTCCCTCTTATGAACTGAAAGTTGGTGACGTCATTTCCGTCCGCGAGCGTTCCAAGTCTTTGGAGATTATCACCGACAATCTCGCCTCTCGTGCCAACAACTATGCATGGCTCGAATGGGACGGCGCCAGTCTCACCGGTAAATTCATCAGCTATCCTGAGCGTAGCGATATCCCCGAGACTATCAACGAACAGCTCATTGTCGAACTCTACTCCAAGTAGTAGTGTTTTCGTCGCCCGGGGCTTGTTGCTGGCTGCCCTTTCATGCAGTCGGTCTTTACGAGTCAGGGTCATAGAAATCAATTATAAGAAAGCATTCAAAAATGGCAATATTATCTTTCCAGAAACCCGACAAGGTGGTTATGCTCGAGGCCGACGACTTCCGTGGAGTCTTCGAATTCCGTCCTTTGGAGCCTGGCTACGGCATCACCATCGGCAATGCGTTGCGCAGAGTACTGCTCTCTTCTCTCGAAGGGTTTGCAATCACCTCAGTACGCATTGAAGGAGTCGACCATGAATTCTCTTCCCTCCCCGGAGTGGTTGAGGACATGACCGATATCATCCTAAAGTTGAAGCAAATCCGCTTCCGCCGCCAAATCGAAGAGTTCGATTCCGAGAAGGTATCGTTTGTCGTTGTGGGTCAGTCAGTCTTCAAGGCTGGCGACCTCAACAGCCATCTCAATGGTTTTCAGGTTCTCAATCCCGAGCTTGAAATCTGCCACATGGAGACGACCACCGAGCTCAAGATAGAACTCACCATCGAGAAAGGGCGCGGCTATGTCCCTGCCGACGAGAATAAAAAGCCGGGCGACCCCATCGGTGTCATTGCTGTCGATTCTATCCATACACCTATCAAAAACGTCAAATACGAAGTCAGCGACTATCGTGTTGAACAGCGCACTGACTACGAGAAACTGACTTTCGATATCCAGACCGACGGCTCCATACATCCGAAAGAGGCTTTGAAAGAGGCAGCCACCATTCTCATCCAGCACTTCATGCTCTTCAGTGACGAGCGCATCACCCTCGAAGCCGAGCCCAAGCCCGTGCAGGAAGAATACGACGAAAGCACCGCCTACACCCGTCAGCTCCTTAAGACCAAGCTGGTCGACATGGACCTCTCCGTCCGTGCACTCAACTGCCTTAAGGCCGCTGAAGTCGAGACCTTGGGCGATTTGGTCTCCTTCAACAAAGCCGACCTTTTGAAGTTCAGAAACTTCGGCAAGAAATCGCTTACCGAGCTCGAGAACCTCGTCGCCTCGAAGAATCTCGAATTCGGCATGAACATTAGTAAGTATAAATTAGATAAAGAATAATAGAAATGAGACACGGTTGTAAAATAAATCATCTGTCAAGAACCCACGCACATCGCGTTGCTATGCTCTCCAACATGGCCACTTCTCTCATCCTTGAGAAGAGAATCGAGACCACGCTGGCCAAAGCCAAAGCACTCCGAGTATATGTCGAGCCCCTCATCAATCGCTCCAAAGAGGACACCACCAACAACCGCCGTGTTGTCTTCAGCTACCTCCACAGCAAAGAGGCCGTCAACGAGCTCTTCCGCGAAATCTCGCAGAAGATTGCTAACCGTCCCGGTGGCTACACCCGCATCCTGAAGACCGGCATCCGTCACGGTGACAACTCCGCCATGGCCATCATCGAGCTCGTCGACTACAACGAAAACATGCTCAAGCCCATCGCTGAGAAGAAAGCCAAGTCCACTCGCCGCAGTCGTGCCAAGAAGGCCGAAAATGCCGAGACTCCTGCTGTCGAAGCTCCCGCAGTGGAAGAGGCTCCCAAGGCCGAATAATTGTTCGGATACTCATCATAAAGGAATGCGGGGTGATGCTCATCTCTGCATTCCTTTTTTCGGTTGTCTCCCCAGTGTTTCTTGTTCACCACGGAAGGCATCCCCAAGTACGTCAACATCGTAAATTATAATATCAAACAAACCTAAATCTATGTCACAGATCATAGCAATCCGGGGCCGTCAGATTCTCGACTCTCGCGGCAACCCCACAGTCGAAGTCGAAGTATACACCGATCAGGGCGCCATGGGTCGTGCCGCCGTCCCCTCCGGAGCCTCCACAGGTGTCCACGAAGCCTGCGAGCTTCGCGACAACGACAAGTCCGTATATATGGGCAAGGGCGTCCTTCAGGCCGTCAACAATGTCAACAACGTCCTCAACGAGGAGCTCCGCGGCATGTATGTCGAAGAGCAGCGCGCCATCGACCAGAAGATGATTGAACTCGACGGCACTCCTAACAAGAGCCGTCTTGGTGCCAACGCCATCCTCGGTGTCTCTCTCGCCTGCGCTAAAGCCGCCGCCATGGAGTCCGGCCAGCAACTCTACCGTTACCTTGGCGGTTGCGGAGCCTACCTGCTTCCCGTCCCCATGATGAACATCCTCAACGGCGGTTCGCATGCCGACAACAGCATCGACTTCCAGGAGTTCATGATCATGCCCGTCGGAGCCCCCACGTTCACCGAAGCCCTCCGCATGGGTGCCGAGGTTTTCCACAACCTCCGCAGCGTCCTTAAGGCACGCAACATGTCCACCAACGTGGGCGACGAGGGCGGTTTTGCCCCCAACCTCGCTTCCAACGACGAGGCCATCCAGGTGGTCTGTCAGGCCATCGAGAAGGCCGGCTATCGTCCCGGCGAAGACATCTTCATCGGTCTCGATGCCGCTGCTTCCGAGTACTACAACCCCGAAACCGGCCTCTACGAGATGCGCTGGTCCACCGGCGAGAAATACAACGCCACCGAGATGGTTGACTTCTGGAAACGCTGGGTCGACCAGTACCCCGTCATCTCCATTGAGGACGGTATGGCCGAAGACGACTGGGATGGCTGGAAACTCCTCACCGACGCCATCGGCGACCGCTGCCAGTTGGTAGGCGACGACCTCTTCGTCACCAATGTCGAGCGTCTCCAGATGGGTCTCGACCGCAAAGTGGCCAACTCCATCCTCGTCAAACTCAACCAGATTGGTACCCTTTCCGAGACAATCGACGCTGTCAGCCTTGCCACCCGCAACGGCTACACCTCCATCATCTCCCACCGCAGTGGCGAGACCGAGGACACCACCATTGCCGACCTCGTCGTGGCTCTCAACACCGGCCTTATCAAGACCGGCTCCGCCAGCCGCACCGACCGCATCTGCAAATACAACCAGCTCATGCGCATCGAAGAAGGCCTCGGCGACGAAGCCCAGTACCTTGGCAAAAACTTCAAATTCCTCAAATAGGAACAACATCACACCAATACAAAAATACCCTGTGTGGACATCCGCACGGGGTATTTTTTTGTCTTGCAATTAGTCACCCGGTGTGCCCTACTCTTAAAAGTTGGTAAATAATGTCAGAAAATAGCCCTCTCTGCGTTATATATAAAAACAATCAGCAATTAAAACTTATACAATATGAAGAAACTGCTTTCCCGACTTATGGTTGCAGCATCGTTTTGTGCAGTGATGTTATCAGTATCATGCAACAAGGAAGATATTTCCCCTGTGACGACCAACCTGTACAACAGCATGGTTCCCCTCTGGCAGCAGCGAGAATCGCCAAGTTTGCACAAAGCCATAGAGAATTACGTAGCCCGATACGGCTACACACTATTCCGCGATACCGTTTATGGCACCGGCAGGGCAGTCTCCTACCTTTGCCAGACCGATACCACCATTTATCTACTGAATGTTTGGTATAGGAACGACTCCCTTTGGTCCCTGAAATGCACCCTCTTTTCGCCACGGACGCAGTGGATGCAGGAACAGATAACAAGGTTTGAACAGGAGATGTATAACCGTCATCCCAACGACTATATCGGCGGCTCGTTCTATTGGTACTTGCGGCCGGACATACTCAATACTGTCGATGGCGGCGATGTGCGGACTCACGACCTCTTTGTCCAGCGGACCGTGGAGCATGCCCGCGATGTGTGGGAGTGGGTTGAAGCACGCACACGCTATGGCCTCCGCCCGCCTTATCTGGGCGAAGACCAGCTCCAACTACACACCGATGGTACCCGGCATGAACTCAGTCAGTTGGGATTGGACAACATCCCGGCGGGCATCACACACCATTTGGATGTCCAGTTCAATATTTACGACACCACAGGATGGAACAACTGGCATATTGATTGATGGAACATGGCAATGTGCTCCATAGGAGCTGCATGCTATGTTGGTTATTCATTCTTCACAGAAAGCGGTATTGCTGTTCAATGGTATTTTATCATTGAACAACCGAAACATAAATGTAGAGAAGGCAAAGGAACAAAGGTCTTAAAGATATCGCCAGCGGTTAGAAATCAGACCATAAGAAGTTTCTTTATGTCTGGAAACCGCTTATATCAAAAAAAACGCGTATATTTGCATTTTTGTTTAGTCCTACCTGTCGCCGGGGGCTGCTGGTCTGCGGGGACGGAATGGGAAGATAAGAATACATAGAATACGATGAACAACATACGCAACTTTTGTATCATAGCTCACATCGACCACGGCAAGAGCACGCTGGCCGACCGTCTTTTGGAGTATACTGCCACGGTGTCGCAACGCGACATGCAGGACCAGGTGCTGGACGACATGGACCTGGAGAAGGAACGCGGCATCACCATCAAGAGTCACGCCATCCAGATGAACTACCGTTACGACGGTGATGGTGAGAACGCAGGCAAGGACTTTGTGCTGAACCTTATCGACACACCGGGTCATGTGGACTTCAGCTACGAGGTGAGCCGTTCGATAGCAGCGTGTGAGGGGGCCTTGCTTGTGGTGGACGCCACGCAGGGCATCCAGGCACAGACTATCTCTAACCTATATCTCGCTTTGGAGAATGACTTGGAAATCATCCCCGTGATGAACAAGATAGACCTCGACAGCGCTATGCCCGAAGAGGTGGCCGATGAGATTATCGACCTGCTGGGCTGCAAGCGTGAAGAAATACTGTCGTGCAGCGCCAAGACGGGTATGGGTGTGCCGGAGGTGCTAAGGGCTATCGTCGACCGCTTCCCGGCTCCCAAGGGCGACCCCGAGGCACCGTTGCAGGCACTGGTCTTCGACTCGGTGTTCAATCCCTTCCGGGGTATCATCAGCTATTTCCGCATCATGAACGGCACTATCCGCACCAACGACCATGTGATATTCGTCAGCACCGAGAAGGACTACCATGCCGACGAGATTGGCGTGCTACGCCTGAACATGGAGCCGCGCAAGGAATTGAAAGCCGGTGATGTGGGGTATATCATCAGCGGCATCAAGACCTCGAAGGAGGTGCGTGTGGGCGATACCATCACCCATGTGGAGCGTCCCTGCGACAAGGCTATCGAAGGATTCGAGTCAGTGAAACCCATGGTCTTCGCAGGCGTCTATCCTGTCGATACGGATGACTACGAAGAGTTAAGGGCGTCGATTGAGAAGTTGCAGCTCAACGATGCGTCGCTGACGTTCGAGCCGGAGAGCTCGCTGGCGTTGGGATTCGGGTTCCGCTGCGGATTCCTCGGCCTGCTGCACATGGAGATTGTGCAGGAACGTCTGGAACGCGAGTTCAATATGGACGTCATCACCACCGTGCCCAACGTGCAGTACAAGGTGAAACTGACCAACGGCGAGGAGAAGGACGTATACAATCCCTCGGGCATGCCTGAGCCGAACAACATCGCCGAGGTGTACGAGCCTTATATCCACGCCCAGATCATCACCAAGGCCGACTTTATCGGGTCGGTCATCAAGCTGTGCATGGATAAACGCGGCATCCTCAAGAACCAGACCTACCTCACCACCGACCGCATCGAGATAACCTTCGACCTGCCGCTGGGCGAGGTGGTGTTCGACTTCTACGACAAACTGAAGAGCATCTCGAAGGGGTACGCCTCTTTCGACTACTACCTGAACGGTTTCCAGCCGTCGAAACTTGTCAAACTGGAGATATTGCTGAACGGGGACCCCGTGGACGCCTTGTCGACCTTGACGTATGTCGACAATGCCTACCCCATCGGCCGCCGCATGTGCGAGAAATTGAAGGAACTGATACCCCGCCAGCAGTTCGATGTGGCCATACAGGCGGCCATCGGCAGCAAGATTATCGCCCGCGAGACGGTGCGGCAGGTGCGCAAGGACGTCACGGCCAAGTGCTATGGCGGCGACATCACCCGCAAGCGCAAACTGCTGGAGAAACAGAAGGAGGGCAAGAAGCGCATGCGCCAGGTGGGTAACGTGGAGGTGCCGCAGAGCGCCTTCCTCGCCGTGCTGAAACTGGATTAACCCCAGGCAATGCTTGGAGATATTTATATTAAAAGTATACATTAACGGATAGAACAGATTAACATATCAACAATGAAGATATTTGTGATAGCATTTCTTAGTGCCCTGGTGGCGGTGCTGGCGACGTTGGCGCTTGCAGGGTATCTCTTTTTCCGCATCACCAAGCGGTATTTCGACAACCAGCAGAAGATGCAGATGCTGCAGATGCGGGTGGATGAGCACCGCGAGGCGGTGAAACTGGTCACCCCCATACGGTTGCAGGCCTACGAGCGCATGGCGCTCTTTCTGGAGCGTATTGCACCGGAGAGCCTTGTGCTGCGCTGCTACCAGCCGGGCATGGACACCAAGCTGTTGCAGGGTGTCATGACCAAGACCATCCGCGATGAGTGGGAGCACAACCTCAGTCAGCAGGTCTATATCTCGAGCGAAGCCTGGGCACGCGTCCGCAAGGCGAAGGACGAGATGATTGGTGTCATCAATTCGGCGGCCATCACCATTCCGGCCGATGCCGACCCGACCCGCCTGGCCGGCACTATCTTTGCCACCGTGGCCGAAGGCAAACAGCCCACAGCGTCAGCCCTTGAGTTCCTGAAGCAGGAGATGCGCGACCTGTAGCGTGCAAGTGAGCCTTTGCCATTGGATGTCCTGAGTGTCGGCTTTGGCTGCAATGGCCATCTACAGTCGTTGGATGTCCGAAGTGGGTAGGGGCTCCCCGGGAGCCAGGTATGGCTTGATAGAGTTGTGGTAGACACAACGGGTCGCACCGATGGTGTGCATTACACTGCGCGGACGCACCCTTCTAACCTCCGTTGTGTCACCTTGTTGGGGCTTGTAGGTGTCATTTTATTTTGCCGTTTGCGTTTTTTTTCGTACCTTTGCACATTATTATGAAGAATATAAAATATTATATCATACTGATTCTGATTGTTGTAGCACCTTTGTATGCCAACGCGCAGAATCGCCCTAATGCAAAGCAGAACAAAAACAAGCCCCATGTGTATGCCAATACGCAAGGCGGGCAGATAAAGCATAACAAACTGGTGAAAACCAGCGACCCGGGCGACGAGTACTCGGGTGTACGCACCGAACCCTACGGGTTGAAAAAGCCGAAGAAAAAAGTGGATAACGACACGGTGGATGTGGCCGACGACGTAGCCGCAAAGCCCGCCTATCAGGAGCCTTACTTCTTCGACGAGAACCCGCAGGACAAAGACCATGAAGTCATAGACAAGAAGAACGCCCAGAAGGAACGTCCGGGTACACCAGAAGAAGCTGATGACGAGGAGGGTATGGGTATCGTCACACCCCATTACGCCCTCTCTCAGCAGGACGACCCCGGTACCGACAGCGAAGAAGACATTCTTATGGCGGGCGATTCCGCGCTGGTGCATACGCTCAAGATGGACATCTCCGAGATGGCGCCCATCGAGCTTAAACTCACCGACGCCGACCATGGCAAATTCTTCGTCTTCCCCACACCCGAAATTGCCCGTCCCACCTCGCACTTCGGTCCGCGCCGTCGTCGTTTCCACTACGGACTCGATTTGGCAATGCCTACAGGCGAACCCATCTATGCCGCTTTCGACGGTGTGGTGCGATTCTCAAAATACAACCGATCCTACGGCCACCTGATTGTCATCCGTCACGACAATGGGCTTGAGACCTACTATGCCCACCTCTCCAAGCGTCATGTGGCCCCCGGCACCCGCGTCAAGGCAGGTGAGGAGATTGGTCTTTGCGGCAACACAGGGCGTTCGCGCGGCAGCCATCTGCACTTCGAGATACGCTACAACGGCAATGCCATGAATCCCGAAGATGTTATCAGCTGCGAATCGCGCACACTTATCAAGCCTTCCCTCCGCCTTACCAAGGATTCGTTCCGCAAGGTGGCCAAACCTGGGTATACCAACCACAGCCCCAAGTCGAGGGTGGGTAACTTCAGCGACGGCGGTAAAACCTATAAAATTCGCACGGGCGACACCCTCAGCCGTATAGCCAAGCGTAACGGCACCACCGTCAAGAAACTGTGCCAGCTCAACGGCCTCAAAGAGACCTCAGTGCTCAAACCCGGACGAACCATCAGAATTCGATAATATGCGCCTGGACATTCTTACGCTCTTCCCCAACATGATGAGCATGTTTTTCGAGGAGTCCATCCTCAGCCGTGCCCAGAAGAAAGGCATTGTGGAAGTGGTTTTCCACGACCTCCACGACTATTCCCTCTCACGCTACGGTAGTGTGGACGACTACCCCTACGGTGGCGGTGCGGGCATGGTGATGGCTGTCGAGCCGTTGGCCAACTGCATCGAGGAGCTGAAGGCGCAGCGAAGCTACGACGAGGTTATCTATACCGCCCCCGACGGCGAGATGCTCTCGCAGCCCATGGCCAACACTCTTTCGCTGAAGGAGAACCTGATGATTCTCTGCGGCCACTACAAAGGGGTGGATGAGCGCATAAGGGAGCATTTCATCACCATGGAGATTTCGATAGGCGACTATGTCCTTACGGGTGGAGAACTGGCTGCTGCAGTCATTGCCGACACTGTTATCCGCCTTATTCCCGGCGTCATCGGAGACGAGCAGTCCGCCTTGGGCGACTCATTCCAAGATGGCCTCGTGGCACCGCCCGAATACACCCGTCCCCCCGAGTTCCGTGGATGGAAGGTGCCAGACGTCCTGCTCAGCGGCAACCACGCCAAGATAGAGCAGTGGCGCATGGAACAGGCCATCGAGCGTACCCGCCAACGCCGTCCCGGCCTCCTCGACCATTGAGTCCATTTCCCCTCGCTACGGAGAGGGGCCGTTCAATCCTGCATCCTTATAGTATTGTTATAGCATCGTTACTCGACATGATAACGGATAACTAGCCGGGAAGCAGGCAGCATCGAGCTGGGATTGAACGACCCAAGTGGGTTGTGGCGCGCCGTCCGCTGCAACTTCCCGGCACTGCGGTGGGGTCGGAGTGTCCGTCGGATAAGTGTAAAAAGTGAATCGAGAGAGCGGTTATCCCGTTTGAAAAGTCGGCCTAATGACCGATTTGGGATAAACGAACACCCACCCAGAATTATTCGGGGTGGGTGAAAAAACCACATTATTATCTTCTAAACCTATCCGCAGCACATACTGATCAACAATATATTTCAAAGCTTCGTTGGTGCAAGGGAAAAGCGGGCTTATCTTCGCACACTTACTTTTTGCAACGGCTGAAGGTGTACCGGTGTATCTGTTCCCAATGATGGTGGCTGTATTCCGGGTGCTCGTTGTCGAGGTGTTGCTCAATGACAAGGGCCTCGCTGTTGAGCTCCTTAATTGCGTATTTCGCAATGTTGTCGGCCACCCAGTTTGGAGATACAAACAGCGAGTCGCCCTTGATACGCCACTCAAAGTTAATGTAAGGGTCGCTAAACATGCCGCTGCTGACGTAGCGGTCGTTCATGTGCCACCGCATGGTTCCGTTGGTATTGAACTCGGCCGAGTCGTAACCGATATAATTTGTGTCGGACAGGGTGTATGTCCTTTCACTGGATAAACTTTCGTCGGTGAAGTCATGGTACCAATGGTAATAGCTCTTCACTACCCATTTGCCGGCAATCAGTTCCTTGTAGCTGGAGTTGTCTTTGCCGCCGCAGGAGGTCAATGCGGCGAGAGCAATCAGCCATGTCGCTAAGGTGGAGATGACAAATGACTTTTTCATTTCTGTTGTTGTTTGATGAATAATTCTGATGTTTTTCTGCCCCCATTAGAGCCATCTTTGTGACAAAAAGTGACATGCCGCCTGTTTTTTTTATTGCAGGGGCAATTTTATTTCCGCTTTGGCGTTAAATAACCATCAGAAAAAAGTAACAAACCGCAACGTTATGACAGAATTTGAGAAGTACGCCACCAAACATTGTGGCATTAGCAGTACCACATACGCCAAGTATACCTCGGCAATCAATAATTCACTGACCCCCTATATTGTGGAGGAACGCCAGTTGAACGTGGCCCAGATGGATGTGTTCAGTCGTCTGATGATGGACCGCATCATCTTCCTGGGTACCGCCATCGACGACTATACCGCCAACGTCATCCAGGCCCAGCTGCTCTTCCTCGAGAGCGTGGACAGCACCAAGGATATTCAAATCTATCTCAACTCGCCGGGAGGTTCGGTGTATGCTGGTCTGGGCATCTACGATACCATGCAGTACATCCAGCCCAAGATTGCCACCATCTGCACGGGTTTGGCCGCCTCGATGGCCAGCGTGTTGCTCTGTGCCGGCGAGAAGGGGATGCGCTGCGCGCTGCCTCATGCCCGCGTGATGATTCACCAGCCCATGGGCGGTGCCGACGGCCAGGCTACGGACATGGAGATTACCGTCCGCGAAATCCTCAAGCTGAAGAAGGAGCTCTACGAGATTATCGCCAAACACAGCGGACAGCCCTTCGAGCAGGTGGAGAAGGACAGCGACCGCGACCACTGGTTCACCGCCGAAGAGGCTAAGGCCTACGGTATGATTGATGAAGTGTTGACCAAGAAAAACTAGTTTGGCCAGAATAATTAGTAGTCTTATGATGCAAATCAAGATAAGAAATACCTCTCACCACCCGCTGCCGAAGTACGAGACTGCGCAGTCGGCGGGGATGGACTTGCGTGCATACCTGCCCGACGGGCCAGTAACCCTGAAGCCCATGGAGCGCGGACTGGTTAAGACAGGCCTTTTCATGGAGCTGCCCGCAGGCTATGAGGCGCAGGTGCGCCCCCGTAGCGGCTTGGCTCTGAAGAAAGGTATCACTGTGCTCAACTCGCCCGGCACCATCGATGCCGACTACCGCGGCGAGATTTGTGTGATCCTCATAAACCTCTCGCAAGAGGATTTTGTTATCAACGACGGCGAGCGCATCGCCCAGATGGTTATCGCCCGACATGAGCAAGCAGAAATCATTCAGGTGGAGGAGTTGTCGGACACTGAGCGCGGTGCGGGCGGCTTCGGCCACACGGGAAAGAGTTGAGGATTGAAAAGACTGTTGTATAGTGTGGCACTGGCTGTTGCGATGTTGTCGCAACTGCTGCTCTTTTCCTGCCATGCACAAAGCAGTGAGGATGGAGATCCCGGGTATGAACCCCTTTCGCCAGACGCTGCTTTTGCCACAGGCGCCGAGAACTTGTGGGGCCATGAGGTGTTTCCCACCATGTTCCTGTTCCGCGAGGGCGGCTATAAGGGCCGCACTGCAGTGGTGGCAAACCAGACCTCGGTGGTGGGAGCGGCACACCTTGTAGATACCCTGCTCCGCGCAGGGGTGAACATCACCAAAATATTCTGCCCAGAGCATGGCTTCCGTGGCACAGCAGCGGCCGGTGCCACGGTGGACAACAGCACCGACCCCAAGACGGGTCTTCCCATCATATCCCTTTATGGCAAGAACAAGAAGCCCACGCCCAAGCAGATGGAGGATGTGGACGTGGTGCTGTTCGACCTGCAGGATGTAGGCTGCCGCTTCTACACCTATCTTTCCACGCTGCACTATGTGATGGAGGCGTGCGCCGAGAGGGGCATTCCCCTTGTGGTGCTTGACCGTCCCAATCCTAACGGACATTATATCGACGGCCCTGTGCTGGACACAGCCCGTTATCGTTCATTTGTGGGGATGCACCCTGTGCCCATCGTTTACGGCATGACCATCGGCGAATACGCCTGTATGATAAACGGTGAGTATTGGTTGAGAGACAGCCTGCAATGTAACCTCACCGTTGTCCCGATGCAGGGCTACCGTCGCGACAGCATAGGGTATGAGCTGCCCGTGCCGCCGTCGCCTAACCTGCGTAACGCCCATGCCGTTGCGCTCTATCCCAGTCTCTGTCTCTTTGAAGGCACCAACTGTGGCGTGGGTCGCGGCACCCCCTGGCCATTTGAGATAGTCACCTACAAAGCCGATACCCTCAACTTGCGTAGTGCCGACTGCCCTGCCGGTGCAATCACACTTTCCCACATCCTCACCATGTATCGCCGCGTTCCCAAAGGCAAGTTCTTTCTCAAGTCTAACTTCTTCGAGAAACTGGCAGGGACAGACCAGCTCCGCAAACAGATTGAGGGTGGCCTCACCGAGGAGGAAATCCGCTCCACTTGGCAGCCTGCCCTCGACCGTTTCAAAACCATCCGCAGCCGTTACCTCATCTACCCCGATGTGGAGTTTCCGAGTTCAAGATAATCGACAAAGAATCACTTTTTTTTATCTATGTCAAAAAAAATGTGTAATTTAGCACATTAATTTGGTGTGTTGTGTACGATGTTTTTTCGGCACAACGTACTAATATTAATGTAATTGCGTTATTGTAAAAAAACAAACATTCATATATGAAAACGATTAAAAAAGGTTTTGCACTATTGGCTATAGCCCTGCTTTGGTCCGGTATGGCCGTGGCACAGAACAGTGTCGCCGCCCAGGCCGACCAGCAGTTCAAGGATAAGCAGTACATCCTTGCATTGGAGAGCTACCAGAAGGCCTACGACCGTGTGTCGAGCAACAGGGCTGAAAAGAACCGCATCTACTTTCAGATTGGCGAGTGCTACCGCTTGATGTACAACTATCCCAAGGCCGAACACACGTACCACCGCCTCATCCAGGCAGGCTATTATACCGTGGAGCCCAAACTCTACTACTACATGGCCGAGATGTGCCGTTTCAACGGCAAGTTCGACGAGGCCGACAGCTACTACGACAAATACCTCGAACTGGTCCCCGGCGACAAGCTTTGCCTGACACGAAAGAAATCGCTTATCGATGTCACACGTTGGGCAGCCGAGCGCAGCCGCCATATCATCACCAAACTGGCAGACTGGAGCACCGAGTATAACGATTGGTCGCTCCGTTTCGTGGGTGACGACACCAATACACTTGTCTTCACCTCCTCGCGCTATGGTGCCGACGAAGCGGATGGCAAGGACGTGTGGACAGGTCAGAACTACTCCTCGCTCTATACCGTCTACAAGGACCGCAACGGGCAGTGGACCAACAATCCCACACCTTACGACAATAGCGGCAAGATTAACACCACCAGCAACGAAGGTGAAGCCTGTTTCTCCCCCGATGGCACCACCATCTATTTCTCACGATGCAAAATCGTTGAGCACGAGACCCACGGTTGCGCCATCTACACCTCGACCAAGGCAGTAGCCGCCGACAAGAAGAAGGCTGCCAAGAAGACCAAGGCCAAGAAGTCCCCCACCAAAACTACCAAGAAAGGCAAGGGTAAGAAGGGCAAGGATGCCGACACTGAGGAAGAGAGCAAACCCGCCGAGGAAGAGGTCGCTCCCGGCGAGTGGGCAACCCCTGTTGCCATCAATCTTGGTGACACCATGTATAATTATCTCTACCCCGCCATCTCGAGCGACGGTCTGACCCTCTATTTCTGTTCCGATATGCCCGGCGGAGAAGGTGACTACGATATTTGGAAAGCTTCCCGTGCCTCTTTGGCAGACGATTTCGGCAAGCCCGTCAATATGGGCCCTGTTGTCAACACCCCCGGCCGTGAGGCCTTCCCCGTCCTGCGTGGCGACTCCAACCTCTATTTCTCCTCCAACGGTCTCCCTGGTATCGGTGGTTACGACATCTACAAAACCCGTATCGGCAAGCGTATCTGCTCCAAACCCGAGAACCTCGGTGTGCCCATCAACTCCTCCTACGACGAGATGTCCATCATCTACTACCCTGAAAGCGATGCCAACCCCATGCTCGAGCGTGGCTACTTCTCCTCCAACCGTCCTTTCGACGACCCCCTCAACAAGAATACTGATAAAAAGGGCAAGAAGCTCCCTCTTCCCACCCTTAACCTCTATAAGTTCGAGCTGCCTCCGCTGCTTTACACCATCGAGGGTACAGTCCGTGACGAGAAATCTATGCAGCTCATCAAAGGCTGCAAGGTCAAAATTGTGGGTTCCGACGGCTCCGAAGCCGAGACCTACACCGACAAGAAAGGTTTCTACAAGTTCAACAATAGCCAGGTGCGCGGACAGGTGGTCTACAAGATGTACCTTTCCAAGGTTGACTACTTCAGCCTCGAGGGTTCCGAGAGCACCATGGGCTACACTGTCGACAAGGACATTGTCCACGATTTCCGCATGGAGCCCGTGCCCCAGCAGCCGGTTGTCCTGCCCGAAATCCGCTACGACCTTTCCAAGTGGGATCTCAAAGAGGAGTTTATGGACTCCCTCATGGACCTCTATCTCGTGATGGTCAACAACCCCAGTATCGTGGTTGAAATCCGTGCCCACACCGACTGCCGTCCCTTCATTGGTCTCACCAACGACACCCTCTCGCAGCGCCGTGCGCAGAGCGTGGTTGACTACCTTGCCAGCCGTGGCATCGAGCGCGACCGTATGGTGGCCAAGGGCTATGCCGAGCGTGTGCCGCGCACCCTCGACCGCGATGTCTACATTGAGGTGGGCGGTAAACCGTTCATCTTCTCCGCAGGCACCACCCTCGACTGCGACTATATCGCCGACCTCCCCACTCCCGAACATCAGGAAGCTGCCCACCAGCTCAACCGCCGCATCGAGTTCCTGGTCCTCCGCTCCGACTATGTCTCCAAGCGTATTGTCAACAACATGGCCTCCGACACCGCTCTTGTCAAGCAAAATGAGGACGGCACCTATATCGACCTCGTCAACGCCCCTGTCGACACCAACTACCGCGACGTAGCTGTCATCATCCATGACGAAGGCACCATCCCCGTCACTATGATTAACACCCAGAAGGGCGAGGTGCAAGCCATCATCAACGGCATGCAGATGCCCATGCTCATTGACGAGCGCTTCAAAGAGCCCATTGCCATCTCCTGGGAGGAGGCCATGAACATGCTCTACCAGCGCCGCATCAACAAGGAAGACTTCCCCGACCGCGACCACGCCTTCGACCCCGAGGGCAACATCCTCGACCGTGCCAAGCTCGTCTTCAAGGAAATCCAGATTGGACAGCACCACCAGCAGAATGTCGAAGTCATCGTCGTGAAGGGAATCGATTATAAGTTTATCATCAACCGTTCCGCCTTGGCCGACTTCGGCGAATACGAATTCGACAAGCAGCAGGGCAAACTCTATTTCCTCGACGACTAAACTACTCACCATAACAGGCCCCACGGCTTGTGGCAAAACAAGTCTCGCCGCCGAACTGGCTTACCAGCTCGGCGGTGAGATTATCAGTGCCGATTCGAGGCAGGTATTCCGCGGCATGGATATTGGCTCGGGGAAAGACCTTGCCGACTACCATATACACGACACTGACATCCCCTATCACCTCATCGACATCCACGATGCAGGCTACGAATACAACGTCTACCAGTTCCAGAACGACTTTATCCACGCCTTTAACGACATCGTGGCGCGCCATCGCCAGCCCATCCTTTGTGGGGGCACAGGCATGTATATCGAATCCGTGGTGAAGGGTTACCAACTGGCCGATGCCCCTGTCGACCCCGAGTTCCGTCGACGGATGGAAGCCTATACCGACGAGGAGCTCACTGCCCGCCTGGCTGGTTATATAAAGCTCCACAACCACACCGACACCGAGTCGCGCGACCGCCTGCTCCGTGCCCTCGAAATACAGGAATACCGCCTCCAGCACCCCGACGCCTATCCCCACATGCCCGACATGCAGCATGTCATTATCGGCGTCAGCTTTCCCCGTGCCATGGTCATCGAGCGTATAGGCATCCGTCTTCGCCAGCGGCTTGAAAACGGCATGATAGAGGAGGTGAAAGCCCTTCTCGACAGCGGGGTGCCGGAAGAAAGGCTGTTGCGCTATGGTTTGGAATACCGCCATGTGACGCAATATCTCCGAGGGCAGTGCAGCTACGACGACATGTACCGCGACCTCTACACAGACATACGCCGTTTCGCCAAACGGCAGATGACATGGTTCCGCCGCATGGAACGGCAGGGTATCCCCATCCATTGGATTGATGGCACCCAGCCGCTTGACACAAAGGTGGGTCAAGTGCTCTCCCTGTTCCAAGAGGGCGACTGGCAGTGTTAATCTTAAATTACTGATGTCTACTCCGTCACGACGACGACTGTGCCGCTGACAAGGTATTTTTTCCCGTCGGCCAGGTTTAGGCATATCCAGCGGGTGCGGCGTTTTTCGAGGGCTTGAAAGTGGTGGTCAGGACGGGATGCAATGTGGAAGCGTGTGCCTGGGGTGAGGTCGTTTAAGGTGATGTCCTGTGAGGGGGTGTAGTCGGGGTTGTAGTGTCGGAGCTGGGCGTCAATCTGTTTCTCGATGGTGCGGCTGAGGGGTATACGGGCGGTGTAGCGTTGCAGGAGGACGGATACGTCGGTTGGGAAGAGGGGAAGGTAAAGGTTTATCAGTCGGGCATAGTTGGCTTGCCACTCATGGCCGTGGGGCTGGATGGAGTTTTTGTATTGCAGCCAGGTGTCGAGGTGAGCCATCTCGTGCAGCAGTACCAGGAGGAAATGGTAGGGATTGAGGTTGCCATTGACGCTGATTTCGTGGAAGGGGTGCCCTTGCCGAGGCCAACGGTAGTCGCCCAGTTTGGAGTACCGCTCGCGGGTGATGTGTAGGTGGACACTGTGCTGTGCCAAATAGTTGAATACCGAATCCACCGCTGCTGCGGGAAGGTACTTGGCAAGCGACCTCTTATAGTTATCAATAAACGACTGTTCCATCAGGAATGGGAGAAGACTGCTGGTAGGCAAAAGTGGGGCAGTCGCAGTGGCGTCGTTTGCGGTGCTTGGGCATGTGCACGCCCTTGTTGCTGCATGAGGCAAGGAAACTCAGCAGCAACAGGGTGAGCAGGGTGAGCGACAGGTTTCGTCGGGTGTGTTTCATGCCGTATTAACGAGTCTGCTCCTTTTTTATTGTGTCGAGATTGAGGGGCGAGGTGCAGATGTGCTCGCGGGTGACGTAGCGGTCGAAGAGGAAGATGACCACGGCGACCACCAGCATGGCAAGCATGCCGGCAAGGCCGCAGGCACCGTCGAGGAGGTCGTTGAATCGGTCAAGACCGACAAAGAACATTGTCGTGCCTGCCACTGCGTTGCAGGTGCCGTGCATGATTGCTGCCACGATGACGGAGCCGCTCTTGATGCGGAAATACTGGATGATAAAGCTCATGAGGATGCACACCACCACCATCAAGAGTACACCCCATTGGGGATGCTGTGGGTAGTTGTGTCCCATGAGGATGAGCGGTGCATGCCACAAGCCCCAGACGATGCCGATGATGACGGCGGTGCCGAGAAACGACTTCCCTTTGAACTGCTTGAGCAGGTATCCGCGCCAGCCCACCTCCTCTCCGAAGGCGAAGAGGGCATTAATGGTTACCCCTGCCAACATGCCCGAAAGCAGGGTGAATGCCACCGCTCCCGCAGGACCGATGGGCATTGACTCACATAGTGCCTGCATGACTTCGGTGTGGGTGTCGATGCCGCTTATCCAGTCGGTGAACAGCAGCGTCAGCAGCGCGACAATGGGGAAGGTGAACCAACCGAAGAACCACCAGCGGTTGATCTTCCATCTGATGCCGATACCTCGTAGCAGGGGTTCCTTGGAAGACTTCTGGCAGATGAGCGTCGTCACCAAAGGAATGAACATGCAGAGGGATACCAGCCAGGGGGCAGCACCCGAATAGGAGGCAACTATGAATCCCGACAGATATAAGGCCAAGCCTGCGGCCCAAATCAGGCCGTAGGCTATGGCGATATAAAGCTTGACATTTTTCATGATGTTGTTTCTTTATTTTTTCGGAGTACTCTGAATATTCTGAGTACTCCGATTATTACGGTATTATTTTGAGAACATAACCTTCTCGCTGTTGAACATGCGGGTGAGTCCCCAGATGGCTATGCCGGTATAGACGATGTTGGAGCCGAGGGTGATGAACAGGGCGGTCCAGTTGAGCGAGTGGGCGAAGACATCGGCCATCACCTGGATGGAGTTGTAGAAGGGAATGAAGTAGTTGACGAGGCTGTGTACGGTCTCGGTCTGGAACATGGGCAGCAGTCCGGCCAGCATGATGATGAGCATAAAGGGGGTAATCATGGTGCCGGCGTTCTTCACATCCTTGGCCAGAGCCGAGAGCAGGCTGATGGCTGAGGCCATGACCAGCACCGAGGCAAAGATGACCAACAGCAGGGCGGCGTAGTCGCTGGTGGTGTAGTTGAAAGGGATTTCAATGCCGTTGCTGTCGGCCTGTATCATATTGGGCAGCGAGAGCGCAATGCCGATGAAACTGCTGATGCCGCTGAGCAGTGCGATGCAGCTGAGGGAGACGATTTTGCCGATAGCCAGCTCGTTGCGTCGCATGGGGGTGACGAGAAGGGTGGCAATGGTGCCGCGCTCCTTTTCACCGGCGATGCTGCTGGGGGCTATAGCCATCACACCGCTGAAGAGCATCATGATGATGAGCATGGGGAGCAGCTTCGAGAGGATGTCGCCCAGCACCTGGTCGTCGCTGGCCTGGTTGAAAGTCTGTCCCTCCTCGTCGGCGCGGTTGATGTCGAAACGGTTGGCCATGCCGTCCTCATAGGCGTTGAGAGCCGTCTCCATGATGGTGAACACACGGTCGGAGGCGTTGTTGAGTGAGTTGTAATAAATCTCCACGTTGGGCGCAGGCTGTCCGCCAGCGGGGTCGTAATTGGCCACAAGAGCGTCGAAGTCAGCAGGGAATCGCATTGCTATGGCGTTGATTTCTTTGTCCTCCAGAGCGTCGATGTCGGCCTGGCTGACGGGTTGCTGCACGACGACCATGCTGCTGTCGAGCGAGGCGAGGAGGGGTGCCACGCTTTGGGGCAAATTCTCCACGCGGACGGTTACGACATCCTGCTCGCCCTGGGTCTCCATATTTCGGATGCCGACACCCATGAGGCTATAGATAAGATAGATGAGCAGACCGGGCATGATGACGGTGGTGAACACCAGCTGGCGGTCGCCAAAGAAACGGGCAAATTCCTTGCGGATGATTGTCCAGGTATTGTTGCGCTTTTTCATTCTTCGTCTCCTTTCTGTGCTTTGTATAGTTCAAAGAATCGGTCTTCGATGGTGAGGCCGTTGCAGACCTCTTCGAGGGTGCCGCAGGCCGACAGACGGCCGTCGATGATGATGCCTACGCGGTCGCAGAGGCGTTCCACTAGACTGAAGATGTGGGTGGACAGGATGATGGTCTTGCCTTCGGAGCGGAGCTCTTGCAGGTAGTCGGTCACGGTGCGGGCGGTGATAACGTCTAGGCCGTTGGTGGGCTCGTCGAAGATGATGATGTCCGGGTCGTGCACCAGCGAGATGACAATGCTCACCTTCTGCTTCATGCCGGTGGAGAGGTTGGCCACCTTCACTTCAGCAAACTTGTCGATGCCGAAGCGGGCGAAGAGTGCCTTCTTGCGGGCGGCTGCGGTGGAGGGGTCTACGCCGTGCAGGTCGCTAAAGAAGTTGAAGAGATAGTTAGGCGTGAAGAAGTCTTCCAGCTTCAGTTCGCTGGTGAGGAAAGCAATCTTGCCGCGGACCTCTTCGGGCTGGCTGACGATGCTGCTTTCGTCCACCCAAGCGTTGCCCTGGTCGGGCTTGATGAGGGTGGCAAGCATGCGGAGGGTGGTGGTCTTGCCTGCCCCATTGGGGCCGAGCAGACCGAAAATCTCGCCTCGGTTGGCGGTGAGGGTCAGGTTGTCTACCGCCACCTTACGGCGTTGGTTTGTGCGCTCCAGACGTTGCTGCTTGCGCGACAGGGTGAAGGTCTTGCTTAGGCCTTCGATGCGTAGGATTTCTGACATGGTATTGTTTGTTTTTATTTATTGCTGATTTGTCGGAGTACTCAGAGTATTCCGAGTACTCTGATTGGATTTGCCTATGCCTAAGACTGCCCAGCGGATGAAGGGAATGCGGCGCAGCACTTCGTAAAGGATGGGGGAGAGGGTGAAGACTGCCACCAGCAATATGAGATAGTCGGCCACGGGCGGCAGTGGGGTGTAGAGTTTGAGCATATAGCCGAGGGCGGCAATGATAAGGTAGTGGACAATGTAGATGCCATAGCTGCTGCGGGTCATGTAGGTGGCAAGAGGCGTGGTGCGGTCGGCCCAGGCCTTGAAGCAGGCCAGCATGGCAAGGATGGCCAGCCAGGCAAAGAGGTTGGTGCTCCAGTGCATCAGATAGAGCGGTGCGGTGTTGTCCTCGCCCCAAGTGGCAAGGGTTAGTGCCACACCCGCAGCAACCGCCGGCACAAGCAGCCAGTAAGCATAGCGTGACAGGAAACGCTGCACGTTGTCGCGCGAGAAGAGATAATAGCCCATGAGGAAGGGGACGAGGTAGGCTGCCGGGCGGTAGAGGTTCCATAGACCCTGTGCGCTGTGCTCAGCGGGGTGGGGGATGGAGCCCTGTGCCCCTGCCCAGATAAGGAGGAATCCGCCCACCAACAGGAGTGCCAAACGGCAGGGCTTGGACCAGCCTCGCGTGGACTGCAGCAGACGGCCAACGGCATTGTACAGGCGGTCGCGCTCAATGGCGACGATAATAATCAGCAGCAGTGAGAACACCCACAGCTCTTGGATAAACCACAGCGGGCCGATGCCTGAGAAAGCACATGCCATATAACGGATAGGACCGGCAGGGATGGAGGCAATCTGATTGGGGATGCCTTGCGCCACACCGGCTATCTGGGTGTTGAAATAGCCCGTCATCCATTGGAAGACAAACAGGCCTATCGTGGCAGGGACAAGCAGCTGGCGGGTGCGTTTCTTGAACCACTGTTTTGTGGTCGCGACCGTATGGGAGCAACCACAAAACAGTGAGGATTTCCCCAGAGCATAGCGGCTGCTGATGCCTGCCACTAAGAACAGCAGCATCATAAACCATGGGTAGAGGATGTACATGATGGCGTCCTGCGGCTGAGCCTTGGGGTCGTCCACCCAACCCCCTATGCCGCCAAAGACGCCTTTGTTGTTGTAAAAATAGACCACATGGTAAAGCAGCACCAAAAGCACTGTCACCCAGCGGATGTTGTCGAGGAAATGTTTTCTATTCATAATAGTTTACGCAGTTTATTTTCAACGATATAATAGGTGACACCAAATGGTATCATAAGGATAATGACAGCAATCGTTATTACTGTTTCGGTCACCACATCCGGCCACAGAATGGCGGCGGAGATGGCAGCAAAGAGGAGTGCAATGATGATCGTACTCAATCCTGACGAGATATAACGTAAGCCGTTAGGGTCGGGACCGTAGACAATGCGCTCCCATTTCCAACGGCCGTCGACGCGGCGAACGGTATAGTTGTAATTGTGTTGTGGGTTAAGGATAAAGTAGATAAGCATGCCGCAGGTCACCAACTCGATGAGAATGAAAATCAAGGGTAACACAATATGCATTTCCTTTTGGGAGGTCGACCCAGTCAAAGGGGCACCGTACGGCAGGATTGCCAGCAGCACCGTCTGTGCCAGCAGTATGCCTGCCGAGGCAAAAAGCAATATGCGGAAGATGGATTTGTTGCGTTCTTTCATGGTAGGTTAACTGTTATTTGCACTCCTATTAGCCATTGCTATTTTCACCGACATCCACATCACCACTGCAACCGTCAAGACACTCAATACAACGATACACCATCCTGCGGAAATCCTGTCAAACAGTGGCACACCAAGTTTATCCATGATGTCAACGGCAAAGATTAATGTTACGAACACGCTCATGGCACCCATCATAATGTAGTTGTAGCCGTAAGGGTCGATGGCGTTACTCTCGTCTTTCTTTATTCTCCGCTCGCGGATGTCAAGTTTCAGATTCATTATTTTTCCTGGCCGGACAAAGGTATACACCACTGCCAACAATGCAATCACCTCGGGCAGTGTCCTGAATATCAAGTGCGATACCTTCTCACCTCCCATTGGCATCTTGATAATAAACCACACGTTCGACACCAGGCAGACGACGGCAGCCAGTGCCAATAAGATGTATCCTATGGTTCTGCGTTGCTCCATTATTTGCATTCTCTATCTGGTTTGTAAGTAAACTGATAAACGGTGTTTTCTCCGCCTATGGTGATTGTTTTTGATGTTGGGAATCCCTCAGCATCATAAGTGTATGAACATTGACCATTGCCCGATACCAGAGTTGTCATATTATTCTCGCACCAGCAAGAGGCATAACCGAGAAACAGGACGCTGTTGCCAAGCACTCCCTCGAATATCATATTTGTTATGCACATGGTCTCCATCCCCATTGGGAAATGCATTGGGTTAGGATTGTTGTCGTACTGCATGTTGTTGATGAGAGATTGTCCATCACATGTTATGGAGGTGACATTGCCACCGTTCCATTCGAATAGATAGGAGCTGGTCTCCACACTACCGTCGTCCTTGGTCTTGTTGGCATGCACAGTCGACACACAACCGTTGTCTGAGTAAGAATAGACCAGCTCACATGGTACAATCTCGTCATAGGTTTGTGGGCATAGGTTCCCCGTTGCCCTCATTGGTAGCATGAAGGTTTGACGCTTTAGTCGCCCGTCCTCGCCATAGTGGTAATGCATCGCGCCATCGGTGTAGACCCTACCCGCGCCATCGCAGGGATAGACACTCGCTAAGCGGCCGCCTTCATATTCAAGAATGGTGCGGCCAAGTGACGTTCCGTCATACATCGTGCAACTGATTTCTTTCAGCAAGTCGCCATCCCAAGCGAAGTCGTAGGTCAGGTAGTCTAATGTACCCACGCAGTGGACAATGCGGCTAATCTTCTTTACGGGCCACATCTCTGTCGTGTCTGAGTAACCTCCTTCAGTTGGTGGGTCTTTGTGACAACTGACGACCATCGTTGCAAGCACTGCAAGCAGTGTATAATAAATCATGTTTCGTTTCATGTGGAAAAGATTTAGAAATACTGTATTATTTTCCTGTATTCTTGTTTTTTTTCAAATTTCACTCTCTATCCTTTTGTAAATACCCTAAGTTACAATAATGCTTATTTCTGAATACTCTTATACATCGACCAAAACATCACCACTGTCGCGACAATACAGTAGGCAAGAATGGCAATAGTGGAAGCCCAGCTTCCGAATGGG
>ONFR01000021.1 GCA_900317125.1 uncultured Bacteroidales bacterium | reverse complement strand
AGAAGATTTAGAAGTCCAAAGTGTTCTGTTCGGCGCTCTCGCTGAGCCTCACTGTCGAAATGTCCACTGGACATTTCTTCATCCTTGTTTTGTTGGGATATGGTCTTGTAGAACAACACTTCATCTTTCTCTTCTACGGGGGGAGTCTTAATCCTTGTTTTGTTGGGATATGGTCTTGTAGAACGAAGATTGTTTTGATTACGAGAATCTCTATGAGCTGTCTTAATCCTTGTTTTGTTGGTATGTGGTCTTTTAGGATTGACAAGAAAAACGAAGACCCTCGTTCGTTGTGGTCTTAATCCTTGTTTTGTTGGAAAGAAGATTTAGAAGTCCAAAGTGTTAGTTGCTTCGCAACTGACGTTTTCCTGCCTCGGCATAGAAAACAAGTTCTCTCTGCTCTCGGCTTATGAAAGTGTTAGTTGCTTCGCAACTGACGTTTTCCTGCCTCGGCATAGAAAACAAGTTCTCTCTGCTCTCGGCTTATGAAAACGTTCTGTTCGGCGCTCTCGCCGAGCCTCACTGTCGAAATGTCCACTGGACATTTCTTCATCCTTGTTTTGTTGGGATATGGTCTTGTAGCTAAATTGCTCGACAAACAACTCGAAAGGATGAGTCTTAATCCTTGTTTTGTTGGGATATGGTCTTGTAGAGAGCGTGTTCCTGTTGGTGGAACTCACGATGGCGGGTCTTAAGAAGATTTAGAAGTCCAAAGTGTTCTGTTCGGCGCTCTCGCTGAGCCTCACTGTCGAAATGTCCACTGGACATTTCTTCATCCTTGTTTTGTTGGGATGTGGTCTTTTAGCAAAACTCTAACAACCTTATTTCCAACAATAAGGGGTCTTAATCCTTGTTTTGTTGGGATATGGTCTTGTAGTTCACGAAAGCGGAACAAAAGAAAGCGTCTTCGGAGTCTTAATCCTTGTTTTGTTGGGATATGGTCTTGTAGACAGATGAATGGCTTCCTAAAGTTCCTGCTGAAGTTGGGTCTTAATCCTTGTTTTGTTGGGATATGGTCTTGTAGTCCCAACGTGTTGCAAAACAACTCGACAAATTGTTTGTCTTAATCCTTGTTTTGTTGGGATATGATCTTGTAGATAATCAAAGTAGTGTCGAAGTCTCAACTGATGCCAGTCTTAATCCTTGTTTTGTTGGGATATGATCTTGTAGAAATGAAAAAAAGTTCAGTATTTTTAACAGTAGGTGTGTCTTAATCCTTGTTTTGTTGGGATATGGTCTTGTAGTCTCTTCGGAAAACATGGATATGAATGGAGTGTGGGAGTGTCTTAATCCTTGTTTTGTTGGGATATGGTCTTGTAGAGCAAAAAATGTATAATATTGTTTATTAGTGTTTTAATTTGTAATTTTTTGGTTTTTATGCCTTTTTTATTGTATATAATGTACCTTTTCAGTATGCAAAGATACAAAAAATATTTGATTCCAATATGTCAAAGGACTCTTTATTGTTGGGTGACAATGGTGGTAGGTCAACTGATGATTCGGATGACTTTCCATCCACACCTATTCTTTTTCTTGTCGATGGCTTTTATTGCCAATGCCGTTAGCAGAGGGACATGATTTAGTTATTGTAGATATAGGGTGTCGTCGACGAGGTGGAGGGTTTCTTTGGCGCGGGTGACGGCGGTGTACATCCATCGGTATTTCTGCTTGGTGGGATTGAGCCCGATGTTGCGCATGGGGTTGAGGTAGACATGTGACCATTCGCCGCCTTGTGCTTTGTGGCAGGTGACAGCATAGCCGTAGGTGCAGCGGAGTGCGTTGAGGTAGGGGTCGGTTCGTAGATGCTCTTCAAATTTCTCTTTGTTCTTTTTTGGGGTGATTCCTTGCTCGTTCATGCGTTTGCAGAAGTCGATGAAGAGGGCTGTCTGTTGATCGGTGTTGAGATTGAGGGTGCTGGAGTTGAGTGTGTCGAGAAGGATGAGGAGAGAGAACTCCCTGTCGCTGATGGTTTCTTTGACACGAATGGGGGTGAAGCGGAGACCGGAGCGTTTGAGGATGCGGGTGGAGATGGAGGTGACTTCGACCATGTCGCCGTTGACGAGACCGGTGAGGTTGTTGTTCTGGATGACGAGGAGAAGGTCGCCTTTGACGGGAAGGTCGCCTTTGACGGGAAGGTCGCCTTGGTAGCCGAGCATGTGGCGCACTTGGATGGAGAGTTGTGAGGCTTGTTTGTTTGTCTGGCAGACGAAGATGCTGTTGTTGTAGCCGTTTTGTTTGATGTTGTTGACATAGTGGTTGACCATGTCGTTGATGTTGGGGTGAAGCTGGACGTTGCGGCAACGGCGGAGAGGGTATTTTGTCCACAGCTTTCGGTTGCCGTAAGTTTGTTCGCTGTCGGGGGCGGAGGGGATGAGGCTGCGAATTTGTTTGGAAACGCGGATGAGGTCGTTTCCTTCGGCTTGGCGCATGATTTCAGTGAGTGAGGCCGAGAGTGCCGGAGGGGTGAATGACTGTTCGGAGAGTGCCGGGGAGAGGTCGTCGCCGACGGGTGGGAGTTGGCAGGGGTCGCCGACAAAGATGTATTTGCTTTCGGGACGTTTGTCGTAGTTGAGCAGTTCGGAGAGGAGTTGGCCGGAACCGAACTGGGCTTGGGTGATGATTTGGGCAGGTGAGTCGCTGATCATGGAGGCTTCGTCGACAATATATACGGTGGGTTTGGTGTTTTCGTCCAGTTCCACGACATCGAAAACGAGACTTAGCTGGCCTGTGGCCTGGTTGTTTTTTATTTCCTCGTCGCTGATTTCGCGGTTGAAGCCGTTGTATCGGAAGATGAGGCTGTGGATGGTTCTGCCAGCCTGTGCGTTGTCGTCGAAGCGGTTGTCGATGGCAAGGTCGGAGAGGACTTTTGCGGCGCGGCCTGTGGGAGCGAGGAGCTCGTAGGGCTTCTTTATTTGCTGCAGATGCTGGACGAGGAAGCGCATGAGGGTGGTTTTGCCAGTGCCGGCATAGCCTTTAAGGATGAAGACCCGTTGCTTGGGGTCTTGGATAAAGTCTCTTATCTGGTCAAAGGCTTTTTGTTGGCCGGGTTTGAGGGTGATGGTGTCACTCATAGTGTCGGAATTTGTTGAATTGGAATGTGACTTTTTTGTCTCCGTTGGGGAGTGTTTCAACGATGCGCTGGGTAGTGGAGGCGATGCAGGGGATGTTGTGGGTGCGGAGACGGTTGAGGAGAGCGACGGTGAAGGTCATCTCGCCCATGAGGTGGACGGTGGCTTGGGCATCTTGGGTTAAAGAGAGGATTTTGTCGAGGTATAGGTCGGCGAGGTCGGAGATGTATTGCTCATCGCCAGCAGGGTCGACATCAGGAAAGGGGAGGTCAAAGACGTTGCCGAACTGTTGTTGTGCAGCAGCGAGCTGAGTGGTGTCCCAAAGTGCGGAAGGATGGTTGGTGAGGTTGATTAGCATGGTTAGTCATAGCTTTTGATGATGATGGAGTTAAGTAGTTCTTGCTGTTTGTCTGCATTCAAGAAATGGTCTTTGCCATAGTATGGTATGCCCATATGATTGGCAATCTTTGTCCATTCAGGGTCTTCCTTTGCAAGTGCAAAGATATAGGACTGAGCTGATATGCCTCTTAGATACTCTTTGATTGCTGAAGATTTGTATACAATCTGGTTTAGCATTGAGCCTTTTTCTACACCTGTCTTGCATTCTATGACAAATAGTTTGTTGCCTTTGGTAAAGACAACATCAAGGTCATTTTGTGTGGTGTTAAGTTTAATTCCGAACTTGATATCTGTGGGTTTGATTTCAGTTTGTATCAAATGATAGACGTATTCTTCGAACCAGCCACCTGTTAAATATTGAACTTCGTATTTTGTCAGATTGTCTTTTTGCTCACCTACAAAGTTTATTTTGTATAAGAAATTAGAGAGTCCAGGGATGGCTGGTTTTTTCTTATCGTCATCTTTGTTTTCGATGTCGGGAATAGAAATATTTTTGTCGCGATACTCACGAAGTTTGTTTATAATTTCAAAATCGGTTTTATTAAGAGTGTGAGTATAGTGGTAGAGGAATTGTTGGGAGTCTTCGAATGGTCTAATTATTTTTCCCCACTTTATCTTGTGGCCATGTAATTCCATAAACTCGGATACATTCACCCTAGTGCTGATTGGGATGACTTTTTCGGATGAAAGCATAACATTCTTAGGATGGGGAATGTAGTAAAAAGTACTGTCGTATTTAGCAAAAATACTTTGCACCGCCAATGCCATGTATTTTGTTCCTCCGGTTAGGTTGACAGCGTATTGATTGCTATGAGAGAGCTCGTTTTCGATGCGTTGACACATTGTTGTCCAACGTTCCTCATCGCCAGCATCTAATACGATTTTTGTGATTGGTGCCGAAGTATGAAGCGTGTCGACAATATGTTGGATAATGCTTTCTGTTTTAGTGGAAGCGATAAAGAGTAGATTGTCACCGGGATTGAAAATCTCTTTAATGAGCAGATAGTTGGGTATGGGCTGCTCGGATACGATGCTCACGATTGTCTTATTCATAGTGATGAATATTAAATTATTGATAGTTTGACAAAACCCATCAAGATGTATTGGTTGTTGTTGATAGCTATCTTGCGTGACTTGTATTTCTTTTTTCCAGTTTTGGGGTCGATTCCTAAATTATAGTTTTGATATTGCCAGTCGCCTGTGATAGAATGGAAACCTGTTCCTGCTGCCATCTTCAGAATACACGAACGACCATTGTCAATACAATCGTTCACTCTGTGCATAAGTCCATTGATGGACTGGATGATTTTGTCAGAATGTTCTCCTTGCCTGTACATGTTGAAGAATGCACGTTCTTTGTCAAGGTAGTCGTAAGTATGGGAGTTGATCTGAAAGAAAAGATTCTCGATGGGAGAGGTCTCGTATTCGCCTTCTTCATCTCTCCCGACGTGGGAGAAGAACTCTTTTTTCTTGTCGTAGCAAGGCTGTAGCTCTGAGATTTTTTCCCATAGCTTTTCGGCCAGCATTATGTTCCCTATGGCTTTTTCTTGGGGGAGCAAGCATTCGTAGATGGTGTTGAACCCTGTAGGGGAGAAAGAAGTATTCGTACCATTTTGAAAGGCATGTTTCCAGCCTCCTTGCCAGTCATCGTTATATCCGAAAAGGTTGTAGATTTTTGTGTTGATAAGAGCTGTCTTATCGAAATCGAAATCTGATATGCGAATAAAGCGCATGAAGTCTGAGCCCTCTTTTAGGCTTCCAAAGACATCGGAATCTTTTGTTTCCTTGTCACGAAGATATGAAAAGAGTACAGAGCGGATGGCACCTTTTATGGAACTGCCTGGTATAATGGGTTTTTGGGAAAGTTGGTTGACAATGAATGTCTTGATGTTATTGTCGGTGTCGCAAGGGATGTCCATGATTCTATCTGACACTTTCGTCAGGTTGGAACCGATTAATTTTATGACAGCATCTTGATTTTTCTCAGCCCAGAAGGCTGCAAGTTTGTTGATGTCAATGCCAACTTCTTTCATCTTTCGTAAGTCGAGATGATAAAGTTTGTTTTGGGAGATGACGAAGTCAACACCCTTGGCCCATTCGGTTTCACTGCCTGCACCAATGGAGAGTGGCGTGAGTATTTCTAATTGAATCTGATATTTGTCGTTTATTACGTTGTCCATAATAGATTCTCCTATTTGATGGGGATGAATAAAGATCTACCGCAACGCCAGACGGAGTGGTCTACCATCGGGATATTGGGTCTTAGGTCAACAATGAGTCCTGCAGTGTAACAATCATCCTTAAGTTTTTTGAAAACAGAACCTGCTGAGATGCCATAAATGGCATTTTTTCGGATGGTATTATTGGGAGGAGAGGTAATCCATCCGCCTCTGCGTTCAATATCGTAGGCTATCTTTTCGTCGTTGGTCATTTCTGTCCATTGCTCATTGCTTTCGGGAATGAATAGAGACAATGCCATGACATGAGAACCATTGTCGGGAAGTGAAATATCGAGTGAGGATTTCTCGTATTGGAAGAAACCATTACCGACATTGCGGTCTGTTCCAATCCCTTCCCATTGTAGGATATTCATGCCTTCGTCTATGAGCGTAGAGTCCCCTTCACACAAAAAGTACAGCCCTGAATAATCACTAAATATTACACGGTCCATGTAGAAAGGTTTGGCATCTTCCTTCAAAGTGCGACTGACTGAGACCCGTTGAGACACCTGGCTGCTGATAAATTTGCTATTGACAAGAACTTTTGAGGCATATTGTCCATATATACAATCGATGTCTTTGCTTTCATCGAATAAGGATTCTCCGTTGATGGCTTTTTCAAAAAAGAATGGGTCGAGCCATTTCACTTTCTTCACTTTCTTTGCATCAGCCACATCTTTCAGACGGGGTTGCGTGGATAACAGTGGCCTGGGAAGGAAAAGAATAGTGCTGGATTGAGCATTTTTTTGATAAAAAGGGAAGAGACAGCTAATGGTGCATCCTAAATCACCGTTTTCAGGGATTCTTTTGCCTAATTTCGCCAGGCAAGATGTGATAGCAGCATACAGGGTGTCGGAATTGACAGTCTGCAAACTGACGCCATAGTCATCGCGCGAGTTGCTTATATGCAAAGGTGAAGTAAAATGCAACTTGTATATGGTGAATTGCTTTTTCTTCATACCAAGGGGGGTATTATTGTTCTTTCCAGTTGTTTTCTTCGGATAAGACGACTTTCTTCATCGGACCGAATTTGATTTGTCCGTATCCGCGAGATCCACAGCCACCGAGGTAGTCGTTCTCTAAAGCACGGATACCTTTCTCAAAGAGATTCATCATGTCGTTTTCGACATCATCATCCCAAATATTCAGAATGAATTCTACATCGAAAAAGACTCCGGCAGGGATTCTTTCGGACTGACGAGGATGTTCAGCAGTTCCTTTAACACGGTCGATGACGTTCTCCCATTTGCCTTCGGTATAGGGCATATCCAAATTGTCGCAGTTTCTTAGGCTATCGGCAGACTGTTCATTGAGGAAAGCATCGCGGACAATGATTTTTGATGGTGAAGGATTCTTAGCATCGCTGGCACCAAAGAGGTTGTCGATTTCGGGGTTTCCGCCGACTTTAGGATTTCCAGCAATTTGCTCAAGAAGACAGCGCATCTTCCCCTTAAGGGAGCTGCCGGGAATATAAGGTTGATTGTCTTTCGTTGCAATCTTGATGACGGGGTTATCGATTCCTCCAATTTCAACATTGTCACCACTTCCGCCAATATGAAGGCCTGTGATTAATTCGATGGTGGTGTTTATCTTGATTTTTTTTACTAACTTATTCATCTCGATAATTATTATTGGTTAAAATAATTCCTTTTTTTCTTCTGCTGCTTTGTGATATGCCACGATGGCTTCAAACACTTTAATGAAGTTTTTGAACTGCTGTTCGTTATGTACCAAGTCGATTGCATTTGACATCACAAGATAGAAGTCTTTGATCTTGGCGTCTCTCTCTTTGGCTCGTCCAACGGCGTATGCTAACTTGGGCTTGAGTAGCACAAAGTCGGTTTCGTTATAACCTACCATTTGTTGACGTTTGACTTCTCCAAAAAAACGTCTCAGCTGACTGGTTGTTAATTTGTTTTTTGCAGAGATGGATTTGCCGTTTTTGTTTGTAAAAGAGTCATCTTTACCAAGATAAGAGCCAAACCGTTCGGCAAATTTTACTGTTTCGTCGGTTACTTTTTCTTGTATTTCCCTTGGAGGAATCAAGTCATTTTTATTCCAACTCATAATGTTATAGTTTTTTATTGTTATTATTTTGTCTTAATTGTAATTCTGCCCATCTTGCAGATAGGGCAAGCAATTCGTAGTTTCTGTTGCTCTGTTGTTCGGATTTAAGTAGTTCCTTTTCAAGTTTATCACAGAATTGTTTAATAGATTCTTTTTTGCCAGCACGGAATCGCGATAGGTAATAGGCGGTGTTCCAAATGTATTTAAGTTCGCCTCTGCTCTTTAAGTCGTTTAGTGTTATTAACTTGTGCAGGATGGATCTTGGCATCTGCTCTTTTTCGCAGAGGTCAACCATTTCTTGCTTGAAATTATTGATATATTCGAACTCCTTATTCCATGAGACACTTTGCCCAAAGAAATTGAAAGCGTTTTTTTCGTTGTTGTGGAATTCTTTGGCAGCAGTTTCGGCATCGCCAGATAGTTCAGCAGCTTTGGAAATGGGGAATTTGGGGTCGACAATAGCTATCCCTCCCGAGATACTTACATTTTTTTTGTTGACATGTTGAATAAAAGCGTTGCGAACATCATAGGCGAAGTTGATGACTTTATCCCATCTGCCTACAACAAACATGTCATCACCTCCGGCATAGATGATGTTAAGGTATTCACTGTATTCTGCAGAAGCTTGGATTGCTGTGAGTTTTTTCTCAAAGAATTCAGACAAGGTGTGAGAGAAGGCGGTGTATTCTTGAAATGTTGGGAATCCTTCAATAAAGACTTTTCCCAATCCGTCTACATCCATTCTCAGCACTCCCAAGTATGTATCTTTAGCATATTCTTCGAATGTTTTGAAACCTTGTTTGGCACGCAGCTGTTTTCCAATGTCTATCTGTTTCTTCACTGATGGGAGCACGTATAGCTCTTCTTCGTCGGAATCTTTTTCCAGTTTGACACATTCGGAACTTTCTATGCCAGTAATGGCACAGATATGGGACTGCCCTCCAACTTCTATGGGCGAAAAGAATTGGTTGTAATTATTATCGATTACGTGTTTGAATTTTTGTGTTTTCCAGGTGGCGAATTGGGAGTTTACTTCATGCCATAAGTGTCCCAGTTTTGCATGTTCCTTACCTGAAACATTTATTGTGTCATCTTCATTGAAAGAGAATGGGACATACCCTATGTTGATAGATAATTGTCCGCGGTGTTCTTCCCATAGTTCTGACTCTATTTTGTTCTTTTCGTCATCTATGGCTCCCCTTATCTGAGGAGTGTCTTTGACAATAAGATAGAATTTTCCACCAGAAGAGTACACTTGTTGAGAGAAACTATTGGATACTTCGGGGATGCTTTCAATTCGCTTTTGAACATTCTTTATTATGTCGTCCAAATATTGAGAACGTCCTTTGAGACTAACCGCTGCCTTCTTTGAAGTGATGTTATAGAGGAACTTTTGAATTCCAGATAGGTCTCCACCTACAAAAAGAAGGTCTTGGTTGATAGGTAGTTTATTATCCATATTATTATTGTTTTTCTTTTTTCATAGCTATTATTCCATGACCGGTGCTGGCTCCTTTGCCAAGGCCGATGTAGTTGGGAAGGGTGATGTTGCTCTTGAATTCGCCATCAAGGCTAACATAGGGCATCTGTTTATATCGTGTCACTTGTGGCTCACTGGTCTGCAGTATCTTGCAGGTTATCTCGCCTTCAACAGTAATGCCTAACCCTTTGCAGGCAGAGAGGATGTTGCCAATGAGTATCTTCTCTAACATCTGTGTGCGCTCGACAATGCCTTCCATCTCCATGTATTTTTGATGGTTTTCTGGATTAAGCGGGAGCCAGTTGTGTAGATAATAATGGAATGAGTCGTTCCATACCTGTACCAGCGTGCGGTGGGGTATGATGGATTCTATCTCGAAGGTGGTGGCGGGCTTGTCGCCCAGCTTTAAAGAGAAGTTGCTGTTGCGAAAGAAGGCTCCAATCTCCTCCACCCCTTGGCCTATGCAGACGATGGCCGCTTGCCCGTTGATGCGTTTGTATTGGATGAGTGGATAGTTGTATCGAAAGCCATCCCCTTCATGGTTGTGGAATAGCTGGCTGCAATTCTCACCTACAGCTTCAATAATGGCACCTCTGAAAAGAGGTATTTCCCATTGTTGGATTCTGTTCTTGAATCTGATTACTAATGTGTTGATGTATGTGTTGGGCATTCCACTGTTATTATTATTGATTTTGCAAAGTTACTAATATTTATTATCATTTCCAAATTTTTTATGGTGAATACAAGTATTCTCTGATAGGTGCTATCTTAAGAAGAGTTTGTTTTGTTAGAATGATGGGACAGGTTTGCGAGGGTTGTGGAGGGATGATGTCAGTTGTATAATTTGTTTGTGTACTTTTGCGGCGGTTTTTGAGGGGGATGTATGTTTCTTCCTCAAAAGCGTGGTCTTTGACTTATTGTGTTTTGGATATATTCTGCTTATACAATTGGATGAGGGTTGGGGCTATCCTAATAAGCCTAACTCGGTTGTTTGGAAAACGAAAACTCCCACGGAGTAAGATATGAATAGGATATTGGGCTGGATATTAGGCGAAAACTCCATACAGGAGTAATCCATGGCTGTCGCTATATTTCTTTGCGATGATTTGGGGATTGTCTGGTCGTTTTGAAATCGCGTCCCTTCGGGACGCTGGTGTGAGGAGCTATTCTTTGACCCCAGACTGCAGAGCTGAGGGGCTGCACCCCTTCGGTTCCTTGTCTGGGGTTATCGAGTTTCAGCCTCTCCGAGGCTGATGAAGAGTTACCAGGCTCGCTATATATACTTACGGTTGTTTGGGGAATGTCTGGTCGTTTTGAAATCGCGTCCCTCTGGGACGCTGGTGTGAGGAGTTTTTCTTTGACACCAGACTGCAGAGCCGAGGGGTTGCACTCCTTCGGCTCCTTGTCTGGGGTTATTGAGATTCAGCCTCTTCGAGGCTGTTTAACCCAAATCGGTCATTGGAATATAACTATTCGAAATCACCTACGGAGAATATGTTTGTATATCAATGTTTATGCTATTAAACGTAAGCCCCTACAGGGCAGGGCAAATCCCCGTGCATTGCACGATTCGGCAATTACTCTGTTTTCGGTTTCCTAATGACCGATTTGGGTTCAAGGTAATGCTTGGCTGCTGCAATATTTCCTTATGGTGGGTTGGAGGACGAATAGTGGATTTTGATTCGTGTCCCTTTGGAATACAAGCAAAAGCCCCAGACTAGCGATGTGCGGTCTGGGGCTTCTGAGATTCAGCCTCGTCAGGGCTGTATGTAAAATCGTCACTAGATATACTAGCGTGATTTCTTATTCTTCGATTTCAATTGCCTGTTTTTTGCCATTCTGATCTATTTCATAGGCAAAACGGAGTGACTTGATTACGCGGCCATTGTAGGGTCTCAATCCAGTATAGGCAATTCCTTCTTGCTTTAACTCCAGATTTGTTGTGGAGCCATCGGAGTATTTGCCTACGATGGTAAATTTGAAGGTGCCCTGGATGTCGAACTTCTCATCCTCGGAAACGCCCGAGAGGTCGGACTTGGGAGTGGCGTATAGACGGAAGCCGGCTTTGCAGGGGAAGGAGGTGTGGACACATTCTCCAATCCAGCCGAGTTCACTGGGAGTGAAGTTGTGGGTGGCAATCTGGTTCCCGGCATCGAAAAAGATCACTTTCACGTTGTAGGCACGATTCAAGGCATCGGTACTGCTGGGGGAAAGGGTGAGGGACTGGTTGACTCTGACTTCAACAAGCTTCTTGTCGCTGCTCGAGCCAGAACCGCTGGGATCCTTTTTGCAGGAGGTGAATACGGAGCCGCAGAAAAGGATGGCGGCAATCATCAATGTGAGTTTTTTCATGTTAAGATGTATAATAGATTAATATTCTTTGTTTTTTCGTTTGCAAAAATAAGAAATTTTTTTGATTTATTATAATTAAATTTGTTAGTATGGCTCGGTGGAGTGTCGTTAGTTGCTGGTTTGTAGTTGATTGCATTTTTTGTTGTTTGTAAAAAAGAGGGAAATTGTTGTCGCGTTTATGTTCATTAAGTCATTGCATGGCAATGATAATGCTCTTTTTTAACACGAATTATCATTAATTGATATGAATTCTTGATGATTACATGGCCGATTTGGGTTTATGTCGTGTCTCTGTCGGGACGCACTCCGCTGCCTCAGATTATCACCGCACTGCGTACGGTGTTATTCATATCTCACCCCCCTTGGGGTGATTTATGTACAATTGAAAATTGAAAATTGAAAAGTGAAAAGTGGCGACCTTCAATCATTATTCAAACCTTATTAACCCCACACAATGCGAAGTGCTGTGTGGGTGGGGGCAGACTCTATTTCTCTGCGTGCCGAGAGAACGCTACCTTGTTGATTGATATGAGGTGGCGTGTCTTCGACACGCATAGTGATGGTCACTGTTACCCCACACTGCACGCCTTCGGTGTTTAGTGTGGGGTTATTGAGATTGCGTGTCTCCGACACGCATGGGGATGGTCACTGTTACCCCACACTGCACGCCTTCGGTGTTTAGTGTGGGGTTATTGAGATTGCGTGCCTCCGGCACGCTTAGTGATGGTCACTGTTACCCCACACTGCACGCCTTCGGTGTTTAGTGTGGGGTTATTGAGATTGCATGTCTCCGACACGCATGGGGATGGTCCCTGTTACCCCACACTGCACGCCTTCGGTGTTTAGTGTGGGGTTATTGAGATTGCATGCCTCCGACACGCATGGGGATGGTCACTGTTGCCTCACACTGCACACCTTCGGTGTTTAGTGTGGGGTTATTGAGATTGCGTGCCTCCGGCACGCTTAGGGATGGTCACTGTTACCCCACATTGCACACCTTCGGTGTTTAGTGTGGGGTTATTGAGATTGTGTGTCTTCGACACGCATGGGGATGGTCACTCTTACCCCACACTGCACGCCTTCGGTGTTTAGTGTGGGGTTATTGAGATTGCGTATCTTCGACACGCATGTGGATGGTCACTGTTACCCCACACTGCACACCTTCGGTGTTTAGTGTGGGGTTATTGAGATTGCGTGTCTCCGACACGCATGGGGATGGTCCCTGTTACCCCACACTGCACGCCTTCGGTGTTTAGTGTGGGGTTATTGAGATTGCATGCCTCCGGCACGCTTAGGGATGGTCACTGTTACCCCACACTGCACACCTTCTGTGTTTAGTGTGGGGTTATTGAGATTGCGTGCCTCCGGCACGCTTAGGGATGGTCCCTGTTGCCATAGACTGCTCACCTTTATGATTACAGGACTGATTTGGGATAAAAAGTGCGGGCGGAGCCGAAAGCCCCGCCCGCTGTGTTGGGTTAACACTGGGTTAGTGTATGACAATTTCGTGTGTCTGTCCGTCGTCGACGAGGTCGATGGTGGAGTAGGGGGCAGGGCTCTCGGCGGTGCGTTCGTAGCTGATGACGTACATCGAGCTGCCGTGGCGGAAGCGGATGGTGAAGTGCTGCCACTCGGTGGGTACGCGTGGGTCGAGCACCAGTTTGTCGCCCCGTTTGTGGATGCCGATGATGTTCTCGATACCGGTTTTGTAAGCCCATGAGGCGGAGCCTGTGTACCAGGTCCAGCCACCGCGGCCGGGATGCTGCGGGTTGCTGTAGATGTCGGCAGCGATGCAGTAGGGCTCGACTTTGTATTTGAGCACATCGGCCAATGTCTGGGTGCGGTGGATGGGGTTGATGAGGGAGTAGAGGAAATAGGCCATGTCGTAGCGTCCTTCCTTCAGCTGGGCCATGATGTACCACATGGCGCCATGGGTGTATTGGCCACCGTTCTCGCGTACACCGACAGGATAGTTCATGATGTAGCCGGGCGAGGGCTGTGAATTCTGGAATGGCGGTGCGAGCAGCTGGACAAGCTCCTGTTCGCGGTTGACGAGGCGGTTGTCGGTCTCGCGCATGACGGATTGCTTCTGCTCGGGAGTGGCAACGCCGGTGAGGATACTCCATGCCTGGGAGATGAGGTCGATCTGGCATTCGGGATTGTTGCGGCTGCCCATGGGGGTGCCGTTGTCGAAGTAGGCACGGAGGAACCAAGCCCCATCCCAAGCGCTGCGCTGGATGGAATCGATGAGTTTGGTGCGGAATTGCGAGAGCTCTTCGCAGTAGGAGAGGTCGGCACCGGGCATCTGCTGGGTGATTTGTTCCATCTTGGGCAGGAGGTCGGCAAGGAAGAAGGCGACCCATACGCTCTCGCCTTTGCCTTCGACGCCTACGCGGTTCATACCGTCGTTCCAGTCGCCGCAGCCCATGAGGGGCAGGCCGTGGGAGCCGATGCGGTTCATCGAGCGGTTGATGGCACGGCGCAGATGCTCGTAGAGTGTGGCGTATTCGAAGTTGGGATTGTCGGGTTCGTCGGGGAGTGCGTAGGTGATGCAGCGTTCGGCCTCGCCGGGGTTGAGCTGGTCGGATTGGCAGAAGGGGACACGCTCGGAGAGGATGCTGTTGTCGCCGGTGACTTGGAGGTAGCGGTGTGTCACGAACACCATCCAGAGGTAGTCGTCGCTGAAGGTGGTGCGGGCACCGAGGTGCATGCTCTCGTGCCACCAGTGGAGGACATCGCCTTCGGCAAACTGGTGGGCGGCGTGGTCGAGGATCTGGCGACGTGCATAGTCGGGGTCGCTATAGAGGATGCTCATGACATCCTGCAGCTGGTCGCGGAAGCCGGTGGCACCGCCTACTTGATAGAAGCCTGCGCGGGCGAAGAGTCGTGCGGTATAGACTTGGTAGAGGTACCAGCGGTTGATCATGAAGTTGAAGGACTTGTCGGGCGTGTCGACCTGGATGTGGCTCAGGGTGTCGTCCCAGTAAGCGATGACGCTCTCATACTGCCTGTTGATTTCGGACATGGTGAAACGGGCTACTGCGGGCTCGCCTTGCTCGTGTACGGCAAGGATGAAGGCCACCTCCTTCTCGGTGTTGGCAGGAATAGTGATCTGCATGCCGAGGTTCTTGCGGTTGGGGTAGTCGAGTTCGTATTGCAACGGTGTCTTTGCATCGTCGGTGTCGGTGATGGCAGTGAGCTGCAGCACCTTGTTGTGGTAGATGGGATGGTAGACATTGCGGACGAGGATGCTGTTCGATGTTTCGTCCCACTCCGAGTAGAGGTAGCGGGCGGTCTGTTCCTCGCATTGTCCGAGCACCAGCTTGTAGACCATGTCGAGTTGGATGGGCATGGGGGCATCGGTCTTGTTGCCTACCTTTATCTGGTAGTATTTCTCCATGCGGTCGTGGGCCACGAAGACGCGCACCTTGACGGTCATATTGTCGTAGTCGGCATCGAAGGCGGAGAATCCCTGGCTGTGACGTGCTGTGGCGGGGACGAACTGCTGTTTGTTGATGAGGAGCATCTCGCTGGCGTTGTCGCGCACGATATCATTGCTCCAGCCGGTCAGTTTGAACTGCTGGGCATTGTAAGCAAAGGTGAATCCCGCCATGGTGGAACTGATTACGCAGCCGAAGTGGGGATTGGCAATCACGTTGACCCAAGGCATCGGGGTGTTGGTGTTGGTGACCACATAGTCGCGGCCGTTCTGGTCGAAGCCGCCGTATTGGTTGTAGTACTCCAGACTGCTCCATACGCGGAACTTGCTGCTGGTCTTGAGGGTGGGGTATTCCACCTTGTCCTGATAGTGCTGGTTGGCAGCTTCGAGCCGTTGCAGCTGCTCCTCGATGGTGAGGTTGTCGTGGGTGTTGAAACTCAGACGTGCCACGCAACGCAGGAGTGTGCGCTCGGCATCGGAGATTTCGTTGCCGTTGAGTACATAGACGTGACCCGCCTCCTGGTGCGAAGCCCACAGGTGCTCAGTGTTGGCCATGTTGCGGATGAAGTGGGTGAGACCGTCGCGGTCCTTGCATCCACCGTTGGCGCTGTCGTTCACCTTCACGTCGTTGATGATGACCAAGTCGAGCAGCAGGCCGTGGACCTTGAAGTATTCGAAGGCACGCAGCAGCTCTTTGGCGAATCCGGAGCGCTCCGCACGGTCGATTTCCAGCAACAGGATGGCGAGGTCGCCACTGATGCCGAAACGCCACAGGTTGCTCTGCGACATGGTGTTTTGCTTTAGTATCTCCTGCCTGTTGTTGCCTAAAGTGGCTGTCTGGGCCATGTATTTGGAGATATTGTTGTAGAGCCTCATCTGGGCACCTTTGAGCAGCGACATGCTGTTGCGCATGTTGTTGAATACCGAAGAGGTCTTGAAGGCATGTTCGATGTCGACAGGGCTTTGGTATTGTTCGGTGAGTTGAAGCAGTTGCTCGCGTGCCTTGGCAAAGCCGGTGATGATGAAGGCGTGGCATTCCTTGCCGGCAGGGAGGTGTATGCGGCGGCGCATGCTCATGATGGGGTCGAGGGTGGTACCAACGGTGCCGGTGAGGGTGCGGTGGTTCTCGATGATGTCGGCGTGGCGCAGGCTTCCGCCGCGGCCAAGGAATTTGAGACGTGAGGTCTCGTATTCCACCAGCGACGACCAGTCGGTCTTCTCCTCTTCGTCGGCGTTCTCGATGGTCCATAGCTTGTGAATCATGAAGTGCTGGCTCTCGTTGGTGGCGGGACGGGTGAAGATAAGTGACTCGTGTTCGCTGTCGTATTCGCTGTGGATCTTCATGCCGTTGAACACGCGGTGGTTCTCGTCCTCAACACCTTGGGCCAGTACCACCTCGCCGTAGCTGGTGATTTCGAGGTCGATATCGTTCTCGGTGTTGTTGGTGAAGGTGAATCGGCGAATCTCGGCGGAGCGGTCTTTCAGCACGGTCACCTCGGTCTTGGTCTCGATGCCGTCGTCGATGCGGATGTAGCTAATCTTGTCGCTGGCGAAGCTGACGTGGTAGTTCTCGGGCATGACATCGAGGGGAGAGTAGGTGGCAGACCAAAGCTTGTCGTTCCGCAGATTGCGGATAAAGAGGTAGGTGCCGTAGTGGTCGGCGCTGATTTTGCGGTAGCGGTTCAGCATGATATTGCGGTAGCGCGAGAATCCCGAGCCGCGGTCATTCAGCAGCACAGTATATTGGCCGTTGCTGATGACACCGATTTCAGGCACGTTGGAGATGGTGTCGTAGTCGCGAGCGTCGCTCTCGGTTTGCACCTTCGAGTACTGGTAACGTTTATATTGTGTCACCTTGAGGTCGATATAGGGTTTCACCTGTGCCTTCTCTTTCAGCAGGGTCTCCATGGAACGCATGGTGGGTTCGTGCATGAAGTAGCGTTGCAGGCAGTGGTCGGCCAGATAGTTGGTCAAGCTGGCCAGAATCATGCCCTGGTGGTGGGCATAATGGGCTTGTACGGCCACATGGTCTTCTTCGTCGTAGCTCTCGAAGAGACCGAAGCTGCCGAGTGCACCCTCAATCCTATGCGGTTGTGAGTACATGCCCAGCGCTTTGAACCTTTGCAGGTTTTCGTAGACGCTCTTGTCGTCGATTCCGATGGTCATCAACGAGCTGTAGGGCGACAACACGATACGGTCGGGTGTGGTGTTCTGGAACTTGAGGTATGGCACACCGAAGGCGTGGTACTTGTAGTTCTGAGCGTCGTCGAGCTCGTTGTAGGCGGTCTCCGAAATACCCCATGGCAGCTCTTCCTTGCCCCGTTTCACCTGGTGTGAGAAAGCCTTCTGGGCGCGGATGGCGAAGCTGTAGGTTTCGTCCATCAACGTGTGTTTGAAGGTGGGGAGGAAGATGAGCGGCATGAAGTATTCGAACAATGTGCCGTACCAAGAGGCCACCCCCTTGTAGCCCTTATACTGCACCAGCGTTTTGTCGAGACAGAACCAGTGCTTGTAAGGAGCGTCGCCTTGTGCGATGGTGAGGAAGCTGGTCAGGCGGGCCTCGGAGGCGAAGTTGTTGTAATGATAGGGGAGGAGGCGGTAGCTGCTGTAGTCGTAGCCGATGCTGAACACATCCAGGTCGGGGTTGTAGAGCTTCGAGAAATCGGTCTGGTCAATCAAGCGCTGCACCTTCGAGGCTAGCGACGATACCTGTGATTTCAGCAGCAGATTGTTGCCGTCGTCTTTCTGGTTCAACGCATCCTGCATGCTTGCCAGGAATCCCTTCACCACATACAGGCAGGCGACAAAGTTGCCGCTGTCGCAGGTGGATATAAAGTAATTGGGCAGTGCGTTCAGTTTCTTCACATGGTACCAGTTGAACAGGTGTCCGTTCCATTTCTCCAAACGGGTGACGGTGTCGATGACATGTCCCAGGCGTTCCACAGCCTCCTTTTGGGTGATGAAGCCCAGTTCGGATGCGCTGATGATGGCCGTCATCGAGTAGCCGATATTGGTGGGTGAAGTCTTGTAGTCGGTTTTCACCTCACGGTTCAGTTGGTAGTTGTCGGGCATCAGCCAGTTGTTCTCTTCGGTCATCAGGCTGTCGAAGAAATTCCAGGTGTCCTTGGCCAGCTGGCGAATCTCGTCGGTCTCCTTCTCGGAGAGAGACTGCTTGTTCTGCGGGAATTTCTTGCCCAGCCAGAACATCAGGAAGGGAGCACCGCACCAAGTCAGCACACAGAAGAGCATGGCCAGGAAGTCGATAACCGTGCCGGTGCTGAGCATGAAGAGCAGGATGACAACAGCCGAAGCGACATAGTTGAACCAGAATTTATTGATATAGTCGCCCAAGGTGCCTTTGGTGCTCTTGGCCGCTTCGTCGCTGGTAATCCAGTTCAGCAGATTCTTGTGCGAGAACCACATCCGGTAGCATGCGCGCACTGCCGCATCGGTGTACATCCAAGCCTCCTTGGGGAGCAGCGAGAACTGCACCAGAGAACGGTACAGGATAACGGTGAAGCCACGCATCAGTGTGGCATAATAGTGGTAGCGTTTGCCGAAATTGGGCAACTTGGTGATCTGTCCAAGGATGAAGAAGACGATGGGGCTTGCCACAGCCACCAGTGCCACCAGCAGATACCAGGCCGCATGCACCGAAGTGATGCCGCTGAATCCTATCAGCAGCACAACCATCAGGGCCAGGCACAGCATCGACCGGCGAAGGTTGTCGAATATCTTCCACCGTCCGATGGTGTTCACCTGGTTCTTTACCTCCTCGCCGCGCTCGTTGTGAACCTTGTTGCGCAGCCAGCCGATAATCTGCCAGTCGCCACGTGTCCAGCGGTGGTGGCGTTTGGCGTCGTCGATATAGTTGGAGGGGTTGTCGTCGAACAGCTCGAGGTCGTTGATTAATCCGCAGCGGATGTGGCATCCCTCGATCAGGTCGTGGCTCAGAATCAGGTTTTCGGGGAACGTGCCTTTCAGCACCTTTTGGAATACCTTCAAGTCGTAGATACCCTTTCCGCAGAATGAACCCTCGTTGAAAATGTCCTGATACAGCTCGAACGATGCCGTTGTGTAGACATCCAGGCCGCCGAGTCCGGCGAACAGCTGTGCGTAGCGGCTTTTGTTCGTCACCTCAACGTCTACATTCACTCTCGGCTGCATGATGCCGTATCCAGCGTTCACACGGCGGCCGTCGTCGCTCAGGCGGGCGCGGTTCAGCGGGTGGGCCATTGAGCCTATCAGCTTTTGGGCAGAATAGAGCACCAGCTCGGTGTCGGTGTCGAGGGTGATGATAAACTGGATGGATGGCACAGGACCTTTCATCCACTCGCTGATGGTCTCGCAGCGGAAACGTTTGGCCTTCTCGGCATCAGTGGTCTGGCCCAGCACCAGGTCGTTGAAATGCAGGATGGCACCGCGTTTGCGCTCATGTCCCAGCCAGCAGTTCTCGCCGTCGCTCCAAGCACGGCGGCGGTATACGAAGTTGAAGATATGCGAGCCGTATTTCTCGTTCAGCTCCTTCACTTTATTGAGACCGGCTTCCACCACCTCGTCGTCCCAAGGCATATCTTCGTTGGGACCCGCTGCGGCATCGCCTATCAGGGTGTAGTAAAGGTTCTGCGGACGGCTTTCAAGCCGTTGGCCCTCGCTGGCGCGGTTGATGTTGGAGAGATAGTATACCTCCAACTGCTCCAGCAGTTCCTCGGTCTTGGCTTTATTCTTCAGGATGGTGGGCATGATGACCATCGTGGCATACTCTTCGGGTATCAGTCCATCCTTGAACTTAATCTTGAATGTGTTCTGGGGCTTGTGTATACGGTAGAGCAGTTGGTTGAACAAGTCGATCACCACCTGGCTCATCGGCACCCACATCAGCAGTGTGAGCACAGCCGTCCCGAAAGTGAAACCATGACTCCAGGTCGCCCAGCAGGCAAACAGCAGGCTCAGCGCCAGCGTCAGCAGTACCACAATCCATACATAAAGATGTGCGCGTACGTTCCACTTTTTGGGCGGGAAGAGCTGCCAACCCACATGCTCGCCCTTTTCGTCGGCTTCGGCCACCAGCGCCTTCACAAGGTCGAACTCCTTCATCCGGCGTTTCTTGCACAGCCGCACTATCTTGGCGCGGTAATCGTCCTTTGTGCGGTCGTACATCTGGTCGTACATGTCGGCCTTTTCTTCCTTCAGCATCTTCTCCGAGAAACTCACACTGTCCAGCAACTCTTCGATGGGCAGCTTGGTCATCTTCTTGATAGAGTTGAAGATGTTCATCATCAACAGGTTCTCGCGTGAAGCCTCGTTGAGCTGCTCCATGTCGGCCTGCGACTTGTCTGTCAACGAATAATGGTACGCATGGCGCTCCTCCATCTCATGGCACAAGTCCGCCAGTTCCTTTATCAGCATGGTCTTCACCAACGGCAGCAGGGCGCACACCTCGGGATAGGTCAGGTAATCGTTGTTCTTCGTTTGGTACTGCGTCATGTAGTGGAACAGCAGTCCCTTGTCAATCTGATAGTGGCAGCTCTGCAGATAACCCTGTAGCATATCTTTCAGCCGCTCCATCCGTTTCCCCTCCAGTTTGCGGAACTCCTTGCTCCGCAAATCCACCTTCAGCACTTTCTCCTGCTCGCTAATCATGTAGAAATTGTCCAGCACCCACTCGTTGGTGCTGCCAACCAGCCGCTGCGACTTTGTTTCCTCAACCAGCAGCAGATAGTAGTGCGTTATCTCCTTTACGCTCTCTCTGAATAGTTTATAAGTGTTTCTCATGCGTATTAATCTTTAGGTTCACTTTACAAAAGTACAAAATAATCTTAATACTGCAAAATATTTTTAAGATTCATTATGAAAAATAGAGGGAATAGTCCTCTGCGGGAGTCTCTTTTTCTCTATACCAAATCGGTCGCTACGTCACAGCATAGAAGAATTGGTACAGTCCCCTTTGGGACACCCCCGTGAGCGAAGCTTCACTGGAGTTACACTGGAGCTACACCGATGTGTCGCCGGAGACATTGTGTGGCTTTTGCCTGTTTTGTTTTATTTTTCGGCTATTTGAAAAAAAATTCGTATTTTTGCATCGCATTAGTGTATTTAATTGTATGGAAAATTTCATAGTATCAGCGCGTAAATACCGTCCGTCCACGTTCGACAGTGTTGTCGGGCAGCAGCATATCACCACTACGCTCAAGAATGCCATCCGCACAGGGCAGTTGGCGCAAGCGTTTCTCTTCTGCGGTCCGCGCGGTGTGGGAAAGACCACCTGCGCCCGTATTTTGGCCAAGACCATCAACTGCACCAACCTCACCCCCGACACCGAGGCCTGCGGCCAGTGCGAGAGCTGTCGCAGCTTTGCCGAAGGAGGCTCGATGAACATCTTCGAGCTCGATGCCGCCTCGCACAACAGTGTGGACGATATTCGCGAGTTGGTGCGCCAGGTGGGCATCCCGCCCCAGACAGGCCGCTACAAAGTCTATATCATCGACGAGGTCCACATGCTGTCGCCCTCGGCTTTCAATGCCTTCCTCAAGACACTCGAGGAGCCTCCCGCCTATGCCAAGTTCATCCTCGCCACCACCGAGAAACACAAGATTATCCCCACCATCCTGTCCCGCTGTCAGGTGTTCGACTTCAAACGCATACAGTCGGAGGACATCGTGGCTTACCTCAAGGGTATCGCCGAGAAGGAGGGAGTGCACTACGAGGAGGAGTCGCTGCACATCATCGCCCGCAAGGCCGAAGGAGGTCTGCGCGACGCGCTCTCCATCTTCGACCAGCTGGTCTCTTTCACCCGTGGCAACCTCACCCGCCAGCTCTGCAACGAGAACCTCAACCTGCTCGATGCCGACTACTATTTCCGTCTGGTGGATTATTTCCGTGCGGGTGATCTCGCCAACACCCTCCTGTGCTACCAGGAGGTGATAGACAAGGGGTACGATGGGCAGCATTTCATCACAGGATTGAGCGAGCATCTGCGCAACCTGATGGTGAGCATCGACCCCGCCACCCTCAAGCTGCTGGAGGGCAGCGAGGCACAACGCGCCCGCTTTGGGCAGCAGGCCGCCGCCTGTGGGCTACCCTTGCTGCTGCGCTGGCTCGACATTTCGAGCGACTACGAATACCGCTATAAGGATGCTGGCAACAAACGCCTTTTTATTGAGGTGGCTCTCATGAAACTGGCTACATCATGCGTGGCTGCTCAGAACGCTGCTTCCGCTCCTGTTCCATCATAGATTGCAAGGTCGCCTCGGGCGGAGCACGATTCCGGCGTGTCGCCGGAGACAACAAAAAAAGACGTCTCTTCCGAGGCGCCTGTGTCTGCTTCTTCTCCCTCGGGCGGCCAGTCCCCAATCACTGGCGTGACGCCAGAGTCAAACAATAGCGTGCCGCCGGAGCCAATCACCGGCGTGCCGCCGGAATCAAACATTGGCATTCCGCCGGAACCAAACAATAGCGTGCCAACGGACGGCGGAGCTGCTGCAGCTCCTCGTGGTGTGGGACGTGTGCGGCGTGTGTCCGGCATCAGCGTCAAGACCTCCGCAGTCACCTCTGCCGACCTCGCATCGCTCAAACCACATGCCGAGCACCTTCCGCCGCTCACCCTCGAGGAACTCAAGCCCCTCTGGCAGGAAATGCTCGACCGGATGAAGGAGGAACACCCCAAGCTGGTCGGCATCCTCAAGGAACGCGAACTGCGTATGGACGGCGACGAGCATTTTGTCATCGTCGTCAACAATTCGTTCCTCGAGAGCGAAATCAAGCCCCACCTTATCCAGATGCTTGAAATCCTCCGCAGTCTGGCCCAGCGGCCATTGCTCAACTGCTCTGTCCTGGTGGAGTATGAAGAGCGCGAGGCGATAATCTATCATCCCCGCGACAAATACGACGTCATGCACGCCGCCAACCCCACGCTTGCCGAGTTCCGAAAACTGTTCCCCGAAGTGGATTATTGACGGCGATTCCGTCGAACCACCAGGGGCAAAATATAATAGTAGAAACACAATATAACAAACTGACACGAATTGAAAGCGAATAGGGATTTGCAATGATGCTTATTGGATGATGGTTCGTGTTGATAATTGAGAACAAGAAACGGAATAGCCTATGACATTCATCTTCCTCGGAGTCCTGATCTTCTGCGCCCACCTGTTCAATGCGTGGTTCAGCCGCCGCCGTATTCCCGACGTGCTGCTGCTGATGGTCATCGGCATCCTGGTGGGACCTGTGGCCGGATGGGTTACTCCTGCCGACCTCAGCGACATCGGACCCGTCCTGGCGTCGCTCACCCTGCTCTTCATCCTCTTCGACAGCGGTATCGACATGCGGATTGACATGATACGGCGCTATTGGACCGGCGTGGTGCAGGTCACCTTCGTCTCCTTCGTCGTCGCGATGGCCACGGTGACCCTGATAGCCTATTTCCTTGTCGAGCTCGAGCTGCAGGCCAGTATGATGCTGGGTGCCATGGTGGCGGGCACTGCTGCCGCCATCGTCATCCCCCTTGTGCGCCGTATGCGTGTCAGCGACAAGACCCGTGTCACCCTTACCCTCGAGTCCGCCATCTCGGGCGTGCTCTGCATCGTCATCTCTCTCGCCTTCATCGAGGGCTACAAGCTGGGCGACATCAACATCGGCTCAATGCTGGGACGTGTTTTCGCCTCCATCCTCATGGCTTTGGGCATCGGCATCGTCGGCGGCATCGTTTGGTCGTCGTTCATGGACCGCATACGCAAGCTGCAGAACTCCATGTTCCTCACCCCGGCCTTTGTCTTCGTCATCTATGGTGTGGCCGAGTCGCTGGGCTATAGCGGAGCCATCGCCACCCTCTCTTTCGGCCTTGTGCTAGGCAACCCCGAATATTTCGAGATGTCCTTCCTCAAGAAACTTCACCTCAACGACATGACTCCCCTCGAAGAGAACGAGAAGAGTTTCTTCAAGGAGTTTGTCTTCATCCTCAAGACCTATTTCTTTGTCTATATCGGCATCTGCATCCCCTTCACCAATCTGGAGGCTCTGGCTTACGGCGCCATTATCGCCGCCGCCCTCTTCGTGGTGCGTTTTGCCCTCATCGCCGTTGTGGGCCGTCGCAACACCCCTGACGACCGCCTCACCGTCTCCATGATGATACCCAAGGGGTTGGTCTCCGCCGTCCTGGCCTCCATGCCCGAGCAGGTGAACCTCGCAGCCGGCTACACTGTCGTGCCCGGAGCCGAGACCATCAAGCATATCACCTATTCTGTCATATTCTGTTCCATCATCTACTGCTCGCTGCTTGTGCTGCTCAGCAGCCGCCGTCTCGTCAGGGCGTCGGACGAGCTTGCCCGCAGCAATGTGCAGCCTAATACCCAACCCAATGACAATCCCGTTTAGCAAATACGACGGTGCCGGCAACGATTTTGTCGTCATCGACAACCGTGCCGGAACTTTCTCCCTCACTCCCGGACAGATTGCGCGGATGTGCCATCGTCGTCGCGGCGTGGGTGCCGACGGACTGTTGATGCTCGGCGCACCCAGGGAGGGCTACGACTTCGTCATGCGCTACTACAATTCCGACGGCCTTCCCGCCGACATGTGCGGAAACGGTGGACGCTGCATCGCCGCTTTCGCCCATCGACTGGGACTGTCGCGAAGCACCGACCAAGGTCCCACGCTCCGTTTCCTGGCCGACGACGGCCCCCACGACGCCTTGGTGCTGGCGTGGGACGACACATCGGCCACAGGCATCGTAGACCTTGGGATGAAGGACGTTGCCGACAGTGGTGTGCAACGCTGCTTGGACGGATGGCTCCTCAACACCGGTGTGCCGCATTATGTCCAGCGGGTCGACGACCTCGCGCATTACGATGTGGCAGGGGAGGGGAGACGCCTGCGCCACCTGCCGCAACTCGGTCCCGAGGGCGCCAACGTCAATTTTGTCCAGCCCCTGCCGGACGGACGGCTCATGGTGCGCACCTACGAGCGCGGTGTGGAGGACGAGACCTGGGCTTGCGGCACAGGCGTCACAGCTTGCGCCATCGTCACCGGCTGCAAACGCCTCTCCACCCGTGGCGGCGAGTTCAGCGTCGACTACCGCCTCCACCAAGGGGTCTACACCCATGTACGCCTCATCGGCCCCGTGTCGCTCAACTTCACCGGAACCTTCGACCTCCGCAACTGACCCCCAATTCTCAATTCAAGAAGTTCCCAATTCTCAATTCTCAATTCAAGAAGTTCCCAATTCTCAATTCTCAATTCAAGAAGTTCTCAATTCTCAATTCTCAATTCTCAATTCTCAATTCCCATCATGGACCTGTTCTCCACCCCCGCCCCCGAAAGCGCACGCCAGCGTGTGGCCGAATTGACACGGCTGCTGGACCACTACAACCACGAGTATTACATGAACGACCGCTCGCTGGTGAGCGATTACGAGTTCGATGCGCTGCTGCGCGAGCTGGTGGACCTGGAGCATCAGTATCCCGAGCTGTCGCTCCCCACCTCGCCTGCACGCCGTGTGGGCGGCGAGGTGAACAAGACCTTCCGCCAGGTGACCCATCGTTTCCCCATGCTCTCGCTGGGAAACACCTACAGCATCGAGGAGATTGAGGAATTCGAGTCGCGCACACGCAAGCTCTTGGACGGCATTCCCTTCTCCTACACCTGCGAGCTAAAATACGACGGCGTGGCCATCGGCCTAACCTACCGTCGCGGACAGCTGGTGCAGGCCGTCACCCGCGGCAACGGTGCTGTGGGCGACGACATCACCGCCAACGCCCGCACCATCGCCACCATCCCTTTGCGCCTGCAGGGTGAGTGGCCAGACGACTTCGAGGCCCGGGGCGAAGTGGTATATCCCTTCGACGCCTTCGAGGCCATGAACCGCCAGCGCGAGGCCGTCGGCGAGCAGCCTTTTGCCAACCCCCGCAACGCTGCCAGCGGCTCGCTCAAGCTGCAGGACTCCGCCGAGTGCGCCAAGCGAAAACTCATGTTCTGCATGTACTTCATGATGCTCCCGCCCGACGCCCCCGAGGGCGCGCTGCCGCAATACGCCACCCACTCCGCCCGTCTCGCCACGGCCGGACAGATGGGTTTCAAGGTGCAGCCTTATATCAAAGAGTGCGCCACCATCCACGACATCAAGGACTTTATCGACCATTGGGACCGCGAGCGGTGGAACCTCCCCTTTGGCATCGACGGTGTGGTCATCAAAGTCAACCAAACCTCCCTTTGGGACCGCCTCGGCACCACCGCCAAATCACCCCGCTGGGCCATCGCCTACAAGTTCAAGGCCGAGCGGGTCAGCACCCCCCTCATCGATGTCAGCTATCAGGTGGGACGCACCGGCATCGTCACCCCCGTGGCCAACCTGCAGCCCGTGTGGCTGGGCGGCACCACCGTCCGCCGCGCCACCCTCAACAATGCCGACTTCATCGCCAAACTCGGCATCCACCACGGCGACAGCCTGCTGGTGGAGAAGGGTGGCGAAATCATCCCCAAGATTGTGGGCGTGGACCTCGACAAACGTCCCGCCGGTGCCACGCCGGTGCAGTATGCCACCGTGTGCCCCGTGTGCGGCACCACCCTTGTGCGTCCTGAAGGCGAGGCAGGGCACTACTGCCCCAACCAGGACGGCTGTCTGCCCCAAATCCTCGGCCATCTCGAGCATTTCGTCAGCCGTCGCGCCATGGACATCGACAGCCTCGGCTCCGAACGCCTCCGCCTGCTCTACGACGCCGGACTGGTGCGCAACGTGGCCGACATCTACAGCCTCACCCGCCAAAGTCTAGTCGGCCTTGGCGAGGGGACGGCATCCTCCATCCAGGAGAAAGGGGCCGACAACATCCTCAAAGCCCTCGACGTGTCGAAGGCCGTTCCCTTCGAGCGGGTCCTTTTCGCCCTGGGCATACGCTATGTCGGCGAGGTGGGCGCCCGTAAGCTGGCGCTCCATTTCGGCAACATCGACGCCCTCATGGCCGCCACCGTGACCGACCTCGCCGCCGTCGAGGATGTGGGCGAAGTGACCGCCGTGGCCGTGTTCGACTACTTCAACAACCCCGCACACCGTCTCATCGTCGAGCGGCTGCGCGCCGCCGGACTGCAAATGCAGGCCGTCGACAACCGTGTGGGCAACCAGCTGCAAGGGCTCACCATCGTAGTGAGCGGCGTGTTCCAGCACTTCTCGCGCGACGAGATCAAGGCCTCCATCCAGCAGCACGGAGGCAAGGCCTCCGGCAGCATCAGCGGCAAGACCTCCTACCTCCTCGCTGGCGACAACATGGGCCCCGAGAAACGCAAGAAAGCCGAGAAACTCGGTGTACCAATCATCAGTGAATCAGACTACGAGCGCATGATTGGTGCCGACGGCCAGAAATAATTGACCCCTCAACACCCCACGATTGAAAAAAAACATGTATCTTTGCAAAAAAATTAATACACCCGTCGGGGTTCACCCCCGCCGCATAAAAACACCCATCAAGATGAACAACAGCAATACACATTCACGGTGCTACGCCGCCCTGCTCGCCCTCCTCATGGCCATGCCCTTCGTCGCCACAGCTCAGACCACGGCACCCCTGGGCATCCTCGTGTCCCAAAACCAGAACACCGTCGACTGGCCCACCGTCAACGAGTCCAACACCCTCGAGTTTGTCTACGTCATGGCCACCGAAGGTGCCGCCGTCACCGACAGCCGTTGCGGCTTCAATCTCGCCCAGGCCCACAAGGTGGGACTGCCCGTGGGCGCCGTGCTCCGCTACGACCGTCACTTCTCAGCACAAGGCCAGTTCGACAACTTCCAGGCCGCTGTGCAAGGCTACCACATGGACCTCCCCCCGGTGGTGTACGTGGTGCCCGACAGCCCCTACGACATCAACGTCAAACGTCTCGACATGCTGCTGCAGCTCCTCGAGCAAGCCTACGGCGTCAAGCCCTTCATCATGGTCAGCCAGCAGGCCTACCTCAAGTATTTCAGCCTCGAGCGCTACGCCTCCTACCATGTGGTCATCGTCAGCAACGGCCTCCGTTTCCCCGACACCCGCTACACCCTCTGGCAGTACACCGACCAGGAGAAAGTGGCCGGCATCATGGAATATGTGCCCGGACTCAAGCTCCATCCCACCTATCCGCTCAAATCCATCAAGCGTTAAACCAACCCGCCGTGCCAGGCCTCCCGCCTGCACGGCTTCACCACTCTGCAAGGTAGATGAAAAAGTACATCCTTTTGGTGCTCCTCTTGCTGCCTGTGCTGCCAGCCGCCGCACAGTGGTTCGTCTCGGGCAACCTCGACTTCAACCTCTCCCGCCACACACGCGACCAAGGGTTCGACGCCACCAAGCCCGAAGGCATGGCACTGCGCTTCGAACCCCGAGTGGGATACACCTTCACACCCTCCCTCCAGGCAGGCATCACTCTCCTCCTCTCCAACCAGAAGTACACCTACACCGACGGCTACTACGATCACGATGTCGAAGAGTGGAAGACCTTGGAGATGACCGACCGCACCCTGATGACCGCCGGAGCAGGACTCTTCGTGCGGCAACGCTGTCTTGACCTCGGTCCCTTCGCCGTGGCCGTGGAACTCAACGCTGTCTACAGCCTTGGGTGGGGCGACACCAAGCAGACCCAATACGACCCCCGCACCAAAGGTCCCATCCTCTTCAAGACCCCCTACACCCTCGGCCAGCTGGACGTGAGGCTTGTGCCGGTGGTCACCTACCGCCTCACCGACCGTTTCGGCATCGATGGCTACATCGACCTGCTCTCCCTCTGCTACACCCGCAGCACCGTCCGCCACAACCGCACCTACCGCGTCGACCCCTACAACTCCACCAAGACCCTCACGCCCGAATACAGCGAGACCGTCTCCTCCCTCGACATCGGCCTCCACGCCCACACCGCCAAACTCCTCACCCTCGGCCTGAGCTACACGTTCTGAGAGTTGAGAATTGAGAGTTGAGAATTGAGAATTAAAAAAAAAGGGGGGGCTATAAATCACCCCTGAGGGGTGAGACATGATTAACACGGTACAAGCCGAAGGCGCAGTGCCGTGACAATCATACATCAGATAACGGCGTCCCGATAGGGACGCGACATTTATTAAACCCACCTCAATCAATAATTTCACTTTTCACTTTTCAATTTTCACTTTATCATGCCTTCAAGCAATAATTTCACTTTTCACTTTTCACCTTTCAATTTATTAATAATGAGGTTCCTCACCGTGGCAGTTGCCGCCGTGACGGTGGCCGTGCCATGGGTCGCGGCGTTGTGGCTGTTGGATAGCCAAGGCTGGTGGAGTGTGCCCGCATGGCTGTTTGTGGGAGGCAAAGGACTGATGATCCTCTCCACCGCCGTCGCCATGGCGGTGCGGCCACGGCTGTCCATACAGTTGTTTGCCGGACGGTACCGGTTCGACAGCCACAGCCTGCACGGCCTCCTGCAGGCATTCACCCGCTACGTCTGGGAACTGCCGCAGACCGCCATCGGCTACCTCTTTGCCCAGTGGCGTGTGGCCCTGGGACGGGCGAAACGGGTGGTGACCGTGCATGGTGTCACCTTCGTGGCCGGTCGCCATCGCCAGCCCCACACCACGGCGGGATTGTCGTTGGGGTGTTTCGTGCAGATGTGGTTACCCCGTCGGGCCGGGGAGGAATGCGAGCGGTGGGAATGTCACGGCGGCGACGAAATGGCGAGACACGAATATGGACACACCGTCGACAGCCAGTTGTGGGGATGGCTCTACCTGCCCGTGATAGGGCTGCCCAGCCTCATCAGCCAAGCCCTCGGCCTCAGCCCCAAGGCACGCCACCGCCACGACGACTTCTGGGCCGAACGGCGTGCTGACCGCCTCGGCAAACGCTTCTTCACCTAATGAAAAAGCCCCCTTACGGAAAAGAGAGTTACACCCTCTCGACATGTTTTGCGTAACGGGCAAACACTAGGGTCGTTCGACATAGCATCGTTACAGCATAGATACCGCATCGTTACAGGAAACAGCAACGGATAACGAATGGATAACAATAGTTAAACGATGCCATATTGAAGGGACTTAGTGCTATAAACCCAAACCGGTCATAAGGAAACCGAAAACCCGATTTTGTGAGGGACAAAATCGGAATGCCTTGCGGCATGCGGGCGGTGTGGCGTAGACTTCTCCGCTGTCGCTATCGACGCATTGCCACTGGCAATACGTCTTTTCGTGTTGCGGAATGAAAAAATAGTCGTATCTTTGCATTTTGAAACGTGGGGTCGGACAGTGTGTCGGTGCCGGGTTGCTGTGGACCCTCTTTGTTTGGAATAGTAAGTTGATAATCATTATACTAATCACTAAATATCTATCATCATGAAGAAAGCATTATCACTATTGTTGATTGCAGCTGTCCTGACGGTCGGCACCTTTGTGTCGGCGGCGCCTGTGGACAAGGCCAAGGCGCAGGCGGCTGCCATCTCGTTTCTCAAAGCCAAGGGGGTAGAGGACTTGCAGCTGGTGGACATCACCGGCACGACTCCCTACACGGCCTTTTATATCTTTGCTGGCAGCGACGGCAAGGGGTTCGTCATCGTGTCGGCGGACGACTGTGTGCTGCCTATCCTGGGCTACAGCACTTCGGGCACGTTCGTGACGGAGGGCATGCCCTCGAATGTCAAGGGGTGGCTCGACGACTACGAGCGCCAGATTCTCCACTATCGCAATCTCGGACCAGGGCGGTTGCAAAGCGTCCGCGACGAGGGCAGCGGGGCGTGGGTGGATTTGCTGGAGGGCAACTATGACGACCCGCCGCAAAACACCGCGGTCTCGCCGTTGCTGTCCACCACGTGGAACCAGACGCAGTATTACAACAATCTTTGTCCTTACAACAGCTATCTGGGCGAGCGCACGGTGACAGGCTGTGTGGCCACGGCCATGGCGCAGGTGATGAAGTACTGGAACCATCCCGCCACAGGCCACGGGTCGCACTCGTACTCCCATTCCTACTACGGCACGCTGAGCGCCAATTTCGGCACGACGACTTACGCCTGGACAAGCATGCCGGCGCAGTTGACCAGTTCGAGCACCACTGCCCAGCGGACGGCCGTGGCGACCCTGATGTACCATGTGGGCGTGGCGATGGAGATGAACTACGACGTGGCGGCCAATGGCGGCAGTGGGGCTTTGGCGTACTCCAACGGCGACCCCTTCGAGCCGTCGGCGGAGAATGCCTTGCGGACTTATTTTAAGTATAAGAGCAGCCTGCGGCAGGTGTCGATAGACGACTACAGCAATGCCGACTGGAGCGCGTTGCTGATGAGCGAGTTGAATGCCAGCCGTCCGATTCTCTACAGCGGACGCGACTCGACCGGCGGGCACTGTTTTGTGTGCGACGGCTACGACAACGGCGGCCAGTTCCACATCAACTGGGGCTGGGGCGGCTGGTGCGACGGCTACTATGCCATCGGCTCGCTGAATCCCTCGTCGGGCGGCACCGGCGGCAACGCGTCGAGTACGTTCAACCTGAAGAATGTGGCTGTTATCGGCATTGAGCCTAACAGCAGTTTTGGCAGCACGACCACCGTTACTGCTACCTCCAACAATACCAGTTACGGAACGGTGACAGGTGGCGGCACCTTCACGGGCACCAATACCGACACGGTGGCTCTGTATGCCACGGCGGCGCCGGGATGCCGTTTTACGGGCTGGAACGACGAGCATCAGTTCACGCCGCGTGCGTTCCTGGCCAACGGCGGCAACTATTCGTTTGTGGCCAATTTCGAACCTTTGAGCGGCGACACACTGGGCTACTGCAAAAGGCATTGCATCACGAGTCTGGGTTCCGGCTACGGCACGTCGTACTGGGGCATCAGGCTGCCGGCCTCGGTGCTGACAGCCGGGCATGACCTCACCAAGGTGATGATGTATGTGGCCTCGGCAGGCGCCTACACCCTCACCGTGTACACCGGCACCACTTCACCCGCAACAACGGTTTACACGCAGAATTTCAACGCACCGGCCAACCTTGAGGACCATTGGGGTGTGCTGACGCTGAACACACCGGTGGCGGTGGACGGCAGCCAGTCGCTGTGGATTACGCTGAGCAGCTCGGCCAGCTATCCCGCCGCTATGAGCTACAGCAGTGGCAACGACGATGCGACCCTGTGGGGCAGCTCGTTCACCCCCAGCGGCTACGATTACAGTTTCATGATTCGCGGCATTTTCGCCGAGCAGGAAGATGACCCAGTGATGGAGGGAGACACCCTGTCGTACTGTGGCGACAGCTCCATGGTGAGTGCCATCGGCGCCGGTGGGTCGCTGACGTGGGGTGTGCGTTTCATGCCTGCCACGCTGGCAGGGCACAGCACCCTGACGGACGTCAGGCTGTTTGTGTACCGTGGCGGCACCTATACGCTGAACATCTATCAGGGCACCACCACGGCGTCGGCCAACATGGTGGCCAGCCAGACCTACACCTTCGGCTCCTCGGCCGACAGCAGCTGGCAGAACTGCCATCTGTCCTCGGCTGTAAGCATCAATGCCTCGCAGCCGCTGTGGGTGGTCTTCTCCAACACGGGGGTGACGTATCCCGCTGCAATATGCAACTATGTGGGCGACAGCAACAGCAGCCTGGTGTACTTCGGCAGCGCATGGTATTCGCTTTACACCGCTTCGGGCGGCGAGTTGAACGGCTCTTGGATGATACAGGCCATCACTGGCAGTGGCGGCAGTCCCTCGGTGCTGGGCGATACGGTGGACTATTGCGGCGACAATGTCTATTACAACAGTGTGGGTACAGGCAGTGCTTTCACGTGGGGCATCCGGCTGCCATCGGCCATGCACAGCCACCGCCATTATCTTACCGACGTGATGCTGTATGTGCACGAAGCGTCCACTTATACCCTTAACGTCTATCAGGGCGCTTTGCCCTCCAGCACGTCATGCCTGGCCACACAGGTGGAGACCTATGTATCGGCCGACCTGGGCATGTGGAAGACCATCCACCTTACTGCGCCAGTGACACTCGACTCCACGCTGCCCCTTTGGATTACCTTCAGCACCTCCACGGCATCCTATCCCGCCGCGATGTGCAACCTGCACAGCGACACGAACAACAGTCTGCTGACTGTCGATAACGGGGCGAACTGGTACGACCTGTATACGGCCAGCGGTGGCGAGCTGGACGGCGCCTGGTTGATTCGCGCCATCCTCTCCAACAGCAATACGCCCAGCATAGTCATCAGCGGTCCCGCCACGGCGATTGTGGGCAATCCAACCACCTTCACCGCCTCGGGTGTGCCTTCGGGGACATACAACTGGACGCTGACGGGCGCAACGCCCTCCACAGCCACAGGGGCCACGGTCACGGCGACATGGAGCGTCCCCGGGACGTACAACGTGATTGTGTCCGCTCTCTGGGGCGGGAGCACGCTGCGCGACACGCTGGTGGTTACTGTGATAGGGTGCACCATCAACTCGTTCCCGTATACCATGGGTTTCGAAGCCAACGAGAGTCTTGACTGCTGGACGATGATAGACAACGACGGCGACGGCTACGGCTGGACGCAGCTGCAGGGGGTGCCTCGCACCGGCGTGCAGACGATGGCCTCGGCATCGTATATCAACGATGTCGGTGTGCTGACGCCCGATAACTGGCTGGTGACTCCTCCCGTGCAGCTGGCGTCGGGGCATGACTATACCCTCACTTGGTATGACGGTGGTGTGGATGAGAACTATTACAACGAGCACTATTCGGTGTATGTGTCCACCACTGGCAACCAGGTGGTCGATTTCTCCGGTACGCCGGTGTTCCAGACCACCCTCACCACGGCGAACTTCACCCAGCGCAGCGTCGATTTGTCAGGCTACGCTGGCATGACGATTTATATCGCGTTCCGTCACCACAACAGCACGGATGTGTATTGGCTGCAGTTGGACGACCTTGCCATCACCGAGAGTACCGTCGAGACGCATACCCTCACGGTGCTTTCTGCCGACCCGACGATGGGCTCCGCCACGGGTGGCGGCACCTATCCCCACGGCACCGCTGTCACCATCATGGCCACGCCCGAGCCCCACTACCGTTTTGTGCAGTGGCAGGACGGCAACACTGATGCCATGCGGACGGTCATCGTCAACAGCGATGCCACTTATACGGCATATTTTGCCGCCGACCAGCCGCAGACGTATACCATCACGGCCATTGCTGCAGACCCGTCGATGGGCGTTGTGGAGGGCGGCGGAGAATATGAGGCCGGTGCTTCGGTCGTGCTGACTGCTCGGCCTTTTGCGGGCTACCGTTTCGTCCACTGGCAGGATAACGCCACCACGAATCCGCGCACGATCACCGTGTCCGGAGATGCGACGTACACCGCAACCTTCCAGAGCGTTGAAGGAATTGACGATGCCGATGGCGGCATCAGCGTGGCAGCCTTGGAGGGTCGGATCATCAGCGTGGCTGGTGCGGAGAACAGCAGGATCGACATCTACGACGTTGTGGGCCGCCATGTATGCGGTGTGGGCAAGGCCGAGGCCTTGTGCCAGTTTGCCATGCCGCACACGGGTGTGTATCTGGTGGCTGTCGGCAACAGTCCTATCCGCCGTGTGGTGGTGGTGAAATGATTTCCGATTATAGTGTCACGATTGCCTGTTCAATCAGGACTACTTCCTGACTCCGAACGAAATCACCGACATGAACGCTCAGCCCTAAGGCATAAGCAATCATTCGTTCTTTCAAGATTCGGTTTGGGTTACCCCGTGGCTTCGGTCGCGGGGTTTCTTTTTGCAAAGTGAAAAAGTGAAATCGGTCGATTTTGTGAGGGACAAAATCGAAATGCCTTGCGGCATGTCAACGGCAAGCGTTGACTTCTCCGCTGACGCTATCGAAGGGTTGCCACTGGCAACCCTTCTTCACCTTCCCGTTTTTTTTTGTTAACTGAGGGGGCTTTTTTCAATTTATTTTGTGTATGTCGGACAAAATGTGTATCTTTGTAGATTGAATTATAACGATTAATAATTTATAAATAAATATTAATAATATGATTAGCAACAATTTCGCCCCGAGACACAACGGTGTCTCCAACCCTGCTGACGAACAGAAGATGCTGAAAGAAATCGGTGTCGGTTCGATGGAAGAACTTATCGACAAGGCTGTGCCTGCCGCCATCCGTCTGAAGGAGCCGATGCCCATAGCCGACGGCATCAATGAGTATGAGTTCCTGAACCGTTGCCGCTCGCTGGCTCAGAAGAACAAGCTGTATAAGACCTATATCGGTATGGGTTACTATGGTACCATCACCCCGTCGGTCATCCAGCGCAATGTGTTTGAGAACGCCGGTTGGTATACCGCCTACACGCCTTACCAGACCGAGATCAGCCAGGGCCGTCTGGAGGCCTTGATGACCTATCAGACCATGGTGGCCGACATGACCCACATGCCCATGGCCAACGCCAGCTTGCTGGACGAGGCTACCGCCGGCGGCGAGTGCATGCTGATGTTCTTCGCCAGCCGCAGCCGCCAGGCTCAGAAGGATGGTGTGAACAAGATTTTCGTCGACAACGGCATCCTGCCGCAGACCCTCGACGTGATGCGCACCAATGCCGCTCCCCGCAACATTGAGATCGTGACGGGCGAGGTGAAGGATTTCGACTTCGACGCCTCCAAATATTTCGCCGTGGTGGTGCAGAACCCCAACCAGTTTGGCGAGGTGACGGACTACACCGAGTTCATCGCCAAGTGCCACGAGAAGGGTATCTTCGTGGGTATGGCCACCGACTTGATGGCCCTGGCCATGGTGAAGACCCCCGGTGAGATGGGTGCCGACTGCGCTTTCGGCAGCAACCAGCGTTTTGGTCTGCCCATGGGCTTTGGCGGTCCCCATGCCGGTTTCTTCGCCATCACCGACACCTTCAAGCGTGCCTTCCCCGGACGTATCATCGGCTGGAGCATTGACGTGAAGGGCAATCCCGCCCTGCGTATGGCGCTGGGTATGCGCGAGCAGCACATCAAGCGGGACAAGGCTACCTCGAACATCTGCACCGCTTCGGCCCTGCAGGCCATCATGAGCGGTTTCTACGCCCTGTGGCATGGTCCCGAAGGCATCCGCAACATCGCCGGCAACATCCACAGCATCGCCACCGTGTTGGCCAAGGAGCTGGAGAAATACGGCTACAAGCAGCACAACCGCGCTTTCTTCGACACCCTCGCACTGCAGTGTCCGGTGAAGACCGACGTGGTGAAGAAGGTGGCGCTGGAGCATCATATCAACTTCCGCTATATCTGCGAGGAGTGCATCGGCATCAGCATCGACGAGACCACCAGCCGCGACGATGTGAACGAGATTATCACCGTGTTGGCTACTGCCGCCGGCAAGAAGCCTGAGCTGCTGCAATGCAGTGGCAGCTGCTGCACCAGCATCGTCTCGCTGCCCGACAACCTGATGCGCACCACCCCGTATCTGACCCACAGCATCTTCTCCAAGTATCACAGCGAGACCGAGATGATGCGCTACATGAAGAAACTGGAGGTGAAGGACCTGAGCCTGAACCGCGCCATGATTCCGCTGGGCAGCTGCACCATGAAACTGAACGCTGCCGCCGAGATGCTGCCGTTGAGCTGGAGCAAGTTTGGTGGCATGCACCCCTTCGCTCCCGCCGACCAGACCGAAGGTTGGACGGAGCTGATTAACGAGATGGAAGACCTGCTGGCTATCGTCACCGGATTTGCAGGCGTGAGTCTGCAGCCCAATTCGGGTGCCGCCGGCGAGTACAGCGGCTTGACGGTTATCCGCAACTACCATATCGACAAGGGTCAGGCCAACCGCAACGTGTGCTTGATTCCCGCCAGCGCCCACGGCACCAATCCCGCCAGCGCGGCCAAGGCCGGCATGACGGTGGTGGTGGTGAAGTGCAACGACCGCGGCGATGTGGACATCGACGACCTGAAAGCCAAGGTTGAGCAGTACAAGGACAACCTGGCTTGCATCATGATTACCTATCCCTCCACCCACGGTGCTTTCGAAGAGGGCATCCTGGAAATTGTGGATATCATCCACGGTGCCGGTGGCCTCGTCTATATGGACGGTGCCAACATGAACGCCCAGATTGGCCTCACCAGCCCGGGACGCATGGGTGCCGATGTGTGCCATCTGAACCTCCACAAATCCTTCGCAGGTCCTCACGGCGGTGGCGGTGCCGGTGTCGGCCCCATTGCCGTCAGCGCCAAGCTGCTCGACTTCCTGCCCAAGCACAGCCAGGTGGAAGTGGGCGGCAAGAAGGGTAACGCCATGGCTGGTGCACCTTACGGCAACGCCCTGCTGTTCCCCATCAGCTACGGCTACCTGCTGATGCTGGGCGGCAACGGCCTGACCGAAGCCACCAAGCACGCTATCCTCAACGCCAACTACCTGCGCGCCCGCTTGCAGAAGTACTACAAGATTCTCTACACCAACAAGAACGGCATGTGCGGACACGAGATGATTGTCGACTTCAGCGAGTTCAGCCTGAAGGTGAGCGTGGGCGACATCGCCCGTCGTCTGGACGACTACGGCTTCCACGCCCCCACGGTGGCATTCCCCGTGCACAACACCCTCATGGTGGAGCCCACCGAGAGCGAACCCCTCAGCGAACTCGACCGCTTCTGCGACGCCCTCATCGCCATCCGTAAGGAGATTGACGACGTGATGACCGGCAAGTACGACGAGAAGAACAACCCCATCGCCAACGCACCGCACACCATGCAGGTGGTCTGCGCCGACGAGTGGA
>ONFR01000047.1 GCA_900317125.1 uncultured Bacteroidales bacterium | reverse complement strand
GGAATGACTCGACAGCAAAGCGGTAGCCCTCCAAACCGAGGCCGCAGACAACTCCGCGGCATACATCGCTAAGGAGGGAATGGCGGCGGTACTCCTCACGGGCATATATATTGCTGATGTGCACCTCGATGACGGGAGTGGTGATGGCGGCAATAGCATCGTGGATAGCCACGCTGGTGTGGCTGTAGCCGCCCGCATTAAGCACTATGCCGTCGGCCGAGAAACCTACTTCGTGCAGACGGTTGATAATCTCACCCTCCACATTGCTTTGGTAATAGCCTATTTCCACCTGCGGGAAACGCTCGCGGAGGCCTGCCACCATCTGTTCCATGGTGACGGTGCCGTAAATCTCGGGCTGGCGCTGCCCTGTCAAGTTCAAATTCGGCCCGTTTATTATTTCTATTCTTCTATTCATATTCCTCAATCATTTGTCATCATTTTAAATCCAATCCATTGCCCAATCTACGGTTATCAACCGAACAGCGGCATACAACACCATATCCATCCTTTCTTCACAATAGAGAACAGCAGCAACAGCAGCACCAGCCCTGCCCCGATACGGAGCAACACCCTCCATTGCCGCCCCCTGCGCAGCATCCTCCGCTGGCGCTCCTCTTCTCTATTCTCTTCTTTCTTCATGGTATATTTTCTTAAACAGGTGCATCACACAGAAAACAGCAATAGCCCTCAGCAAGTCCCTCTGCCACGTGCTTATGCCCATTCATAACACGTACTTATAACGCCTATTCACACATATTATTGTTGTTACATGGCAAAAGGCAACCATATAGATTCATTTTTGACGAATAAGAATAGCACGAACCATCACCGCACTGTGTCTTACGGCTTGTAGGGTGTTATTGAGGGTCACACCTCTCCGAGGTGATTTATCGATTATTGGAGGTTACCATAAATACTATTTTACTATTCAAAAAAAACATCGTATCTTTGCACCACGAAACAATCGGTCTATGCACCCCTATATCCTACTCTACAAGACACTGATGCCCGGCAAGTACCGCCATTACATGCAACTGGCACAGGGAAACGTGGACAAATGCCACGAGACGCTGCTCCACGGCACCTTCTACGAGGAGTACGACCTCTACCACTTCGCCGCCCTCAGCGAATCCGAACGCCGCACCTACCTCACCGATGCCGTGCGCAACAAGATTTGCCGCCGCGTGAACAGTCGCAACGGTGAGCGCATCGTCCACAACAAATGGCTGACCTATCAATGCCTGAAGCCATTCTACCACCGCATGGTGTGGCGACTCTCCTCCGTGGACGATATAACGGCCATCCTGCACAGCGGTGCCGACATCCGTCAGCTGGTGGCGAAGCCCACCAACCAATGTGGCGGACGGGGCATACGCCTGCTCGTCTCATGCGACGCGACTGAATGCCGCCACACCCTCGAGACCCTCCTGCACAGCGAGAGCGGACAACACCCTGAATGGATTATCGAGCAACGCATTGTGCAGGACGAGCGACTGGCTCAATGGAACACTGACTCGGTCAACACCATCCGCGTCAACACCTTCCACCGCAACGGGACGATACGTCATTTCACCTCCTTCATCCGCACCGGACGCAAAGGCAGCTTTGTTGACAACGGGGCGCAAGGCGGCCTCTTCGCCTCCATCGACGACACCACGGGCGTCATCTTCACCGACGGCTACGACGAACGCGGCCAGCGTCATCCCTCCCACCCCGACAGCCAGGTGCCTTTCCTGGGGCAATCCATCCCCCGTTGGGACGAACTGCTACGCCTCACCGAGGACATGGCACTGCGCATGCCCTCCATGACCTACATTGGCTGGGACCTCGCCCTCACCCCCGACGGATGGGAACCCGTGGAAGCCAACCGCGGCGAGTTCGTGGCACAACAAATGACGCAAGGCCGCGGACTTCGCAAAGAGTTTGAGAAGATGTGCGGCCTTGGCAAGGAATAGTCATTCCTGAGGCTCTTCGCCAACCAATGTTAAGGGCTAAAGCATCATCACAGATTTTCTGATACGCCACAGCATATCGACATTCCACACACTGTCGCCCGGCAGCTGATAACGGCAGTTGCCTTGGGAATTGGCAGTGAAAATCGTCTCGCCATTGGGCGTAAGACGCACCTCCCCTCTCTCGGAGAGCTTGAAGAGCTCGTCGCCCAACACAGCCTGTATCACCGCCAGGGGGTCCCACATCTTTTGCCCCGTGTCGCAGTTGCATTTCATATACACCTGCTTTATCGGGTGGACATTGGTCCACGATATATCACCAATGACTGTCTCGGGCTTGTATTCAATGGCATCGCCCACCTCACCAGGCGAGAAAACCATATCCACATCCTTAGGCCAGAGGCGGAAGAACCTAAGACTGAAATCTATCGCCTGCATGAAGTTATAATCGGTTTCCACCTCTTCACTAAACACACCGCCCATCACATAGGCGCACTTCACCTTCTGCCGCACCAGTTCCACGCCATTCAAAGGCGAATACCCATCGCCTTCCGACTCCAACAACTGGGCCAGAGCCGTGACGAAACCTGTCGACACAATACTCACCGAATGGTCGGGTTGTTCCGCCAACAACTTGCGATACAGCTTCCACCCGTCGGGCAGCGTGCTGTAATCGGACAGCGTCCGTCCGAACATCCTTGTGCCGTCGGCATTCCTATAGTCCGGAAGCCCCGAATAGTCAATCCACACTTGGGGATTGGCAACACCGCTGCGTTCCAGCCCAATGGGGATAGAGGGGTGGCCGAAATAAGTGTTCATCACATCGGCTATTTCAGCATTGTTTTCACCCATTCGATCCACCACAACTCCCAACAGTTTGCAACGCCCCTTATCATGATAGCGATACAACATCTGCATGGAGAAAAGGTCATCGGTCGACGAACCCAAATCGGTATCCAGTATCACAAGCGGAGCACCTGTATATCCCAATGGCCTGATATTCTCACCTGTGCACGATGAAAACAATGTCATAAAGAATGCTGCAATGCATGCCAACATCAAGCATTTAATCCTTTTCATATTATACAATAAAAATAGTTCGATTTTTCTTTCACTCTTTATAACGACTATGTACGTTGATTATTGTTGTGGTGGAATTAAAACATACGGCATTAAACAATAACACATATCTAATTGGCGTTATTTAGAGGACAGATATTATTACAAAGAAACATTTCCTCATGCACACAAAACCAGTTAAAATATACAAATCCACCATCAGCACAGTGATATATGTGTTGTTTTTCTCGGCCGGCATTGTTGCTATCTCCAATTTCAACAATGACGCCCCCTCATGGATAATGGTATTGGCCTTGGGGGGCATGGCAGTGGCATGCGTCAATCAAATGATATACTACATCCGCAGCCGCCACGAAAGGATTGTCATTACCGAGCAACTCCTCATCATATCCCAATGCGTCAAACAGACAAAGAACGGAGACTGGGCACCGGTAAAGAATGTCAAACTACAGTGGAGAGACATCAATTACATCAAAGCCCAATGGGAAAGACCCACCAGCAAGAGCATACGCAAGAATGTACTTGTCAGTGCAGGGAAGAAAGATGTCTACATGATTGACCCAGACATATTCGATGTCTTCTTTCTGGAAAAGAAATTGAAGAAATACCATCAGCAGTACGGGAGCGCAAACAGGAAATAGAAATACCGCATCCAACCTTTCAACATGACACAAAAAACAGAGCCACCTGCATGGGTGGCTCTGCTATTAAATAGAGTTGGAATCAATTAGATGATACCCTGGGCAACCATAGCCTTGGCAACACGCATGAAACCGGCGATGTTAGCACCCTTCACGTAGTTGATGTGGCCATCAGCCTC